>NZ_JBGQOM010000001.1:0-730023 GCF_052119645.1 Flavobacterium sp. W21_SRS_FM6
CAGCTGTTTCTTCGATGTCAGCCTGTTCCTCGATGTCAGCTATTTCTTCGATGTCAGCCTGTTCTTCGATGTCAGCTGTTTCTTCGATGTCAGCTGTTTCTTCGATGTCAGCTGGCTCTTCGATGTCAGCTATTTTTTCGATTTCAGCCTGTTCTTCGATGTCAGCTGTTTCTTCGATGTCAGCCTGTTCCTCGATGTCAGCTATTTCTTCGATGTCAGCCTGTTCTTCGATGTCAGCTATTTCCTCGATGTCAGCTATTTCTTCGATTTCAGCCTGTTCTTCGATGTCAGCCTGTTCTTCGATGTCAGCCTGTTCCTCGATGTCAGCTGGCTCTTCGATGTCAGCTATTTTTTCGATGTCAGCCTGTTCTTCGATGTCAGCCTGTTCTTCGATGTCAGCTTGTTCCTCAATGTCAGCTGGCTCTTCGATGTCAGCCAGTTCTTCGATGTCAGCCTGTTCCTCGATGTCAGCTGGCTCTTCGATGTCAGCGTCTGCTGTCTCTTTAATGTCAGCCTGTTGTCCGATTTCAGCGCTTTCCTCGGCTTCAGCGCTTAGGGCAAGTCCAAAATCATCTTCTGGGTTTTCGTCCAGCTCGTTATCTATTTCTAAAAATTCAGGCTCAAAACCGGCGTTTTCATCAAAGCCCGCAGCAAGGCTTTCTTCGTCTAGTTTTTGGATACTTGGCTGAGCGACAGTATTTTGCGGAGCTTCGTCTTCATCATCGTCGTCCCCAAAATCACCAAGCATTTCTCGCATCTGCTCTACTTGTTCTAACTCATCAAGCAAATTGCCCGTAATATTATCTATCTCAGCATTTTGTTCGGCGATTTCTTTGTCTAATTTTTGTAAAACGTCTTCATTGATATCTTCATCTTCATCAGAAATAATATCTGGCGTGACAATAGGCGTATTTTCACCGTCAAATAATTCATCAATACTGATTTCTGGTGCTTCGTCTTGGTCAACGACCGTTTCAATGCTAGGCGACTCTTTTTCAAACTCTGCCGCGTCACTTTCAGGCTCTCGGATAGCTTCAGCTACTTCCGGTTGAGGCGTAGGCTCTATTTCTGCTAGTACATCGTCGATGTCACTATCAATGAGCTCGGCTTCTGCATCATCGCCGATACCAGCAAGTAAGTTATCCTCATCGTCGTCTTCATCGAACAGACTATCGAGTTCATTTTGTCCAATCTGAGAGTCACCTTCCTCAAATTCTTCCGAAGCGGTGGTAGGTTCAAGCAGGTCTTCACCTAAGTCATCAAAAGAATCTAATTCATCATCAAACGCGTTATCTAAGGAGTCATCCAGGGCATCATCTAGAGACTCACGTAGCTCTTCAGCAAGCACATCATCCAGTAGGTCGTCATCGCCAAACAGATTATCATCATCGAGGTCATCCCCTAGTTCATCAGAAAGCTCATTACTTAAGGCATCAGATAAGTCGTCTAACGCTGAACTGTGGGGATCAAGACTAATGTCATCGTCTTCTACTAAATCAAATTCTTTTGGCTTATCGTTTGCACTACGGCGCATCAAGAAAAAATACGCCAAGCCACCAAGAAGCGACAGGGTCAAAGGAACCGTAATTGCTGCCAGCATCCAAGGACTGTCTAACCAACTTGCATTGGCCTCGTCTTCAGCCGCTTTGGCTTTCAGCTCATCTTCTAGGCGCGAACGAGCCAGAAGCTCTTCAATGCTTTGACCCATCTGTTCCATCTGCTGGTTTTTTACGACTTCCTCTGAACGCATTTGATCAATATCAGTATTGACCTTATCAAGCTGCTCAACCAGTTGTTGATTTTTATTTAAGATCGCTTGAACTTGACTGATTGATTCGGCAAATTGTTGCCGAATTTCAAGAAACTGGCGTGATTGTGCCTCATTTAACGCTCCCAATTTTTCTTCTATTAGCGCCTTGGTTTCGTCTAGCTCGTTTTTACTGACTTTTGCACTACTACTGAGGCTTTGACTGGCAACTGCTTCGCTGTTGGTAGGCGCTGCAGTTTTGAGGATCTGTTCATCGCTTTGAAAACGATCAAGCGCGGCAGTTTTATCAACTCTAGAGGCATAACGCTCAGAGGGTAACTTTAGGATAGAGCCATTTTTGATTAGATTAAGATTGTCTTGTTCAAAAGCGTCGGGATTCAGTTGGTAAATCGCATACATGACCTGGTAAATAGACAACTCTTTGCTTTGTCTATAACGGCTAGCAATTTGCCATAGCGTATCAGATGATTTTATTGGACCATAATTAACGCCAGAATACTGAGCGGAATTGTTTTTAGGCCCCTTAACTTGCACACTTTGGGGTACGGCTGCATATAAAGTCGAGATAGCGAAACAGCAACAAACGACAAATAATTTCGCCTTGTTTAGCATTTTGATTGTCAAACGGCTTGCCCCAATAGTGGTTGTGTCATGTGATCTGCGGTTCCATTTCGACCTAAAAATTAATTATCTTGCAATAACCTGCCAGCTAACCCAATTATGTTAGTTGCATTTTACTCAATCAGACAACCATGCTGTTGATCTTGAAAATGACTAAGAAGGTGTCAAATTTTAGACTTTAGTAGGTAAAAACCAATTTAATTACACTAACCTAGCAATTGGTATTCCAACATTTTATGTCAATAACATGCAACTCTAGCACTATAAACCAGATGCGAAAACGGATCTAGAATGCACTCGCTTTGACCACTAAAAACTGGTTGATGGTGGTATGAGAATCATCGGCACAGGAACAGAAAACATAAGGGCTATTCGCTGTAACTGAATAGCCCTTAAGATAGAATGGAAATAAAACTAAATTACATATAATCGCGGATCAATACTTCGGCTATCTGGATGCTATTGGTCGCAGCACCCTTACGCACGTTGTCTGATACAACCCACATATTGATACCATTTGGATGGGTAATATCATTGCGGATACGCCCAACAAATACTTCGTCATGACCGCTAGCGTTACCGACTTGAGTTGGAAAATCTTCGCGCTGTTCCATCAACTTTACGCCTGGCGCGTTGGCTAACAAGGCTTTTACTTCTTCCGCGTCTATCGGAGAACGCGTTTCCAAGTGAATTGCTTCACCGTGACCAAAGAAAACAGGTACACGGACCGCAGTGGCATTAACCAAAATACTGTCATCGCCCATAATTTTCTGAGTTTCCCACACCATTTTCATTTCTTCTTTGGTGTAGTCATTATCAGTAAACACATCGATTTGAGGTATGACGTTGAAAGCGATTTGACGACTAAAAGCTTTTACCTGAACTTCTTTTCCGCTTAGCAATGCAGCGGTTTGATGCGCCAATTCATCCATTGCTGACTTACCTGCACCCGATACTGATTGGTAGGTAGAGACGTTAATACGTGAAATACCAACTGCATCTTGAATGGGCTTTAAGGCAACTAACATTTGAATTGTGGAACAATTGGGGTTAGCAATAATATTTCGATTTCTAAAATCGGCTAAAGCATGGGCATTCACTTCAGGCACAACTAATGGAATGTCGGCTTCGTAGCGATAATGAGAGGTATTGTCGATAACAACACAACCTGCTTCTGCCGCGATGGGGGCGTATTTAGCTGATACACTGCCACCAGCAGAGAAAAAGCCAAGTTGTACTTTTGACCAATCAAACGTATCTGCGTCAAGTACCGTAATATCCTTACCCTTGAACGATACTGTACCGCCAGCAGAGCGTGAACTCGCTAGAGGATAAAGTGTATTGACCGGGAAATTCCGTTGTTCAAGAATTTCGATCATATGCTGCCCTACCAATCCGGTAGCGCCTAGCACAGCAACATCAAAAGACCGAGACATGTTTGAAGTACTCCTATAAAAATAAAATGATTAGCCTATCAGGCCTTTAAAAAATCGAGGGCGTAGATTGCCTTTGATTGCGAAAAATTTCCAGTATTAACCTTTATTGCAGAAAACTCTCTTCTTATAGGGTAGTGCTTTCTGATATATCTAAATTGCTCTGCATTGTGCATATTATCCTTAAAGTGTTTACTGTCGTCAGCGATGTTGTAAACCTCTAAGATTAAGTTTTCAATATTTTGCTGAACGTCCAAGCTTGGATTTATATTCAATTGTGTTTCAACCCGAGGTAAATAATCACTTAATGTTTTAGATTTAGGCAAGTGATAAAAATCACACAAGCCTTGATAAAGCATTTCCGTGCCACGGGCCTTACCTTCTATCGTATGGCCTGCTATATGAGCTGTTGCCAATGCGACATAAGGAACAAGCGCTAAATTGATATCTGGCTCGTTTTCCCAAACATCTAACACTAAATTCAACCTTTTACCGCTTTCAAACAAACTCAGCACCGCGCCATTATCAATCACTTCACCGCGACAAGCATTTATTAATACTTGCTGCTCGGTAAGTTCATTCAAGCGGGCTACATCAAATAGGTGTTCTGTTGGGTGTTTGCCTTCACTGATAAAAGGAACATGTAGAGTAATGATGTCGCAGTGCATTATCCTTTGCATGTCAACAAACTGGCGGGGATCTCCCGCTTCCTGCAAAGGCGGATCGCAAAGATAATAGGTTATACCGAGAGTATCTAACTTTTTTTGCAAGGCGCTACCAACATGGCCTGCACCTACAATACCGATTGTTTTATCGCCTAAATGCCATCCTAATTTTTTGCCCATGACACATAAAGCACTTAATACATATTCTGCCACTGCTACGGCATTACAGCCTCCTGCAGACTGAAAATGAATCCCCCTTTGCACTAGGTAAGGAATATCAACATGGTCGGTACCCGCTGTTGCGGTTGCAACAAATTTTAGCTTAGAAGCTTTCGCTAATAATGTCTCATTCACTTTAGTAGTAGAGCGCACTAAAAGTACATCGGCATCGGCAATCATATCGGCATCGACAGTTTTATGAGAAAACACCTGACACTCACCTAGTTCAGCAAAAAATTCTGAGCCATAAGGCATACTGTCTTCAAAATAAATTTTCATTAATAGGGTTCTTGTTTACACAAAAATAAAGGACCTTAGTATGCCATGAAGGTAGATGAGGTAAAGCGCCGCACTGTATATATTTAACAAATAAACTAAGTGATTTTTTATGGTGTACCACCCACTGAGCCAGTGTCAGAACTCAGCACTAAATGTAAAAAAGCTTAATATAAATGCAGCACTGCTTGCGGTGCCTCAAGTTGCGGTTAATGTCCTACATCCAATAAAGCCGTTCGGGCATTTGGCACGATATCAATGTATCGGTCTAACAGTTGTCTACCAGAAATCGGGGCTTGTGCGCCGTTGATGAAGTACAGAGGGATGCTTGTCTCAATCATTGCCTCAATCCATCTTTTCCCTAAACGCTGGCGCTCATCCATGTAAACTAAGAGCTCAGGTAAAACCATGTGGCCTGCATTGTTTTGAAGTCATTGCCATAAAATGTCGACATGCGCTGACTGTGGTTGAGTATCTTTGCCGAATATCCTTGTAAAGCTTTTGTTAAGCTTGTTTTTATTTAAAAATTTAACGATCCAGGGCCCATTGGCTTGCTCTACTAAGCGATATTGGTATTGCTTTGGTTTCTCTGATAAACCAAAGCCAACATATTGGCACACAGCAAGCTGTAATCCGCGCTAAATACTTCCATTTATATTGCAATCCCACGATGCACTCGGAAAGCCATGTATAAACAAAATGGTTTCCAGCCCTTGTGCTCTGCTAAGATCAGATGATTGCCAATACGCTATTTTGTGGTCACATAAGTAGTTGTACTGAGTTAGTTGTTTATAACGTTTGAGGCTGATATCGGTCAAAATTTACTGATCATAACCAGGATTGATACGATCTAATTTACGCAAAAGCCCTGGCCATGCCAAACCTCCGCCGGCAGAGCGGGTCACTTGCTCAGCTTGAGCACGAATACCCCTTAAAATAGCATTTGGGATAGGCAGTAAATCCCCCCCTGTTGATTGCGCTTTGAGTTGAATTTCACAAGAGCGCTCAAGTAGATACATAAACAAAAAGGCGTCTGGAATGTTAGTGGCACAGGTTAACAAGCCGTGATTACGCAAAATCATAAAATTAGTTTCTGCCAAGTCAGCTACCAATCGCACTTTTTCTTCTGGATTAAGCGCAACCCCTTCGTAGTCATGATAAGACAATGATGACAAGACAAATAAGGATTGCTGACTTAAGGGCAATAAACCGTCTTTGGTAGCAGAAATAGCGATACCTGCCGCGGTATGTAAATGCAGTACACACTGAGCATCATCTCGGGCTTCATGCACCGCGCTATGAATAACAAAGCCCGCTGGGTTGATGTCATAATCAGAGGGCATGACCTTATTACCCTGTAAATCCACTTTAACCAAACTGGAGGCGCTTACTTCTTCAAACATCAAGCCATAAGGATTAATCAAAAAATGGTGCTCAGGTCCAGGCACCCGGGCGGAAATATGAGTAAACACCAAATCATCCCACCCGTGCATCGCGACTATACGATAACACGCAGCTAAATCCACTCTCAGTTGCCACTCTTCACTTGAAACCTGTTGTTTAACTGACTGCATTTTATTTACTCGCCTGATTGTTAATTTGTTGTCAACAACATAAGCTAAAGCCTCTTTTTGAACTGTCGCCAATTAGACATTTGCTAAAACACATGCCAATAGATTTCGATTTACTTCAACCCAGCCTGCAAAAAAGTCGTTGGTTTAGCCAGGTACCCCTGCACTTACAGCATGCTATTGTCGGTTCAGCAACCATGAAGTATCTCCACCTTGGGCAATACTTGCATCGCAAAGGCGATAAAGTCGATGGGCTATATTGTTTACTAAGCGGCAAATTACGAGCGAGTAATCTTAGCCTAAATGGGCAAGAACTGATTTTAACGTGGCTACAAGAGGGCAATTGGTTTGGCGAAATATCAATGTTTGATGGCTTACCCCGCACTCATGATGCCATTGCCGAGCATGACTGTAGCCTGCTGAAAATTTCAAATCAGCAATTCGAGCAATTACTTGCGGCACACCCTACACTCTATCCGTTTTTTATTCGTCTACTTTGCCAACGAGTGCGCACCAGTTTTAAACTTATTGACGAAATGGCGAGCCTGTCACTAAAAGGACAATTGTGTCGTCGTTTACTGCTATTAATTGACGGCTTGGAATTTTCATATACTGAACACGAGCAGCATGATAGCCAAGTCTTCAAGCTAGCAATTTCACAAGAATCTTTGGCTTTGATGCTGCATAGCTCGCGCCAAACGGTGAACAAAATTCTTCAAGAGCTTAGTAAACAAGGCATACTTCACATTCACTATGGCCACATCACCGTATTTAGTAAAACGAAGTTGCTAAGCTTAAGCCAAATTTAGTCATTACTCAGCATTCCTGCATTCACGCATTCACGCATTCACGCAATAAACCTATTTTATGTGGTGTTCAACTCATGTTTATCGTTCATACCTTGCGTTTATAGTAGGCTGAATTGGCAGTAAACCTTAACCATCGAACAAATAAAAAAGGAATGGTAATGAAAACCACGTCATTTGCCGCTTTGTTTGCCCTACTTTGTATTTTAATGCATTCAGCATTTGTACAAGCGGCGGACAGCAAAGAACAAGACAAAAGAGCGGAATATATCCGTTCCCATTACGCAAAATATGAGTATCAAATCCCGATGCGCGACGGAGTGAAGCTCTTCACATCCGTTTATCTGCCATACGACAAAACCAAAAAATGGCCTATGTTAATGCAACGCACCCCATACCGGGTTGCACCCTATGGCGTTGATAAGTACAAAACCAAACTTGGCCCCAGTGAAATTTTTGAAAAAGAAGGGTTTATCTTTGTTTTTCAAGACGTACGCGGCAAGTACATGTCAGAGGGTGAATTTATCAACATGCGCCCTCAGGACGCTTACAAAAAAGGCGGCAACAATGCAGACGATGCCACCGACACTTATGACACCATTGATTGGCTAGTAAAAAACCTGCCGAACAACAACGGCAACGTAGGTATGTGGGGGACCTCATATCCCGGCTATTATACCTCGGTTGGTGCCATTAATAGTCATAAGGCGCTAAAAGCAATCTCACCGCAGGCACCGATTGCTGACTGGTTTTTTGACGATTTTCATCGTAACGGGGCCTTCGTAGTGCCAATGGCATTTATCTTTTTTGATACCTTTGATGCCCCCCGTGAAGGGCCACAAGCCACTGGCATTAAAGGCCGAAATTTAGGCACACCAGACGGTTACCAGTTTTATCGCGACTTAGGGCCACTTAGCAATGTTAACGCCAAGTATTTTAAGGGCGAACGACCGTTTTGGAATGAATTAACCCAACACCCTAATTACGATGAGTACTGGCAGGCACGCAATGTACTACAGCATTTTAATGACGTTAAGCCAGCGACTTTAGTTGTTGGCGGCTGGTATGACACAGAAGATTTATACGGCCCCTTATCAACCTATAAAACCATGTCTAAAAATAACAAAAAAGATAATGTTCATTTGGTTATGGGCCCATGGTATCACGGCCAATGGAACCGCGGAGAAGGCGATAAAATGGGTGAGGCACAGCTAGGATTTGATACCAGCGCTTGGTTTCAAGAACATATCTTGCTGCCTTTTTTCAAGCAGAACCTGAAAAATGAGACAAAGACTGCCCTGTCTTCTGCCACTATTTTCGAGACTGGGGCAAATCGCTGGAGAGAGTTTTCTAGTTGGCCACCCAAAGCAGGAAAAGAGACCATCTTGTATTTTGGTGCCGATGAAAAACTGCTTACCAGCCAAGAAAGCCGTGGCGGGTTTAGTGATTATGTCAGCGATCCTAAAAAGCCAGTACCACACTCAGCTAAAATCAGCCGAGGTTGGGACAGACCTTACATGGCAGAAGATCAGCGTTTTGCAGCCAGACGTCCAGATGTGCTGGTCTTTAATACAGAGCCTGCTACAGAAGATCAAACTATTGCGGGCGCCATTGACTTAGACCTGTGGGTTTCGACCAACCAAACCGCCGCTGATTTTATCGTTAAGTTAGTGGATGTATTTCCGGGTAAGGATGTGAATACCAATGAGATCGATAAAGAAACGGGCAATCGCCATGAATTGGTGCGGTGGCATGCCATGCGCGGTCGGTTTAGAAATAGCATGAGTCAGCCAGAACCCTTTGTAGCTAATGAGCCAACCTTGGTCAAATTTCAGTTGTTAGACGTATTACATACCATCAAACGGGGTCACAAACTGCAAATTCAAATCCAAAGCAGTATGTTTCCTTTTATCGACATGAATCCCCAAAGTTACGTTGAAAATATCTTTGAAGCCAAGCCTGAAGATTTTGTGAAAGCACAACACAAGTTGTTTCACAGTCAAACCTATCCTAGCGCCATTCAGTTCAAGGTAATAGAAAACTAAGCATATCGTGGTTTGCTTTAACATAACAAAGCCGTTCATAAGAACGGCTTTTTCATAAACGCTTGATAGTAGTTAACTAGCTACGGTTTGTACTTTTGCATAACTAAGGTAGCGTTGGTTCCGCCAAAACCAAAGCTATTTGACATCACTGTCGTAAGCTCTGTTTCACGAGTTGTCATCACCACATCCATACCAGCAGCTTGCTCATCGAGAGTTTCAATATTAATGGACGGTGCAATAAAGCCATTTTCCATCATTAATATACTGTATATCGCCTCGTTAACACCGGCGGCACCTAGGGCATGGCCGGTCATCGCTTTGGTCGCACTTAGTGGTGGCACTTTGTCACCAAACACTTCGCGAATCGCCCAGAGTTCTTTTACATCTCCCACCGGCGTAGAGGTACCGTGAGTATTTATATAATCAATAGGCTTATCTAAACCCTGCATGGCTTGTTGCATACAACGCATTGCGCCTTCACCAGAAGGAGCAACCATATCAGCACCATCAGAAGTGGCCCCATAACCTACGATTTCACAATAAATTTTCGCGCCACGTGCTAAGGCGTGCTCAAGCTCTTCAACCACAACCATACCACCACCGCCTGCCCCTACAAATCCATCACGATTTGCATCATAGGTACGCGATGCTTTACTTGGATTATCATTGTACTTAGTAGAGAGTGCACCCATGGCATCAAATTCAGCTGACAAGGTGTAATGCAGCTCTTCGCCACCACCGGCAAAAATAATATCTTGCTTGCCTAATTGAATTTGCTCTAATGCATTACCGATACAATGTGCGCTGGTTGAACACGCCGAACTAATAGAATAGTTAACCCCTTTGATTTTAAAGGGCGTGGCTAAACATGCAGACACAGTGCTGCCCATACAGCGAGTCACCATGTATGGCCCAATTCGCTTCACACCTTTTTCGCGTAGGATATCAACGGCTTCAACTTGGTTTTGTGAAGATGCACCGCCAGAGCCAGCAATAATGCCAGTACGAACGTTAGACACCATGTCCTCAGTCAAACCTGAATCTTCTACCGCTTGTTGCATAGCCACATAAGCATAGCCAGCAGCATCGCCCATAAAACGTTTAATTTTACGGTCGATGACGTCGTCTAAATTAATATCGACTTTACCCCAAACATGGCTGCGCATGCCTGCTTTTTCGAATTCTTCAGAAAAGGTGATGCCAGAGCGTCCTTCTCGCAACGACGCTGTGACTTCTTCTTTATTGATACCGATACTGGAAACTATACCTAAGCCAGTGATTACCGCTCTTCTCATGCTAAACCCTTCAACAAAAATTTGTCGCACATTTTAATGATTTTACAGTGTAAACTGGTCTGCTCTTTACCACGATTCAATATACTGAATATTTGCAATAAAAAGGCCAAAACCAGTAAGGTGAATTTGTTACCTAGCGTTCGCTACCTTAAACTATCCGCGAATTGAACACTAGCTCACTATGCTAGGTATCTGAATATTATTTACTTGCATCTTAGGGGAAATTTGTTTTTGAAAATAACTAATGCTGAAATCCATTTTAATGAAAACGGCACCCCTTTTGCCAAGCAGTTTGACGATCTTTATTTTTCCGATGCCTCTGGTATAGAAGAAACTCAGCATGTTTTTATCCAACATAATCAACTGCCCCAGCGTTGGCTCAACTGGCAAGATTCGCACTTTACCATCGCTGAAACAGGATTTGGCACCGGACTTAACTTTCTTGTTACCCTCGCCTTGTTTGCACAACTGCGCGACACCCAAAGTATACCTTTGTTCAATTTGCACTTTAGTACCGTCGAAAAATATCCTCTCACAAAGGCTGATTTAGCACTGGCCTTACAACGTTATCCTAGTTTACAAGCTTATAGTCATGCATTAATTGAGCAATATCCGCCGAACGTCGCGGGCTGTCATCGTTTAAAATTCTTAAATGACAGCGTGATTGTCGATTTGTGGTTCGGTGATGTACATGAAATATTACCTCAGATATATGCAACACCAACAGGCTTGGTTGACTGCTGGTACTTAGATGGCTTTGCGCCAAGTAAAAATCCTGAAATGTGGACAGAGGCACTGTTTAGCCAAATGGCGCGCTTGGCGAAAAAAGATTGCCACTATGCCACGTTTACCGCCGCAGGTAGCGTAAAAAGAGGCTTAGAAGCCGCGGGATTTAGTGTTAAAAAAGTAGCCGGTCATGGCCAAAAAAGACATAATTTGAGTGGTACGCTACCACAGAAAACACCCGTACCTTGGCCAAAACCTTATTTTGCTCGCCCTGCTATCCAGTCTAGTGACGCCTCAACAACAAATAGTCAAACCAGGATCGCTATTATCGGTGGCGGATTAGCCGCTGCTAATTGTGCCTATGCTTTAGCAAAACGAGGGCTAATAGCGGATGTATACTGCCAAGATGGCACGCTAGCACAAGGGGCATCAGGCAATCATCAAGGCGCGTTGTATCCACAATTAAATGCAATCGCTAATCACAGCAGTCAATTTCATGCTTTAGCGTATTTGTATGCGGGTAACTTTTATAAGGGCTTAGTCAAAGATAATATTCAGTTTGCTCATCAATGGTGCGGCGTATTTCAAGCCGCGTTTAATGACAAAGTACTTGAGCGCCAACAAAAGCTCATTGATCACGATATATGGCCCAAGGAGCTCATTACTTCACTTACTCCAGCACAAGCGTCAGAGCTTGCAGGGCTTAACCTGCCTTTTGGCGGTTTGTATTTTCCACAAGGAGCATGGATCAATCCGCCAGAGCTAGTGAATGCCTTATTCAACAGCGCCGCAAGCCGTCTGCATACTAGTCATAAACTAACCTCTCTCAGCCACACTGGCATGCATTGGCAACTGCAGTTTGAAACGCAAAGCAGGATCGAAACGGATATTGTGATTGTGGCCACCGGCAGTCAATTTGCGAATATTGAGCAACTAACACCATTGCCTTTGCGCGGGGTACGAGGGCAAGTAGAGTATATCGATAGCAGTGTTGAGCTCGGTAAGCTAGCCACGGTAATTTGTCATAAAGGCTATTTAACCCCTGCTCATCAAGGCTTGCACGCTCTGGGCTCAAGCTATAAGAAACAAGACTTTTCAACCGAATATCGTAAAAGTGAAGAAACAGAAAACATCACTATGCATCAAAAAGCGTTGGCAAATTGCCCTTGGGTAGATAAGTTAGTCGGCCAAGGTAAAGGTAGGGCAGCCACTCGCTGTAGCACAGCGGATCACCTGCCAATGGTGGGCGCCGTGCCAAATATTCCTAAGCAAAAAGAGCAATTTTGGGATCTATACAAAGCCCTCCCAGCTCAGCATTATCCCCTAGCGAGTGATTTTGCTAATTTATATCTATTGAATGGGTTAGGCTCGAGAGGTTTAACAACCGCCCCCCTGTTAGCAGAGGTGTTAGCCAGTCAGATTTGCCATGAACCTTTGCCTTTACCTGCGTCTCTACTGGATGCCTTAAACCCTAATCGTTTTTTAATACGTGGGCTCATACGTCGTGAACAGAGTTGATGATAAGGGGGGATTAAAGCACTAAACCCAGCAAGTGGCTTACCAAACCTTAGCGACTAACTAATTGCTCAACAAGCTTGCGGCACTGCGCCTGATCGTCAAGGTCTAACTCATTATCTGCAAACGCTTGAGTCAAGCTGTTGTCAAGAATAATGGTTAATTGCTCTGCAGACTTGTCATCACAGGACTGCAATTTTGCCAAAGCCAAACTAAAGTGTCCTTGAACATAACCAGCGATAAATAGGTCTTGATCACTACCGCTATCCACTACGTCTACAAAATACTGCTCGGCTTTACTGATAAGATGGCTTAACTGCATAGTTGGAATTTTTACCTTAATTTAAATTTGCTAGCGGATAAAGTACCTGATCACGATAGCCGGTGATTACGGTCATTAAACCCGCTAATTCAGCATCTAAGGTAATGTCACCACTGTCTGAAATCAGCGGTTTGCCAGCAAGATTGTTTAACTTATTTTTGGTGGCCACCAGTAGAATATTTTCTTTACCCACAGCACGCAATACGTCAGGACTTAATTGTTGATTGCCACGACCAAATACATGGCCTTGCCCACCAATTAAGGTAATGACCAGCTTGGTGGCTTGCTGATGAATAAATTGATATAGCTGCTCGGCGGTTAAATCTCTTGCGATCAATTTACCGCCTTTAAGTAGGTCAACGCCCAACAAGGTATTATCTAAGTTAAGTTCTTGCATGATGAACTCAACAGTAGAGCCCGAACCCATTACAAAATAGTGCTCAGGATATTCATCCATTAACTCAATAATGTAGGCAGCAATATCCGCCAACACCAATTCATCAGATTCTTTACCCCCCATTTTCACTGCCTGAATATACTGCAGCTCAGTCGGCACTCGCATTTCACCAAACTGACGGGTGTTTACCCGCCCTTGTCGAAACAAGGCTTCATCAATATCCATCACATCAGCTTGGGTTAAACTTACGATTTGACCTTGAACCATTTGCGCTACCACTCTGCCTGCCGCTTGCGGAGTAATCGCATATACGCCGGAATGAATTTTACAACCCGCAGGGATTCCCAATACCGGTAAAGCGGTATCGATAGCATGACAAATATTGCGAGCGGTACCATCACCGCCAGCGAATAACAATAAATCGACTTGCTCATTGAGCATTGCTTTAGCTGCTGCTTCAGAGTCATGTCCTTCACTCTGTTCACTACTTGGTTGATACACAATTGAATAATTAAACCCCATTTCTTTGGTTAGTGTTTCTCCCATTTCTCCAGCTACAGTGTAAATATGCACTTGCGACGTTAAAGCCAGTATTTCCGACAGCGCTAAACGGGTTTTATCTCCGGCCTTTTTTTCTGCGCCTAAGGCTAAGGCTTTGGTTCTAATTTCTGCCCCATCACTGCCTTTTAATGCCAAGGCACCACCGATACCGGCAAAAGGATTGACAATAAGGCCAATTTTGAACAGTTTTTTAAGCATGGAAATCTCGCTCTGTTAATGCTGGAGTCTGATAAAAAGCCTGCAATGCAGCAATAAACTGTTGGGCTCGAGGTGGAAAGCCGTGCTGTAAGTACTGTAAAACTTGCAAACGCACATTACGCGTAAAACCTCGGGTATCCACCGGCGCCCCGTTTAAATTATCGGTACTGACCCTAAATAGACTGCCGCATGCCACAGAAAAGGCCCACTCAATGGCTTGAGGTTTTATTTCAACGTATTCAAATTCAGCTTGTTGCTGAGTATTTCTGCCATCGGGGCAATACCAGTACCCATAATCTTCAACTAAACGACGAGCCTTACCGGCTAAACACCAATGGGCAATTTCATGAAGAGCACTGGCAAAAAAACCGTGAGCAAAAATCACGCGATGAAAGGTAACCTCGGTATCGGCTGGCAAATAAACAGGCTCACTTTCACCTTTGATTAAACGGGTATTTTCACTGCGGCTAAACAGTTGGTCGAACAAAACAATGAGGTCGCGATAGTTAAACTGCGCAACAGCCTCGGCGTTTGCTGACGATAAGGTCTTTGACAAGCCAGGAGAAATAAGCTGAGTGTGAGTGTTTTTCATAAGGGCGCGCATTTTAGACTGAAGCACAGCTGACTTCCACCTATTGTTTTCAAAACCAGTTTACGCCAAGCTATGGTAAATTTTAAGACTAAATAGCCTGATGAAAACCACCTTTTAGCCATGAGTAACTTGTTCCTTCATCTTTGCTTCCAACGTTGATCAATCAGTGCAAAACGGAAATCATGTTAATAAATGAGTGAACATACTAAACAAATTATTCGCCATTTACATGGCGTGAAAACAATGCAAGACATCGCGCAAAAAGGTGGCTGGTTACAGCGCATTCGTCGCTTACAAGCATGGCAATGCCAGCGCTTGATGATTAGCCATCAAACCAGCTATGCCAATGAAAAGTTTAAACCCGCAATAACCTTTTTTGTGAATGAATTATACGGGCCTAAGGATTTTAGTCAGCGCGACAAGGACATTGCACGAGTGGTGAATAAACTGTCGACTGTGGTGCCAGATAAAGCCTTACAAACGCTTGCCACTGCGCTACAACTATACGAGTTATCTTTTGAACTCGATTTCGAAATGGTCAAAAAATTATCAGACCAAGACTTAAACCGAGCTCGCTATCTTGAGGCTTATCGTGCTTGTAATAATTCTCATGGGCGCCAACAACAGATTTATTTGATAGAAGTACTGGGAAACCACTTAGCTGAAGTGGTTAAAATCCGAGGTATTTCTGCTCTGTTACTGCTATCGCGCAAGCCTGCCAAATACGCAGGACTCGACGCGCTGCATACCTTTGTTAGTGATGGATTTAAGGCCTTTAAAGGCATTGGCAAGGTTGAAGACTTTATTTTGCCTATTGTTTATCACGAACAAAGATTGATGAAACTGATGTTTGCTCCTAATCAACCCAACCCTTTACCAGATGTGTAATACCTTAATGTCAACGCCAAGCTCTCACTCAAATCAGCCTGAATTACCCGCACTTGCATGGCAGTACCACAAGCCGTTTATTTCTCATTGGCACATTACTGCACAACACATCGATCATTATGGCCATGCCAATAATGTCGCTTATGTGAGTCAGCTCGAACGAACCGCTTGGGCACATTCAAATGCTTTGGGTTTAAGCATTGAAAAATACCAAGAACTCGATCGAGGTATGGCAATCAGTCGCCATGAAATTAACTATTTAGCTGCCGCCTATTTGCATGACAAAATAGCGTGTGCAACATGGATTGTAGCCTGCGACAGTAAACTCAAACTTGCCAGAGAATTCCAATTTATTCGGCCCGCTGATGGCGCCTGTTTGCTAACAGCGCGTACTGAGTTTATATGTATCGCCTTATCAAGCGGACGGCCTAAACGCATGCCTGCGGAATTTTCTACCCCTTACAGCCAAGCACAAATTACCGTGGTTACAAAATGACTTGGCATCGCATACTGGTTGTATCACTTGCCGTATCACTACTGGTGAACTTTGCTTTAATACTGCAGCTCTTACAAACCGCAACTACAAGCACGCAGCAGGTGCAGACTCCGAATTCTGACAAAGCCCCTTTTTCGGAAAAAGCGAAATCAGAGTTACATGCACTTCCGCTAAACAATGCAGATTCTCAACAAACTACACATGCACCTAGTCACCAACCCGCCTCAACCAACTTTCATGCCACGTCTGTACCAGAACGCAGCGAGCTACTTGCAAAGGCACAACAATGGTTACGTGACGAGAACTACCCAGCTTTAGAGTTGTTTTTACGAGACTATTTACAGCAGTACCCTTTGGATATGGATTTTTTGCTACTTGAAGCGGATTTAATTGTGCAAACCAACCTAACCAGTGACGCCATTGCGCATTTCTATAGTTTGAAAAAACAGCCCATGAGTGACGAACAAAACCAGTTAATTGACGAGCGAATACGCACATTGTCAGAGCAAACAATATTACAACTACAAAAGGCCCACTCTTGGGATACCTTAGCTATTTTTGTTGAGCCCCTATTGCAACTCGAACCTGAAAATCGACTGTACCTCTTGGCCCTAGCTGAGGCTTATGCCCAGCAACAACAAATCAATTTAATGGAAAACATTCTCGCAGCCCTTGATTACAATGACCCCAATGCCATGCGTATTCGGCAACTTACCTTTATTGCGCATGATAACGGGCAAGCCAATAAAAACGATGACATCCCTGAGATTGACACTGGTATTCCGAGCAGTTCGGCTATTGAGTTAATGCAGCTAGGAGATCAGTATGTCGTTAATGCCCACCTAAGTGGCAACCAAGTCGCTTTATTAGTTGATACAGGTGCGTCAATAACGTCTATCTCGCAAGACTATTTTCAAGGCTTGTCACATCGCTTTAAGGTGAATTATGTGGGACGGTTTAATGTTAATACTGCCGCTGGAAGGGTATCCGCTCCGATGTATCAATTTGCCGAACTTAGGTTAAATCATGTTAGCGTAAGTAATATATCGGTTATGGTCATCCCCATGGAGACGACCGCCAATATTAATGGTTTGTTAGGAATGAATTTTTTACGTGAATTCGATTTTAAAATCGATCAACGTCAAGCAAGATTACTGCTAGTACCTTAGGTGTAACTGCTGTTACTTGTATCGCTGTTACACCTAAAGTTGAGCAATACCGATGTGAACCTTTTAGCCAAAAACGAACTATCTAAACAGTAATACGTGGCAGTAATTAAATTGCCCGTTGAGTAAAAATAAGGAAAGCCCATCGACTCCCTCACACCCAGCTTTAACGACCTCTGGTTTTTACCCTTAGGAGGCACCGGCGAAATCGGCATGAACATGAATCTATACGGTCATGCCGATAGCTGGTTAATGGTCGATTGTGGGGTGACATTTCAAAGCCCCTTAAAACCAGAATATACCCAAGCTTCCGGTTCATCAGTTATGGCACGGGATATTTTTGATGTGGTGTGCGCTGATCCACGCTTTATCACCGCTCAAAAAGATAAGCTCGCGGGTATTGTCATCACCCATGCTCATGAAGATCACGTTGGTGCTCTCCCCTACCTTTGGCAACGCTTTAAATGCCCTGTGTACACAACGGCTTATACCGCAGAGATTTTGCGCCGTAAACTATCACGAGACGGCTTAGCGCAGCGAATGCCCATTATCGAAGTGAGCACCCAGCAAAAAGTCGATATCGGCCCCTTCAATGTTGAATGGATTGGTATTACTCATTCTATTCCAGAGCCTCACGCACTTATGATCCGCACCGAAGCGGGCAGCGTGTTTCATACTGCAGATTGGAAAATTGATGCTAAACCCATTACCGGCCAACCTTTCAATGCCAGCATCTTTAAACAACTCGCCAAACAAAGCGTAAATGCCATGGTGTGTGACTCCACTAATGCGTTGCGTCTTGGTCACTCCATATCTGAAAGTGACTGTTATCAAGGTTTATTGGAGCTGGTTGAGGGAGCAACAGGTCGAGTTGTGGTGGGCTGTTTTAGCAGTAATATTGCTCGCATGATCAGCCTTGCAAAAATTGCACAAAAAACCGGACGTTATTTAGCCTTATTTGGGCGTTCTTTGGAAAACACCGTCAGCGCAGCGCGAGCTACCGGACACTGGCCTCAAGAACTAGAAGTCATCGATGCCTTTCATGCAGGCTATTTGTTAAAACATGAAGTCTTGGCTGTAGCAACAGGTAGCCAAGGCGAGAGCCGAGCAGCGCTGAGTCAGATAGCACAAGATAACTACCGCAATTTAAGTTTAGAGGCCGATGATCTGGTCATTTTTAGTTCGATCATCATTCCGGGCAATGAAAAACTTATCGACAGAATGATAGACCTATTTCATCAGCGTAAGATCCGCACGATTTTAGCAGAAGATAACCCAAAACCCATTCACGCCTCGGGTCATCCTTGCCAAGAAGAATTAATACTCATGTACAACTGGGTCAAACCACAGTTGGCTATTCCCACTCATGGCGAGCCGCAGCACCTTAAAGCCAATGCCGACATAGCCAGTCAGTGCCATGTGCCGAGAAGTTTAACCGGCTTAAATGGTGATCTTTTTATCATCGCCCCAGAACCAAAGTTGATAAAAAACGCGGTCAAGACGGGAAGAATTCCGCTGCAAAACTAGTAGACGGCTGAGCTTTGAGAACTAAACAAGCTAAAAACAACACAATCAGGTGAAGGCTTTACAAGAAATCTTACAAAAGAGTATAAATTTAACCTATACAATATTTACCTCTTTATGATAAAACCCCTTAATAAAGCCGTTTAAAAAGACTATTCTAAGGAAGTCAAATGAAAAAAATATTAACCTTTTGTAGTACTTTGCTGCTCTCTACTACAACATATGCTCAAAATTTTGCTGATGTTCAACTCACGCAACTATCGCCGATTCAAGATGAATCCATCTGGCTTAGAGAAAAACCGGTTACACCTATGTATCCTATCGAATTAGCTACAAAAGGAGTGGTAGGTTGCGGCGTATTTAAAGTCACTATCGACAAAGATGGTAATACAGATAACGTTACCTTGGTCAGTGCCGTACCCCAGAAGCACATCGCTAAACCTGCTTCCAAAGTCATAAAAAGCTGGAAATGGACCAATGCCGAAGACAGAATCGCAGCCCCAGAAGAAAAAATACTGAGATTAGATTTTTGTATGGGGGGCGAAACACGAGAAGAAGCTGAAACACGTTGTTTCGCGCAATCTCAATTAGCTTGCAAAGAATAAAAGGTTAATAACCTCAATCGGTATGGGTACTCACTAACGATTTTTTAAGTGCGTGCTCCTAGATTGAATAAATTCTACCCTCAAAGATAACCATGCCCTCGTTTTGCATCACGTACTCGAGGGTTAATCGCTTTATCTCTCTTAATTTCTGACTTTTAACTAGCGAATAGTCACTCTTTATTATCACGTATCGAGTAGTTCATTATACGTAACGTCACTTGAAAGAGTAAAATTTTTACCACTAGAATAACGCGAATGACAGTAGTTGCCAAGCGGAGCAGTGGTATTGTAATTTCTTGCTTAAGTTGTTTTTTTGCTGCCAGCCCCTTGCCAAATGACATAATTCAAGTGACCTCGCAAAAACTAGCAGAAACCTATACCCAAAACCCAGATCAAAGACTTTCTATTCTCACTGAACAAAGTCCACCCGGTAGCCACCTAGATAAAAATGGTAAAGTCACTGGGGTCACCGTTGAATTAATTATAAAATTTAGTGAACGTTTGAATGAAAATATAAAAATTGATTTATTTCCATGGGTCAGAGCATTATGGATAGCCCAAAATGAGCCCAATATTGATATTGTTCCTGTTTTTAATATAGGCGAGGTAAAACTCTATTTAGCGTTTTCAAATGATGTCGACCCACAAAGAGTGCTGCGTTGGCAGCATGCATTAACCAAAGTTATCAAGATGGCACCATGCGCTCTTTGTATGAAGGTGTTTACAGTGAAAAACAAATTCGTCGATTAGAAAATATCGCTACACAATATGCCAAAGTGTTCACATTGAGGTAGGTGTAAACCACATCAAAACACTAGTCAGCTTCATTGGCCTCTTTGATACGTTCTTGTCTGGCTTGCTCTTCGGCAAAGGCCGCTTTTATTTCTTCTAGCACTGAGTCTACATCGGCGTCTTCAGCGCTAAACTCAAAGTGGCCGCTTAGTTCAGTTTCAGCCGTTAATTCACCAGCTTCAAACAGGGCCCACATTTCTTCTGCATAATGGGTTTGCAGTAACTCAGGGGCAAATTGACCGTAATATTCACTCATATTGCGCACATCCCGCTGCAACATGCTAAAAGCGTTATTATTGGCAGCAGCATCAACCACTTGTGGCAAGTCGATGATCACTGGACCATAGTCATCCACTAACACATTAAATTCAGATAAATCGCCATGTACCAAACCAATACACAACATCTGTTTTACGTAGTGCATGATTTGTGTGTGGTCTTCTATTGCTTGTTCAGCACTCATGCTGACATCGTTTAAACGAGGCGCCACATCGCCTTGCTCATCCGTTACCAGTTCCATGAGTAAAACGCCGTCATAACAGCCATACGGTTGCGGCACACGAACACCAGCCTTAGCTAATTTGAACAAGGCGTCAACCTCGGTATTTTGCCACGCATCCTCTTGCTGTTTGCGGCCAAACTTCGAGCCTTTTTCCATGGCTCGTGCACGACGAGTATTGCGAACTTTACGCCCTTCTTGATATTGAGCAGCTTTTTTAAAACTGCGCTGCATAGCCTCTTTGTATACTTTGGCACAGCGAATTTCTTCACCGCAGCGCACCGCGTATACTGTTGCTTCTTTTCCACTCATTAATTGATATAACACTTCGTCGACTAATCCATCGTCAACTAAGGGCTGAATTCGTTTGGGGGTTTTCATGGATTCCTTATAGAGTCAGCTACTAAAGCTAAGCAAATTATTGCAGAGTGTGCCTAAACCTGAATGCCCTCGCAATCTGAAATTACATTCTTAGAGGTCGCTGCTGGAATAAATTTTCACATAGTTTCCATTAATTAGCGATCAGCACAATCACTTTATTTAGCAGTTCAGGTGGATCGACTCGGCTGTAGTGTAAAATCAAGTCTGTTTTACCATCCAAATTAATGTCGCTGTGGGTAATCGCCTTGGCATTTTTAGGCACTTGTACTGAGTATTTTTCAGAACGGCGATTGAATAAACGTTTCGCGTCATTCACCGCCATATTGACTCTGATTTGTTCGTCTTCTTCTGAAAAAACGAAATCTTTCAAACCATCACCGTTCAGATCGATGAGCTTGACCATGGGCTCACCTCTGCTACCAGATGACAAACTAAAGGTAATTTCAACCTCTTGGCTTTCGGTGGGTTTTGCGGGATAAGCTTGATTGTCGTCCATTTTAAACAGCAATATTTCTTGCTCAATACTGCTGGATAATAAAGCACTGATAATCTGCGACACGCCTAGCTCAAAAGCCGATACCATCACTTCTTGACGGCCGTCATTGTCCAAATCAACTAATCTGAAATCAGATAAGGTGCTACTCGATTGAATACGGGTATCGGCCGTCTTTGCAAACATCAAACCTTGTGATTTAAGTTGGCCATAATACACTTCATAATCATTGGTTCGATCTAATACACCGGAGCTTTGCGCAAAACGCACCACAAGATCAGCGACGGCATCCCCATTGATATCGGTAATGAGTTCTACCATTTTGTGTTTTAAATTACTTTGACTAAGTTGCTGGCCATCGGCGTCTATTTTATCCCACCAATTGATACCTTCGATATCTTCTGCCAAGTGAACAGGTTTGCCCTGAATATCAAAAGTGCCCTGCGAATTTTGCTCAAATACCTTCAACTGACCTGTTTCCACCAAAACCAGATCACTTCTGCCATCACGATTCATATCTGCCAAAAACAGCTCATGGGGCTTAAAAGTTAGCGCCTCACCTTCAACGATCATCAAAGCGGGTATGCTTAAAGACTGGGTAACCCTTTCCTTAGTGCCTGGCTTTGACAGCCATAAATCAACCTTTTCAAATTGCGACAAGATAAAATCGTCTTGCTGATCATCATTGATATCTTGGCTAAAATTTGACTGCAATAAAGCATCTGATTTTGTACCAAAGTACATGGTAGAAACTGTGTGCAGAGGTTTAAGATACGAGTTTGATTGCAAATCATTGACAACTGCCGGTATGTGAGGAGCGGCCATTGCTGGCCCCGTGTATTCATCTGTTTCTGGTGTTGGCGCAACGTACACATATTCAAAGATTCTTTCACTGCTCAAAAAATACAAGGATTGCAAACCACTGGGTTGGGCGACACCTTGATCGTAAGCAAAAAATTGCTGGCCTAAGGTCAGTAAGTCAATTAATTGCATTTTGTCGTGTAAGGAATTAAAGGCGTAAACCGCCAATTGGCGCTGACCTTCTGCAGTAAGGCCAATTGCGACTAATTCATTACCTGGATTTTCCAGAATATTTAGGGCTAACACAGGTTGGGTAAGATTAAAGGGTAAGGTGATAGCATACTCAGAAAACAAAGGCGATTTTTGCGCATATGACGGTAAGGCCAACAAAGTTAGCAGTAAAAAGCTCACTACGTTTTTTGCTCTAACGATCAAATTTGCTCGTTTGTACGTATGTATCATTATGCTTTCCTGTAGCGCTAACTCGAGAAACACAGCATATCAAAATCGGAAAAGCATGCTGTCAAAAAGTGTAAAGTTTTAATTCAGGAAAGTTAACGCAAGCAATTCGTTTTCAATATTTAATTCAACAGCTTATGTGTTAGGATTTGAATTGGAATATCGCAGATATCATAGTAACTGAGGCTCTTCATGCTGATTAAGCATTATGCTAATAAAAACCGTTTTTTTATCGCTACAGTAATTATATTTACTCAGCTGTTGTTTGTTTTGGCTTTGCCGGCGCAGGCCCACCCTCTAGAGCAACTTGAAGGATTGAAACGTTTTAACCGCTCGAGCCAATTGCTTGACCCACAAAACACCGCGGTACAACTTGTATCAAGTTTAGATATTAAAGAAGTAAAAATTGGTCAAAATGTGGTTTCTCAAGCCATAGAATTGAATGAAAAAGGCGGTGAGATCCACAACATCACCGGCGGAAGCCGCAGTGACAAAGTGACATTTAGCTTTTTTCAACCCTTTCAAGAGTCCACCTTGGAGCAACGTATTGATTTACATTTTGACAAAAACTCAGGGTTTATCGACGCGGTGAATTTACGTTATTTGCTCAGTAGCGCCTATTTAAGTATCGACTTAATTCGAGACCAAGTATTGCAATCAGCCATTAGCAAATACGGTTCGCCGCTGACCATGCAAGCGGTGCAAGATGTTGCAGGAAAAACCAAGCGAGTGACCATAAACGACTTTAGCGCGGGTATAACCAACTTATCTGAAGAGGCCCGGGCCTACTTTAAAAAATTAAGCATAACCAGAAACGCTAAAATAAGCGCCGACAAGCGGGGCATCGCTTTATTTCAAAATGGTTTTGATGAATGCTACCTATGGCCTAAAAACAATTACGCTGAGATACTGAGTCTTTGCGCTTTTGCCCCTGGGGCAGCCAATGCCAATAATCGGGGATTAGAGTTTGAGTTAGTGAATTTTCCAATCAAACAAGTTATTGCTGAACATCAAATTAAGCCTGCTGAGCAGCTTAAATTAAGTTTGTAAACACACCTTTAGTGTACTCACAGTTCATGCTAATCAGGCGTAATAAAATCCTTTAAGAAAGGATATACTGCCTCACTGTTATTCTTCATCACCACCCTATTATTAGGAAAGGGATATGCCTAGTCTAAAAATACGCCATTTTTACGTGTTACCACGTTTATTTATGTTAATGGGTTTACTGTGCAATGCGTTTGCCAGCCACGCTGTGAGCCGTTTAAACGCCCATGAACCAGAATTTACCTTGGTTGCTCCAGCCAAGTGGATAGAAATACAAGACTATCAGGTTGGCGATTTTGTAGATTTACTCAGCCCAACTCATTATCACTTAGTTGATAAACAAGTAAGTGGCTTAGACGGAAAGCATAGCTATTCACGCTATGTTTATTCCTTGACCGACCCCTCTGGTATTGAGTCAAATTCTAACATTCGCATTCGATTCAACCCGGCCTATGAAAAATTGCAACTGCACGGCATAGCGGTTAACCGCCTTGGCAAAACGGTTAACTCAATCACACGTGCTGACGTGGAAGTGATTAATGTTGAAGACAGGCAAAGTAGCAATATTTATTCAGGAGAAGTCGAGGCGGTCGTTTTATTGAAAGATATTAGAGTGGGTGACGTTATCGATTACAGCTATACGCTTGTGGGCAATAACCCTGTGTTTGGCGATAAATTCTCGAGCGGCGCTTCCCTTGGTTGGTCAATTCCGGTTGATAAGGTTAACGTGGCAGTAGTCATGCCAAAAGATCGGCCCATTCAATACAAAGTATTTAAAAGTAATGCGCCAGTGAGTATTGAAAACAAAGAGTTCGGCACGCGCTACACCATGGTATTAACCACTACAGCAGAAATTTATGAAGAAGATAATCTCCCCCCGTGGTACAACCCTTATCCCTACGTTCAGTTCAGCGAGTACCAAACTTGGCAAGACGTGGCACAATGGGCCAATACCCTGTTTGATGTTGACCACTTGGCCTCACCTGACTTAGCCAAATACATTTCGCAATTACAAGATTTACCGCTAAACGAAGCCATTAATGCAGCAATTAATTTTACTCAAAATCAAATCCGTTATTTGGGATTAGAGCTTGGCGAAAACTCCCACCGTCCCCACAGTCCGTCTGAAACCTTTGCAAATCGTCAGGGAGACTGCAAAGATAAATCTCTGTTACTGAGTCTATTGTTGGAGCAACTCGGTGTTGATGCCTCCCCTGCCTTAGTGTCTACGACGAGACGGGCACATGTCGATGATTATCTGCCTACCCATGCGGTGTTCGACCACGCTATCGTTAAAATCCAATTAAATAAGGTGGATTATTGGATAGATCCGACCATGACTCACCAAGGGTCAACCTTAGACAGTAAATATCAGGCTGACTATGGTTTAGCCCTTGTTGTCGCCCCTAACACCACAAATTTAAGCATGGCTAAACCGCAAGTAAACTTCAAAAGCGCCATTAACGTGCAAGAGTTTATCCTCGCCGCTGATTATTTCTCACCTGTTGAGTTGACTGTTACCACAACCATGACCGGCCGTGAAGCAGATAATCTGCGTTATCGGCTTAAGTCTGAAGGCAAGGTGAAACTCGCGAAGTCGTACTTAAATTATTACGCAAAGCGCTTTGTTAAAATTGAAGTACTTTCGGCGCTAAGTGTTGTAGACGAACCTAGCAACAATGCCCTAACGGTTATTGAACACTATTTAGTGCCTGATTACTGGCAATTAAACGAAGAACAACATGCTGAATTTGAGTTACAAGCGGATTACCCTGACCAATATGTTCGCTTACCAAGTTCGATTAAAAGAGAGCAACCGCTGGCGGTCTACAGCAATATAACGGTAGACCATAAGGTCAGCTTACAATTGCCTGAGCATATCGATTTTAGCGCAGATGAAGGAAGTGAATTATTTGAAGATAACCATATTAAATATTCTTCAACAATCGCTTATGATAATCGCGTACTCTCTTTTCAAAACATCTATGAAGCAAAAGCAGAATCGGTTGACCCACAGAGTGTGACAGAGCATTTACGTTTGCTATCAGACATAGCAAACACCATGAATTATTCCAACAGTATTACCAACGTCATCAATGAGCCAGGCAACACAGAACTGCAAAGACTGCTGCTGAGTTTAAATAAACGTCGTTTAATGCAATCAGAGCAAGCAGGACAGTAGTATGGTTAAGCGTCGTTTTATCGTCTCACATTGCAGTAGCATAGTCTTTTTTTTCGCTTTGAGCGCTTGTTCGAGTACCACAAGCCAGACTGCCAACCCCATCAAAAATCAAACAACACCAGCAGAGATTATTGATAATACATTGAGTCCTTTTCAGTTTAATCAGGGCCTACAGCAGGACTTAAACAATAACAACAGTGCGGGTCTACAAAGCAAAATCGACGTACTTAGCATTGCTAAGCAATTGCGTAATATTCAGTCGACTCAGTTTTCAAACCCTTTGGTCACAGCCAAAACAGCGGCTGATTTAAAACAACAATTGGTCTCAGGCATGCTTGAACTATCAACGTCATTCACTTGGCGTTATTTGCATTCAGAGGAAAAGGCTGACAATAAGTTAGCCGCTTACTACCGGATTGAAAGTGAAGGAGGCTACAGTTATGTTACTTTCTGGCTGGAGCAGGACTCATACAAAATTTATGACTTTCATCCGGTGTCATTTTATTATTCTGCCCTAGACTTTGTGGGTGAATTTACTCAGCTTTTTAGCAAATATAGCCATAAACAAGGGCAATTAAGTAACTTAATTTTAGCCATCCAAAAAAACCAATGGGATAAAACCATCAGTTTGTATCAGGCTATTGATGCAGATATAAAAGCAGAGCCTGCGCTGAACGATTTTTTGCTGCGCAAATACAGCCAGATGCAGGGCGACAATCCTCAGTTTACTAACGTGTTGATGAGCGCGTTTGAGCAACAAGGTTTAAGTTCACTGTTGTTCGAATCGCTTTACATTCAACAAGACAATTTCAACCAAGCAATAAAAATGGTTGAAGGCTTACCCCAATACGCTCGCCAAGACAGTAAGATGCTTAGCGAATTAGCTATTTTACATGCCTACAATCAAGATTTTAGGTCTGCAATATTATTTGGCCGCCAGTCTATTATGGCCGGACCTAACGAGAATGAAGCGTATATCGTGTTACTTCAGGTCAGTTTATTAGCTAAAGACTACGCCTTAAGTATCGAACTTATGGACGTACTAAGCAGTAAATTTAATTTCTTGATGGGGCAAGGTGTTATTGCAGAACTTGATGAAAGCGATACTTTTCTGCACTCCGATGAATATAAGTTGTGGTTGGAAAAACATTCGACAAATAAAAGCTAACGTTGCGAAATCAGTTAGGCAAACAATGAGTCTAGATTGGCACTCAGCCCAACACTATCTAGACACTTTGGTTGTAAACTATAAACAAAAGGTGGCTGCTATGAAGCGCAATACAGGCCATAATCTGCAAAATTTTTTGATTTGAAATAGGAAACATCATGACAACAACTCGTATAGGCCATCGCTATTTCGACGTAGAAAGCGGCAAGACATTGGATGTATGGTTTGCTCGTAGCAATAAAAAAATCGAACGTAGTTGTCTTGCTAAAAAAGTAGGACTCATTCAATGTGAATTCATTGAATTAAGCATTGAACTGGATCAAGCACCTAAGTCTGCAGAAGATGCGTACTTACGCCTGCATTTATTATCTGAATGTGCCGTACTACCCAATAGCATCAACCTTGAGGGCTTGTTTGGTCAACTTAACAATGTCGCTTGGACCTCTGCGGGCCCTGTATTGCCCAATAAAGTGGAAGAGCTAAAAGGCGCCATCGCCGTTGAACATCACCATTTAGTGGTTTACTCCATTGATAAATTTCCGCGTATGGTTGATTACGTGATCCCTGAAGGCGTGCGTATTGGTGATGCTGATCGCGTACGTTTAGGTGCTCACTTAGCCTCTGGCACAACGATTATGCACGAAGGGTTTGTTAACTTTAATGCCGGCACTACAGGCAGTTCGATGGTCGAAGGCCGTATATCACAAGGCGTTATTGTTGGTGATGGTTCAGACATCGGTGGCGGTGCATCAACCATGGGTACCTTATCAGGCGGAGGCAAAACCATTAACGCTATTGGTGAGCGCAGTATGGTAGGCGCAAACGCGGGTATTGGCATCTCGTTAGGCGATGACTGTATTGTTGAAGCAGGTTTATATATTACCGCTGGCACCAAGGTAGTAACACCTGATGGACAAATTGTCGCGGCTCGCCAGTTATCAGGCATGAATGGTTTACTGTTTAGACGTAACAGCCAATCGGGTGCAGTAGAAGCCATCGTCGCTGATTCTTCAAGTTGGGGCGGCTTAAACGCCAGTTTGCATAGTAACGATTAAGTTGTTTCGTAGTAAGTGATACCCTCGTTAAACCGCGCTAAAGCGCGGTTTTTCTTGTTCGGTATTAATTGCATTAATCGGATAAGGTATCACTACAACGTAGTCGTATCTATTTAACCACGTCACCTGGCCTGTGCGACTAATGTGCAGACTACTGAGTGTACAAAGTCACAGCTATTACAGTTACCAGAAGCCTCAAACCGATAAACCTGATGACCTAACGCATCAAGAGATGTTGGAGTGGACAAAGGATATCACCAAGTTCAGCAACAACACCTAAGACAAACGACGACGAAGTTTCAAAACCAAACTGCTAGCGTTATAGGAATACCAATTACCTTGTCAAAATAAAAAAGAGCGAGCTTACGCTCGCCCAACCAGGGAACACCTAATCAACCGAAGGTCAATCACATGCTTAACACGCAGTTTAAAATTTAGCCATTAGATTGATTGCCGCTGTGCGAGGGGCGCCAATCCAAGCCCCCCAACCACCAGCAATGCCACCTAAGTAACTCTTGTTTAAAACGTTATTGACTGTGAACCTTAACTCTACAGTTTCTATACCGCTCACAGGTCTATCTACCGCTATTCCGGCATATAGATCACTTATAACATAGGCATCTGCCACCTGAGTATTGGCTGCATCGATAAAACGGTCATCAACCCATTTAGTCGACATACCAGCAAAGCGGGTATCTTTTATCCAATCAAGGGATACCACCGCCATGTTTTTGGGTGAACCGAAAACCGTATTTCCCGCTGGGAAACTTAATTCAGTAGAACTGCCATCTGGCAAATCTATACTACTGTCAACATAGGTCGCTTCGTTATGAGTATAAGATGCATACACTTGCCAATTATCTGTAATACTTAAGGTGATAGACGCTTCAATACCATTGGATTCAACCCCACCTACATTCAAATAATTACCGTTTTCACCCGATAAATAATCCACTCCAGAGGCAGAACCCGGCGCGATGAAGGTCAAACGATTGTCAAATTGGATATCGTAATAGGTCAAGCTCAGGCTTAAATCATTTGATACATAACGCAAACCTAAATCGATATTGTCTGCCGTTTCAGGCTCAACATTGGTAAATCTGGAGGGATCTGCCTCTAGCACACCATCTTTAATGGCGGCAAAATTTTGCGCATAGCCAGCAAACAACTCCAAACCATTAATTGGCATCGGCACAACAATACCAGCAGAGAACAACAAATCCGAATCAGAGTTAACCTTTAAGTCTGCATCTACAGCAAAATTATCGTTGCGCTCTAAGTCGACATAAAACTGTTTAGCTCCAAAACGCAATGTTGCCCAGTTCATGTTTATTTCATTTTCTAAATAAGCCATCACAGTTTCGACTGGGAAAGAGCGGTCATACTGGATCCAGTAAGGCGTATGATCAAATTCATACCCTACTTCAGCATCTATAATTTTTTGCCAACTACGGGTCTCATCACGTTGATAATTTTCGTACCACAAACCGCCACGTAAGGTATTTTCCATTTCACCAATTTGACTAAACCAAGCAAAATCGGCATTAAAGCCAATACGTTCTTTTTTATAATTAGTCGTACGATAAGAACTGACCGGAATAGCGCTTGATACATAGCAAGCTGAATCATATTCTCTGCCTGCTCCGCCGTAAGGAAAGGTAATAGAGCTAGTACAGGAAGGATCCGGACTGAGGGCATTCCCCTTGTTGTCAACAAAGAAAAGGGTGCCCAAAGCAGAACCACCCAATACAGTATTACCTGATACTAATTCTGAATGCCCGACATTATCACCGTCGGCCTTAACATCAACAATATAAGGAGGAACCCAATCACCACGTCCTTCATTTTTATGATAATAGGCGTTGGCGGAGAATTCTAAGTTGTCTTTTTTATAATCAGCGCTGATATAGGCAAATAAATTTTCTCGCAAGGTAGACCAGCCAAGACGATATAATTGATCAACATAAGGCACGCCTGTCCAGTCTGAAGTCAATCGATCCCACTCTGGGTTTTGCTCAAATTCAGTAAGGGTGATACGTTGATAGTTATCTTCATGCGTATCATCCCAAGAAACATAGGCTTTTATTTCAACATCACCCATCAAACTAACCATTTTACCCGCTAAATGATCACGTTTATTCTCTGCTGCTTGGTCAATCCAATCACTGTTTTGACTGCTGGAAGCACTAAACCAGGCATAGGTATCTTTGGCAACTTCACCGGTTTCATAACGTACAAAGTATTTTTGTGCTTGGAAATTCCCCAAAGACACACTCACTACCATATTTTCATCTGAATCAGGATTTTTAGTCGTGAAGTTGAGCGTACCGCCTAATGCCTCGTTAGAACGTGATGCGATGTCCCCTGTACCTTGAGACACTTCTACCCTACCCAGATTTTCTGTGTCTATATATCGGTTGGCTTTAGCACCACCACCGTAGTTAGAGTTACCATTGGCAATACCATCAATCGTAATACCAATTTGTTGTTCGTCTAAACTCAATTGGAAACCGCGTATTGAAACAGTGGTTGACCAGTCATCAGAGCCAAAGGTATCACCTTCGTTCACCAATACACCTGGTAAATTATCGATCACCGCTAAAGCACTTGTTAAGGCGCTTTGCTGTTTGAGCATCTCGTCAGAGGTTTGATTATTAGCATAAGACACACTTTTTCCTACAACCGTAATTGATTCCATTGTCTCTGCAGTTTCTAAGATTTCTTCAGCTATGACTGTATTACAAAGACTAAGTGTTCCGATGGCTAAGGTCATCGCCTGAGTTAATTTTGAGAATCTAGGTCTATACACAAAGTTTTCCTGATAGTTATTTTAGGGCGGCTTAATGTGACGTTGTTATATGACAGTTAGATAGATATTTGATGATGCTTAGTTTATGCTTTTGCGACACTTTTTTTACAACAGACAGGCTCCTTACTCGAATAAGTTATTTAATCAAAAGAAAAAGTATATTAAGTACTTAAAATTCGATACTTTAGACAAGGGAGGAGCTAATGATTAGAAAAAATACTTGTTCAATGGAAGTGAGCGGTCAAGTGTTGTGCGTTAAATTACGCGGTGTTTGGACTAAGAATACTGTGAGAGAAGTCTTGGCTGATTGCCAAAATCAGGTACAAGAGATCAAACATCTTCCTTGGGCTGCTTATGTAGATATTCGTGATTGGGTTATGCCTTCATTAGAGGCGATGGAAGGGTTTCAGCAAATATACGACTGGTGCTGGGCTAACGGCCAAACGCATGAAGCAACGGTTTGTCGCTTTGAACTGCAAAAAAGCATCATTGGGGATGTATCAAATTATAGTGAAGAATATCATTTCTTTACTCAAGAATCGGCAGCAGCCTGTAATTGGCTTGAGGAAAAAGGTTTTCCTGTCTTACTTCCTAAAAGCATCGAATAGATTTACCCCACACTGTAACTCTCTCCTCATTAAATGCATTTTGTTTGTTTTACAGCCCTGTAATATTTACCTGCCATCCGTACAATTTACCTATGACATAAACTTCAGCCATTCGAACCAGGCCTTAAGCTACTGAATTTAATGCATTTTATTTTATGGCTTAGCTCTTGCTGCAGTTACATCAAGAGGAACAATGATGATACCAAGGGTGCTATCTGAGTTGCTTCCTAATTGCAGTTAACTTTTTAAATAATTGTCATCAAAAGGAGATTTACTATGGCTACAGCAACTATGAATACGACTACAACTCACGCTAAATCAGCTTCACCTGTTACTGAGAAAACCACTGAGGCTTTGCACAAAGCAGTGGATTCACTTTCAGAAAAAGCCTCTGGAGGAGAGGAGAAACTGCGTGAAACGCTATCTCAGTCAGCAGAATCAATGGCCAAACAGCAAAAAATGATAGAGGAAAAGTGGCAATCTTCGAAGGTTCGCAGCTTTGCTCTAGAAAATCCTCTCGCCACTGCGGGTATTGCGTTCGCTGCTGGTGCACTGCTAACTTCTTTACTCCGTAATAAATAGTAGCCACTGATGTCTGACTCGGATAATACATCAATCCCACAAGGCCCCCAACCATCCATGGGGGCTGATGTGAAACAGTTGCTGGATTCAGCTGACTTGTTAATTGATGGCTACAAGGATAAGTATTCCGCTCAGGTCAATTTAGCAAGCAAGGAGTGGAAACTGTCTAAACAATCTCTCTCCATGCTATTAATGCTTACCATGTTCATGTCTGCAGTTTTAGCAAGTTTATGGATATTGTTTAACGTAGCATTGGGCTCGGTGATGCACAATGCGGGTTGGCCACTGTACCTACTAAGTTCAGTCTTAATCGTACTGAATCTGCTACTACTATTTGTGTTATGGCGAACCATTAACTCGCTGGCAGACCGGGTAGGCTTTTCACGCAGCATTTCCGCCTTATTTAGTAAATAATCATGAGGATATAAGGTATGTTAGCGAATTGGTTAGTATCTACAGATATGCGAGCCGTCAAACAAGCTGAACTTGAGTTATTCAAGACGCAGCAGCAAGTCGTAGCACAGAAGTGGTTATTGAAAAAACAAACGCAGTCTTTTTTCAGACGTAAGGACACCCTATTATGTGTGTTTCTCGCAGGGTGCTTGAAAGGCTTTAAAGAAGGAGAAAGTCAATCATCGAGCAGCAGCTTAATTGGCACTGCATTCACCCTATTTAGAATCGCGTCACCGCTTTTAGCGGGTTCAGGGTCTGATCAATAAGCGAAAATCCGATTGCCCTATTTCATCACCTGCACTGTTTAACATCTCGCTTACATTAAGTACTACTTAGTGAAGCTTGAGTAGTACGTAATGTATCTAGGGCCATATTGTTAAATGAACGAGCGACGCTATATGACGCAAACCAACATTAGCTCTCCTCTATCTCTATAAAATACGTACCCCAACCATCGTAATGCACCTTGTGTTTAGTCGCAATTGCCAACAATTTTTCAGTATCGGTATTAATTAAATCAAGTTCTAGCATGCGCTCTACAACGGCATCGAAGCAGAATACTTCACCACCATCGTCTAATTCCAGTTCTTCAGCGTCACCCACTTCAAATCCGGCCTTGAACGCATCAACTGCTGCTTTCTCGAGGGCTTCAAAATTGGCGCTAGCAAAATGATACTCGATGGTATGTGCTTGTTTGCTGTCACTGCCATCTTCAATTAACGCTTCTATGGTTTCTTGGTTAAAATCGTACCACTCTTGTAATTCGGTGCTCATAGTTATTCCTGTCGATAGGGGGTGGGTAGTTAGCGCTTACAGATGTTCAGCCAATTCGCCATCTAGTTTTTCAATTTGTTGAGTCATTTGTTGATGAAAATAACCGACCCATGCTTTAGTACCTTTTGAACTATCCATCAATTGAGGCTCACTCACTTCAATAATTAATGTGCCGTTATTCCAACGATTGAGTTTCACCTTGTTATGTAAATTACTCGCTGCAATCGTTACCACTGGTGCGTTTGCCACTTTAGCCAATCGAAAAGCACCTGACTTAAAAGGCAGTAAACCTCGGCCATAACTTCTGGTGCCTTCTGGAAAAAACCACACTGATAGCTTTCTATTCTGAATTTTATTGGCCGCTGTGGTTAAGGTATCTTGGGCTTTACCTGAATTATCTCGGTCAATCATAATGTTGCCTGACAACCAATAAACCTGACCGAATATCGGGATCCACTTCAAGCTTTTCTTACCTACTGTCACCGTTCCATGCTGAGCTGCAGCACATATAGTGAGTAAATCATAACTGTTCTGATGGTTGGCTATAAAAACAAATGGCCCACCTTGCTTAACACTATCAGGAACTCGAACATCTAACTTTAAACCCAGAAAAAATGACACACTGCTATACAGTTTTCCTGCAACATAAACGTTATTGCGGTGGAATGGACGCAGCAGGCACACTAGAATCAACACAAGATTGATCAATAAAAAATAGAAAAAGATGATAACAATGCGAAGTAAGGCTAACACGGTGTATCCGAAAGATAAGAACATCGGCACAGTATACCGACTTTTAATGTTCGCCTAAACTCCTACCACTTATCGTTTTTATTTTGTTTGATACAAGATATCCCATTAAGGTGTAAGTAATTTGTGAATTATTGGCCAAATTGGCCGATACTCTTTTAACTTTCTATCGCTCAATCATGCTGACCCCAAAAGGCCAATAATAATGAAGACATTTCAACATGAAGATCTTGATGAAGACATCTTGACGGATTTACTCGAAGAAATTAACGAACTCTACGAAGCCAGCGAACAAACGCTTATTGAACTTGAATTAAAGCCCCACGATAACGAAATGCAACGTGCCTTATTTCGTTCCATACACACGATAAAAGGTGATTTAGGCTTAGTGAGTTTCACGCCTTTAATTCCCTTATTACAACATGTTGAAGATCTTCTAGACTTTTTGCGTAAAGGTCAGATTGAATACACCAGTAATATGAGTGACTTAGTGCTGTTGACTATGGATAGGGTCAAAGGTTTCGTGCAAAGTTGTATTAGTGAAGGGCGCGCAGAATATGATGACGTACTCTATTCTCAACTCGTCACCCAAATAATGCGTATTTCACCGGAAAACAGTGAGCAACATGAAAAGCTCCTCGCCGAGGCTGTATTGCTGCTAGACCCCAGTTTAGATTTACATCCTGGCGACAATAATACTGCCAGTGAAACCACTACCAATTCTCCGATTAGCATAGCCACCACGGGTATACCAAAATCCATTAGTAACGAAAAACGAACGGATATTTTGTTTTTTCGAGAGCTGATGAAACCCATTGAAAAACGCTCTATGTATTGGGAAGGCCGGGGTGATCGCATTGCAAAATTAGCCGCTTACATCAATAAAATTGCGGGTTCCCCCATTGACGAAGACCAGCTAGCCGTTGCTTGCTACATGCATGACTTTGGTATGGCTTTTATGCCAATTCACCTCTTGCATAAACAAGGTACATTAGAGGATCAAGAATTTAATTTGATGCGGTCGCATGTGTATAAAAGTGCCCGTTTGCTGGAATATTTAACTCAATGGAACGATGCGCGTAAAATTGTTATGCAACATCATGAACGCATTGACGGATCAGGTTATCCTTTAGGTTTAAAAGAGAACGATATTTGTGATGGTGCTTTGCTCCTTGGGATACTGGATACTTTTGATGCCATTACCCATGCTCGAGCTCACGAAGCCCACTTACAACGACCCAAGAAAAAAGCCGTTATTGAAATAAACCGTATTGCCAAAGGGCAATTTAGTACCAAGTGGATGCAAGCCTTTAACTACGGTATGGCAGCTTTACTTACAAAATAACGACCTGAACTTCCTCACAAGGGAATGTCTGAGTTCTTAGTTTGCAATAGGTAGCATTATTGCAAATAGCCGCCTATATATTATAAACAGTAAAGGGGTTACAACCAAAAGTAGGTTACCTTTGAACCCCTCTTATGTAGTCGCATACCAATTAGTTAATGGCGCGCCCATTAGTGTAACGCACTCCTGTTAAATGCAGTCCTCCTCTCAATTACAATACGGCTCACAGTAATATGACAGAATGTAATCGTCGAATTAGCCTAAAGTCACTCATAGCGGGCACTCTGTTCACCCTACTAAGCCACCTTGACTATGCCTATGCCTATGCCCATGCCGAAGCCAATACAAACTTTTCGGTTTCATATATGGACTATCCACAAAATGAACCTTACCTAAGCCTTATTACTGATGTCTATAAGGAGCTAGGAATTACTATTTCGTTAATACCCACGCCTGCCACTCGTGGATTAAAACTAGCAAATGAAGGCAAAGTAGACGCTGATATAATGCGTCTTAGCAAGTCAGCAAGAGAGTACCCTAATCTAATCGTAGTTGAACCACCGTTAAAGATCGTCAAATTAGTCCTTTTGTGTACGCAAAACGTAGTATGTGACTCTACGGTTTTGGAAGATAAAAAAGAAGTGTTGCTGACTACTGAGGGAATATTAAATTATTTAGATAAGTACAACGTTCAAGCCACTTTAGAAACCATTCAAATCGTCGAGAACATCGCTAAAATGCTAAGTTTAAAACGTACAAACTATGCCATATTTGTTGTCGATGACAGTATTGAGATTTTTAAACCCTTCAAACAATTCACCTTAAAAGACATTTCTTTGTATCACCTCATACATAAAAAGCATGCTGAGCTATTACCCAAAATAGAACAAAAACTACGTGAAAAATTACTTTTGCGTGACGCTAGCACCAAGCCTTAACTCAGAACCTGAAGCGAATACAGCAGTTCAGAATGATAGAAAAACACTGTAGTAAGTAAGGCTTTCTATCACTCTTTACATTTGGTTTATTCGTATTGTTTTAAATTAAGCTCTTTGAGTTTTCTAGTCAGGGTATTTCTGCCCCATCCTAAACACTTGGCGGCTTCCTGTTTATGACCATGGGTGTAATGTAGCGCACGTTCCAGCAAAATACGTTCAAAGTTTAATACTGCCTCATCTAAAATATTACTCTGCCCTGATTGCAGTTGCACGTCAGCCCAACTGGCAAGCAAAGTCTGCCAATCATTACCTTTTGCAGAGTGCTCGGTCACTATAGGTTGTTGATGGATTTCTGGTGGCAAATCATGAGGCAATACCTCCTGACCGCTTGCCATAACTGTCAGCCAGCGACACATATTTTCGAGTTGACGAACATTTCCAGGCCATGGGAGCTGTTGTAAAATTTTCTTGGTATCTTTGCTAAGGGATTTACTTTCAACCCCCAGCTCAGCTGCCGCTTTTTGTAAAAAGTGGCCGGCTAACAAAGGAATATCTTCTCGTCTTTCGCTGAGTTTTGGTATATGGATACGGATGACGTTCAAACGATGATATAAGTCTTCCCTAAATTTCCCCTCAGCAACGCTTTGTTCCAAATTTTGGTGAGTCGCAGCAATGATCCTGACATCCACAGATACAGGGTTGTGACCGCCAACCCGATAAAACTGACCATCAGCCAAAACACGTAACAAGCGGGTTTGCACCCCAACAGGCATATCCCCAATTTCATCCAAAAACAAGGTGCCGCCATTGGCTTGTTCAAAGCGACCTTGGCGAGCATTTTGTGCCCCTGTAAAAGCCCCTTTCTCATGGCCAAATAACTCTGATTCAATTAAATCTGCCGGAATAGCCGCCATATTGAGTGCGATAAAGGTTTGTTTTGAACGTGGGCTGTGTCTATGTAATGCCTGTGCCACCAACTCTTTACCTGTACCTGATTGCCCATTAATTAACACACTAATACTAGAGCGAGATAAGCGTCCAACAGCTCTAAACACCTCTTGCATGGCTGGTGCTTCACCAATGATTTCAGTGGCTTTAATCAATTCAGGAGATTGATATTGTTTAGTTTGTTCTCTGGCATGGGTTAACGCACGGCGGACTAATCCAACGGCTTCATCAATATCAAAGGGTTTGGGTAAATATTCAAACGCACCGCTTTGATAGGCATTAACCGCACTGTCTAAGTCTGAATGAGCGGTCATAATAATCACCGGAATATTGGGGTACAGTTTATGGACTTTGCCAAGCAAGGTCATACCGTCCATTTGCGGCATACGAATATCTGACACGATAACTTCGGGGGCTTGTCCTGTCTCTAACTGCAGCAATAAGTCTTGGGGGTTTTCGAAACTAACACAACCGAGATTGGCAGTTTGTAGAGCTTTTTGAAGCACCCAGCGAATTGAACTATCGTCATCCACTATCCATACGGGTTCTGAACTCATTTATCTGCTTCCTTCTTATCAATGGGTAAATATAGGGTAAATTCTGTGTGGCCAGGCCAACTATCAACTTCAATTTTTCCGCGATGATGGCCAATCAATGTTTGTGAAATAGATAAGCCCAGCCCAGTTCCGTCTTTTTTGCTGGTTACCATGGGGTAGAAAAGTGTGTCTTTTAATTCATTTGGTACGCCTGGACCATTATCGATTATTTGGATCTTTAAACATAAGGGAAAGGTGGTACCGTGAATGATCACATGCCTTTCTATTCGTGTTACCAAAGTAATTTGTGAATCATCAATATGGATATTGTCAGTGAGCACCTGAACGCTGTTTCTGACAATATTGAGTACTGCTTGTTGCAGCATATCTTGATCGATATATAAATCAGGAATACTGGGATCGTAATCCCTCACAATTTTAATATTGTGACTTAAATCTAGACTGACCAAAGTACATATTTTTTCTAATACTTGATGAATGTTTTGCCAAGTGAAGTTAGGTCTCACATTGGGGCCCAGTAAACGGTCAACCAAATTTCTTAAGCGGTCTGACTGCTCAATAATGACAGCGGTGAACTCTTTTTGATCAGGGGACGCCAGTTCCTTTTCAAGTAACTGCGCTGCGCCACGGATCCCGCCCAACGGGTTTTTAATTTCGTGAGCTAAACCACGCACTAATTCCCTGGCCGCTTGTTGCTGCGCCCATTGATGGGTTTCTTGGCTAATTCGTTTTTGTTGCTGTACTAAGCGAATTTCAAGCAATATCTGCTGAACATTATTTTCAAGCATATTTGTGACTGAGACATCCGCCAAGATATGACGACCATCAGCGAAGGAGATTTGCACCTCACCATCCGAAAATGCTTCACCATGTTGCGTACTATGATCAAAGCGATTTAGGTCTAAGCTGCTGTGCACAATATATTGAAAGACCGAACAACCTACTAACAAGTTTAAACCTCGGTCAAAAACCGATTGGGCAGCATGATTGGCGTAGATTATTTGTAAGCTATCGTCGAGCAACAATACCGCCGTCGAGAGGTTATCTAATAAATTGTCCAAGTTGGGAAATGTTGACATAGACTCATTTTCATCAAGCACTGTTTCGGTGCAGTATGGTTTAGTTTTGCCGAGACTTTAGTACTAACTTTATAATTTATAGCTAATTAGCATTAATAAGTGCCGAGGCTTTGTGCAGAAAGAAGGTCTGCTGTCCTGATGATGCAAAGATCTTGCCTGAGTTGTCACGTAATTGAACTTCGATTGAATGGGTGCCACGTTCGACATTATTTAATTTTAATTGTTTTTTCCCGCCCGTATTAACCAATTGATTATCAAGCAATAAATATATTATCCCAACAAACTCAGGTTGGATTTCAAAGCGAATATTAACTTCTCCCAGATTATTTCTAATGGTTTCATTTGGGGCAGGAGACAGAATCGCGATTTGATATTGTTGACGAAGGATTTGTGTTTTTTTGTTTACGTTTTGCTGGACCTGTGGACTGGCCAAACTGGGAATAACAACATTCTTGTCTTGCACTATATCAACTTCCACCGAGCCAGGACTTGGCACGTCACTGAAGACTATCGTGCCGTCAGGCTTGACAGTCTTATAAATAGTATTGGCGCATAGTAACGCAGCAAACAATAGCGAGAATACACCAAGTAATAGCCTTACTTTTTTCATCATTCCCCCGAATTTGTTGCGAACAGAGATTAGCTTTATAACAGTGTAACCTTAAATAAGGCAAAAAAAAGCCCGCAATTGCGGGCTTGTTATGCATTTATATATGTATTAGCAGCTGTAGTACATATCAAACTCAACAGGGTGAGTTGTTGTATTCAATTTCTGCACTTCTTTGGTTTTCAGTTCGATGTAAGCGTCAATCATGTCATCAGACATAACGCCACCAGCCGTTAAGAAGTCACGATCATTGTCTAACGCATTTAAGGCCATTTCTAATGAGGTACAAACTTGTGGGATTTCTGCCGCTTCTTCAGCAGGTAAATCATACAAATCTTTGTCCATCGCATCGCCTGGGTGGATTTTGTTTTTGATACCGTCAAGACCAGCCATTAATAACGCAACGAAAGCTAAGTAAGGGTTAGCAGATGGATCAGGGAAACGCACTTCGATACGACGCGCTCTTTCACTTGTAACATAAGGAATACGTATAGACGCCGAACGGTTACGTGCTGAATAAGCTAACATTACCGGTGCTTCAAAGTGCGGAACTAAACGCTTATAAGAGTTGGTCCCGGGGTTAGTGAAAGCATTGATCGCTTTAGCATGCTTGATAATTCCACCAATGTAGAACAAGGCTTCTTCAGACAAACCAGCATACTTATCACCAGCAAATACGTTTTTACCATTTTTGCTAATTGATTGGTGAACGTGCATACCAGAACCGTTATCACCAACAATTGGCTTAGGCATAAAGGTAGCAGTTAAACCATAAGCATGAGCCACGTTGTGCACTACATATTTGTAGATTTGCACTTCATCAGCTTTTTTAACCATGGTGTTAAACAAACACGCGATTTCATTTTGACCCGCTGTAGCAACTTCGTGGTGATGTGCTTCAACTGTTAAGCCCATTTCTTCCATAACTAAACACATCGCTGCGCGGATATCATGAGCTGAATCGACTGGAGGAACTGGGAAATAACCACCTTTAACGCCAGGACGGTGACCCATATTGCCTTCTTCGTATTCAGTACCAGAATTCCATTTAGCTTCAACTGCATCAATTTTATACATTGAACCCGACATATCGGTATGGAAACGGATGTCGTTAAACATGAAGAATTCAGGCTCTGGCCCCATTAATACTTTGTCGCCGATACCAGTAGAGATTAGGTACTGCTCAGCACGCTCAGCGATAGAACGCGGGTCACGGTCGTAACCTTGCATGGTGTGTGGTTCAAGGATAGTACAACGAATGTTAACTTGAGTTTCTTCAGCAAACGGATCAACTACCGCAGTGTCTCCATCAGGCATTAATACCATGTCAGATTCTTGGATGCCCTTCCAACCAGCAATCGAAGAGCCGTCAAACATTTTGCCATCTTCAAAAAAGCTGTCATTTACTTGATGAGCAGGAATTGAAACGTGTTGTTCCTTACCAATAGTATCGGTAAAGCGTAAATCAACGAATTTTGCTTCGCTTGATTTGATAAGGTCTAAGGCCTTTTGTGCTGACATTGTATCCTCCGGATTAGTATATAAGAATAGGTCACTAACTTAAGATTTAAGCTATGGAGATAGTGAAGCTATTATCATGCCACATACTAAAAAGAATGGAATGCCCGTTATTACAGTATTTTTTTGAAATTCATGCTGCTTTGTTATTAGAAAGCGCACCAAAAACAATCAAACATGCACCAATAAGATCCACAACCTCTTTTTATGCACCACAATAATCCCACCGCGGAAAAATAATTCAGCTTAAAAACTTAATTTTTAACAAATATTATTTGTCATTCGCTATATTGCTGATAAGCCTGTACAATCCGCGCCCAGTAAATTTCAGTTAATCGGTGAAGCACAACGTTTAGTGTGTCACCCCTATAGAGATAATATAATGAGCGCATCGCAAACCTCAATCGACAATTTGAGGAACATAGCAATAATAGCCCACGTTGACCACGGTAAAACTACTTTGGTTGATAAGCTTTTACAACAGTCAGGTACGTTAGAAAGCCGTGGTGCAGCCACTGAGCGCGTCATGGACTCCAATGACATTGAAAAAGAACGTGGTATCACCATTCTTGCCAAGAACACCGCGATTCGTTGGAACAATTACCGTATTAACATCGTCGACACCCCTGGACACGCTGATTTCGGTGGTGAAGTAGAACGCGTAATGTCTATGGCCGATTCAGTTTTACTACTGGTTGATGCGCAAGAAGGCCCTATGCCTCAAACACGTTTTGTTACTCAAAAAGCGTTTGCGCAAGGTTTAAAGCCAATTGTGGTTATCAACAAAATTGACAAGCCTGGTGCTCGTCCAAGTTGGGTAATTGACCAAGTATTTGATTTATTCGATAACCTTGGTGCAACCGATGACCAATTAGATTTCCAAGTTGTTTATGCTTCTGCATTAAATGGTTGGGCTTCGTTAGACGCTGACACTAAAACAGAAGACATGACTCCTCTGTTTGAAACCATCGTAAAACACGTTAACGCACCAGACGCAGATGCAGTTGGTCCATTCCAAATGCAAATTTCGCAATTAGACTACAACTCTTATGTTGGCGTAATCGGTGTAGGCCGTATTACTCGTGGTTCTGCTAAAACGGGTAAACCGGTGACTATTATTGGTGCTGATGGTAAAACTCGTACTGGTAAAGTTGGTCAAGTACTTGGTTATATGGGACTTGAGCGTACGGAAGTAGACGTTGTTAATGCAGGCGACATCGTTGCTATCACAGGTTTAGGAGAACTTAAAATCTCTGATACGATTTGTGATCCATCGAAGGTTGAAGCGCTTAAACCACTATCAGTTGATGAACCAACTGTAACCATGACTTTCCAAGTGAATAACTCTCCTTTCGCAGGTAAAGAAGGAAAGTATGTTACTTCACGTAACATTCTTGAGCGTTTGAATGACGAACTGATTCATAACGTTGCCTTGCGAGTTGAAGAAATGCCAGATCCCGACAAATTCCGTGTATCGGGTCGTGGTGAATTACACTTAGGTATTTTGATTGAAAACATGCGTCGTGAAGGCTACGAGTTAGCGGTATCACGCCCAGAAGTAATTTTGCGCACCGTTGATGGCGTATTAGAAGAACCCTTTGAGACAGTAACGATTGACTGTGAAGAGCAACACCAAGGTTCTATCATGGAGCAAATCGGCTTACGTAAAGGTGAGCTTACTAACATGACTACCGATGGTAAAGGTCGTGTGCGTTTAGATTTCATCATTCCAAGCCGTGGTTTGATTGGTTTCCAAACAGACTTCATGACTATGACCTCTGGTTCTGGCTTGTTGTATCATACATTTGATCATTATGGTCCGCACAAAGGTGGCACTATCGGTCAGCGTAAAAACGGCGTATTGATTGCCAACGCAACAGGTAAAGCCTTAACTAACGCCTTATTTAATTTACAAGAGCGTGGCCGTTTGTTTATCGGCCATGGTGTTGAAGTTTACGAAGGTATGGTCATCGGTATTCATAGCCGCGACAACGACTTAACAGTTAATGCCCTGAAAGGTAAACAGTTAACCAACGTACGTGCTTCTGGTACTGACGAAGCTCAATCTCTAGTCCCGCCAGTCATATTGGCACTGGAGCAAGCGTTAGAATTTATTGATAACGATGAATTGGTTGAAGTAACACCAAAGAGCATTCGTATCCGTAAAAAGCTACTAACGGAAAACGACCGTAAACGCGCGGGTCGAGGTCCAAAAGATTAAGTTCAGTTTTAAGCTGAATACAAAAAGACCGGCGCTTGCCGGTTTTTTTATGTCTACTATTGGCGATTACGAGTGAGTAAAAGCTACGAGCTTGTTATTTAAGCTTGTTTATCTGTTGAACCGTTGTCGGTTTTAGCGAATAACAACATAAATACCCCTAGCATAATAGCCACATCGGCAATATTGAAAATACCTGTTCTCAGGGACCCAATACCAATATTTAAAAAGTCGATCACTGCGCCATTATTCATTGCCCGATCATAAAAATTGCTGATCCCACCAGAAAATATCAACGATAAACACACCAGACTATAGACATTTTGCTGCTGGCTTTTGAACATATAAACCAATAAAGCGCCGAGGACCACACCCACCGCTACCACAAATATCCAAAAGCGTAAGCCTTCAGATAAGCCACTACCTAAACCTAAAAAAGCCCCGTGATTTTCTACATATCCAATCCTGACCGTATCAGACAAATAACTATTCATCGCAAAATGAGTGAGATAGCGGTCGGCCCACACTTTACTCAATTGATCGAGCACCACACTGATAAAACTAATAATAAAAACAAGACGAAATCTAAGCCAAGCAGACATATGGTTTCCTAAACGTTAAAAAGACAAATACCGCATACAATGGCAAGATTATGCCAATTAAAAAAACCTTGGCTACCACTAAACACAATATTTAGGCAGCCCCACCACCAACTGCTTTTATTTAAAGCAATCAGCCTTCATGATGTTAATGAAATGTAATTTCATATCCTTTTTAGTTATAGCTTTGTTCGACCTTAAATTTACTAAGTCGTTGTATCATTCTACAAAATTTTGCACTTAGCTGAGAATATAATGAAAAAAGTAGAAGCGATTATTAAACCATTTAAGCTGGAAGACGTTCGCGAAGCGCTTAGCGAAGCAGGCATTCAAGGCTTAACTGTGACTGAAGTCACAGGCTACGGCCGCCAAAAAGGTCACACAGAAACCTATCGTGGTGCTGAATATACCGTGGATTTTTTGCCTAAAGTCAAATTAGAGGTAGTGTTAAGCGATGAACACGCTGAGCGATGTATCGAAATCATTCAGCAAAAAGCCCTGACCGGCAAAATTGGCGACGGCAAAATTTTTTTGACTACCGTTGAACGTGCCATTCGAATTCGAACTGGCGAAGAAAACGAAGATGCTATTTAAGCGATCCATTTATACTCAGCTTTAATTCACCAACGTTCTTATTTGTATTCAGGAAACCCCCATGCTAGATATCAATAATGCTATCGCTACCCTCGTCCAAAGCTCAAATACGTATTTTTTATTGATGGGCGCCATTATGGTGTTTGCCATGCACGCTGGCTTCGCTTTTTTGGAGGTCGGTACCGTCAGACACAAAAATCAAGTGAACGCCCTTGTGAAAATCATCACTGACTTTGCCGTGTCGTGCCTCGCCTATTTTTTTATTGGCTATTGGATAGCCTACGACGTTACGTTTTTAAGTCCCGCGTCAGAGTTAAGCACCAATAATGGTTATGATTTAGTAAAATTTTTCTTTTTAGTCACCTTTGCCGCTGCGATTCCAGCGATTATTTCTGGTGGTATTGCTGAACGTGCGAAGTTTTATCCCTTTTTAATTGCTTCAGCATTGATTGTCGCCCTTGTTTATCCATTTTTCGAAGGCATCGTGTGGAATGGAAATTACGGATTGCAAACATGGCTTGAACAAACAACTGGCGCGAGCTTTCATGATTTTGCTGGTTCAGTGGTGGTGCATGCCATGGGTGGGTGGTTAGCGCTAGTAGCGGTATTTTTCTTAGGTTTACGAAATGGCCGCGTGAAAGACCAAAAATTAGTAGCCTTTGCCCCCTCAAATATTCCTTTCTTAGCGTTAGGCACATGGGTACTGTGTATTGGATGGTTTGGCTTCAATGTCATGTCAGCTCAAACACTCGATGGTATTAGTGGCTTGGTAGCGGTTAATTCATTAATGGCCATGGTTGGCGGCATTATTGCGGCCCTGTTTTTCGGTAAAAACGATCCGGGTTTTATTCATAACGGGCCACTAGCAGGCTTAGTCGCGGTGTGCGCGGGTTCAGATATCATGCACCCGATAGGGGCTTTAGTCGTGGGTATTGTGGCAGGCTGGTTGTTTGTTAAGTTATTTACCATCATGCAACAGACCCAAAAAATAGATGATGTGCTAGGTGTATGGCCCTTGCATGGTGTGTGTGGCGCTTGGGGGGGGCTAGCAGCAGGTATTTTTGGTTTAGAAGCACTCGGCGGTTTAGGTGGCGTTAGCTTTATGGCACAGCTTCTGGGCACTCTAGCGGGTATACTTGTTGCACTGCTTGGCGGTGCAATCATTTATGGTATCGTCAACATGCTTAGTGGTTTACGCCTGAGTCAGGAAGATGAATTTCATGGTGCAGACTTAAGCATCCATAAAATTGGCTCAACTAATCACGACTAAGAACGTACAAGCACTGCCGACCATTTCCTTACGGCAGTGCTTTGCTCTGTATCCTTTACTGTTTTAATCCCCCTGCCAAACTAGTTTTTCTATTTTAATTTTTGTTATCGCGCTTAATGTTTGATCAAAACAGCGATATGCCCGATGATCCTATTAAGCTAAAATAAAACGGAAAAAGCCATGAAGCCCTTGTATTGCTGGAAGTGTCATTCATTATTAACAAACGTAATTCTACCAATGTCTCGGCGAGAAGAATGTGCAAACTGTGGTGCAGACCAGCATGTATGTAAGATGTGTACGTATTTTGACTCAAAAAAAGGCTGTGATGAGGAACGCGCAGAAGAGGTCAGCGATCTTGAAAAAGCCAATTTTTGCGATTACTTTAAGCCTTCATTTGTTATTTTTGAGCGTCCTGTTGAGGATAAGTCACAAGCTGCCAAAGCCAAATTAGCAGCACTCTTTAGCGACCCTGTGCCGGTAACAGACCAAACAGATCAACCATTGACTCCAAAAGAGTTGGCCGAAAAGAAACTCAGAGAACTGTTAGGTGGTTAATTAAGTAAGTAATACTGAGCTTTAGAATAACAGCAGCTGGTTGCAAAATTCTGCTAATATAGGGGCCTTTAGTTTTTCAAATGGAGATGTATATGATTTTGGCTAGCCTTGCCATTTTGCTTGGCCTACCCCTGCTTATTTGGAGTGCCGAGAGATTCATCCACGGTGCCTCATTCACTGCAGGTTATTTTGGTGTTTCGCCCTTATTTATCGGTATGTTTATCATTGGTTTTGGTACCTCAGCACCCGAGATAATTGTTTCGGTTTTTGCGGCATTACAAGGTAATGGTGGTCTAGCATTAGGTAATGCCTATGGCTCTAATATTACAAATATCACCTTGGTGGCAGGCCTAACAGCCCTGATCAGCCCCATAGCGGTTCAATCGGGCATCATTCGTAAAGAGCTTCCTCTGCTACTCGCCATCTCATTTTTCTCTGTGTGGCAATTAATGGACCTTGAGTTGTCCCACGACGATGCCATTTCTTTACTCGGTATTTTTGTTCTGCTTTTGGCTTGGAGTGCATGGCACGCCAAAAATGACAAAGGCGACAAACTAGCCGATGAGGTGACAGAATCGATTAAAGGTGACAAAACCCAATTAAAACCCCATGTACTGTGGCTTATTCTTGGTTTGGTGGTATTAATTGCCAGCTCACGTTTGTTGGTTTGGGGCGCTGTCGAAGTGGCCACCTATTTTGGTGTGAGTGATGTGATCATTGGCTTAACCATTATTGGTATTGGTACATCATTACCTGAGTTAATCTCATCCTTAGTCGCAGTAAAAAAAGGCGAACATGAGATGGCAATTGGTAACGTGGTTGGTTCAAACATGTTTAATACCCTTGCTGTTGTTGGTTTAGCTGGCGTGATTCAACCAGTGGCAGTAGATGCAGCCTTTTTCTATCGTGATGCCTTGTTAATGCTCGGCGTAACCGTGGCACTGTTGATCTTTTGTTTAGGTATTAATAAGCAAGGCCGTTTAAATAGACTTGAAGGTGGGGCCTTACTCGCTTGTTTTGTGGTATATAACTTCTATCTAATTAGCACTAATTTTTAGGGAACACTTAGCCGTGCGATGAAGCGCGCTTCATCGCACTTTGGGGGGTGAGTTATATGTATCAGCAGAAATTTATTCGACGGTATTGCACTCTTTTCTTACTTTTCACTTTAGGCCAAGTGCCCATTACGGTTGTCGCCCAAGAGCAACATCCCCACCCTGTTTTGTTAAAATATGATCTTGGCCAACAAGGAGGCTGGATCCCTTACCAGCAAAGCGCACAAATTGGCCGTCCTGGTATATTTGAAGAAATCACCACACTTATTCAAGCGACTACAGACCTTGAATTTGAAGCAGTCCACTTTCCCCCAAAACGAGCCGAGAAAGCCTTACTGGACGGCTTAGTGGATTTTGACTTTGTATGCTTAGAATGGCTTAAAGATGAACGCCTACCCGGCTTTGTTTACAGTGCCCCCCTATTTGATGTGTCTGAATATGTCGTCACTTTGAGAAAAAATGCAGCATTAGTGCCTCAGCGAAGCGCTATTTACGGTCACCCTGTAGGTACCATCTCTGGCTATTTTTATTTTGATGATAAGCACTTTACTAGAATGGATTTTCTGAATGAAAAACTATTGCTGCTTGGCCTGCAACACGAAAGATTTACTTCCATCATTATGGAAAAAGAGACAGCCAAGTACTGGGCAAATTTATTAGAGATTGATATCGTCTTTACTGCTTTACACACCCATGGTTCAATGTTGATTCGCCTCAGGGATGAAAAACGTGAACTGATGCCGCAGATTAATCAGGCGATAGCACAAATAAAAGCATCGGGAAAACTAAAGAGCCTGCTTGAAAAACAAGGCGTAGAGGCAGTTATTCCCGCCACGCCCAGTTCAGTGCATGCAAACTAGCTATTTGCTACAAGGGTAATCACTGTATCCTCGCGCATCATGGGTATACAAGGTTGTTGTATCGGCCTGAGCCAATGCAATCCCCTTTTCAAAACGAGTAACTAAATCAGGGTTAGCAATAAAGGGCATACCAAATGCCACGGCATCTACCTGCCCGTCTTCGATAGCTTGAGTCGCCTCGGCAAAGCTATAAGCCATATTGCCAATTAGATTTCCATCATAACTATCCAAAGCTGTTTGTATGACATCGCCCTCTTGTTTTTGCTCAAAATCCCCTCTCATCAAGTGTAGATAGGCCAGATCATATTCGCTCAGTCTTTCTAAGACATATTCTAATAAGCCAAGAGGATCACTGTCTTTCATGCTATTAAAACTGTTTAATGGCGATAAACGCAGGCCTACGTGCCCTCGACCCCACACGTTAACCACCTCATCAATGACCTCAAACAGCAAGCGAGCACGATTTTCCATGTCGCCGCCATATTCACCATCGCGATGGTTTGACCCATCACGTAAAAATTGATCAATCAAATAACCATTTGCACCGTGAATTTCTACTCCGTCAAAACCCGCTTCTTTAGCGTTTTTAGCGGCTTTGGTGAAATGCTCCAGAATATCAGGCATGTCAGAATCTTTTAATACTTTGGGCACAACATAAGGCATTTTACCTTCTGGGGTATGCACTTCACCCTGAATGGCAATTGCACTAGGGCCAACAGGCACACTGCCGTTATTTAACGCCGGATGGCATGCCCTGCCTCCGTGCCACAGTTGCAAAAATATTTTGCCCCCTTTAGCGTGTACGGCGTCCGTTACCTTACGCCACCCTTCGACCTGTTCTTCTGAGTAAATACCGGGTTCATGAAAAAATGCACTATTGCCTTTGGCCACCATAGTCGCTTCCGCGATAATTAATCCAGCACTCGCTCGCTGGCTATAGTAGCTAACCATTAGATTGGTCGGCACATGATCAACCGTCGCCCTGCAACGGGTTAAGGGTGCCATGATAATTCGGTTTGCAAGGTCTACTTTACCTAAGGTAATAGGGGTAAAAAGATCAGTCATAGGGTCTACATTCCAATTTTTATCATCAATTTAAGCGTTCACTCAGTTACGCGCCAATAAAAAGTAATTCGTTTTCGATTTATATCACTACTGTAGAAACTGTTTTCAAATCAATCAAATAAATGATTCATTTGCTGTCTAAACCAACTTAACGCTTCATCTTGTTCAGTTTGAGCATGCCAATAGAGATGCGTCTCTATGCCCGTAAGCACAAGAGGCAACTCATGTAAAACCACATCATTTTTTGCGGCAAATTGGGTAAGCATTTGTGTCGCTAAACGTCTTGGCATTGTCAGCAAATAGTCTGACTCAGCAACGATAACAATAGCGGCATAATAATTCTGACATCGAATGCCAATTTGCCTAGCAAACCCCTGCTGCTGCAGCAGTATGTCTTCTACAGCAGCACCACTTGGACGATTGGATACGCCAATATGTTTAGCCGCTAAGTAGCTCTGCTCTGTCATCGATTGCGCAAGAGGATGATTGGCTTTCATCATCACACAAAATTCGTCAATTAATAGTTTTTTATGCAACACCGGAGGTTTTATTGGCAAGGCCACATCAAAAGCCACATCGATGTGCCCTGCAGCTAAGGCTCGAGTTAGATTCGCGCGTTCAACTTTAATGCTAGCAAAGGTGGTATTAGGGGCAACAGCAGCCAACATTCGCGCCAATAAAGGCAAAATAGAAGGCTCGAGTGCGTAATGCATACCGAGCCTGAAATGATGGGCGCTCGTTTGCGGATTAAATACGCCCCAATGTTGCAGTATTTGGCGCAAGCGACTTAAGTTATCAATAATCATCGGGGCCATTCGCTGACACACTGTCGTTGGCAGCATTTGATTATTGCTGCGCACAAATAAAGGGTCGTCTAGGGCTTCACGCAAACGTTTTAACGCATGACTTACCGCAGATGGGGTGATATGCAATAACTCAGCGGTACGCGACATATTTTGTTCTTGGTAAATGCTTTCAAACACCTTAAGCAGATTGAGATCTAGTTTACCGATTTGGTTATTGTCTGCCATCGTCCCGCCTATGAATCAAATTCACAGTACTTATATACTATTTTTCATTTCATTCAATCAATTATTAGCAGTATGCTCTTAGCACTCAGTGCTGTCCGCTCAAGGAAATAACATGAATTTTACCCATAACGAACGAACTCAAGACTATTTAACTAGGCTCTGCGCCTTTTTAGATGAACATGTGTATCCAGTAGAAAATATAATTTACGCTGAAACTCACGAGCTAAACCCTGATGGCAATTGGCGTAACTGGAAGAGTCACCCTTTAATTGACCCACTCAAGCAAAAAGCCAAAGCCGCAGGATTATGGAACTTATTTTTACCCAGCACTGAATTAGGTCAAGGCCTAAGCTGCTTAGAATACGCTCCACTAGCCGAACAGATGGGTCGCTGTGTCTTTGCCTCTGAGATCTTCAACTGTAACGCCCCGGATACCGGAAATATGGAAGTGCTTTATCATTTTGGTAATCAAGAACAGCAAGACAAGTGGCTGAAACCATTGTTAGCGGGTGATATTCGTTCTGTGTTTGGTATGACGGAGCCTGATGTAGCCAGTTCTGATGCCACCAACATGCAAGCGACTGTTGAGTTAGACGGTGACGAACTGGTACTCAATGGTAAAAAGTGGTGGACCACTGGTTTGGGACACCCCAATGCAAAAATCGCTATCTTTATGGCTTTGTCAAACCCAGAAAATGAAAAACACAGTCAACACTCCATGGTCATTGTGCCTCTTGATGCGCCAGGAGTTGAAATAAAACGCATGCTACAAGCTTACGGTGATTATGATGCCCCCTTTGGTCACGGTGAAATGCACTTTACAAATGTACGCGTGCCCAAAGAAAACTTGCTTGTAGGTTTAGGTAAAGGCTTCGCTATCGCCCAAGGTCGCTTAGGGCCGGGGCGTATTCATCATTGTATGCGGTCGATCGGTATGGCTGAAAAAGCGTTAGAGCTTGCCATGCAACGCAGCTTAAGTCGCACTGCATTTGGCCAGCCTTTAATTAAGCTCGGCGGCAACGGAGAACGTATTGCTGATGCCCGGATAGCTATTGACCAGGCACGTTTACTCACCTTACATGCAGCATGGAAAATCGATTCTGTGGGCGTAAAACATGCCATGACCGAGATATCAGCCATTAAAGTGGCAGTACCCAGAATGTTAGAACAAGTGGTCGACATGGCCGTGCAAATCCACGGAGGTGCGGGTATGTGTGGCGATTTCCCGCTCGCACGTTTTGCTGCTGCAGCCAGAGCTTTGCGCTTAGCGGATGGCCCTGATGAAGTGCACAAAGGCATGGTCACTCGCTTAGAACTACGTAAATATCAGGCCCGTTAAGCGATGACTCTCCACGTTATCATTACTGGCGGCGCCTCTGGTTTAGGCGCCGCCTTAGTCAAACAGTATGCCAAACGCGGCGCTAAAATCTGCATTGCAGATCTTAATGAGCAGCGTGCAAATGTTGTTATTGCAGACAATGCAGCCCAAGCCAGTGATATATTTTTTCAGCCCTGCGATATTACCAATGACGCAGATATTGAGACCTTACATGAAGCCGTGGTCTCACGCTGGGGTAAATTAGATGTCCTCATCAACAACGCAGGTGTCGCCACAGGCGGCGCGCTTGAATATGAAGACATTGAACAATGGCAATGGGTATTAAACATTAATTTGCTGGGCCTGGTACGTATGACACAAACCTTCAGCCCTTTACTGGCTCAACAGCAACAGAGCCAAATAATTAATATTGCCTCACAAGCAGGTATTACACCTATTCCTTACATGGGCAGTTACAATGCCAGTAAAGCGGCAGTCGTGAGTTTTTCAGAAACCATGCATTTAGAGATGGCAAAACGTGGGATAAAGGTCAGTGTGGTTTGTCCCTCCTTTTTTGACACCAATCTCGATGAATCAATACGCAGCAAACAACCGGGTGTTGATGGACTCATTAAAAAGCTGCTAACTCGCTCTACTGTTACCGCAGACGACGTCGCCACAATCATCATAAACAAGGCCGATAAGGGAAAGTTTATGATATTGAGTCACCAAGAAGGTCGAAGCGCTTATCGGCTTAAACGCTATCTACCTACTGATTACTACTTAAAAATGATGATTAAAAAATTACAGGGTTTTGGTCCGAGAACAAAGTGAGTAACAGCTAACTCGATATAGCAGGTATAAGAGAATTTTGCGTAGTTAACGATCTGATTTAGGCGTTTCGCCCCCAAGGTTATTATGCCATTTTATCTGCACAATCGTCAGTTTGAGGTTGCGGTGCGCCAAGCCATACACTCAATCTGCCAAGCCATGCTTGCTAGGCCTACAATCCGCTAAAATCAAACATAGTGGAATGGTTATGACCACCCAGTTATATTCACTTTCTTCTATCAATACTCGGAGCGTATTCTCAAATTCGCTTCGTTTTCAAACGCTAAAATAACGAGAACACTATGCTTCGACAAAATATAATCATAACCGGTGCTAGCTCAGGACTAGGTAAAGGGATGGCCATTAAATTTGCTCAAATGGGGCGCAACTTGGCCTTATGCGCTCGGCGTATCGATCGCCTTGAAGAGCTTAAAATCGAGCTGCTGAGTATCAATCCTACTATTAAGATCAGTATTTTGCCTTTGGATGTGGACAAGCATGAGCAAGTGTTCGAAGTATTTAAACGTTTTGCTGATGAGTTTGGTCAAATAGACCGAGTTATTGTTAATGCGGGAATGGGTAAAGGTGCGGCAATCGGCACCGGGTATTTTTATGCCAACAAACAAACTGCCATCACCAACTTTGTTTCGGCACTCGCCCAATGCGAAGCCGCCATGCAGATATTCAGAGCGCAAAATGCAGGGCACCTTGTCACCATATCCTCAGTCAGTGCTGTGCGCGGTGCAAGAAGAGCGATGACTGTTTATGCCGCCACCAAAGCAGGTCTAAGCTCCATGACAGAAGGTATTCGCATTGATGTCATGAATACTCCCATTAAGGTATCCACTATTCACCCTGGATTTATTCGTAGCGAAATAAACGAAAAGGTAAAAAAGGTACCGTTTATTGTTGATACAGAAGTGGGTTGTAACGCTATGGTAAAAGCCATAGAAAAAGAAGTGGCAAGTAGTTTTGTACCAACGTGGCCTTGGGCACTGTTTCGTTATATTGCTCGAATTGCTCCCTTAAGTTGGCTCGCTAAAATGAGTTAACTTACAGCTGCTACGGGCCCAAGTTTACAGGTGTTCCTCGCTGCAGATACTCTAGCACTTTGCGCTCAAATTGAGGCGCATAAAGGGGCTTGGATACAAAGTCATTCATGCCCGCCTGTAAACACGCGTCCCTATCGCCCGCCATGGCTCCAGCTGTCATCGCAATAATAGTGACATCTTGTACTTGTTCACCGGCGTCTCCTCGACGAATTGCTTGCGTTGCCTCAAATCCATTTAATATAGGCATTTGGCAGTCCATTAATATCAGATCGATATGGTGTTCTGAAGGTAAACTCTGCAAGCATTCAATGGCTTCTGCCCCGTTGGTCGCGGTATAAAACTGAATAGGCAAACGTTCTAGTATGCCCTGCGCAACGTAACGATTTATTTCGTTATCATCAACAATCAGTACAGTGTAACTTTGCTCTGTGTGCACCGCTAAAGGGGCTATTTTATTCACTAGCTGGCGATGACTGAATTTTTGTTCGGGATGACGTAAGCCTTGATACGCCATCAAAAAAGCCGCAGGTAAAATGGGTTTAATGAGGTGTTGGCAATCATCACTTTCTTTGATTGTGATTGGCGCATCTGCAGTAGGCAACAACAACATCAACTTACATCGATGGCTTGCTTTAATTAAATCAAACCAGCGTTCAAAAGCGCCATCTATCAGGGATGAATCTACGATAATTAAATCGGGTAAAGACTCAGGGTCAATCGTATACAAATCCTCAATTGAATAACTCGCAAGGGCCAGTGCACCCCAAGCATGCAATTGCCTAATTAGCGTATCGCTTTCATCTTGTTCAGCCATGACCAACAAACATCGACGGCCACTTAATAATGAGCCAATCGTTTTATTTTTAACCTGCTGCTCTAGGGGCGCGGTTAGCATTAAAGTAAAAGTGGTACCTCGACCAATTTCACTTGAAACGGCGATTTCACCCCCTAATAATTTGGCTAGCTGTTTAGAAATAGACAAACCGAGCCCTGTACCGCCAAAATCTTTTTCAATGGACGAATTGGCCTGACTGAAAGGTTGAAATAATCTTGTTTGTTGCTCTTCGGTAATGCCTATCCCCGTATCTTTGACTGCTATTTCGATAAAAACATGTTCATTATCAGGTGCTAATCGTGTTGATAAACTCACGACTATCTGACCTTTCTCAGTAAATTTGATGGCATTAGCCAATAAATTTACTAAGATCTGTTTAATCCTGTAACCATCACTAATAATATTCTCATGCCTGACCTCGGCCCAATCGAGCATTAAATTTAAGCCTTTCTCGTGAGCCTTGAGCGCCAAACTCGATATCACAACACTGCTTGTTTCAAGCAAGTTAAAAGAAGCAGGCTCAATATCTAATTTACCTGATTCCATTTTACTCAGATCGAGCAAATCGTTAATGAGCACTGTCAAGGTTGCAACACTATTCTTAGCCATCTTCAGGTAAGCCTCTTGTTTTGCTGATAGAGGCTCACGTGTCAGTAACTCAAGCATGCCGCCGATGCCATTCAGCGGAGTACGGATCTCATGGCTAATGTTCGCAACAAAATGACTTTTGGTTTGATTCGCTCTTTTCGCTTCAATCGACACCGCTTCCAATTGTTTGGTTCTGTCTTGTACTTGCTGTTCTAGCGATGCATTTAAGCCAACAATTTGCAGTTGATTTACGCGCTTCTCGGTAATGTCTCGAATGATGGCGGATACATGGGCCGTCATACCTTTATTTTTCGGAATAACCGGAGACAGACTGACTACGAGGTAGTTGGTATTTGAGGCGAAATTAGTGGTTTTTATTTCAAGAGAAGTCGGCGTCTTTTTATCAATGACATCTGCCAAGGTTTCAACACTGAACATTTCACTGGCATCTTCGGCAACGAGTAATTCAAATAAACTCCGGTCTTTTGCCTGCGTATCATCCATTCCAAACAAAAAAGCCGCGGCTTCATTCCATTCTTGTATGAAGCCCAAACGGTCAAGCACCACAATTGCGTCTGATGAACCTGCAATAACCGCTTCATAGCGGGACTGATCATTGTACAAGTTGAGTAATTTATTGACGTAACGCTGATACGCATAAATAACCAGTATGACAACACTAAATAAAAATATTAGAAGCATCACAAACACAAAGCGTTGTTGTAACCACAACTCAGATAAGGTGGTTTCTGATAAGACTGTAACGACATAAAGAACGCGTTCTTCTGGCGTTGAAAGCGTTATTTTGTGACTCGATACGTGACCTTGCTCCCCCGCAATTGACACGGGTGCGACGGTATCGTTTCTAGGCAGTAAGCTATTGTCTGTTAAGGTTTGCCATGTCGCCTGTGGCTGACCCAAATCAAAGCCGAATAATAACGACTTATCAGGTGCACTGATGAAAAAGCCCTGGCTATTTAATAGGTAAAAATCAAGTCCGGACTGCACAATATCTTGTTGCACCATGCGAATTAACTCAGACACATCAACATTGAGTATCAACATGCCAAAAAACACATTACTCTCACCATAAACCGGCTGGGCAACCCGATAGGTGGGCCATACCGGCGTATCGATAACGCCAAATTCCCGATTGAGGGTAATATCAGAAGTATAATTTTGATTCGCCTCTAGATTTGCTACCGCCTGAAAGTAGCCCTCCAGCCCTTTCTCTTGCAATAAGCCCTCTGGTGTAACAACAACTTGATTGTTAAATTTTTCAACCCTGACTAATTCCTTACCATTATCAGCCTGACCAATCAGTCGTATTTGCCTAATTTCAGGATTAGTTTTAATGAACGCTTTTAATATGGTGTGGAGCCGATCTTTCCACTGCACAGTCGTTGTGCCATCCAGCGGGTCAATATCCCCATTATTTATGGCTCGGGCAATGCCTGCTATCGGCGGAGTTGAAAACAAAAATTGTAACTTATTTTGGCTTTGGGCAATGTGCGATTCAATTAAGCCGACCGCTTTTTTGTTCATGTTAGCGAGCTTGACTCGCTCTTTTGTGAGGATTTGTTGTTGCAAAAAGTACTGGCCAAGCCCGTAAAACATCACACCCATTAAGATTACCGCCAAGGAGATCAGAACGGGGATAGATCCTTTTTTCTTTCTACTTTTCAATATTCATTTCCTGCATGTACGGCAAAATCCATCACAAAAAGCAACTACGACTTTAAAAAAGTCAAAAATGGCTCAACGGCAATGGGTTTACTAAATAAATATCCCTGCCCTGTTTCACACCCAAGTTCAAGTAGCGCCTTCTGCTGCTCTTTGGTTTCAACCCCCTCTGCCACTAACTTTAGCCCCATCGACTGACCAAGTGAAATAATCGTTTTAACAATTTCAAAATCATGATGGTTGATCAGCATATCTCGCACAAATGACATATCAATTTTCATGATATCGACATTGAATGTTTTTAGATAAGACAAGCTAGAATACCCCGTACCAAAATCATCAATTGAAATAGCAATCCCCAAGGCTTTTAGCTGGGCCAGTTTATTTTGCGTATTAAGCACATCAACCATCAAAGCAGTTTCGGTAATTTCAAGTTCTAAAAGCTCTGCTGGCAACTCGTTTACCGTCAAAGCTTCCTGAATATGCAATTCTAGTTCGGCTGAACTAAATTGTGCAGCAGCCACATTAACCGATATCGGCACCCGTAAACCTTGGTCTAATAATAGTTTGATGTATGCACAAGCCTTAAACAGGACTTGGCGGCCCAATTCGATAATTAAACCAGACTCTTCCGCTAGGGGGATAAACTCGGCAGGTGAGATAAAACTGCCATTACCATCAGGTAGTCTTACCAGCGCTTCAGCACCTACAACCTGATGATTGTGCATATTAATTTTAGGTTGGTAAAGCACCACCAGCTCATCGTGTTTCAGCGCATGGCGCAAGGTTTTTTCAAGTTGATGACGTTGCAGTAAGGCCTCTTCTAGTTCGTCCGAGAAAAAACAAAAACGGTTTCGGCCCTCTTGCTTTGCCCGATACATTGCAGCATCCGCGTGACGCATCAATTGCTCCGCATCTTGCGCATCATCAGGGTAAAGACTTATCCCAGTGCTGACTGAGGCATTGTGTAAATTACCTGCCAACATAAAAGGTTCGTGCATCGCATCCAACAACCTACGCGCTAATTGCGACGCTGTATCTACCGTTACAATACCGCTCATTAATACAACAAACTCGTCGCCCCCTAAGCGTGACAAAGTATAAGCAGGTGGTAACAACGCTTTAAGTCGTTTAGAGACCTGAATGATGAGTTCATCTCCGTATTGGTGCCCAAGCGTGTCATTCAAATACTTAAAGTGATCGATATCAATTAATAAAATACACGCTTTTTGATTATTTGTGGTGGCAGACGCACACGCGACATCCAGTCTGTCTCGTAATAATAAACGATTAGGCAAATCAGTCAGTTGATCGTGATTGGCAAGGTGACTCATTTTCACCGACATCGCCATCGTTTCACTGACATCATGAAACACCATAATTGCGCCGATCATTTCTCCATTTTTATCGCGAATGGGTGCGGCCGAATCTTCAACTAAGTAGCTTGCCCCATAGCGACTTATCAGCTGGCTATTTAAGGCCATCGATACAATTCGCTGCTCGCTAAGTGCAATATAAAGTGGATTTTTCAATTCATGTTTGCTGTGGGCATCGCGCAATGGCATCACGTTTTCTATTTTTAAATTGCGCGCGTCGCGAAACCGCCATCCGGTCAATCGTTCAGCAACAGGATTCATGAAGGTAATGAGGCCTTCTATGTCGGTAGCCACCACCGCATCGCCAATAGAACTTAGTGTCACTCTGAGTCGTTCTTTTTCTGAGTAAAGCGCATCTTTGGCTAATTTAACCTCTGAAATATCAACAATGGTGACTAAATACCCCTTGTCCTCATTCCTGCTGGTTAAAGCGGTTTGAAATACTTGGTAGTAAAACTTTGTTTTGCCTTCATTCACTTCGACAACAAATTGTTTTTCATTACCATCGATACGTTCATAATGCTGGATAGCTGAACTTAATGCTTCAGGAAAGAACTGCTTTAAATGCTTGTTATTCTGCCGCTCACTTGGGTCTTGCACGGCAAACCATGAACCACTGAAGTCATTTGAAAACTTCAGTTGCCAGTCTTTATTCCAGTAAGTAATCAGTACGGGAACCTGTTTAACTAAATGCTGAATTTGCTCTCTAGCCTGGATAATTTGCCGTGTTTGCTGTTGTAGTTTGAGTTGATTTCGCACCCTCAACTTACAAATACCGGCATCAAAAGGCTTGGTAATAAAATCAACGGCACCTAACTCTAATGAAAGTTGCTCAAAGCTTGGTTGATTGTGCCCGGTAATAAATATGATAGGGATGTCGGCAAAACGGGCTTGTTGTTTTAGGGTACGGCATACCTGCCAACCATCCATCGAAGGCATTTCGATATCCAGCAAAATCAAATCAGGATTGACTTTAGGGATCAAGTCCAAGGCATCGGCCCCAGAGCTCGAAAAAAAAACTTGCCCAAATTCAGCAATGACTTCTTTTAGTATCATTACGTTTTGCAAGTTATCGTCAACAATTAGGATTTTACTGTTTTGTAATTTTATGTCCGGTAAAAACATGTCACTCCTTTGAATTTTCGCTATAAATTAACAGCCGTTTAGCTTATAAAAATAGAGTAAGACTAAATAATACGCACTACTTTTGTCATTTACCTACAAGAATATAAAAATTAACCTAAATTCATAGGGTTAATAATAGTTACTTTGTAAGCTTTGATTAATAGAACAATGAGGTTTAACGCCGTTCATGAAAAAAACAGTTGCTTGGTTGATACTCTGCGTCCTTTTACTATCTAGTATTTTTCTTGCAAAGCAGGTTAAAGATGCCATTCATCAAGAAAATGACACACTAATCAAAGCGGCAATGGCAGAGCAACTCGATAAAATAAGCCATGATATCGTTAGCGCAATGACCCAATACAACTCTGGATTACACGGTTTATTGGCAGCGGTTAAAACCAATGGCTTTGACCAATTTACTTACGAAAAACAGCTGATTTACTTTAACAATAGAGATTATCCTACTGAGTTTCCTGGTGCTCGCGGTTTTGGAATAATCAAATACGTTGAGCAAGAGCAGTTGCCTCAATTTTTAGCATCAGCGGCAGCAGAACGCCATGGAGCCTTTGAACTCAAACAGCTGAGCGCACCAAAAAATCCTTTATTCATCATCCAGTACATTGAGCCTGAGTCAGACAATGTTGCTGCTTTAGGCTTAGACATCGGTTCAGAACCCACTCGCCGAGTTGCCGCGCTAAAAGCAGCAAGTACTGAAAAGTCGCAATTAACAGGACCAATTACCCTAGTACAAGCAGATGAAAGGATTAAACATGGCTTTTTGTTACTGTTAGCGGTGTATGAAAAAAATGCAAATCAGACTGAAAAAAAATTGCAAGGGTGGGTATTTGCCCCGTTGCTTATTTCTGAAATAGTCGACGCTGTATCTGCGGTGAATGATGACTTGAAGATTGAGATAGCTGATGCCACCACCCAAAGCCACATCAATTTTTACACTTCATTAGCTAAAGAGTCAGAGCAGGATCCATTAAATACGCTTTACCAAGTTCACACCTTGACTGAAGTATTTGGTCGTAATTGGCAAATTACGATTACGCCAAGTAAGGAATTTATAGCATCACTTTACCTAGACGACGCTGAACGCATTTTTTGGTTAATTGTAGTGTCTGTCTGTTTAATCATGCTGATTATTTATCTTGTATTGGAGTTCACTGCCGCTCGTTTACAAAAACTCAGAGAACAAGCTGCTTTCGCTAACGTGGTCAATAATGCTTCGGATGGCATAATTGGGGTCGACAGAAATTTTGCTATCGTACATTGGAATGCTGCAGCAAACAGTCTATTTGGTTTTACCGAGGCCAATGCCCGTGGTAAACCCTTGTCAGCGTGGCTCACTGCTGGAATATCAGCGGACAAACTCATTAATTATTTTAAAAAGGTGGCCCAAGGCGAGTCCATCAGACAAATCCATTTTGTTTATCAGTCACCCATCAGTCAGCGTGATAAAAAGCTCATTTTTAATATTTCTCCTTTGTTTCAAAAAAGGGAATTTTGGGGAGCCACCATCAACATCAATGACGTGACAGAAATCAATGAACTACAAAGTAAGTTAGAACTGACCAACAAAGAATTGAATCAAAAAGTTATCGACGCAACCGCGCAAATCAATAAACAATTGAGTTTTCAACACAGTATTATTGAAAGTGATAACTCTGCAATTATTGCCTTTAATAGTAAAGGCACCATATCGCTGGTCAATAACAGTGCCATTAAATTGCTGTCTTATACTGGCGAAGAACTTATTGGTAAAGAAAGTATCTTGCGACTTTTTAACCGTGATACTGTTATTGAAGCCTTTTCCGCCAACGTTTTGTCTGAACTTCAGTTTGAAGAAGCGATGAAAATCGCCATCGACAAACGATACATTCCTCAGGTTAGTTTATTGCGGCGAAAAAACGGCGAACAAGTCAAAGTTAAATTAACCATAGCGAGTTTAAACGAATCTGAAGGGTTCGTGTTAGTCGCCCATGACCTAAGCGAAAAACAATACCTTGAAAATAACATCGCTATTGTCAATGCGGCCATCGACAATGCTAAAGAGTTATTGTTGTGGATTAATATTGACGGCTCTATTTACAAAGCAAACCCTTATGCGCTTCAACGTCTAAATTACTCTGACCTCGCTTTCAAGCACCTTAAAATAAGTGATGTCGTCAACTTTAAAGCCTCGGGCTCTTGGGAGCGAGTGGTGAATGAAATATTAGAGAAGCAGCAGTACACTTTTGAAGTTAATTTTAGAAATGCCAAAGGCGGCTGGTTACAAACACTGGTATCAGGCTGTGTTATTAACGTTGACGATCAACAATTAATTTATCTTGCAGCCAAAGATATTGCACAGCGAGTAAAAGAAGAAAACGAGCTTAAAACAGCATTAACCAAAGCAGATACCGCAAATAAAGCCAAAACCGAGTTTATCGCCAACATGAGTCATGAACTTAGAACCCCTTTGAATGCCGCCAATGGATTTCTGCAGTTGCTACAACAAAGTCAATTAGACGAGATTCAACATAAGCACATCAAACAAACTAAAATGGCTATTTCGTCTTTAACGCAAACCGTTGATGAAATTTTAGAAGTCACTTTTGCGGAGCAAAATCAGCTAAGACTGGAGCAAAGTGACTTTGTTTTGGATGAACTTTTAGCCGAAGTTGGCTTATTTTTATATGAAATGGCTGGCAACAAAGCATTAGAAATTCATTTTAAAGTGGCTCCAGATTTACCTATCGCCTTACACGGGGACAAAAATAAACTTAAGCGGATCTTACTCAATTTAGGCAGTAACGCCGTTAAGTTTTCTAATACTGGCGAAGTACTCATAGAACTTTCCGTCCCCAAAAATAACGGCTCTCATATTACCCTAGCGGTAAAAGTAAAAGATAGCGGCATTGGTATTAGCCAAAATAAACTCAATAATATTTTTGAAATGTTTACTCAAGCAGACAATTCATCAAATAGGCAATATGGCGGTTTAGGCATTGGATTGACTATTGCCAACCAATACGTCAATTTCTTGGGCGGTAAAATAGACGTTGCTAGCGAATTAGGCAAAGGCTCAGAGTTTCGTTTCAGCATTTTGGTTCAAGCCGCGACTCAAACAGAAAATGCCAAGTTGTCTTTTTCCTTACAAGCGCCTATCAACGTGCTACTAGTGGATGACAATCAAACTAGCCTAAGTATATTAGGCGGTACAATGTCACAACTAGGTTGGCAGGTAACTAAGGCGCAAAATGCGGATGAAGCCTTAGCCGAGTTTCAATCAGCTATGGTACAACAGCGCACGTTCGATTTAGCCCTAATTGATTGGAAGATGCCGGGAGTGGATGGATGGAAACTAGCTGAACTGATTAGAAAAATTGCCCCCGTAGACAAGCTGCCTCTACTGGTGATGGTCACCGCACACAGCAATGAAATGTTTACCCAAAATCACAGTAAAAACCCGAAGTTGCTGAATGGTTTTATTACCAAACCGGTTACCCGCGCTCAACTCATCAATGCCTTTTATGATGCAGTGGCCTCGAATAAACAAACTGAACAAGCGCCAAGCAATTCAACTAATCACAAACCGCTACTTAAAATGCGCATTTTAATTGTTGAGGATAATCCTACTAATCAGAATATAGCCAAAGCGCTTATTGAAAGTCAGGGAGCCATTACCACCCTTTGTAGCAGTGGCTTTGATGCCTTAACAGAATTAGAAAATAGTTTACTGCCCTTTGATGTGGTGCTGATGGATATACAAATGCCTGGGATTGATGGCTATGAAACCACCAAACGTATCCGAGATATGAATAAATTTGCCCTCTTGCCTATATTGGCAATGACTGCCAACGTCATGCCCTCAGATAAAGAAAAGTGTTTTGCTGTGGGTATGAATGGTCATATAGGCAAACCTTTTGAATTAAATGATGTCGTTAAACAAATTTTATTGACTACTAACCGATTTGAAAACACCCAACAAGAAACACCTAAGGGAAGCCCTGCATCCCCCCTTGTAAATCCTAAGGCCTTTCAATTTTGTGTGACCAAAAACATCAATATACAAGAAGCCTTAACACGTTTTAATCAGCAAGAATCTATCTATCTCAAATCACTTGAACTGTTTTTTACTGATCTGAAAAATTACTCGCTGCAGTTTACTGACAGCAACGCCACCTTTGAGCAAACCAAACTTACCTTACACACGCTTAAAAGCACAGCTGGCGCTCTCGGATTCTCCTCATTGACTGAACAAGCTAAACACCATGAACAACAACTGTTAAGTGATGGGCTTGAAAACTTTGTTATTTCAGCATATTTTGAATTTTCAGCAGTGTGTGAAGAAGCAGCACAAACCACTGCACAACTGATGACATTGTTAAAGAACGAGCAGGAGCTGTTTGACTCCCCTCAAGATGAAGCAGAAGATTTCAACGCCACCTACCAACAACTTAAAAACGAGGTTGAATGCTTTAATATGCGTGCCATAGATACTTTTCAGAGCATATCAGGTACATTGTCCTCTCAATCATTGGACCTTGCGAGCGAGCTGATTGCCGTACTCAATAAACTCAAATTCAAAGAGGCTAAAACAATTCTGATGCGTTTCGATTCAATTTTAAATAAGGAATAGCATGCCCTTAGAAAAATTTAATGAGGATGCAGAAGTTGATTTAAGCCACAGTAAAATTCTGGTGGTTGACGATCAACCGATCAATATTCAAACCGTTTACAACATCTTAGCTGAAGACTATGAAGTGTTAGCGGCCACCAGTGCTATCGATGCATTAGAAGTGTGCCAAGCCAATCCACCTGATCTTATATTGCTTGATGTATTAATGCCGGGAATGACAGGCTTAGAACTGTGCCAAATATTAAAACAAAAGGTTGATACCAAAGATATCCCGGTAATATTCGTGACGTCCTTTAACGAACAAGAAGAAGAAGACGAATGCTGGCGCAGTGGCGGAATTGATTTTATTACTAAACCCGTCAACCCCATGACGGTAAAAAACCGAGTAAAAGCCCATTTAACCCTTAAATATCAAAAAGACATCTTGTTAAAATTGGTTTACGTGGACGGCTTAACCTCTATTTTTAATCGGCGCTATTTCGATAAACATTTTGAGAAAATACGCAGCGAGGTCAAGCGTTCTCAGCGTGATACCGCCCTATTGATGATAGACATCGATTATTTCAAACTGTTTAACGACAACTATGGCCATGTTGCCGGTGACGACACTTTAAAAAAAGTGGCATTAATTATTCAACGTTCGCTCAGCCGCCCCGCCGACTTTGTTAGTCGCTATGGCGGTGAAGAGTTTATTGCTGTTTTACCCGATACCGATATTGAAGGCGCAACAATAGTCGCTGAGCGAATTCGACAAAACGTCTTTAATGAAAAAATTGAAAATGCTCATTCACCGCAGCATTGTGTGAGTGTCAGTATCGGCATATCAACTATTTTAAACAGCGCAAAACATAACTGCGATGCCACAGAAGACGCAGATAAACACTTATACCTTGCAAAAAAATCAGGCCGCAATCAAATTCACTCCCCAACCACGGAATAATCACATTGGCAAATGCCACGCGCTTCAACGTTGCGTCTCGCATTAAACAATAGCGTCCACTGCAAATTTTGTATACATTTGGAATTATGTATACAAAAAATCGATAACCATGTTTAATAAATTTCTATCTGATGTAAGTCTACCAGCCATTAGCGCCGGCTTTATTGCGGTATTAGTAGGGTTTGCTAGTGCGATGGCCATTGTCTTTCAAGCCGCACAAGCTGCAGGTGCGAGTCAAGCAATGATTGTATCGTGGGTATGGGCCTTGGGCTGGGGTATGGGGATCGCCTGCATTGGTTTTTCACTGTATTACAAGCGTCCCATTATTATTGCTTGGTCAACCCCAGGGGCTGCGCTTTTAGCCACCAGTTTGACCAACATCAATATCGAACAAGCCATTGGTGTCTTTGTGTTTGTGGCCTGTCTGATTCTTATTACTGGCCTATCAGGTTTATTCGATACCTTGACGAAGCGCCTCCCTTTACCTATTGCTGGAGCCATGTTAGCAGGCATTTTATTGCAGTTTGGCCTGGGCATTTTCAGTGCATTAAAAGCCAGCCCGTTGTTGGTTGGTATCATGTTTTTGGTGTTTATTGTGAGTAAACGGCTGCTGCCCCGATATGCCATTATGCTAGTACTATTAGCTGGGGTGGGTACCGCTTATTGGCAAAAAAGCTTACTTTTTGAGGTACTTGAACTGTCGTTAGCCAGCCCCATTTGGGTTACCCCTACTTTTAGCCTGAGTCATATTATTGGTATTGGCATTCCCTTGTATATTGTCACCATGACCTCACAAAATATTCCAGGCGTCGCCATATTAAAGTCCAGTGGTTATGGTGCGCAGCCCATCTCACCACTGTTGAGTGGCACAGGTTTGATTAACCTATTCTTTGCCCCCTTTGGTGGTTTTACCTTTAACCTTGCTGCAATCACTGCGGCAATTTGCACCAGCGAAGAAGCGCATCCTGACCCGCATAAACGCTACATCGCAGGCGTGTCGACTGGTTTTTTCAATATATTAGCTGGCATTGGCGGGGCAACCGTTGTCAGTTTGTTTGCCGCTTTTCCACAAGCCCTTATTGCTGCACTGGCTGGTTTAGCGTTGCTGAGCACCATTGGAAATAGTTTGGTGACAGCCACCGAGCAACCTCAATATCGAGACTCAGCGATAGTGACCTTCTTGGTGACGGCTTCTGGCGTGTCGTTTCTAGGTATCGCCTCAGCATTTTGGGGGCTAATTTTTGGTTTGTGCACCCATTTTGCATTACGACAGTACAAGCGAGTTTAATATGCCTGACACCTCTATTATACAAAGCCTATACGCCAGACTTAAACAAGATATTCGGGAGCATAAATTACCTGTGGGGGTAGCACTCAAACAAGAAACCTTGGCGGGTCAATATGGAGTGAGCCGCATCCCCGTTCGTGATGTTTTACAACAACTCAAACGAGAGGGTTGGCTGACTCAGTGTGGAAAAAGAGGGGTGATGGTTCAACCTTTAAGTATAGAAGAAGTGCAAGATCTGAGTTTGATGCGAGAATATTTAGAGCCATTGATATTAGAATATGCATTGCCCAATCTAACCAATCAACGTCTCGGTATGGCGGAAGACATAGTGGTTTTACTTGATAGCCATCACTTGAGCGTGGCTGAATATGGCGAGCTAAATTGGCAATTTCATGCCAGTTTATATCAGCCAGCTCAACGGCCTACCCTTTTTACCGTCATTGAAAATTTACATCAGCTTTGTTCACGCTATATTGGTTATCACGCCATAGAGCTGAAATACACCAGTACCAGCCAAGAAGAGCACCGCCAACTGCTTGCTGCTATTAAAAAATGCGATATCCTAAGGGCACAACATCTTTTGAAGTCGCATATTGCCAAGGCAAGTAAGCAATTAGTTGATTATTTAGATAAGGTCAAAGAGGCTTAATATTAGGAATGTAGTGGTTGTGACTGTGCCGAAAAAACACATTGCATTGTTCTAGCACCAGCTTGTCTTGTGTCTCGCTCACATAAGGATTCAACTCTATCGCCACAGGCAGTTGCCCTTTATTTTGTTCAAAGACCCTGAGAATCGCTAAGTAAAGCTGATATTTTTCACTCACATCTACTTTTGATGCAACCCACGGCATGCGTAAAATAATATCGCTTTTACACTTTGGTGCAGCAATCGGAAAGGCATTTTTGTCAATGGTGAGTGAAAACTGGCCGCCATTTTGACGAAATTCCGCTTCGCTGCTGTGCTCAATACCAGTCACATTTTGAGCTGTTAAGTTAAACATCAAGTGATAATAAGGCTTGCCATTTGCACCTAGGTTGATCACGAAAGGCTTAGCTGCTTGCGTTAAGACGACTGCCGTTTCAGGCTCAGTTATCGCAGAGCTACAAGCAAGTGCGCATAAGGATACAAAGCATGAACCCAGCAGTATTCTCAATTTAATCATTAGTCCTCGCTGCCCAGCACATAATGATGCCATTTTTCGATGTATTCGCTAGGCTTGCCTTTACCTAGAGGAGTATTGTAATACTGCTTCCAATAGTTGGCTTGCCCCTCAATATCACCCTGTTTAGGTAAGGCTTCAGATACACGCATATAATGTACTCTTGCCATGGCGGTGGCGTACTGATCATTGTTTTCTAGCTCATGATGTTTATCGGCATCAGGCGAGGATAAAAATGATGTCACCTGAGCGGCACGTTTTGCGTTATATTTTAAATAGTTATTCCAAATATCGTCATGGGTGGCTGGCTCCATTTGAAAATAACTGCGAGCGGGACCGTTACCCATTTGGCGACGGTATTTAAAATTAAGGCTCTCTTGCACAGCAGTACCGAGCAAAAGCTCTTCCGCAGCTAGGTTACTTGCATGCATTTTTTCCAGTACCGGTCTGATGACCTCGTGTTGAAATTTTATCGCTTTATTCATCATTATGCCCTGTTAAATTGGCTGACGTTAAATCCGATAACTTTCGTTACTGCTACTCAACAACAAGTGATTAAACTCAAAACTTAGAATAAAACAAAGTTACAGAATCATGATTGAGGCGGCATGACAAGTGCCTCAATATGATTAAATAATGAACTACAAGCGTCGCACTGCCTAGTACTATTTTTAATCACCTGTTGTACCAATAGTTTACAAGCCTTCACTGAACTGAAATTTATTTAGTGCGCTTTCAAGGGCGGCCATACCTGCTGGTAAATCGAGTTTTTGACCCAGTAAATTAAAACTGGCACCAAAGGCGTGCAAGGTTCTAAATAAATTGTGTGCGCGGCACTGCTCGCCCATTTGCCCAATACGAACAATGTTCGGTCCAAATGAGCCGGATATTTCAACTTTAAATCGTTTGGACATCGTGTTGAGTAAGACTTTAGACTCCACACCGCGTGGCATCGTAATACCCACAACGGAGTTTAAACGCGCTTGAGGTTTAACATATAAGCTCAAACCCATGGCCTCTATCCCTGCTTGCAAAGCCTGTGAACAACGCAAATGACGGTCGAACCGTACTGAGAGTGTTTCGCTGCACACTAAGCGTAAAGCCTCATGAATAGCCAAGATGCCCGAGACAGGTGCGGTATAGTGATAAGACTTTTTGTACCAAAACTGATCGGCTAATTTAGCATCCAAACACCAATGTTTAAGTTGATCCTTGCGCTCCTCAATGTGCTGCCACGCCTTTGCAGAAAAACCGACCAAGGAGATACCGGGAATGCACGACAAGCCTTTTTGTCCACCAGTAATCACTGCATCAACGCCCCACTCGTCCATATCAAATGCCATAGTACTTAAGGTACACACAGCATCAACAATCACTAAGCAATCATGTTGTTTGGCTATGGCGGCAATGGCGGCAAGCTCGTTGTTACACACCGTATTTGACGTCTCGCCTTGCACGATGGTCAGTACCTGAGGTTGATGTTGAATAATGTATTGCTCAACACGTTGTGCGTCGGCACCTTCACCATCTTCTATGGCTAACTGTACAACTTCAGCGCCGACTCTTTGAGCCATTTGCGCCAAACGATGACTAAAAAAACCATTACAAATACTAAGTACTTTACTGCCAGGTAACACTAAGTTAACCACCGCCATTTCCATGGCCGCTGAGCCTGGGCCTGCAACACCTAAGATGCGCCCATCTTGGGTTTGAAACACATAGCGCGACATCACTTTAACCTGCTCGATGATATGTGCCATCGTATCACCCAGATGATTAATAACAATACCGTTAGCGGCCGCTACTTTGGCTGGAATAGGCACAGGGCCTGCTCCCATCATCAGTAGAGGTTCGTCTGGTAAAATATTATCTAAGGCTAAGATGTTGTTTGGCACCGCTATGCGCACAATGTTTCCTTTGGTGTTGATGGTATTTGCTCACCATCATAAGCCATTAGAAAATTCACTTACTAGTGAAGTGCCCCCACTCTTTATGCATAAGATATGCTTTGCTTCATTTTGTCTCATTGGGCATTGGCTTAATGCCTAGCTTGAGTCAGATCATTCAGAGCAGAAATGGCCTCTTGGGCTTGCTCACTCGGCACAAAAATATGATCGTGATAATAAGCGGCGACCACATTGGCACTGATGTTTGCATCCGCTAATGCCTTTGATACTGCTGCGGTTAAACCCACCGCTTCAAGGCTAGAATGCACGTTCAAAGTAATACAGCGGTAGATGCCCGAATAGTGTAATTGTGCAGCCTCTGCTTGTGATCTCTGCAAAATTAAGGTTGTCCCTTCTGACTCCTCAAACAGACCTTTAGGTGAGACGCCCAAACTTGATACCGTTTGAGCGTGAGCGACTGTGCAAAACACAAACTCTTCGACTCCTAAGCTTGGTGCCATTGACGTCAATAACACCTTTAACTCTTTTTCGCCTGACATACTCACTCCTACTTTACAAAAATTTAAGACCCACTACGCCTGCTAATATAAAACCATAAAACACATAATGCTGTTTTAAGATAGGCTCTGAAAAAAAGCAGGAATTAAGAACAGATATACTGATCACGCCCACGCCCACCCATATGATATAAGCATGCCCGATGGCGATATCTCGCAGTGCTAGGGTAAATAAATAGAGACTTAACACCATACTAATGACGGCCAGCGCCACATAAGGCGTTTTACTTAGTGAGTCAGATTGTTTCAAACCCAGCACCCAACCAGCTTCACATACACCAGCTAATAATAGAATAAACCAAGACATAGCTTGCCCCTTAGTTGATGGGGTCGTCCCCAGAAATTAAGGTTGTGTGGCCGGTGTACATACAACCAAAGGCCACTTGATGAGGTCGTCCTCACCACAACAAACTACCAGTCGAAGATAGCAAAAACTGGCCTTAAAAGCATGAAAAATTTGGGTTTATTCCACTCGCCTGTAAGCCAAGATTTGCCCAGTAAATGGGCTCAATTCGCCCTTGTTACCACAGGCTTTACGTTGGCTATGGCTAAAACCTAAGGCCACCATGGCTTTGCTAAAAGGAGCATGCATTTTACGGCCAGGGTCGACCAAAATAATCTCGCAGCTAGGCTTGGTGTGTAGGCTTATAAAATGGGTTAATAACGCGATATGTTGATGTTCGTATAAAACATCTGAACCAATAATGACATCAAACAGGCCTAAGCCTTTACGGTTTTCATCCCAAGCTGTACGCAAAAAAGGAATAGGCCGACCGCGATTTAAGCGTACATTGCTTGATAAAAACTCCCCTGCTAATGGATGAATATCCGTTGCGGTAATATCCGCGTGGCGAGAATTTAATAACAAGCTGGCTAAACCGATCCCACAACCCAGTTCAAGAATACGTTTGTTCTTAATATCAAAGTGTTGCATCTCGGTGGCTAATACCTCGCTCGACTCCCATACCACGCCAAACAGCGACCACTGTGCAGAAGAAATCCCCATGGATTCGGCTTCACCGAGATGATCACTGAACTGTTGTTTGTCGCGAAGCGTGCATAAATGAATATCCACCGAATCAAATTCAATGGTTTGATAGCGTACACGTAAAGGCATAAGTTTGGCTCGGTTAAAAAACGCAACTCGCCAGATTCAAGTAAGATCCGCTACGTAGGGAGGAACACTATAAAGCGTTTATCGCAATACCACTAATAAAGCGCGCAACTAAAAGCCAAAGCCCGTTGGCGTGATTAGGGGAATGCCCCTTTGCCCGGTGCAATATACCCGTATTCACCACTGACGATAGCGACTTACTGCTCACGTTTGCCCCTCCTCTCACCTTTACCCGCATTTAACGCAATGGGCTGTAAAAGGAAGAATAAATGTAATAGGCTCAAGTTCATAAAAAAGCGAGCATAAGCCCGATAACAACAACGATTCTTTGACAGGAAAATCACTTACATGAACATCAATAAACGACAGTTTTTAAAAGTCAGTGGTGCAGCTATCGCATCCCTATCAATTCGCCCCGTGATGGCAAGTGGCGAAACTCAGACTCTACAAAATCAACGTGAGAATGTACTGAGATCCATCACAGATACAGTAAAACCCATCACGGTGGCCGAGCGTCAGAAAAGAATCGCCAAAGCTCAGTCACTCATGGTGAAACATAATATTGCCGCGTTGATATTAGAGCCAGGCGCAGCTATGGATTACTTTACGGGAATTCAATGGTGGCGCAGTGAAAGACTCACTGCGGTGGTGCTGCCTCGTGAAGGTGACATTGCCGTGGTTTGCCCGTTTTTTGAAGAGCCCAGTATTCGTGAATCACTCAAAGTAGGTAAAGACGTCAGAGTGTGGCAAGAACACGAGAGTCCCTTTGCCTTAGTGAAACAAATTTTAGTCGACCGGGGTGTGGCCAAAGCCAATGGCAGTATCGCCTTCGAGCACAGCGTGCGCTATTTTGTGTTAAAAGGGGTCATGGAACTGGCCAACGATATGGTTGATGTTCGGGCCGAGCCGGTTACGTTGGGCTGTCGTATGTACAAATCGGCCCATGAACTGGCGCTGATGCATAAAGCCAATGAAATTACCCTTGAGGCATATGCCCATGTATGGTCAAAACTTGAGTTGGGCATGAGTCAAGACGATGTCAAATCGTTAATGTCGGCGGCCCAATCTCAATTAGGCGGCAGTAGCGTATGGAATATGGCCCTGTTTAATGAAGCCAGTGCTTATCCGCATGGCACACGTCAGAGTCAAACGATCCGCGAAGGCTCAATTGTATTGATGGACTGTGGCTGCGCGGTAGAAGGTTATCAATCTGATATCAGCCGTACTTTTGTTGTTGGTGAGCCCAGTAAGCAACAAACAAAAATTTGGAACACCGTACGCCAAGGGCAAACCATCGCTTTTGAAACCGCACAACTTGGAGTGGCTGCCGGCAAAGTAGACGATGCTGTGCGCCAGTATTATGTATCTCAAGGTTTGGGGCCTGAATATAAACTCCCCGGATTATCGCATCGCACAGGGCACGGTATCGGTATGGAAGGCCATGAAAGCGTGAACTTCGTGCACGGCGAAACCGCCTTACTCAAAGCAGGTATGTGCTTTTCTAACGAGCCTGGTATTTATCTTCCAGGCGACTTTGGCGTGCGCTTAGAAGACTGCATTTACATGACCGAAAAAGGCCCGCAGTGGTTTACCGTACCACCTGAATCACTGACCTCGCCCATCGGTAAACTTGCCGCCTTAGTCAACGAATAACACGAGTCCATCATGAACATAAAAACCTGCAGCTTACTTGGCGTATTAGCCCTTACAAGTAGCCAAACCTTTGCTGATGCTAATCGCGATTTTAGCGCTTTATTGGCGAGACATTGGCAAAACGCCCAACAAGAAAAAGTCTTTTTTCGCACGGATCCAGACGCTTGGAAACCCGAGGGTAAACTTGCCCAGTGGTCTCCTCAAGCCATGGCGAGGCGTGATGCCTACAACAACGATATACTCAAGGCGCTAAAGACGATACCCAAGGGAGAGTTAGACGCTGACAATCAAATGAGTTACCGCTTATTTTTGTATGAGCGCGAAACCGAAAAGGCCAGTTACACTTACCAAGACAAATACTTTCCCATTAATTTTTTAAGTGGCTGGCACACCTATTTTGCTGAAGCACCTGCCAACATGGCTTTTTTAAACGCCGCTGATTACGACAACTTTTTGATCAGCCTGACTGACTATCCGCGCTTTAATCAAGAGAATATCGACTTGCTCAAAGCTGGGGCATTAACGGGTTTTGTGCACTACTGCGAAAGCTTTAAAGACTATGGCGACAGCATCAAGCTGCATATTGTGGATAGACCACAAGACAGCGCGTTATTTGAGCCTTTTACTCGTATGCCAGCCAACTTCAGTGAGCAACAGAAACAAGCTTATATTGCTCAAGCAAAAAAAGTCATCAACGATGCAGTTGTACCTGCTTATCAGCAGTTTTATGACTATTTTCAAGATGAATATATGCCGCAGTGCCGACCACAAGCGGGTATTGGCAGCGTTAAAGGCGGTGATGAGTATTACGCATACACCGCCAATTACTACACCACTACAACTCTCAGTCCTAAAGAAATTCATGAGCTGGGTGTCAATGAAGTAGCGCGTATTCAGCAAGAAATGGATGCCATCATTCAACAAGTGAAATTTTCAGGAAGCTATGCCCAATTTTTACAATTTTTAGCTACAGATCCGCAATTTTATGCCAGTGACCGCCAAGACGTGCTTGAAAAAACCGCCTTTATCACACAAAAGATGTACGGTAAATTACCCGCCTTTTTTGGTCACTTACCGCGCAACACTTTTACCATCAAAGGCTCTGCTTCCAGAGGTGCGTTTTATATGCCGCCACCGGATAACCGAAGCCCTGGCACCTATTTTTTGAGCGCTGATCCCAAGCAACAGCCCTTGTACAATCTCGAAGCCTTAAGTTTGCACGAGGCGGTTCCTGGCCATCATTTACAAAACGCCATCGCCCAAGAATTAAACGTGCCTGAGTTTCGCCGTACCTTAAATCATTCCGCCTTTTCTGAAGGTTGGGGCCTGTATTCAGAACGTTTGGGTAAAGAAGCGGGCTTTTATCAAAACCCTTACAGCGATTTTGGCAGGCTCGGCTATGAAATGTGGCGCGCAGTCAGATTAGTGGTTGATACGGGTATTCATGCTTTTGGCTGGACTCGTCAGCAGGCGGTTGATTATTTAGCGGCTCGCACCGCGCTGACTGAAAAATCGGTTAATGATCAAATCGACCGGTACATCAGTTGGCCAGGCCAAGCACTAGCCTACAAAATTGGTGAAATTAAGATACGCCAGTTGCGCGCCAAAGCAGAAAAAGCACTAGGTAATCAATTCAACTTACGGGCATTTCATGACACTGTGATAGGTCAAGGCTCTTTGCCTATGGATGTATTAGATGACGTGATTGATGAATGGATAACGAAGGAATTAAAACAAGCTAAATAAACCTATTACGTAAAACTAGCGCCTAGGCTTACCTACCTAGGCGCAACTATATCACCTACAACGCTATGGTTTTTCACCGATAAAGTGACTAGAACGTAAAGCCTGATTATCCGCTTCAACAACGATAGTAAATTCACCTGCAGCAAATTCTTTACGGCGCTGCATTTCAAACTGAGTGATCTTATTTTCTTGCTGATTATAAACGGTATTTCCAATCACATTGTCGCTCGGATCGAGTAATTTAATCACTACCTTGGTATAAGGGATCTTACTGAATTTTGGTAAAACCAAGACACTGTCTAAACACACTTCATCTGCACTCATCACTTGGTTGCAAAACTTAGGAGTGACAAAGACTTCTTTTAAATACATGGGTTTAAACAAGTCTTCTCTCATCTGAACACTTTCAGAATAAATCAAATCCATTTTTTTCTGTAATACTCGGTAGCTGCTATTTAGCTCCTGCTCTTTGCTGCTCAACGCTTCCAGTTCAGCAACAAGCTTGTTGTTTTCTGCTCGACTGATTTCAAGTTGTTTTTTATACGCGTCAACATCAGCCATGAGTATTGGTAGCTTTTTCATATTTTGGCTACATTGCTGACTGATCTGTTTTGCCGACGCTACGTCTTTTTCAAACTTGTCTTGACTCTCATTGAGCGACGCCACGATAGCATTTTTCTGATTTTCACAAATATTCAGATTTTCGACCTGAAGATTTTTCTCCATTAGCGCCGCTGATAGCTCTTCTTTCAGATCGTTTACGCTTTGCTGCTGCGCTAAGGTACCTGTAGAGGCTTCTTGCAACTCTGTTGTCAGCTTTTTATTTTTCTCGAACATTTCAATAACAAAGTCATCATCAAACATTAAATCGGGTTGTTGAGACTTTTGGTAAAGAAAAAACGCAATAATCACGACACAAACAATCAACACTAAAACAATTAGTTTTCTACTAACTTTACCCATTGTAACGTCCTTTATTTTTAAGTTTTAGGTTTGATATTTTCAATAAACAAAACCATTTCAGGGAAGCGAGCCACATCATATTTCCTAGCAAACTACAGTGATTGATTACTTAATCATTATTACCTGAAAACCACCAACTTCTGTCAACATTTAATCACAATCTAAAAGTGATTGAAAAGAAGCTTGTTTTGTTTAGCCCTTATTTTTAAATTTATTAGGCTTTTGCGCCGTGTTACCCGCTTTGTTGTGGGGCTGGTTATCACTGAAGCGGGTTAAGCCTTGCTGCGCTTTGGCGGCATTTGGATTTTTACCCCGCGCCACCGCTTTATTCACTGAACGCTTAGCGTACTCTTTTTGCTCACGCCCTTTTAACTCGTTGCGACTCTCTGCTGGCACCAAACACTTCGGACCGTTACCGATTAAATGCGCTTTACCCATTTCTTGTAAGGTTTTACGCAACAAAGGCCAGTTAGCCGGATCGTGATAACGTAAAAAAGCACGATGTAAACGACGATGAATTTCACCTTTCGGTACATTCACCACTTCACTTTTATGATTGACCTTATGAATAGGGTTTTTGCCGGTGTGATACATCGTCGTGGCATTGGCCATGGGCGATGGATAGAAGTTTTGCACCTGATCCAATTTAAAATTACGCTCTTTTAACCACAGAGCCAAATTAAGCATATCCATATCCTCAGTGCCCGGGTGGGCCGAAATAAAATACGGAATTAGGTATTGCTCTTTACCTGCTTCTTTACTGTATTTTTCGAACATGGCTTTAAACTTATCGTAGCTGCCCATGCCCGGTTTCATCATTTTATCCAGCGGCGCTTTTTCCGTATGCTCAGGGGCAATTTTTAAGTAACCACCTACGTGGTGAGTAACAAGCTCACGCACATAGTTTGGATCTTCTACCGCTAAGTCATAACGCACACCTGAGGCGATTAAGACTTTTTTTACCCCTTCAACTTCGCGTGCTTTGCGATAAAGATTCACGGTTGGGGTTTGATCGGTGTCTAAATGGCCACAAATATCGGGCCATACACAAGACAAACGCCGACAGGTTTGCTCTGCTTTTGGACTTTTACAACGCAGTTTATACATGTTGGCGGTTGGGCCACCCAAATCTGAAATCACCCCAGTGAAACCAGGGACCTTGTCACGAATTTGTTCAATTTCGCGAATAATAGACTCTTCAGAACGGCTTTGAATTACCCGGCCTTCATGCTCAGTAATAGAGCAAAAGGTACAGCCTCCAAAACAACCTCGCATAATATTTACTGAGGTTTTTATCATGTCATAGGCAGGAATTTTCGCTTTGCCATAACTCGGGTGTGGTACACGGGCGTAGGGTAAATCAAAGACCGCATCCATTTCTTCGGTTTCAAGGGGGAAGGCCGGCGGGTTAATCCACACAATACGATCACCGTGGCGCTGGGCTAAGGCGCGAGCACAACCGGGGTTGGTTTCTTGGTGCAAAATACGTGAGGTATGGGCATAGTGGGTTTTTTCAGCGCGCACTACATCGTATGGGGGTAATAATACATAAGTATTTTCCCATGGCTTACGCCGTTCTGTGCCTGCTTTGTATGGCTGCACCACCACGGGTTTGGCTTTTTGTGCGTCAATGGCGGCTTGTTTTTCTGCTTCAGAAGAAATGGCACATTTATCTTCGATATATTCGTAGGGACTGGTGATAGGATCAATTTTGCCAATCACATCAACGTGAGTCGAATCAACGCCCTGCCAACCGGGCAAGGGCTCTTTTCGGATAACCGCGGTGCCACGAATATCTTGCATCTGCTCAATGGTTTCACCCGCAGCAAAACGGTGGGCCATTTCAAGTAAGGGACGTTCAGCATTGCCAAACATCAACATATCGGCTTTTGAATCAAATAACACACTACGACGCACTTTATCTGACCAATAATCATAATGGGCGATACGGCGTAAACTGGCTTCAATGCCACCTATTACGACGGGTTTCTTATAGGCTTCTTTACAACGTTGGGTATAAACGGTTACTGCACGATCAGGGCGCTTGCCGCCCTCATTATTTGGGGTGTACGCATCATCATGGCGCAATTTACGATCCGCAGTATAACGGTTGATCATGGAGTCCATGTTGCCAGCCGTCACACCAAAAAATAGGTTAGGTTCGCCCAACTGCATAAAGTCATCTTTTGAGTGCCAATTGGGCTGACTAATAATCCCCACTCTAAAGCCCTGAGCTTCTAGCGTGCGGCCGATCACTGCCATACCAAAACTAGGATGGTCAATGTAGGCATCGCCCGTCACAATAATAATGTCGCAACTATCCCAGCCAAGCGCATCCATTTCTTTGCGTGACATTGGTAAAAAAGGCGCAGGTCCATAGCACTCAGCCCAATATTTGGGATACGAGAATAAGCCTCGTTCGGCTTTCATTCTTTCAGTGGGCTTAACACGGCTAGCTGGTTGGATAGTGGGCATAATATCTCTAAAAACAGGTGGTCAAAAAATCGGCGGCATTATAACAGAATGGTGAGACACATGAGCAGGATTTTGTTGCCCTTGGTAACAAAATCAAATAAACCCTAGTTAAGAGCACTATTTGCTGACAGGTATGGTGCGCAACCCTGTCTTATGGAGGGGTAAATGAACCTTTCGCAAGCAAGTGCGCACTGCTGCAGTGCATAGTTCACAGGGTGCTGAGATATTTTACAGCCCAAAGCCAATAAAACTACCACCTTAACGCTGTGGCTCAGTCCTTGCTTTGTCTTACTTGCTTGTAAGTCAACGATGACTTTAACAATACAAAAAGCGAATTGGATAACGGCGTCCTTCACTAATCTGCATGGCAGATGGGGTGAAGGACGCCGTTTTTTTTGGTCTCGATTTTCTGACAAGCACAACAGTTGGTTAGATAAGTATGATTGGGGCATCGCTGCAGATGCAATTAACAACACATTACACAACATGAGGTAAGGCTATGTCCTATTTAATTCCGTCTGAATTCGTCACCAAAATGGTGGACGCGGGTGAGTCAAAAATATTTATGGCCACTAAAGATACCCTGATACGCGCATTTATGGCCGGGGCAATTTTAGCTCTAGCGGCGGTATTTGCGGTTACTATCGCCGTACAAACAGGGGTATTTCTGCTGGGAGCCATCTTATTTCCAGTTGGGTTTTGTATGCTGTATTTAATGGGCTTTGATTTGTTAACCGGGGTGTTTGTGTTATGTCCCCTTGCTTTATTAGATAAACGCCCTGGGGTTACGGTAAAAGGCGTTTTGCGAAACTGGGGTTTAGTGTTTTTAGGTAATTTTGCTGGCGCCTTAACAGTAGCGTTCATGATGGCATTTATCTTCAGTTATGGCTTTAACACTGATCCTGGAGCGGTTGCGGCCAAAATTGCCACTATCGGTGAAGCTCGAACCCTAGGGTATGCCGAGTATGGTGTAGCGGGATGGTTTACCATTTTTATTCGCGGCATGTTGTGTAACTGGATGGTGTCATTGGGTGTGGTTGGCGCCATGATTTCAACCAACGTCAGTGGCAAAGTGATTGCCATGTGGATGCCGATCTTTTTGTTCTTTTATATGGGCTTTGAACACTCAGTCGTGAACATGTTTTTATTTCCGTTCGGCATCATCATGGGCGGTGAGTTTTCAGTGATGGATTATTTTATTTGGAATGAAATTCCCACGGCTTTAGGCAATTTGGTCGGTGGTTTAGCTTTTACTGGCTTAACGCTGTATAGCACTCACGTCAGAACGGGTGCTAAACGCCCTGTCAAAGCGGTGGCTTAATCATCTACTTGGAGCCTCGCTCCTTTGAGCGAGGCTCCAAAGCAAATAAAACAGCAAAGGAAAACCTTATGACACGCAACGAAGTGACAGAGCTAATTATTACGCAAAAACTGATGAAACAAGTGACTTGGCCGCAATTAGCCAAAGCCATAGGACAAAGTAAAGAATGGACAACGGCAGCCCTACTTGGCCAAATGACCCTAAGCGCTGAGCAAGCTACTACAATCGGCGACTTGCTTGAACTTCCGCCACTAGCGGTTATTCAGTTGCAAGTCGTGCCCTACAAAGGCTCTTTGCCTACCGCCATACCGAGCGACCCATTAATCTATCGTTTTTACGAACTCATCAGTGTTTATGGCAGCACATTTAAAGCTCTTATTCATGAAGAATTTGGTGATGGGATTATGAGTGCCATTGATTTTGATATGGACTTACAACGCCTTGCCGATGCAAAAGGCGACAGAGTAAAAATAACCCTGTCTGGCAAGTTTTTACCTTATAAAAGTTATTAGCAGTCTGCATGGTTCCTAAATTAACAGTCAGCTCAGGGCAATACTCTGATAAAGGGCGTAAGGCAATAAATCAAGACGCCCTGAGTTTTACTGTGCCTAATGATACTCTGCTAAATTCCAAAGGCATTGTATGTGCTATTGCCGATGGCATTAGCACCAGTTCAGTCAGCCAAGTGGCGAGTCAAGCGGTCACTCAGGGCTTAGCAGAAGACTACTTTTGTAGCGCTGAAACATGGTCAGTGAAAAAGTCAGGTTTACACGTTATCACCGCGCTAAATGCGTGGCTTTTTTCACAAACTCAAAAAAGCGAATTTCGTTTTGAGCGAGAAAAAGGCTATGTCTGCACCTTAAGTGCTGTCATTTTAAAATCCACTACGGCCCATTGGTTTCATGTGGGTGACAGCAGAATTTACTTACTACGCAACAACGAGCTAACGCAGCTAACCTGCGACCACCGCCAGTGGCACAATGAAAAAGACAGTTACTTGAGCCGAGCCATGGGCGTACAATATCAGCTAGAGATTGATTATGGCCAGCTCGCCCTGCAAGAAAATGACGTGCTATTACTGATGACTGATGGTGTGTATGAATTTGTTAGCGAGCAGCACATCATTGACATAATCACTTACTGTCCAGACTCACCATCTACCGCAGCACAGCAGATTGCAGAACTGGCTTATAAACATAATAGTGATGATAATCTAAGCATCCAAGTGGTGTGTATAAACTCGATACCAGAGCTTTCGGTAAACGACAAACTACACGAATTCACCGAGTTGACAAAACCTCCTATTCTGCAGGTCAGAGACGAATTTGACGGCTACCTCATCGTAAAAAATATTCATGCCAGTAGTCGCAGTCATGTTTACCTTGCTCGGCCATTAGCAAACAAGAAAGGCTCGCCGTTACTGGTACTAAAAACACCTTCTATCGATTTAAGCGATGATGTGGCTTATCTCGAACGATTTTTACAAGAAGAATGGATTGCTCGGCGCATTAATAATCCTCATGTACTTAAGCCTCACGCACAGTCTAAACAACGACAGTACCTGTATACTGTTTTTGAATATGTTGAAGGACAAACTCTTTATCAATGGATGCTGGATAATCCTAGCCCTACTCTTGAAATAGTGCGCGGTATTATCGAGCAAATAGCCGTAGGCATCAGTGCGTTTCACAGACTTGAGATGCTACACCAAGATCTTAGGCCCCAAAATATCATGATCGATACATCGGGCATGGTAAAAATAATTGACTTCGGCTCGACCAAAGTGGCGGGACTTGCAGAAATTAACTCGCCCTTTAATAACCAACTTCTGTTGGGCACCGCTCAATATAGCGCACCGGAATACTTCTTAGGTGAGGCAGGTTGCGAGCAATCAGATCAGTTTTCTCTGGCAGTAATTGCCTATCAGATGTTAACAGGCAACTTGCCATATGGCGCAAAAGTGGCGCAAGCCAATACCCGCGCGGCGCAAAGAAAACTGCGATATCAAAGCGTTTTACACGATGAAAAAGCCATTCCCGCCTGGGTTGACGCCACGTTAAAAAAAGCCCTGCATCCTAATCCGTTTAATCGTTATCACGAATTATCTGAATTTATTTATGACTTACGTTACCCCAATAAATCTTATCTCGCGAAAACCCGCCCTCCTTTGGCAGAACGTGACCCTGTTGCGTTTTGGCAATCTGTCAGCCTGATATTGTGCTTAGTGATCATATATTTACTGAGTGTTTAATTGATCTAAAACAAAAAATATTTGTTAAAAAATAAAATAATGTTCTAGTTTTAATCAAACTAGTATGTGTATGAAAGCGCTTTGTTTTGTGTTTTTAATTAGGCCTTTCATTATCGAAGAAGATACGAATTTTATGGCTGACAGAAAGGGCTTAACGACACGCCACAGTCACATCACGAATTCGTACTTTAGGTATATCAGCGCCTTGGCCTAAACCCTCGATATTGCGGAGTAAACTCGTGGCAGAATCTTCAGACCGATTTGAATTTAACGAAGAAAACAACCAAGACGTTGAACTTTCAACAGGTTTTAAGCAGTGGAAAATCTTAAGCGTTGAAGACAACCAAAATTATCAAGCGGCTCTCACTTCAAGTTTGGCCTCAATCGAGCTTCCAGACGGTGTGGAATTAACTGTTCTAAAAGCAGCATCCGTTTATGAAGCCTCATCTATTTTAAACGCGCACAAGGATATTGCGCTTATCCTGTTAGATGTCGTTATGGAAGAGGATGATTCAGGTTTAAAGCTAGTCAAAATTATCAGAGATGAATTAGCCAATGGCTTAGTCAGAATTGTTTTACTTACCGGTCAACCCGGCTTTGCTCCCGAAAAAGAAGTGATGAAAGCCTTAGACATTGATGAATATTGGAATAAAGCAGATTTAACCCTTGATAAATTGCATTCCATCGTCAAAAGCAATCTTCGAACTTGGAATGTATCGTCGCAGCTTGCTGAAGCTAAACAAGGCCTACAACTAGTGTTGGACGCAGCCAAAAGTATTAACAGCCGTTACGACTTACCCTCATTTACTCGCGCGGTATTAACTGAAATAGGTAATATTATGGGGGTCAAAAAAGGCGGGCTACTGTGTATTGGCAATAATGAAAATCCATACAAAGACACCCATGTACTCACTGCATCGGGCTGTTATACCGCCTTTGAGGGCGTGGCTATTACAGATAGTCAACTCGTTGATATTCGTGATGACATCAACCAAGCTTTTGAGCAAAAACAACACAAGATTGGCGCTATACGCTCTGTTTTCTATTTCGAAACCAGCCACATTAATGAAAAAGTGTATGTGATAGTTGTCACATCTGACGCTCCTATAACCGAGGCCCACATTAATTTGCTAAGAGTCTTTAGTGAGAATATCAGCAGTGGCTTTACCAATATTGCTCTGCTGAACCGGGTAACCGAGCTCGCCTATACTCACTTAGACTTGAATATTCCCAACCTAAACTGGCTAAAAAAAGAAATTCAAAACATGAGTATCACGGAGCGCCAAGAAACGCGTTTATTAATGATTGAAGTGAAATACTTTGATGAAATGAAGTTTACATTTGGCTATGAATTTATTCTCAACTTACTTAAAGCGGTATACCTTGGGTTATGTGCTACTTTCCCGCCCCCGGCGCGTATTTCCCTATCAGGGCATAAGCATTTCTCAATTCTCATTGCGACCGATATTCCCATTACTCAAGCACTAATTCATGCATTGACCTTCGGTGAGTTTAAAAAAGACGAAGTCGTGCATTCAACGTCCTTTACCTTATTAGATATGCGCTTAGACTCTGTTCAGTACACGACGCCTGCCAAGCTTATAAGCACTGCAGAATCAGTTCTAAAAGAGGCCGTTGTTAATAACCTTAGCTATATCCAAAATACCCAACGACAGATTGATGAAATGTCCCGCCGCTATCATTTAATGGGAGAACTCCGAAAGGCCATTCGAGAACGTAAATTAACCGTGATGTTACAACCCAAATTAGCACTCAGTAGTAATAAGGTGGTCGGCTTTGAGGCCCTTGCACGATGGCAGCGCGATGATGGTAGTTTTGTTCGCCCTGATGAATTTATCGCTATTGCTGAAACCTCAGGCCTGATCACTAAGCTCGACACCTTAATAGTAGAAAAAACCATCGCTGCACTGCAGCACCTCTGCGCCTTGGGCTACCAAATACCGATTGCATTTAACGCCTCGTCTTTTGATTTGTTGCACACAGACTACTTCAGTAAAGTGTTCAATTGTTTGTCCCAAGCTGGCGTCTCACCACATTTGTTAGAGCTTGAGGTAACAGAGACTCAAACCATTACCGACTATGAAAAAATAAAAGCCACACTGCAAAAGTTTGTCGACTCAGGCATCAAAATTAGTATTGACGATTTTGGCACTGGTTATTCATCACTGTCACGAATATCTAATATCACCGCGCATTGCATTAAAATAGATCGCAGTTTTATCAATCAGTTAGAACAAGATGATGTTTCACAACATGTGGTCAATATGATTTTAACCTTAGGTAAAAAGTGTGATTTCACAATCGTAGCAGAAGGCATTGAAACAGAGTTTCAAAAAAATTGGTTGAGGTCTATGGGCTGCGATATTGGCCAAGGGTATTTGTTTGCAAAACCGATGTGTTTAGAACATATCGTTAATTGGTTACCCTTACAAAATAACGCTTAGAGTGAGGAAGAAATGGATTTAAGCCTAGAACACTTATTACAACTAAAACGCCAAAGTGTTTTAAAACACATAGCCGTGTGTATCGTTTCAGCGATTATTGCTTGGCTTGCTTACAGCCTACAATATCAAAATAAAGTCGACGAATTAAAAACGCTGCACGATCAAAAATTAATCACCAGTTCAGTGCTGTTTAGCCGAGAACTAGGCAGCATTCGGGATTTTTTGTTACTGATTAAAAACAGCCCCGCCTTAGCCAAAACGCCAAGCAAAAAACAGGATGAAGTTAATCAAACAACGCAAATCAGCACTTTTTTTCAGCAATTTGGCAAGTCAACAACGAATATTGCGCAAATAAGGTGGATTGAAAACAGTGGGCAAGAATTAATTCGGGTTAATTTTAAAGACGGCCTAGCGACGGTGACCCCGAAAGATGAACTGCAAAACAAACAAGCTCGCTACTACTTTCAGCAAGGTATTGCTTCTGATTTATCCAGTATTTATTTTTCTCCCATTGACCTGAATGTTGAACACGGCGAAGTGGTTCTACCCTTTGAACCCACACTCAGAGCAACAATGAGAACCACAGCAGCAACGCATTTAATTGAGGGATTACTGGTTATTAATTTCCGTTTAGATAGCTTATTTACCACCCTTAAAAATATCAGTGTCGACAAAGCGAATATTCAACTTGTTAATGCTCAGGGTTATTGGTTACTGAATCAACAAGCCGAAAAGGAATGGGGCTTTGTATTTGATAAACCACAATTAACTTTAGCCGAAGAATCTCCTGTTTTATGGAACGACATAACACAAAACAAAACCGGGGATTTTATTGCAGAGAATATTTTAACCAGCTTTGCACATTTAGATTATTTACTTGGATTAGATACCTCAAATGACAACAAGTTAATTATCTACGCCTCAAGTGCACCTGCCTTTTTATCTGCGGTTAAATTAAACGCCATGTTGTTTTCTTTGTTGTTATTTAGTGCGTTGGCATCTGTGGGCCTTGTATTTAACTGGCGAGCAGCGAGCTATCAATCTGAACTTATCTCTTTGAGCATTAAACTGCGCGCAGAACAACAAGAGCTAACCCAGGCCAATAAATCTTTGCAACAAAACATCGAACGCCAACAAATATTGCAAGATGAACTGGTTGAATCAAATAAATTATCAGCGCTAGGTTTAATGGTAGCGGGGGTTGCTCATGAATTGAATACGCCCTTAGGCGGGGCTTTAATTTCTGTCACTAATGCGGAACATGCCAATGAAAAGCTTAAAAAAGCGATGTTAGAAGGCATCACTAAAACTCAGTTTAATACGAGTATTGGCGTTATTACTGATAGCCTACATTTAGCAAGCATCAATTTAGATAAGGCGGTAGAACAAGTAAAACATTTTAAACGCCTTGCTATTGACCGCGTTAGTGCTGACTGCATAGCGTGTACCATAGATGACATTGTCAGCGACTTACTCATTAGTTTAAGACCAACATTAAAAAAGACACATATTGAAATCAAGGTCAGTATTGAAGAAAACATGAAACTGAAAAGTCGACCTGGAACCATTTCTCAGGTCATTGAAAATCTGATTATGAATTGTATTAACCACGCTTTTTCCCCACAAGAACCCGGCATTATCGAAATAAAAGCGTATACAACAAGTGAAAATAAAATAGAAATTGTGGTGGCTGATAATGGCAGAGGCATACCACAAGCCTTACAAAGCAAAATTTTTGAGCCCTTTGTCACCTCAGCACGTAGCAGCGGCAATATCGGTTTGGGGTTGCACATGGTTAACCAGTGGGTGACAAAACTTCTGCTTGGACAATTACGCTTTAGCTCTGGAAAAAGAGCGCAGGATCTTATGACCACTGAGTTTGTGATTATCATCCCACAAGATATTTCATCCGTAAGATAGTAAAAAGGTAGTGATGATGCGGCTTGAATACAAGCATTGTGACCCACAAGGACGCACAGCCTACTGTAGCCTTACATTTGTAGGGCCAATTCCACGGTTTCTTTACTTGGATAACCATCAGCAATTAAGTTTTTAGCACTTTGGAAAGCGCGAACGCCTGTTCGTGTCGCTGGCCCCAAAATGCCGTCAGGCTTGCCAACATCAAAGCCCAGCTCATTAAGCTTTTGTTGAAACTGCTGCATCTGCGCCAAGGTATATTTTGGTAGGTCAGGCAACGGTTTTGACAAACCAGCACCACCAGCAATTTGATCAGCAAGTTGACCCACTGCAATACCGTAATATTCAGAATTATTCCAACGTAAGATGACCTTAAAGTTTTGGTAAGCTAAAAAGGCAGGGCCTTCATGTCCCGCAGGGATTAACAAGGCTGCGGCAAGATCACTGTTTTCAAGTTGTTTATTTGCCGTTGTGCTTAAGCCTTGCTCACGCCAAAATGACAATGGTTGAGGATTGCTTTTACCCGCTAGCTGATAGTCAAAGTTGGCTGGCAGTTGTACTTCCCTACCCCAGCGGTACCCAGCTTGCCAACCTAACGCTTTTAAAAAGTTAGCGGCAGATGCGAGAGCATCTAACTCACTGCTCCATAAATCCATTTTACCGTCACCGTCACCGTCACGGGCATAGGTGAGGTATGCGGTGGGCATAAACTGCGTGTGCCCCATTGCCCCCGCCCACGAGCCAACCATGTCAATGACATTTAGCTGTTCTCGTTCTAACAAGCGTAAGGCTTGTAATAACTCCGCTGAAAAATACTGACTTCGACGTTCATCACAGGCTAAGGTGGCTAATGAATCGATGATTGGCATTTTGCCTTTGTAATTGCCAAAATTGGTTTCTAAGCCCCAAAAAGCGACTAAATAATGACCTGGAACACCATATTCTTTGCTTAGCTTGGCTAAAAAATCTCGGTGTTTAGCCAGCATTTCTCGCCCTTTGTTAATGCGCCAGTCATTAACACGAGCAGAATAATAGCCAGGAAAGGTTTGCACAAATTCGGGTTGATTGCGGTCATATTCCAAAATTTTCGCCAGATGGCGCGCTTGCCCCAAAACCTGCTCTACGGTATTGGCTGAAATGCCTGACTTTAGAGCCCGTTGCTGCAACCCCACCACACATTGTGCAAAGCTTTGCGGTTCAACTGGTGTTTCAGGTTGATTGCTGCTTACGGGCTCTTGCGCCAATAAGGGCGTGGCAATAAAGCACAACAAAAAGGTACTGTACGAAATAATACGGTGAAGCGAAGGAATCAATGGCATAAGTACCTTACTCAAAAAATAATAAAAACATGCTAACGAAAGCGATGAAAATAAGCAGCAGGATAATTGAAATAAAGTGTTACCCGCCTGCACCGCTGCAAACAGCGGATTTTGGTAGTCAGGCTAAAAGGTCAATTTACCCCGTTTTTGTCCGTACCTGACTAAACGATAACTCATTAGCGCCCATATACTTCCTGCACACCAACCTGCTAGTACATCACTTGGCCAATGGACGCCAAGATACACACGACTTAAGCCAATTGAAGCAACCACCAACAGCGCACTGGCCATGATGAGTAACTTTAGGCTTCGCCTAAACTGACTACGAGCATAAATCGCCGCAAGAGTGACATACACCAAGGCCGACATCATAGAATGTCCACTGGGGAAACTACTGGTGTACACATAACTACCATGAGGAACTAAGTCTGGTCGAGGCCGAGAAAAACCATATTTTAACAGGCTGCTACATATCATGCCCGACACAATCATCACAGCGACCAAAAACGCCATGTGTCGATGTTTTTGCAAATACAGGTACATGACGGTAAATAAAGCAATGAAACTCAGAATACCGGTACCTCCAAGCGCGGTGATGTCGCGCATTAACTCTTCAAACCAATAGGGTCCAAGTGGATCAGATAAATCAGCAGGGTTGCGCATCGCTAAAATAATATTGCGATCAAATGCCATGGTATCGCCAGCTAAGACACGCAAGGCCAGCTCAATAAAAAGTATGGCTAATACGGCACCTAAGCCTAACCACATCAAGCTTGTTGGTTTCGCTAGTGCAGAGGAGAAAAAATTCGAGTTTGTTACTTTCACGCTGTTCCTTAGACTTTATGTTACAGAGCGCCTTGCTCCAAGGCATGTAACCATACCTCATTCGCCATAATGTGGGCATTAGATTGAATATGGTCTAACCAGGTGAGACCAATTAAGTGATCATATTCATGTAAAAACACTCTAGCAACAAAGCCGTCAAAACGCGCTTTGTGCTCACCACCATCGATGGTTTGATAGGCAATTTCAACCCAGTCTGGCCGCTCAATTTTGCCTCGTAGCGCAGGGACAGACAAGCATCCCTCCCACTCCCATACTTTGTTCTCACTTTGCTTTAATATAATGGGATTGATTAATAGAACGGGATCCATTTGCGGTGCATTGGGATAACGCACATTAGGCCGTGAGGCAATAATCATGATTGCTCTTGGGTCAAACACTTGTGGGGCAGCAATACCAATGCCATTGGCCTCTAACATGCTATTGAGCATGGCATCAGCAAACAGTTTGAGCTCTGCCCCGCCAAGCTCATCTGTTGTCACTTTACGAGCCGGGGTGCGAAGAATGGCTTCACCGATTTGGGCTATTTTCATGGATTATCTCTTCTTAAAACAAAACGCAGTCTTCGGTTGACTTGCCAGTAACTCAAATATTAACTAATCAATTGCAGCTCTGCTAGTTCACGGTATAAAGGATTCGCTACCATGAGTTCTTGATGGGTGCCCGAAGCGATTATCCGTCCCTTATCCATCACAATAATGCGGTCGGCATTAATAACTGTAGAAAGCCGATGAGCAATAATAATGGTGGTTTTATCTTTCATTAGTTCATCAAGAGCCTGTTTCACCTTAACCTCATTACCCGCATCAAGTGCACTAGTGGCTTCGTCTAGTAGCAGCACAGGTCGGTCAGCCAAAATCGCTCGTGCTATGGCTATTCGTTGTTTTTGACCACCAGATAAACGCACACCTCGTTCACCCAACTGCGTGTCATAGGCTTCACTGAATTCACAAACAAATTCATCGGCCCGAGCCGCTTTAGCGGCGGCAATAACCGCCTCATAACTCGCCGATGGTCGTCCATAAGCAATGTTGTCAAATACACTACACGCGAAAATAACCGATTCTTGTGACACCAAAGCAAATTGTTGCCTGAGCTGCTGTATGTCAAGCTGAGCAATGGGTTGACCATCGAGGTTGATATCGCCTTCTTGCACATCATAAAAACGTAACAGTAATTGAAACAAGGTTGACTTACCTGCACCACTTGGCCCAACTAAGGCGATACGCTCGCCGGATTTGATATGCAGAGTAATATCCTTTAAAACCGGCACATGATCAGCCACAGGATAATAAAATGAGATGTGGTTGAGGCTAAGTTCGCCCTTCACTTTTTGTGGAAGAAGCACAGGTTTATCTTGAGTTTGTACCGTACTTTTCGTGTGCAACAGTTCCATCAAACGTTCACTGGCTCCGGCGGCCTTCTGAATTTCACCTATCACTTCGCTAATGGTCGCGACACTGCCTCCCGCCATCACGGCATAAAACATAAAGGCGGTTAACTCACCTGCGGTTAACTCGCTATTTAAGACCAATTGCGCACCTAACCAAGCCACGAGGGTGATAGCAAACAAACTGATGCCCATAATAGTCGCGATCATCAGCGCTCTAAATTGAATGCGTTTTCTGGCAGCGTCCATTACGCCATCTATACGACTAAAAAAGCGTTGTTTATCGATGGATTCATGGGTGTAAGCTTGAACGGTTTGAATTTCGTGCAAACTTTCATCGATATAGGCACCCACATCGGCCACTCGGTCTTGACTGTTACGCGCGTAAATCCGCACTTTAGCGCCAAAAATTCGAATCGGTAGCAGCACTATAGGCACCGCAATCAAGACATAAAGTGTTAACATGGGACTGGTTAACATCATCAAAATGAGCGAACCAATAAAGGTAACGGTTGCCCTTAAGGCCATTGATAGTCCCATTCCAACCACTGATTGCAGAACCGTGGTATCAGAGGTAAAGCGCGAGATAACTTCGCCGGTGCGAGTTTCAGCAAAAAAAGCAGGTGACAATGTTAGTAGGTGTGAATACACATTTTGCCGAATATCAGCGCTAACACGCTCACCCAACCAAATCATGTAATAAAATCTAAAATAGGTAGCCACGCTGCCAATTAAACCGATCCCTAACACCAATAGAACCAGTTCGTTTAAACGTTGTGCATTGTTGGCGACAAACCCTTGGTCGACCACGTACTTTACACCCTGCCCCAACACTAACCACGACATTGCCCCAACAATTAGCGCTAACATGGCCCAGGCCACCTGTAATTTATAGGGTTTTAATTGGCCAAAAAGCCACGCCATCAATGTTTTAGTTGTATGTTTTTTCACAGAAATTATGCTACCAAAATTGAATTAAACCTAGTCTACCGAGTTTAACGACGCTTGAAGTTAAATAGATGCCAGATACCGTGATTTAAATGCTTCAAGTTGTTTCAATGGCAGCAATGTTATCCTTAAATGCAAAGTAAGTTTTGGATATTATTGTCGATTTAACTATGATGGCGCTATTGCTCAGCAGTAAATATGGACTTCTATGCACCTAAACCGACATCAAAGCGTTTGTTTATTTTTGTACCTTATTCTGCTTATGTTCACACTCACCAGCAGAGCACAAACAGCCCCGCTAAAAATTGTCACCGAGTTTTCTCCTCCTCATCAAATTATCGAGAATGAGCAGGTCAGCGGCCTTGCGACCCAAAAAGTACAGGCGATACTACAACAAGCCAATGTTAAGGCTCCCATTGATATTTACCCTTGGGCACGTGCCTACCGTAAAGCCAGTAATGAGCCTAACACCCTGATTTATTCTATGGCAAAAACCGAGGAACGCGCCCCATTATTTTATTGGTTAGCTCCCGTTGCCCAGTACAAATTTGGCTGGGTCAGTTTGCAAGATAGAAAAGATATTGTGTTAAATGAGCTTGCAGAGGCTAAACAATATCGTATTGTGGTGCAACGAGACGACATTTCGCATTTATGGCTAATAAAACAAGGCTTTATTGAAGATAAACATTTTATCACTTGCGCAGATATTGGTTGTTCATGGCAATTGTTAATCAATAAAAATGTAGATTTGATTATCGAATCAGTGGATTTGATAGACGATATGCTACAGCGCTTGAATCAACCCTTAGACAGTGTCCAGTTCATTAGTTACATTCCAGAACTTGAAATTACCGCTTATCTAGCAGCAAATAGGAATATCGACCCTAGCTTATTAAGTAGATTGCAAGTGGCTATATCAACCCTTAATCAGGAGTAGAGATTGAGTGATCTAAGCCAATCTTTTGCCGCTTGGCTTTGGGTAAAATATTGATGCTGAATACTTTTAGTGGGCTCTTGTATTTTTTCAATTAAGTGTCGGTGTAAAGCTAAGCTACTAACGATGGCGCTAAAGCGCTGATTGTGTGCATAAGACCATGCGTTTAAGTCTTGCCCCACCCTTAAAATTTCGCCCGTGCCTAATTCCCAGTCTGTTAAATTGAGCAAACACGCCCAAGGTTCTGCAGTCAAGCACTGAGCTTGGCGTAAATATTGTTCTTTGAAAAGCTCAGAGGTTTTTTCATTCCATGCGCCAAAGGCACAGACTTCAATCGTTTTGTCTTTAATCTCAATAGTAAAACTACCGTGCTCTTGAAATGAATATTGGTCGTTTGTTCTCATCTTGGCTACTGCGATATTGAAGGAGGACAAGGCTAACACAGCTATTTGCCCAAAAAAAATACGCAAATTGTTACGATGTTTGTACGTTTATTTGCATCGTAACCACACCCACATACCTACCAATGCAGTGATGGATGTAACGGTACAACCCCATGCCCAATCTTGTAAGGTGATGGCAAGAGGCCAGTTCTCAGTCAGCGTGTAATTAGTCAGGTTATAAGCACCATAAGCGCTTAGTCCCAGTACAAAGCCTTTACTGAGGCCTTGATTAAGTTTCTCAGAAGACACAATGGCCAAATAAACAATACTGGCAGAATAAAGTACATAAAAAATGACCCACGGCCACACCGGCATTTCTTGGCGCATTAAAAAACCAATTTGTTGCTGATAGGTATCTTTAGCGAGCCAGCCCAACCATAAACCATCGAGCATCAGTAACGCCAACAGAACGCTTAAGTATGTTACGCATATTTTCTTTAACATAAGGCGAAGCTCCAAATTGCAAATCACTGGCATACTGCCTTGCAGCAAACGTGAGAAAAGTAGCATAAAGCATCTTAAGCTATGGATACACCCCAAAAGTCAGCTGAGTCACGAATGGTTTATCAATCCAGAAAAACAAGATCGCAGTGCGGTGTTTTTTTCATCATAGCCCTCTATACTTTTATTTTGTGCAAGTCATTATGTTGGAGTTATCATGGAAAGACCAACCAATCATATCCACCTCGTCAAACGCATAGATAAAATCCTCCGCCTACTGTTTTTTATTGGTGTGCTGATTATTTTATTTTTACTTTTTAACTACCCTAGTTTAATTCTGACATTTGTTATTTTAGGTATTATTTTGTGTTTAGGATTTTATATCCCCAGACACATCGGGTGGGAAACACGAGAAAAAAGAGCTCTTCGAGCCAAAACGAAAGAACTAGAAAAATGGGGCTTTGCCAGTCGAGACAGAGAAGGCCCTTGGATCAATTATATTGATTATCCCTTGGTGTATGAAACCTCATTGTCCCTAAACAAATATTTTTACAGTGACTGGCTAGTGATCCACAACGGACTAATTATCGTTAACCCAGGACACAATACTCTAGTAAGGGAAACCAAGACGGTAAGTTATCAACTAGAGGCCCCACGCACTTATGCCTGGGACGGCTGCACGCCTAAACGCTTGTTTTATTGGATTGCATTAATTGGCACACCTGATTGGTGGCATAAAGAACATGCCATAAATATGCTTACACCTCAGGGCATACGAGTTGAAAAAACTGTATTTTGGCAAATCGCCCTGCATGCTAGTTTAATTCATGACGCCTTATACCAGTATTTAGATAGCATTCCCCTTGCGAAACAAGAGGTAGATGAACTATTTTACCAGATGTTAGTTGCCGCGAAATTACCCAAATCTATTGCTGATTTTTACCTATTTGCAGTAACAACATTTGGCGCTAAGGATGTTTTAGCGCACGATCCGAAAGAGAACTCACCCTACAGCTGTGATACATTTAGCAGCCTAATAAAGTAGTTTTGCCTAGAGAGTAGTAATGCAATTTAATGGGATTATTCACAAAATGCGAGCCTCGGCTCGTTCATCATCACCGGCTCAATATGTTTTGCCTATTGGTGATTCACATATTGATATGAACCCGCTTATCGGCAAAACAATTTCATTGAACTACTCAGGAATTATTCTTTGTGTGCATTGCGGAACAAAAACTAAAACCAGTTTTAATCAAGGCTATTGTTATCGCTGCCTGACCAAACTGGCTCAATGTGATAGCTGCATTATTAAGCCAGAGTTGTGTCATTATGACGCAGGCACATGCCGAGAACCGGCTTGGGGAGAAGCTAATTGTTTACAAGACCATTTTGTTTATTTGGCTAATACTGGCACGGTAAAAGTAGGCATAACACGGCATGTCACTGACGGGGTCTCAAGTCGCTGGATTGATCAAGGAGCCAGTCAGGCGCAAGCCATTTTGCGGGTTCAAAACCGGTTAATTAGTGGCCTAGTTGAGAGCGCGTTTAAGCCACATATCGCAGATAAAACCAATTGGCGTACCATGTTAAAAGGTAAGCCTGAAAAAGTCGATTTACAGGCTCTCAAACAACTATTATTAACAAAAGTAGAACCTGAGTTAGATGAAATTCAACAAGAGTTTGGTTTTCAGGCCATCCAGTTTATCGAGACACCTGAGGTAGCAATTGATTATCCTGTTGAGCATTACCCCGAAAAAATAAAATCCATCAATCTCGATAAAGAGATAACTTTTAGTGGAATATTACAGGGTATTAAAGGCCAGTATTGGTTACTCGATCATGACCGAGTCATTAACATGCGAAAATACAGTGGGTATGAAGTATCTATTACGACGGAGTAATTAATCAAGGCAAGCGGATACTGTGCCGATACCCTTAAGTAGTTTCATTACCAATTAAAAAATCGTCATTCTGACTCCTGTGAGTCCTGGATTATGTTTAAAAATGGAGAAGATATCTATGTTATACCCTTGGATTTCGCAAGCCCATCAAACCTTTCGGTACGTTTTAGTTATTCAGTGGTTAACGTCCATTGGGATTGCTGCATTTTATGGGAGTTGGCTAGAGCCACTGCTTATTGGTACCTTGATTCTCGTTGTTCCTCTGTACTTAAGTTTTAAATTTCCCGCTGAAGCAATTAGTCGTCATGCCGTTGGTATCGGTGTACAACTTTTTACTGCGCTGCATATTCAACAGACCTTTGGTATGACTGAAATGCATTTCGAGATATTTGCTATCCTCGCCATCTTATCTTTTTACCGTGATTGGAAAGTGATTGCTTCGAGTACCGCGGTGGTCGCGGTGCATCATATTTTATTTTATGTATTACAAATAAACGATGCGGGCGTTTATGTTTTTGAACAGAGCAGTTTGCAGTTTCATATATTGATTATCCATGCGGTATTCGCCCTAATAGAAGGTGGTGTTTTGATGTTTATGGCCATGAAAAACCATGCAGAGGGTCGCTCGTCATTCTTCCTAGCTAAAAATGTAAGTGCCATTATGCAAGACAAACATCACCTCGACTTTACCCATATCGACATGCAAAACGATGATGAGCTAAAAGAGTTCAATGCACTCATTCACGCTATCAAAGTATTAGTGAGTCAATCGAGAGAGTTGAGTGAAAGTGCAGTAGATATTACCGACAAAGTCCAAACATCTTCGTTGAAACTCGCTGCTTCTTACGAAATAAGTGTAAAACAAGTTAGCAGTATTAATCAGTCGATTGAGGAAATTGTTTCAGCGGTCAATGCGATTACCTCTTTGTCAGAGCATGCCAATACGTTGAGCTCTGAAGCTGAATCTAAAACCTCAAATACCGCTAAAAATGTGGTTCAATCTGGCAAAGGTATCGAAACCCTTAGAGATACCTTAACCTTAGCCTCTCGCGCTATTCAGGAACTGAGTGAGAAGTGTCAAAACATTTCAACAGTAATGCAGTCCATAAAAACCGTTGCTGAACAGACCAATCTTTTGGCCTTGAATGCCGCCATTGAATCAGCAAGAGCCGGTGAACACGGTCGAGGATTTGCTGTGGTTGCAGACGAAGTACGCCAATTGGCGATTAAATCAAAAATGAGTGCTGAAGAAATAGAGACCATCACAGCAACGTTAATTAGCAGTGCAAGTAACTCAGTCACGCAAATGAACGACTGCGTAACCATGGTTGACAGCTCGGTGGCTGAATCCTCTAAAAACGTCAAAGTCATGCATGAAATCGTACAAGCTATTGGCGAGGTAAGCACTAACGTTCGTCAAATAGCGACCGCTTCAAAACAACAATACAGTTTATCCACCACTATTTCTGATGCCGCTCAACAACTTGATGGTTTGTCGAAAGAAGAATCTGAGTATATGAACTCTGTGAAACAAGAAGTCAGTAGTTTGCACGATATGTGTGTGACTTTACTTAAGCAAATAGGTCAATTTAAAGTATGAGATTAAGGCTTTGGTTTGGCTTGGTTATTTGGTTGGCTGTTGTTTTAGCCCTACTGAAAGTAACAGATGCAGCCAAACTGAGCCTTTTCGATCCTGAACAGACCTTAGTCATGAAAAGTTTAGAGGCAGAGTTTGAGCCTCAATTAACCAAGACCCTCAAAACTGTCTCACCTAATCTGGCAAAGAGGGTCTTTCATATCAGGGCTGATGATTGTATTTGTGAAACTTTGGCTGAAAATCACAGCCAAGAACTCAGTCAGAGTCTTGCAAATCTGGGATTTCAAAACGAATTAATTGATTTAAAGCTTATGCCCCAACTGGCTGAATTTGTTCCTGCTACACCAGCTGTGGCGGTATTTAATGACAATGAGCAATTACTCTATTTAGGCCCTTATTCTGTAGGGCTTGGCTGTCTAACCAATAACAGCCTATCTCAGCAAATAAGTAATTTGAGCCAAGTGGATTACCTCGGCTCTCAGATAAACGCTGATGTTAAAGGTTGTTACTGCCATCCCCAATTAGCTTCATTAAACAAGCAAAACACACCGAGTTTACACCTCTTCGCCACCATAGTTAGCGGCTAGTACATCAAGCTCTGAGCAGGTGTAGTCAAAGCCCCGCCCATCAAATTCATACCGCACTTGCACCGTATGAGAGGCTTTAGCTAATTTTGCTTTTACCACGACATTACCTGAAGAAGACGACCAATGAGTCAACTCATTTAAAAACCGATTAGCCACTTGTCCATTGCTGAAGCGATAATGTAATTCGTTACTCAACCTTTCTCCTCGCTTAATTTTTTCACCAGCCTGATTAAAACTGCTCAATGATAAAACGCAAACCACCACTAATTGCCGCTACTTGAGCCAATATGCAATTTTCTGGATTGGTTTTAGGACTATCGGGATACACTTCGGTTGTAGTGGTAAAATCTGCATTACTCACACTTGCGCACAGTCCTAATTGTTTTAAGGGATAATTGATCACGCCTTTTTGCTCCATCGGTGCACCAATGATCATTCCCTTCGCATCGCTGGGGGCGATATGAGTGACTTGCTCTACCGCGGCTATTATGGCTGTTTGAAAGCCTGTACAAGGATTCTTGCTATCTCCTACCGTATAGAAACCATCTGGTATCTCCCAGCTATGTTGTTCTATGGCATCCCTTGCTGCTAAGGCCGGACGAAATTCCGAATTGTCGGTATCAGTCGTCTCATGGAGGTCGATATGGACCAATATATTTAAGTCTTCAACCAAGCTCATTAAATTTGCAGCTTCCGGCGCGGGACTATCAGGGTAAAACGAGCGATTAGGGTCAATCGCTAAAGGATTCCACCGGTTTATGGTTTCATACCCCCAAGGGCTAACGCAGGGCACTATAATAAAATTAAAGTCATCAGCAAAATCTAGTGCTTTAGTTTGAGCAAAACGCAAAGCACCATGCACCCCACTCGTTTCATAACCATGCACGCCACCTGTGATCAAGGCGATTGGTTTGTTGTCGTCCCAGTCTGAACTAGTAAGTGCAATTAAGGGGTACGTTGCTGCTGCATATTCCAACTCACCATATTGTTGGGTTTTAAAAAATGGCGGCATTGCTTCGATTTCCGCTAGGACATCAGCTGCATAGGAGCGTTTAATACTTTGCGCTGACAACCATTGTTTTTTTTCTGCCTCGCCCCACTTTTTACCCGGCGTACCAATTGGATAATGACGTTGTGATTGCATCGTTATATACCACCGTTTTTGCTAATTTGATGTTGGAAAAACTGAATATCTGACAAACAAAAATACTCACAATGGCAGCATTTACCCCTACAGGCTAGTGCTTTATGTGTGTCACTCAGTGTTGTCAGATGATTAAACCAATTCGGCCACTTTCGCCATGATAGCGAGATTCGCCTCTGGAAAGGCATAATCGTGTAGGTTAGCGATAGTAACCCACTTAGCCAGCTGTCCTTCTTGCGGGCTTGGCTCTCCATTAAATTGTTCAACCACTCTGACATCTAATCTTACTTTTTTATCGCCGTAATCGTGCTCGATGACCATCAAAGGCGTTTGTACTAATACGCTAATATTGACTTCTTCGAGAAGTTCTCGGCATAGGGCGTCCTCTATGGTTTCGTGAGCTTCCTTTTTTCCACCAGGAAATTCCCACAGACCACCTTGATGTAAGTTATCAGCGCGCTTGCTGATATAGATCATATCTTGGCGTTTGATCACCCCAACAGCTACGTCGACAATTTTCATTTTAAACTCCAAATTTATGTCACAAAAAAGTCGAACTAGCTGTTCGACTCTTTCATTTCAATTGCCAGTAAAATCAAGCCTTACTACTTCTCTTTTTACTGAAATTTAGCTTAATTTACCGTGACATTGTTTGTACTTTTTACCTGAACCACAAGGGCACAAATCATTACGACTCACTTTAGGCCCTTGGCGTAACCCAGAACTGGCAGGCGCTGATGCCTGGGCAGGCGCTGGCACCTTAGCCTCGCTTGGCGATTCATGTTCAAAGCTTTTGGCTCGTTGTTGCTCGGCGATACGGCGTTTTTCTTCCATCGCTTCAACTTCAGATTCTGCTTTGACTTGTACTTTGCTCAAAATGGTAATGACTTCTACTTTGAGGGTTTCGAGCATTTGAGAAAACAATTCAAATGACTCACGTTTGTATTCTTGTTTTGGATTTTTTTGCGCAAAGCCGCGCAAATGAATACCTTGACGCAAGTAATCCATTGCAGCCAAATGTTCTTTCCAATGGCTATCAAGGTTTTGCAACATCACCGCTTTTTCAAAATGACGGATCACCGACGCACCAACGATTTCTTCTTTGGCTTTATACGCGCCCACTACTTCCGCAATTAAGCGTTCACGTAGTTTTTCTTCAAACAGCTTATTGTCTTCTGCCAGCCATTGTTTAACCGGTAAATCGAGTAAAAAGTCGCTTTTAAAACGCTCTTCGAGGCCGTCGATATCCCACATTTCGTCTAACGATTGCGGTGGAATATATTGATCGATAACCCCATTGAGTACATCAACACGAATGGCCTCGATGGTAGTGCTGATATCGCCTTCATCCAGCAGTTCATTGCGTTGCTGGTAAATTACCTTACGCTGGTCGTTCGCCACATCATCGTATTCAAGTAACTGTTTACGAATATCAAAGTTACGGCCTTCTACCTTGCGCTGAGCGTTTTCGATTGCACGTGTCACCCAAGGATGCTCAATTGCTTCGCCACGTTCCATCCCTAAGCGCTTCATCATATTGCCCATTTTTTCAGAAGCAAAAATGCGCATTAAAGCGTCATCTAATGATAGGTAAAAACGCGATGACCCAGGATCACCCTGTCGACCAGCACGGCCTCGTAACTGGTTATCGATACGGCGAGACTCATGACGCTCAGTACCAATAATATGTAAACCACCCGCTTTTAGGACCGCTTCATGATCAGCTTTCCATTCTTGTTTGATTTTTTCAACCGTACCCAATTTAGGATCATTGATTTTATCAACCGCAACCTGCCAATTCCCACCTAGAACAATATCCGTACCTCGGCCAGCCATGTTAGTTGCGATAGTCACGGCACCCGGCTTACCGGCCTGAGCAATTATGTCCGCTTCTTGTTCGTGGAATTTTGCGTTCAACACCTTATGAGTGATTTTAGATTTTTTCAAAATACCCGAAATAAGCTCTGAATTTTCGATGGATACCGTACCAACTAAAACCGGTTGACCGCGTTTAACGCAGTCTTTGATGTCTTCGACTATCGCTTCGTACTTCTCTTCTGCTGTCAGATAAATCAAATCCGCTTTATCTTTTCTTACCATCGGTTGATTGGTGGGGATAACCACAGTTTCTAACCCGTATATAGACTGAAATTCAAAGGCTTCAGTATCAGCAGTACCTGTCATGCCTGCTAACTTCTCGTACAAACGGAAATAATTTTGAAAGGTAATTGACGCTAAGGTTTGATTTTCATTCTGAATGTTAACCCCTTCTTTTGCTTCAACCGCTTGGTGTAAACCTTCTGACCAACGACGGCCTTCCATTGTACGACCCGTATGCTCGTCAACAATGACAATTTGCCCCTCTTTGACGATATAATCTACGTCTCGACTGAACATTTTGTGGGCACGTAGGGCGGCGTTTACATGGTGTAAAAAGGATATATTAGCGGCAGCAAATAAAGATTCATCAGCAGGCAAAATACCCTCACGTTGCAAAATTTCTTCAACGTGTAATTGCCCTTTCTCGGTTAGGTGGATTTGCTTTGATTTTTCATCGATGGTGAAATCACCTTCGCCTTCTTTGCCTTCTTCGTCTTCTTTTTCTTGTCTGATTAACTCAGGAATAATCACATTAATTTTACGGTAAAGCTCTGAGCTGTCCTCAGCTTGACCAGAAATGATCAGTGGGGTTCTGGCCTCATCAATTAAGATAGAGTCAACTTCATCAATAACGGCGAAATGCAGAGAACGTTGTACTCTGTCTTCAGGACTAAACGCCATATTGTCACGCAAATAATCAAAACCAAATTCGTTGTTTGTTCCGTACGTAATATCAGCGGCGTAAGCTTCTTTTTTCTGTTGATGATTCATGCCGGGCACATTGCAGCCAACAGACAAACCCAAAAATTCAAATAAGGGACGACTCCATTCAGCATCACGCTTAGCCAAGTAGTCATTCACGGTAATGACGTGGACACCTTTTTTGCTAACGGCATTTAAATACGTTGGTAGGGTCGACGTCAGTGTTTTACCTTCACCCGTGCGCATTTCGGCAATTTTACCTTGATGAAGAACCTGACCACCCAACATTTGCACATCAAAATGACGCATGTTAAATACGCGCTTACTGGCTTCTCTGACAACAGCAAAGGCTTCAACTAAGATGTCATCGGTACTTGCACCATCAACTAAGCGCTGCGAAAACTCCGAGGTTTTGCCCTTTAACTCGTCATCAGACAATGCCTCTAATTGGCTTTCTACTAGATTAATTTGCTCAACAGCCACATTTAACTTTTTGAGAATGCGGTCATTACGACTACCGAAAATTTTGGTGAGAATACTCGAAAACATCAACTTACAGCTTCCAATCTAATTATTAGTTTTACTTAGCACAATGACTAACTAACAGGATAAAAATAAAACAATCGGCTCACAAGGAGCCGATTATCAATGATTCCACGTCGCGCTCTATATAAACGCTTTTTTGATCAACACTAATCCCGATAAACGTAGGGAAGTGGATCAAGATGTTGCCCTTTTCGCAACACTTCGTAGTGAACATGTGCGCCAGTTGAACGGCCCGTGTTCCCCATTTCGGCAATAATCTGCCCTTTAGTAACCACATCGCCTATCTTAACATTAAGAAGCTTGTTATGCCCATAACGAGTGACCAAGCCTTCACCATGATCTATCTCAACTAGATTTCCATAGCCGTAACGCTCATCTGCCCATGTTACAACACCTGCTGCTGTCGCAAGCACCGCATCACCTTCTTTACCGGCAAAATCCACCCCTTTATGCATCGCAGCTTGGCCATTAAAAGGGTCTTTTCGCACACCGTAATGTGACGACAACCAACCAGAGGTAACGGGTCTGCCAGCAAGTCTGCTAGCATCCTTGATATGGTGACTCAACATGATAGATTCAAGGGCATTAAGTTGTTGAGTCTTATGTTGAATTTGGGCCAACAAACCGTCCATTTTATTGATTAAACTATCTTCTATGGGAATAGCAAGTTCTGTTGATTCCATTGGACCGCCCATAGCAGGACCTTCGTCAAAACTAAATTCTTGCGGGCTCAGATTCGCCTCTTCAACTAAGCGAGCGCCTAGCGCATTTAGACGTAAAAGATGACTCTGCATTTCAGCCAACTTCATTGTCATGCTGATAAGTTGTTGCTCTGCGGTATTTTTTAACTCGGTGACTTCTTTTTGTTGTTGCTCAAAACCCGCTTTCGCATAATTTATGCGATCTACTTTTTCGTCAATACTTTGAGTAGAGCGACTTGATATCAAAAACACGCCACTGATCAGTAACAGGGCGATAAGTATTTTTTGTTTATCAATGCTAATTTTAAGTCGTGTTTTCTCGCTTTTAACAAGCAAAGTGATATTCATTATTTAAATTGACCTCTGTACTGCAGTATCACCGTTGTTGGCACTAATACTGTTATGCGAATATTTCCCGACTTAAGACTCCACTCTAACACGCGGTCAGAGCCAGTGATTTGCAGTTAGGCAAGCTATTTCAACCTTCATGTTCTTGGCTGAGATTACCACAAGCTTTTAATAGTTCAAAACTTGAAAAAAGAAACGTGGCTAAAAGCAAAAATGCCGCAAAGCTGCGGCATTTTTTAAAAATAGAAATTAGTTTGCCAGTATTGGCGAAGCAAACCTGATGGGCATTTCTTCAGGTGTGTCGTAGCCCACAAATTCCCACGCTTTTGTATCATTTAACAAAGCATTTAATAGCTTGTTATTTAAGCCGTGACCAGTCTTGTAGGCAACCAACTCGCCAATGATACTGTGTCCACCTAGGTACAAGTCTCCGATAGCATCGAGAATTTTATGTTTTAAAAATTCATCACTGTATCTAAGACCTTCTGGGTTCAACACTCGGTATTCGTCTAAAGCAACCGCATTTTCCATGCTGCCGCCTAAGGCGAGATTGTGCGCGTGCATGTATTCGATGTCTTTCATAAAACCAAAAGTTCTGGCACGACTTACTTCGCTTACGTATGAGTTCGAATCAAAATCAAGCACCATATGCTGACGCGTTTGACTGATTACGGGATGATCAAAGTCAATGCGAAAATCCACTCTGAAACCATCGTAAGGGCGAAGTTCTGCCCATTTATCGCCGTCTTTCACTCTTACTGGTTTGGTGATCTTAATAAACCGCTTTGGCGCATTCAATTCTTCAATGCCTGCAGACTGCAACAAGAAGATAAAAGGACTCGCGCTGCCATCCATGATGGGCAGTTCATTACTATCGACTTCAACAATAATATTATCTATGCCTAGACCCGCAAGGGCCGAGGCTAAATGTTCAACCGTAGAAATAGTGACACCTTGTTCATTGCTGACACAAGTACACAACATGGTATCGCCAACCGCGTTCGCGCGCGCCGGAATATCTGCATAAGGCTCAAGGTCAACGCGGCGAAATACGATACCTGTATTTGCCGGCGCTGGCCGGAGAGTCATTGTGACCTTGTCACCTTTATGCAAACCTATCCCAGTTTCCTGAACAGATTGTTTGATTGTACGTTGTTTAATCATCTACCTTTTGCTCTATTGCCAAAACGTAATAAAAATGGGCACGTATAGTACTAAAAATGCTTAGCCTTGTCAAAATACTGTCACATTTCAATAATAACCAGCATATGCCGTTTATTGAAGGATGCAATATAGAGACAACATAATTAATCCTAAAATTCCCTTAGCCCGCCAATTAATCAGCCTGTTTACGTAAAAAGGCCGGAATATCCAAATACTCTAAGTCGCTGCCACTTTCGTGTTTATCTTCTTGTGCTGAAGAACGCAAACTTTCAGAGGTAATACTATTTGATGCGACTGGCGCACCGTTGCCGGTTAAGCGAAATTCACTATGCTCATGTGTGACACGCGGTGCACGGTTAGAAACTAATGAGATATCAGGTTTACGCTCAGTACCAATACCAGTAGCAACAACAGTAACGCGCAATTCGTCAGTCATATCCATATCGATAACCGTACCGATAACCACAGTTGCATTTTCTGATGCAAAGGCTTTCACGGCATTACCGACGGTTTCAAACTCATCAATAGAGAAGCTTGGTCCAGCAGTAATATTAACCAAAATACCACGAGCACCTGACAAATCGATGTCTTCCAATAATGGACTCGCGATGGCAATTTCTGCCGCTTCTTCAGCACGATCTTCGCCGCTTGCACAACCATTACCCATCATGGCAGTACCCATTTCAGACATAACCGTTCTTACGTCGGCGAAATCCACGTTGATCAAACCTGGACGAGTGATTAACTCTGCAATACCTTGTACTGCACCACGTAAGATGTCGTTAGCTGCACTAAATGCTTGCAACAAAGGCGTGCCTTTAGGCAGTACTTTTAACAATTTTTCATTGGGAATAGTAATTAACGAATCAACATATTTTGATAATTCGGCAATACCTTGCTCTGCAAACTCTGTTCGTTTACGTCCTTCGAAGGGAAAAGGTTTAGTCACAACCGCAACGGTTAAAATACCCATTTCTTTGGCAATTTTTGCAACTTCAGGTGCCGCACCGGTACCAGTACCGCCGCCCATACCAGCCGTAATAAATACCATGTCAGCGCCTTCAAGACTTTGACGAATGGTTTCTGCGTCTTCTTCTGCCGCTTGACGCCCGATATTCGGGTTTGCACCTGCACCTAAACCTTTCGTCACCCCAGAACCAATCTGTAAAGTGACGTTGGCCGCTGAACTACGCAATACTTGGGCATCGGTATTGATGGCAATAAATTCAACACCTTCTATAGAGTGTTTCACCATATGTTCTATGGCATTTCCACCGCCACCGCCAACGCCAATGACTTTAATTATTGCTTCTTCGCTATGACTATCCATTAATTCAAACATTCTATCTCTCCGGTCTTAACATCCAAGCAGGCAACCTTGTTCCTTAGTTGCTGCAAATTATAAAGTTTAAAAATGAATCGGCTAAAACTCACCCTTAAACCAACTTTGTATTCGTTGCCAGGGTCCATCACTGGCTTTAGTTTTTGTTGCTAACTTGCTTAACAAATGATTTTTACCGTATTGCAGCAAACCCACCGCTGTTGCAAACTTGCTATCTTCAACATATTCAGACAACCCTTTAATACCAAGAGGTACACCTACTCTGACTGGCATTTGAAATATTTCTTCAGCAAACTCTACCGCGCCTTCCATTTTTGCTGTACCACCCGTTAACACAATACCGGCTGCAATTTGCTCTTCAAAACCACTTGTGCGAATTTCATCATGCACCAATTCAAATAATTCTTGGTAACGGGGCTCAATGACTTCAGCCAAAGTATGACGTGACATGGCTCTGGCCGGTCTGCCGCCCACACTGTGTACTTCAATGCTTTCTTCCATACTTACCATGTCTTTTAAAGCACAGGCGTAGTTAATTTTTATCTCTTCTGCATGATTAAGCGGAGTACGAAATATTTTCGCTATATCACTGGTGATTTGATTTCCCGCGACAGGGATAACTGCTGTGTGGCGTATTGCACCATCGGTGTAGATAACGATATCCATGGTACCACCACCGATATCAACAACACAGACACCTAGTTCTTTCTCATCATCAGTTAAAACGGCATAGCTCGATGCCAAGGCAGAAAATATCATGTGATCAGCGGTAAGTTCACAACGCTCAACGCATTTGACTAAATTCTTCGCCATATCATCCGCACACGTAATGATGTGCGCTTCAGCTTCCATTCTCACACCCGACATACCGATTGGATTTTTAATCCCCTCTTGCACATCAATGGTAAATTCTTGTGGCAGTACATGTAATAGCTTACGTTCAGCCGCGATCGGTACTGAGCGCGCAGCATGCACCACATTGTCAACGTCTTCTTGCGTCACTTCTTGATTGTTAATCGGCACCATGCCACTTTCATTTTGGCATTTAACGTGACGCCCAGAGATTGACATAAACACAGAAGACACACGGCAATCAGCCATAAGCTCCATTTCGTGGACCGCGCGTTTAACCGATTGAACCACTAAGTTCAAATCATTTACGCCGCCTTTATCCATACCTTTTGATGAATGACTGCCCACGCCAACAATACTAATATTATTGTCATCGAGTAATTCGCCCACCACTGCTTTAACATTGCTGGTGCCTATATCTAAGCCAACGATAAGTTTGCGTTCTACGACCTTAGACATTGTATTTTCCACTCACTTTAATTAGCTCTCTCGCTGTTTTTTATTCGATTCTGTAGTGTCAGCCTTTGCCCACCCTACAGCTAAACCCGTGTCATAACGCAAATCAACATAATCAACCGTCTTGTCTTGCGTAGAAATCAGTGGAAAAATATCCACAAATCGCTGCAAGCGGTCAATAAACTCGCTGCGCCCTAAATTCAATTTTATGCCATTTGCCAAGCGTAAATTCCAAGCAAACCGTTCACTTAAAAACAACTCACTAATTTGTAAATGCGTCACTTCCAGCAAAGATTGCATATTGCGATAGCCTTGCAAGGCCGTTTGTTCGCTGCCCCCAGGCCCAAATAAACTGGGTAAGCTTATATTTTCACGAGTAGCCACTTCTATTCCGTCAAATACTTCACCGTGCTGGTTTAACAGTAAATCGTCATTCCACCGCGCCGCAGGTACTTGCTCAACTACATAAATTTCCAAACCATTTGGCCAACGTTTGCGCACTGAAGCACGATAAACCCAAGGTAATGCTTCAATCATCTGGTGAGTTTGACTCACGTCTAACTCAAAAAAACTGCCAGGCTGAGACTGCCTTACCAACTTCTCTATGTTCGCATCATCAATAAACTGACGTTGCCCAGAAATAATAATTTTTTGCAAAGGAGCGCGTTGCTCATCATCCAACCAATTAAGTAACTTCACCAAGCCAAGCATCAAAACCAATGACAAACACAGCAGAAATGACAATCCTATAATCATTTGTGAACGCGCTTGTGGTGCTGGTAACTGAGCTTGGTTAGTCATGGCTTTAGCCGCGTTCCATCGATGTCTGCAGCACAGCCAATGATAAATCTGAAAATCGCATACCGGCCTGCTTTGCCGCCATAGGCACTAAACTCTTTTCAGTCATCCCCGGCACAGTATTCGCTTCTAGCAAATAAAAATTGCCGCCTTTATCTTGCATGAAATCTATGCGTCCCCACCCACTGCCAGACAGTGCACTAAAGGCTTTTATCGACAATGTACCTAATTCTTGTTCTTGCTCAGCACTTAAGCCACTGGGGCAAAAATACTGTGTGCTATCCGCTTGGTATTTGGCGGTGTAATCATAAAAAACGCGAGGTGTGGACATGCGAATAGAAGGCAAAGCCTGACCATTTAACAGACTGACGGTAAATTCAGAACCTTGAATGAACTGCTCGATCAAGACGTGTTCATCATATTTAAACGCATCTTGAATGGCTGTTGCTAATTGTTGTGCACTATTTACTTTGGTCATACCTATGCTTGATCCCTCTTGCGCAGGTTTAACCATTACCTCATTCCCCAAGCGTGCCATTATAGCCTCGCAAGATCCCGCATCAAAGGAACTTTTAACAGCAATTTCATATTGAGCAGTGGGTAAACCTAAGGTTTGCCAAATCTGCTTACTTTTAATTTTATCCATACACAAAGCGGAGCCCAAAACACCACTGCCAGTGTAAGGAATACCCAGTAATTGCAAGGCGCCCTGCATCGTACCGTCTTCACCGCCACGGCCATGCAACATAATTACTACCCGAGAAAACTGCTGTTTAAGCAATTCTGTGATGGCTTGTTCAGCAGGATCAAAACGATGCGCGTCTATACCTAACGACAAGAGGCTTTTTAAGACCGCGTTGCCTGACAACAAAGACACTTCACGCTCTGCGGATTTTCCACCGAACATGACTGCCACTTTGCCGTATGCTGACGGAGCAAGGGGATTAACATTCGTCATTGCACATTCCCCTTAGCGAGTTGATCCATGTCTAATTTACTGGCTTGCAAATATTTGGCTATTTGACCAATGTTGCCAGCACCTTGGGTCATTAATATGTCTTGATCATTCAGAATTTCTGCTAATAACTTTGGTAATTCATTTACATGAGAAACATAAATCGGCTCTAACTCGCCTCGCTGGCGAATCGAACGACAAAGGGCTTTGCTGTCGGCACCGTCGATTTGACTTTCGCCAGCAGAATACACTTCTAGTAGTAGCAATACGTCTACTTGAGAGAGTATTTGCACGAAATCTTCGTACAGGTCGCGAGTACGCGTGTAACGATGGGGTTGATAGGCCATAACGATGCGCCTGTCGGGCCAGTTATTGCGCGCGACCGCAATGGTGGCAGCGACTTCGGTAGGATGATGACCGTAGTCGTCTACCAGAACCACCTGCCCTTTTTGCGTTGTGAAATCACCTAATAGCTCAAAACGTCGGCCAATACCTGAGAAACTCGCCAAGGCGTCAACTATCGCCTGATCAGCCACATTTTCATCAGTGGCCACTGCAATCGCAGCCAATGCATTTAATACATTGTGTTTACCTGGAATATTTAATCGAATTTTTAGCGGCGCTAAGTCAGCACGGAGCACGGTAAATTCACTTTGATTAAAGCCAAGCTTGACATCGATAGCGCGTACGTCTGCATGCTCAGATAATCCGTAAGTCACATACTTACGGCCAATGCGTGGTAACAACTTAGTCACCACAGGATCATCAATACACATGACCGCTAAGCCATAAAAAGGTAAGTTGTGCAGGAAGTCGATGTAGGTGTCTTCCATTTTTTGGAAATCACCTTGGTAGGTATCCATATGGTCGGCTTCAATATTAGTGACAACACTCACCATTGGTTGCAAGTGAATAAACGATGCATCACTTTCATCGGCTTCAGCAATCAAATAACGACTCGCCCCTAAACGAGCGTTAGTGCCTGCACTATTAAGCAGCCCACCAATCACAAAGGTGGGATCGAGCTCTGCTTGCGCAAAAATAGTCGCAATTAAACTGGTAGTAGTGGTTTTTCCATGGGTGCCCGCAATGGCAATACCGTGTCTAAACCGCATTAACTCAGCTAACATCTCAGCCCGTCGGATAACAGGGATTCGTAATTCTATCGCCGCGCTAACTTCGGCATTACTAGGGTCAATCGCACTTGATACTACAACCACGTTCGCCAGTTCAATATTGCTGGCTTGATGACCAATAAATATGCGCGCACCTAAATTTTGTAAGCGTGAAGTCATGCCGTTTTCTTGACGATCAGAGCCAGACACTTGGTAACCTTCATTCAGCAAGACTTCGGCAATCCCGCCCATACCGGCACCACCAATACCCACAAAGTGGATATGCTTAATGCGTCGCATTTCTGGTACATGATAATTCATTACGGAGGGTTTAGTCATGACAGCGCCCCGCTAGTTGTTCACAAATTGTAGCAACGTGTTGTGCGGCATCTAAACATGCCAGTGTTTTTGCTTTTTGGCTCATTAAAATCAATTTTTCTGGTTGTGATAAACAGTGAGTAATCAGATTCTGCAGTGCATCCACTGTGAAACCCGATTGCGGTAATAGATAAGCAGCACCAGCATCAGCGAGCACCTGGGCATTTTTAGTTTGATGATCATCCACCGCATGCGGCAGGGGCACAAATATTGCGCATACACCTGCTGCTGCAACTTCTGCCACGGTCAATGCACCGGCTCGGCAAATCACTAAATCTGCCCATGCGTACGCGGCTGGAATGTCATCGATAAATTCAGAAAGTTGCCAATTGTCTTGCCCATTCAAAGATTGCTGATAAACACGGGTTACCTCATCCAAGTGGCCTTTACCCGTTTGATGGCGCACGTTTACACATGCATTTGCTACAAGAGCAAGAGGCACGACCTGATTGAGAATTTGCGCGCCTAAACTACCGCCAACAACTAAGATGTTAAGCGGCAACGTGACTTCGGACTTCACAGGGATGGTGGCAAAGGCAGCACGCACCGGGTTGCCGACCCACTGGTATTTTTCATCGTTTGTATTATTACTAGCTTGCTGAGCTTCAAAGGTATTAGCAAAACCGGTTAACACTTTCTTGGCTAAACGCGCCAGAATACGGTTAGTCATACCGGGGGCTGCATTTTGCTCGTGCACAACTAAGGGTTTATTCGCTAACCACGCAGCAATACCTCCTGGACCACTGGCAAAGCCGCCCAAGCCCAAGACCACATCAGGCTCAAAAGACTTGATAATCTTTTTGGCTTGTAGAACTGATTTAATAATTTTAAAAGGCGCAGCAATTAAGCGCAGTAAGCCGTTATTTCTAACCCCTACGACGTCAATAAAACTAATTGGAAAACCCGCCTGAGGCACTAGCTGTGCTTCCATTCTTTCGCTCGTACCCAACCAATGAATCTGCCAGTTTTTATCAGCAAGAAGCTGAGCAACTGATAAGCCGGGAAATACATGTCCGCCAGTACCGCCAGCCATTACTAACAAACGCTTAGTCATGTAAGCCTCCGTCAGTGTATTTTTTGCTCTTTGGTTTTTTTAAGCTTTCAAGTACTTGGCTCAAACGATTTTTACCGGCGGCTTGAGGATCATCTTGTTGCTGTAAGGGCTTACGATTTCCTTTACTACCAGACCCCTTATTCATGGCTTGTATGCCATCAACACGAAGTTCAAAATCAATGCGCACTAAAATACCCACTGCAATTGCCATGATAATTAAACTAGAACCACCATAACTGAGTAGAGGAAAGGTCAAGCCTTTGGTGGGTAAAATACCGGCACTTGCGCCGACATTTACAGCAGTTTGTAAACTAAACCATATGCCAATGGAATAGGCTAAATAGGCATCAAAAGGCCGCTCTTTACGCAAGGCTAAATTTCCCATACGCATGGCCTTCATCACGATGACAAACATCAAAACGAGCACCGTGAGCACACCGGCAAAACCAAACTCTTCCGCCAATATGGCCATGATGAAGTCGGTATGTGCTTCAGGAAGATACTCCAGTTTTTGTAAGCTATTACCTAAGCCTTGACCAAATAAATCGCCTCGACCATAAGCCATCAGTGACTGCGTTAATTGATAGCCGCTGCCAAATGGATCAGCCCACGGGTCCAAAAACGAAGTAACACGGATCATACGGTAGGGCTCTATGATGATCAGCGCGACAATAACTAAAATGCCTGTAATGGCTAAGCCAAAAAATTGCCATAGTTTAGCACCGACTAAAAATAACAGGCCAACAGTGGTAAATAACATCACTACCACAGTCCCTAAATCTGGCTGCATTAATAGTAAAAACGCCAGGGCGCCAAAAACGATAAGCGGTTTGATAAACCCTTTTAAGTTTTCAGTCACTTCTTCGAATCGCCTAACTAAGTATCCGGCTAGGTAGCAAAAGAAAAACAACTTAGCCGGCTCAGCAGCTTGAATGGTAATAGGGCCGATAACTAACCACCGGGTACTGCCGTTAACGCTGCGACCTATGATCAAAACCGCAATCAAGAGGCCGATAGCTAAAAGCAGCAACCAGGGGTTACTCACCCGCCACCAGCGCATGGGTATTTGGATAACTAACAAGGCGGTGATAATAGCCAATGAAATGTAGATACCATGGCGAATTGCAAAATAAAAAGGATTGTCATAAAGCCTATCAGCCACCGGCATAGATGCTGAGGTGACGATGATAAAACCAATCGATAGTATGGCTAAAGCAACCAGTAAAAGCACCGCATCATAAGTTTTAGGCGATTCAGCGCTTTTTGAAGGTGCCGCACTATCGTGTTTTTTCACAAATAGATGACGCAGGGTATCCATCTTTGACTGCACTAAGGTTGTCATACCGTGCACTCCTGCATCACAACTTGCTGGACCGCTTGGGCGAAACAATCTCCACGGTGTTGGTAATTGTTGAACATATCAAGGCTTGCACAGGCAGGAGACAACAAAACGATGTCGTTTTTCTGTGCATGCTGGGCAGCAACGCTTACCGCTTCTTCTAAACTCGTCACTTGACAACTACCCGCTTTCAACGCGGCGATGTGTCCGCCGTCTTGACCCAGAGTAATCAGAAAGTCTATTTTTTCATTTAATACTAGCCCAAGAGGACTAAAATCAGCGCCCTTACCTTGGCCACCAGCAATAAGAATCATTTTACCCGCACAGGTACTGGCCAAGCCTTCAATAGCCGCAAGTGTTGCGCCTACATTGGTGGCTTTAGAATCATTGATCCAGCGCACGTGATCATGTATCGCTACGGTTTGACAGCGATGCGGCAAACCGGCAAAACACTTTGCCCCTTGTTTTATGCCATCCATAGTGGCACCAGCAAGCAAGGATAAGGCGCTAGCGGCTTGAATATTCAGCATATTGTGCGCACCCACTAACAAACATTCGGCACTGCTTAACCAGTGCTGACCTTGATAAAGAATACTGCTGGTGTCGTTATCCCAACTGAAATCATGTTCACTGGCCGAAAGGCCGAAGGTGATATTCACTGCTCTGTTACTAGGTTGAGTAGCCGATTCATCGCGGCTGGCCACGACAAATTCGGCATTATCATAAATCCGGTGTTTGATGTTCTTATAATTTTCTACGCTACCGTGACGATCAAGGTGATCATCACAAATATTCAGCACCGTCGCCGATACCGCTTTTAAAGAGCTCATTGTTTCGAGTTGAAAACTTGATAGTTCCAATACCACGATGTCTGCCGGTGTATTGAGCAGCGCGAGTGCAGGTACACCGATGTTACCGCCCATTAACACCTGTAAACCTGATGCTTTACACATCTCGACCACTAAGTGAGTCACGGTGGATTTGCCATTTGAGCCAGTAATCGCAATCAGCGGTAAAGTATTAAAACGTGCAAATAATTCAATATCGCCGACAACATTAACGCCTAGGGCAATAGCATGTTGTATCGCTGGTGTTTGCAGGCTTACGCCAGGACTTAAGACAATCAAGTCGGCTTGGCTTAATATTTCAGCATCAAATTCACCAAGATGGACTGGAATATCTAAGGCATGTTGCAAAGCGCTTCGACTATCCATGGCTGTTACCTTGGCCCCTTGAGCCAATAAAAACTGCACGCAGGACAAGCCGGTCAGGCCCAGTCCTACTACCACAATGTTTTTATTTGCCAAGTTGATGCTTGCCATGTCGAGTATCAATTCCTGTTATCTGAGTTTTAAGGTCGCTAAACCAATTAATACTAAAATTAACGATATGATCCAAAAGCGCACAATTACCCGCGGTTCTGGCCAGCCTTTTAGTTCGTAATGATGATGAATAGGTGCCATTCGGAAGATGCGTTGCCCGCGTAATTTAAAGGAGCCCACTTGCAATATCACTGACAGCGTTTCTGCAACAAACACCCCCCCCATAATGATCAATACGATTTCTTGGCGCACGAGTACCGCCAAAATGCCTAAGGTACCGCCCAGCGCTAAAGAGCCAACATCACCCATAAAGACTTGAGCTGGATAGGTGTTAAACCACAAAAAACCCAACCCTGCGCCCACAATGGCTGTGCACACAATAACCAACTCACTGGTAAGCGGAATGTGGGGAATATTTAAGTAAGCTGAAAAATTAACGTTACCGGTGGTGTAAGCAAAAATAGCAAAGGCGCCAGCAACTAATATGGTCGGCACAATCGCTAAACCGTCTAAACCATCTGTTAAATTAACGGCATTACTGGTACCGACAATGACAAAGTAAGTAGACACCAAGAAGAACAAACCCATTTGAGGCATTACTTCTTTGAAAAACGGCACAAGCAGAGCGGTTTCAGCGGGATTTTGCTGACTAGCATATAAATAAAACGCCACCGCAATCGCTATCACCGACTGCCAAAAATACTTCCAACGGGCAATTAGGCCCTTGGGATCTTTGCGAATGACTTTACGATAGTCGTCAATAAATCCAATGATGCCATAGGTGGTTACAACAAAGAGTGTCACCCACACGTAGCGGTTTGATAGGTCGGCCCACAGCAATACACTAGTAATGATAGCCGCCAAAATTAATAAGCCTCCCATAGTAGGGGTGCCCGATTTAACCAAATGGGTTTGAGGACCATCAGTTCTGACAGTTTGGCCGATTTGCAAGTGCTGCAACCAGCGGATCATCTTTGGCCCAATAATCAAGGCAATCAATAACGCGGTTAACGTACTCAAAATGGCCCGCAGGGTTAGATAAGTAAATACATTAAATCCAGCATCAAACTGCTTTAGCCATTCGGCTAGCCAAATTAACATGCCATCAACTCCCTAACCCTTTCAAACTTTCCCAAGCCAGAATCCTCCAATGCCTTAACTACTCTTTCCATTTTTGCACTGCGAGAGCCTTTCACCAAAATAGTGATGTCGCGTTTTTCAGTGCCTAGCTGCTGTAATACAAACTCAGTTAATTGACTTATTTCACTAAAATGTTTACCGCTGTCATTAAATACCGCGCTGGCGCTTTGGCTTAATACACCAAGAGTGAATAACTCATCTATGCCTTTTTGTTGGGCGTATTCGCCCACTTGCTCATGGTAATAGCGGGCCTTTTCACCCAATTCAGCCATATCACCTAAGATCAGAATTCTGCGTCCTGCAAAACTCGCAAGTAAGTCGATTGCGGCGTTAACCGAGCCTACGTTAGCGTTGTAGGTATCATCGAGTACCTTAACTTGGTTACTCAATTGTTTGACATGCAAACGACCAGCAACATGGGGCATATTGCGCAAGCCCTCGGCAACATCATTAAGACTCGCCCCTACACCTAAGGCTAAGGCAGACGCCACCAAGGCATTACTAACGTTATGCATACCTGGTAAAGAAAGAGATACATTAACCCGACCTTGAGGCGTAACCATGTCAAATTGAGCACAGCCATCAAGGCCTAAGACCGTATCTTGCGCATAGAACTCCACCTGTTTCTCACTAGAGAAACATTGGACATTATTTAAGCGTAATTTCCCTTTCCAAAAATCATAAAACTGGGTGTCAGCATTTAATATTGCAACGCCGTGTTCTGATAAGCCGTTAAAAATTTCACTTTTTGCTCTCGCTACGCCCAATAAACTGCCAAAACCTTCTAAATGGGCAGCGGCGACATTGACGATAGTGGCGACATCAGGTTTAACAAGTTCGGTGGTGTAGGCAATTTCACCTAGGTGATTAGCACCCATTTCAATCACTGCGAATTCGTGCTCAGCCTCAAGGCGCAACAAGGTTAAGGGCACGCCGATATCGTTATTAAAATTGCCTTTGGTAGCCAATACTTTGCCACGGCGAGATAAAATAGCCGCAACCATTTCTTTAACCGTGGTTTTACCACTACTACCGGTGATACCCACCGTTAGGGGAGATAGCTGATGTTTGACTGCGCCTGCAAGATGTCCCAAGGCCAATTTTGTGTCGCCAACCACGATCTGAGCAATATCAACATCTACTGGATGACTGACAATAGCCGCGATAGCGCCCAAATCATGGGCTTGTTTAACAAAGTGATGCCCATCAAAATTAGGCCCCTGTAAGGCAATAAATAAGGCACCCTTTTCAATATTACGGGTATCGGTGCTGACGCTTTCAATCACGATAGATTGCGTTTTTGCATCAACTAGCTGCCCTCGAATATGCTCAGCCACCCATGAAAGTGAAACTGGGATCATGATGTTTTCCCCTGTTGAAACTGTTTTACAAACGCTCGTTCGTCGTAAGCTTGGCTCTGGTGGCCAATGATTTGATAATCCTCATGTCCTTTACCCGCGACTAAAATAAAGTCGTGCTCCGTGCATTGCTGTGCTGCTATTTCAATCGCTTTTGTACGGCTGTGCTCCACTAAAATTGTCTGAGGGTCACGGCAGCCTTGTAGAATGTCTTCAACTATTCTTTTTGGCTCTTCACTGCGCACATTGTCATCGGTAATGACAACACGGTCTGCTAAGCGTTCAGCAATCGCGCCCATTAGTGGACGTTTGCCTGTATCTCGGTCGCCCCCACAGCCAAAAACGCACCACAATTGACCTTGGCAATGTTGGCGCACTGCTAACAACGACTTTTCTAAGGCATCGGGGGTATGGGCATAATCCACTACAATAGTGGCTCTACCTGGATGACTAAACAGCTCCATTCGACCCGCCACCGGCTGCAGCTTTTGTGCAATATAAGCAATATTTTTTAGGTTTTTACCCAAACACAGCTGCGCAGTAATGGCAGCAAGCGCATTACTGATATTAAATTCACCCACCAAATTTAAACGCAACTCACAATTGCCCCATGACGATTCCAAGCTGAAGCGCACACCAAAAGCAGTAAATTGAATGTTGTTGGCTAGGCAGTATTGATAGTCTTTGGATACGCTGTCTTTTGCCATATTTAAGCCATACACAACAACCTGAGTATTTTTTGCACTCGTGGCTAACCAATTAAGATGCTCAGGATCATTCCCATTGAGTACTGCATACTTCAGACTTGGCTGCGCCAGCAACAGACGTTTGGCTCTTGCGTAATCGTCCATGGTGTGGTGATAGTCGAGGTGGTCTCGGCTTAAATTAGTAAATACGGCGACATCTGTTTTCAGCGCAGCTAAACGCTTTTGTACTAGGGCATGGGAAGACGCTTCCAGCGCAACTTGGGATGCACCTTCACCCACAAATTCGGCTAATAAACGCTGAATACTAATGGCGTCAGGGGTAGTATTCACGGTGCTATGCAACTGGCTCAATTGGTGGTAAATACCGGATCCCAAGGTGCCGATGGAGGCACTACGCTCGCCCAATAAGTAAGCAAGTTGATTGCATAATTGCACCACAGAGGTTTTACCGTTGGTCCCCGTTACCGCCACCACAGATAAAGAATTAGCAGGATGCTGATAAAAATAAGCGGCTAGTTTTGATAATTTTTCAGCTAATTCAAAAAAGCATATAATCAGCGAGTTGTCTCGCATCGTCACTTGGCCATGTAACTCAGCGCTGTCGCACTGAGCAATAATAACCTTGGCCCCTAAACTCACTGCCTGAGGAATAAAATCACGTCCGTCTCGGCTATGACCTTTAATTGCTATAAACGCTTTATGAATAGCAACATCACGACTGTCTAAGACCAGCTCGGTGATCATGATATCTGGGGCGCTAATTCCAAAATTAGCCAGTAGGCTTTGAATACTTTGCGCAAAAGGCTCAGCAAATTGACTTTCAATACTTAACATATCAACCCGCATTATGACCTCCCGCTACGGCCGCCAAAGACGATACATCTTTGTTATCAGGTGCCACGTTTAACATTTGTAAGCTGCCCGCCATCACTTTGGCAAAAACAGGCGCAGCGGTATCTCCGGCGTAGTACAAGTCGCCTTTTGGCTCGTTAATCAATATAACTACCGCTAACTGCGGATTTGATACAGGGGCCACGCCAGCAAAAATATTGACGTATTCTTCGCCGTAACCATTGGCGATGGCCTTGCGGCTGGTGCCGGTTTTGCCTGCAACCCGATAGCCAGGCACGGCAGCTTTACGGGCCGAGCCCCCCTCTTGTAACACGCTTTCCATCATGTGCAATACATCTTGAGCGGCTTGTTCGCTGATCACCCGCTCTGTCTCTGGGGGCTGATCACTTTTCACAATACTCAGAGGACGTTTAATACCGCCATCACCAAGGATGCTATACATGCGAGCAAGCTGGAGGGCCGTGACGGATATCCCGTAGCCAAAAGATAAAGTAGCGATATCAAAATCTGACCAACGTGGGCGTTCGTTAAAAATACCATTGGTTTCACCCAGCAAATTGGCGCCGCTATCACTCATTAAACCAACGTTGTAAAACATGTCGATTAAATATTCCTTGGGCACCGACAGAGCCAATTTTGAAGTGCCCATATTGCTTGAATGCCGAATAATGTCGGTTAAATCAAGTTCGCCATAATTGCGTGCATCACGCACAATTTTACCACCTAGATGCATCCAGCCGGGCGAGGTATTAATTTTCGATTTTGGTGTGGCTGAACCAAACTCTAGAGCACTCAATACAGCCAGTGGTTTAACTGACGAACCGGGTTCATAAGCGTCGGTTACAGCACGATTACGAATACGATGAGCCGACACACCTTGACGATTATTAGGATTGTATGAAGGGCTATTCACCAGAGCTAAAATTTCGCCGGTACGCACATCAGTCACCACGGCCGACGCTGATGTGGCTTTGTAAAAGCCCACCGCCCACTTTAACTCTTTGTACGCGAGGGCTTGAATACGCTGGTCGATAGTTAATTGAATATTGTGGGCTTGCTTACCCTCTTCAGTAGCTAAAATCTCAACTTGTCGGCCTTTGCCATCACGACGAATTTGGCGACTACCCGGCGTGCCTGTCAGCCAATCGTTGTAAAGCTTTTCAATGCCTTCAATACCTTGGTCATCTACGTTAGTAAAACCAATCACATGGGCCGATACTTCGCCAGTTGGGTAATAGCGACGAGATTCGTCGCGCAGATAAATACCATCTAAATCCAGTTGCTCAACATACTCAGCCATAGCTGGCGACACTTGACGCTGCAAATAAACAAAGCGCTTAGTCGGATCGTCGACTTTCGCAATCAAGGTATCAACGTCTTGGCCCAACACTTCAGCAAATGCCAACCAACGGCGTTTATCACTAAAGCCACTGCCTTGCGCAATTTTTTTCGGGTCAGCCCAAATGGCTCTTACAGGCACACTGACCGCTAGTTGCTGACCATTTCTGTCGGTAATCAACCCCCGATGCACCGGATCGTTGCGTGTACGTAAGGTGCGGTTATCACCACGTTGGATCAGTTGATCAGGTGAAACCACTTGAATGTAAGCCGCGCGCACACCTAGACCAATGAATACCAGTAAAATAACACTCAACACTAACAAAAAGCGCCAGTGCAACAATGTTGGTGCACCAATGGCTTTTGCTTGGCCTGAACGTGATGAGTTTACTGAGCGTTTCATTTTATACGCACCACCACTTCTTCTGTAGGTTCAGGGCGGTGCATATCTAATTTTTTTTCTACTAAAGACTCAATGCGATTATGCTCAGTTAACGCGCTTTGCTCTAAGACCAAATGACGCCACTCAACATCAAGGTGATCTTGCTGCTGCATGAGTTTTTCTAGGGCAATGGCCATCTGTCTATTGTGGTGAGCACTGAGAATTACAGCGATAGCACTGATCAATACCGCTATAAACAATAAAACCCGCAAAGGATGGCGGGCTAAGTCAGCGAAGATAAAACTGAATAAATTAAAGTTGGTATTCGCGTTTGTCATAATTTTTCTGCCACCCTCAGCACTGCACTGCGGGAGCGAACATTTTGCTTTAACTCGCTCTGGCTGGGCATTATCGCCTTTCCGATAGCTTTGAGTGCTTTGGCAGCATCGATTTCCGATTGAAGAATTGGCATGCCGTGGGGCACATCAAGACCTTTGCTTTGCTCACGAACAAACCGTTTAACAATACGGTCTTCCAAAGAATGAAAACTAATTACCGCTAAACGACCACCTGGGCTAAGGGTGTGTAAAGCAGCCTTTAGGGCACTACGAATTTCATCTAACTCGCTGTTGATATACATGCGAATCGCTTGAAAACTGCGAGTAGCGGGGTGTTTAAACTTATCCTTAACAGGCACTGCTTCATCGATTATTTTAGCTAACTGGGTGGTGGTAACGATAGGAGCTAGGGCTCGAGCGTTAACGATGCCGTGAGCAATACGTTTACCAAATTTTTCTTCACCCAGTTCTTTTATTACTTGCGTGATGTCTTGCTCATCAGCTTTTGCAAGCCACTGCGCGGCACTTATCCCTTTACTGGTATCCATGCGCATATCTAAGGGTCCTTCACGCATAAAGCTAAAGCCACGTTCAGCATCATCCAGCTGCGGTGATGACACCCCTAAATCCAATAAAATTCCATCTATTTTTCCGACTAAACGTAATTGCTCAGCCACCTCAGATAACTGCGAAAAAGTCACATGATGAATAGAAAAGCGAGGGTCATCGGCGAAACGTTCTGCTGAGGCAATCGCTTGAGGGTCTCTGTCTAAGGCAATTAACCGGCCTTTTGCTGAGAGTGCATTGAGTATGTGTTGACTGTGCCCACCACGACCGAATGTACCATCCAGATAAATCCCATCAGGATTGATAGCCAAGGCGTCGATAGATTCTTGTAATAAAACAGAATGATGAATAAAAGAGCTAGTCATTAGAGCGCAAAGTCCTGTAAACGTTCGGTTAATTCAAAATCAGCTTGTTGTTCTGTTTCCACATCCAAGCTAATTTGCTGTTGCCAAACTTCAGCGTCCCACAACTCAAATTTATTAAATTGGCCAACTAACATGATTTGCTTATCTAATTTTGCATGTTGGCGCAATGGCGCACTCAGTAAAAAGCGGCCGTTTTTATCCATTTCACCTTCCATTGCATAGCCCAACAACAAACGCTGTAAGCGACGCTCATGAGGATTCATACTGGATAAACGAGATAGTTTTAATTCAATTTCTTCCCATTCGGGAAGTGGATAAAGCAGCAAGCAGGGTTGTTGTGTGTCAATCGTGCAAACCAGTTGTCCCTGACAATCGTCCAGCAAAGACTGACGATACCGAGTGGGTATCGTAACGCGTCCCTTTAAATCTAGACTGATTGCATTAGCGCCGCGGAACATGCCCCTAACCTTTTTTTAATTTTTATCTGTCGAATTGAACTGATTGCGCGCTAAATCGACCTCTTTGATCCACTTTACGCCACTTTTACCCACGATGCACAGTTTAGGTACCACAACCATCGCATGTCAAGGACTAAAAACAGTAAATTGAAAGCGGTGCAAGCCACTAAAAATAAGGCTTTGCCGAAGTGTATGATATCGCTAGAAAAACACTAAAGGTGACGCAAAAGGGGTACAGCGGAATATCACATAAAAGTTAGGCATTCAGGTCATAGTTAGCCGTATCACCGAACACTCAAGCGGCGGACTTAGGGGCATAATACTCAGGAGTTAAAAAAAGGTAAATTTAGTGGGATATTATGTATTTAAGTAATATTATACTATTAATAAAAACTAGTTATTTTCACTTTTTACTGAATAATCATAAGCTTAAGGAAATATACGGTGCGGCGCAATAGTAAATTAGGCCCAGTACAACGTCATGACTAACCATGCCATTTACCCCAGTCTAAAAGACAAAGTGGTTTTTATCACTGGGGGCGCATCAGGTATTGGCGCTGTCATGGTAGAGGCTTTTTGTCGTCAACAAGCCAAAGTTATTTTTATCGATATCTTGCCAGATGTTGCTCAAAAGCTGTGTGAAAAAGTAACAAGCAGTTGCAACAATCCTCCTGAATTTGCACTCTTAGACGCCACCGATATTGATGCCTTACAAGCTTTCATTGCAAACATTCCTCAACGTTATAAACAGCTCGATATCCTTATAAATAATGTAGCGAATGACATGCGCCATTCCCCGCTAGAAGTGACGCAACAAGCTTGGCGCGATTGTCTATCGGTTAATTTAGACGCAACGTTTTTTGCGTCCCAAGCGGCAATAAAAATCATGCGGGGCAACCATAAGGGTAATATTATTAACATCAGCTCAATCAATGTATTGATTGGGCCCCGACAAATGCCTGGGTATGTGGCTGCGAAGTCGGCGCTGAATGGGTTAAGTAAATCATTAGCCAATCAATATGGTGAATACGGTATTCGAGTGAACAGTATTTTGCCCGGCTGGGTAACGACAGACAAGCAGTTGTCTCTGTGGTTAAGCCCTGAAGCAGAGCGAGAATGGCAAAAATCCGTTGCCTTAAAAGGCCGACTCGAATCTTACCACATTGCCAACATGGCATTATTTTTAGCGGCAGATGACAGCGCTATGATCACCGGCCAGCAGTTTGTCGTTGATGCGGGGCGCACGTAATGAATGCTAAAAGCGGCTTGATGGTCTTAGGTGACTGGGGAACCAGTGTCAGTCGTTTTTATCTTTGCCGTTTTTATCAACAACACTTGACCGTCTTGGCCCGTTCACAGGGACGGGGGATAAAACATATTAGCGATCCCGAAGCCTGTTTTTTTGAATTATGCCAAGATTGGTTTAATCAATATGGCCCCTTGCCAGTATTTTTAATTGGTACAGTGGGCGCTGACATTGGCTGGAAAAAAGCCCCTTACGTGGCCTGCCCTACTGATAAACATCAATTATTAGAAAATGCCATTACCTTTCAAGCCAAGGGTATCGATATCACAATATTACCGGGTGTGACATGCACCAATCATTACGATTTGCCCGATATAATGCGCGGCGAAGAAACGCAACTTTTTGGTTTTTTGTCGCAATATCCGCAGCAAAAAGAGCAATTGGTTTGTTTACCGGGCACCCATACAAAATGGGCTTTGTTGGCCAATAATCAGATCCAATCTTTTGTAACCAGTCCAGTAGGTGAGCTATATGAAGTGCTCAATCAGCACAGCGTACTATTGAACCCCGCGATCAATCAAAGAGCCTGCAGTGTAACGTTTACTCAAGGTTTGCAAGTCGGCATGAGTGAAAATAGTAATGTGCTGCATACGCTCTTTGCCACTCGCTCGTTGCAAGTCATCAATAATATGGACAACAGTCAAGCGGCGGGCTATTTGTCTGGTTTGCTCATTGGCGCCGATGTAAAAGCGGCGATGAAAGACTTCCATTCATTTTCAGACGTCAGTGTTATTGGCTCAGACTATATCTGCAGTTTATATGTGCAGGCACTCAACCATATTGGCATTACGAACAAACTGTTCAGTAGTGAAGACGCCACCATTTTGGGCATGCAAGCCTTGGCCGCAACCAACTGGGAGTCTTATATTAATGAATAATGAGCTCATCTTAGCACATCAGCTATTGGTCAATAATACCTTGGGCGAAGGCGTAATTTGGGACCATCGAACACAACGACTCTATTGGACAGACATTCTGCAAAATAAGCTTTATTGCTGGGATTTTGATGGTAACTTACAACGTTACCCTTGCCCTGAGGCCTTAGCCAGTTTTGGTTTTACTGATGACCCGCAGTGGCTCATTTGCGCCTTTGCATCGGGTTTTGCATTTTTTAATCCTAGGCATCAAGAGGTGCGTTGGCTCAATCAATTAAACCTCCCCATTGGCGTCAGACTGAATGACGGACGAGTCGACCGACAAGGCCGCTTTTGGGCCGGCTCCTTAGTCGATAAAACACAAAATAAGCAAGACTCAGGTTCTTTATATCGATTGAATTTTGATGCAAGCATCAGCGAGCAAACTCGCGACGTGCACATTGCCAATAGTTTATGTTGGAGTATCGATAGCAAAAAGGTGTATTTTGCCGACTCGCCGAAACGTTGCATACAAACAGCTTCTTTCGATGCAACAAGCGGCAATATCGGACCATTCCAAGATTTTATCCATACTGACAGAAGCGCCTTTCCTGACGGCGCTTGTATCGACAGCGAAGGGTGTTTATGGAGCGCCCAATGGGGCAGTGCCACAGTAAAACGTTACAGCCCACAAGGTAGTTTATTACTCACCTTGACCGTACCGTGTAAGCAACCGAGCTGTGTGAGTTTTGCTGGAGAAAACCTACAATATTTATGCGTCACTTCGGCATGGCAAGACCTTAAAGAAACACAGATTAGCCAGTACGATGGCGGACTTTTTATTTATAAAACGCCCTACACTGGCTTACCCGAAGCACTATGTAAGATGCCCATGTCCGCCGCTTAGCGCAATACATATGCACTTCATAAGCTATTTTATGTTGAAGACTAAAAGAGAAAAACATGGCAACGAGAATGTTTAGCGGAAATTTTACTCAGCACATCGTGCAGTCACTTGGAAAAGCCATTGCCTTGGGCGAGTACCCACAAGGCCAACCTTTGCAGGCAGAAGCTCTATTGTGCGAATCATTCGACGCAAGTCGCACCGTACTGCGCGAAGCGGTAAAAATGTTAACAGCCAAAGGCATGTTAGATGCACGCCCTCGCCGAGGTACTATTGTTTTACCCGAATCACAATGGAATTTATCAGACCCCGATATTCTAAACTGGATGTTAGCACGCAAAGGTAATCTGCCGATTATTTCTGAATTTGTTGATATGCGTTTGGCCATAGAGCCCGCGGCTACAGCCCTGGCGGCTAAAAACGTAAATGAAGCAAGTAGACTTACCCTGTTAAAAGCCATGGAGCGAATGAAGGCGGCGGATCGCGGCGAGGACGACCACTTAGACGCGGATATTGCTTTTCATGTTGGTATTTTAGAAGCCAGTAACAATCGTTTTTTCTGGAATATGCGCCATACCATCGAAGTAGCCTTGAGATTTAGTATTCGCATGACTAACCGATTTAAAGGCGTTGACCGAGCTAGTGTGGATGACCATCAACAAATTCTCGACCTCATCTTAGCGGGCAATCAACAAGGTGCAGAAGATCAGATGCGTAGCTTATTGATAGAAGCTAAAACCCTATTGAATAACGCCTTAGATGAAGAAAAATTAAAAAAAACCCAATAAAGTTGTAAAGGACAAGAATAACCATGCAGATCTCAAACTGTGTACTTGCTATCGATCAAGGAACGACCTCTACTCGAGCCATTGTATTTGCGCCAGACTCCAGCATCGTTGCCGTCGCTCAACAAGAATTCGCCCAGCATTATCCCCATGATGGATGGGTAGAACATGACCCTGAAGATATATGGACCTCTACGGTAGTGGTATGTCGCGAAGCAGTATCAAAAGCCATTGCAAAAGGGGCAAGGATCGCAGCCATCGGCGTAACCAATCAACGTGAAACCACAGTAGTGTGGGATCGCAATACCGGCCAAACTATTTACAACGCCATCGTATGGCAAGACAGAAGAACCGCCAGTGTCTGTCGAAATTTACAAGAGAAAGGCTTATTTGAAGAAGTTAACTCTCGTACGGGCTTATTACTTGACCCTTATTTTTCAGCCTCAAAAGTGGCATGGATCTTAGATAATGTTGAGGGCGCGCGAGTCAAAGCAGAAGCCGGAGAACTTGCCTTTGGCACCATTGATTCATTTTTAATATGGCGCCTAACCGATGGACAAATGCATGCCACCGATGTCACCAATGCCAGTCGTACCAACCTCTTTAATATTCACGATATGACGTGGGACGACAAGCTACTCGAAATATTTAATGTACCCAAGTCAGTGTTACCTACAGTAAAAGAGTGTGCGGATGATTATGGTCACACCAATGACGAGTTATTAGGTTTCTCCTTACCTATACTTGGTGTGGCGGGTGATCAACAAGCCGCCAGTATTGGCCAATGCTGCTTTAAACAAGGCACCATCAAAAGCACATACGGTACTGGATGCTTTGTAATGCTCAATACCGGCGAAAAAGCCTTTGCTTCTAAAAACAAGTTACTCACCACTGTCGCCTATACCATTAAAGGTACAACCCATTATGCCCTGGAAGGTTCTATTTTTATTGCCGGAGCCGCAGTTCAATGGTTGCGGGATGGCCTAGGCCTCATACGAAGTGCCTCAGAAACTGAGGCGCTGGCGAAAACCGTCGACGATGATCATGGTGTTTTCATGGTTCCTGCTTTTGCTGGTTTAGGTGCCCCGCATTGGGCGCCAGATGCAAGGGGCGCAATTTATGGATTAACACGTGGCACCACGAATGCGCATTTTGTGCGTGCAGCACTTGAGTCTGTTTGTTATCAAACCACTGACTTAATGCATGCGATGGCCGAAGATGGTGTATCCATTAAGAAAATCAGGGTTGACGGCGGCATGGTTGCCAATAACTGGTTGTGTCAGTTTTTATCCAATATTCTCGATGTCACAGTTGAGCGACCTAAGTTAATGGAAACTACCGCATTAGGTGCAGCCTATCTTGCCGGTTTACAAGCTGGTATTTATAACTCAATTGAAGAACTTACCCTGCTGAATCAAGTTGATGTTGAATTTACCTCTACAATGGACAGTCCCAGCCGAGAGCGACTTCTCAAAGGTTGGCAAAGCGCGGTGCAAAGCACCTTAGGATTCCAAGCATGATCAAAACAGCGCATTTTGGCCTACTCCCAAATGGTCAAGCAGTTGAGCAAATAAGCTTAATTAATCGTAAAGGGATGCAAGTAGATATCCTTAATCTTGGTGGCATTATTCGGCGTTGGTTAGTACCCACATCGGCTGCATCACCTACAGATATTGTTCTAGGCTTTGATTCATTAGAGGATTACCTTGCGGATCAAGCTTATCTTGGCGCGCTGGTTGGGCGCTACGCCAACCGGATAAAACATGGACAGTTTTCGCTGGATAATAAGGCCTATCAGGTCGATGTTAACCAAGGTGGAAACTGTTTGCACGGTGGGTCTGATGGTTTTAATCGCCGTGTTTGGCACACCAGCGTGATAAACGAAGGCCTTAACCCCAGCATACGCTTACAACTTATCAGTGAAGACGCTGACCAAGGATTTCCAGGACAGCTCAATGCAGAAGTCATTTATACGCTAACGGAAGAAAATAGCTTACGTATTGAATACAAAGCGACAACGGATCATCTTACCTTGTATAACCCCACTCAACATAGTTACTTTAATCTTGCTGGCCACCAGAGCGGTAATATTAACCATCACCATGTGCAGATGTTTGCCAGTTATTTCACGCCAACAGATGCGAATGCCATTCCAACTGGCGAATTATTAGCGGTGGATAATACCCCCTTTGATTTACGAAAGATGACGCCCGTTATGCAGGGTCTAGCGAGTGATCATCAACAGATAAAAATAGGTAATGGCTATGATCACAATTGGTGTTTAGACGGATTTAACACCGGCGCTGCGCAGCCCACACTTGCGGCTATTGCTACTGATGAAACGGCAGGACTAACCTTAAAAGTATTTACCACTATGCCGGGCATGCAGCTTTATACAGCCAATTACTTAGGGCCAGAGCCTAAAGGAAAAGAAGGTATTGCCTATCAAGATAACGGAGCATTGTGTTTTGAAACACAATTCTATCCAGACTCTCCCAATCAAAGCCACTTTCCCTCTGCGCAACTAGCGCCAGGCCAACGCTTTTATTCAGTCACTGAGTATCAACTGAGTTGATACTCAGTGTTAGAAGGACATAAAAAAACCAGTCAGGAGACTGGTTTTTTGAGGCTGGCGTAAAATTAAGCTGTCGCTTCTTCTTTTGCAGGCTCTTCAATTCTAAGTTGCAATGATTGAATCGGCGTTTCACCTTCGGTAGACATTTGCACTAAACGGTTTAGTTGGCCTAGTGATAATAAGATCGCATAAATGGCACCAAGGAAACCAGCTTTGTGCAATTCAAGAGTTTGCTCATCAGACAGCTCGTGCAAGCGTTTTTCACTGATGCTCTGCATACCATTGATGTTGCGTTGTTGGCCGCTGGCATATTGAACACGTAAAACGATAGGATCAAGTAATTTCAATTCAATCAATTTCTTGATAAAACGTTGAGTGGCCATTTCGCTATTGGCAAGCTCTGACAACAATTTCTGGCGATTGTCTAAATAAGGACTCGCTTCACCCGTTTCAGTAAATAACAATTCACCTTCTTCTTTACCCACTAAAGGGCTGTCCGCATCAATATAAACGCCCAATTTGTCGCCATCAGGACGCACATCAAAAGGGTAACGCTGGATATTTAAAGGCACACTGTGCGCGCTCCACTTACCTGACTGCATGTATAAGTTAACGTTTTGCTCAGTGCCTAACATAACCACGCTGTGAGTAATTTCTGATTTAGGATCTTTCACAAACACAATTGGCATACAACTAGCTAGTTGCGCATATTCTTTCAAAGATGCAGCGGCGATATGGGCATCTTTTACATGGGCAAATTCGTGATTTAGATTAACGCGAAGGTCTTTATGTTTTTCTTTATCTAAGGGGATATAGTTCATGGAATACTTCTCTTTTATATTTTGTTTGTGATGGCTATTTGCTGAGCTGCCAAGTAATTCGTTCTGTTCAATTGCTACAAATGGAAATCTGGAGATGTTTGACGTGCCCACTAATCCGTGTCACTAATTCAATCTGCAAGAGGACAAACCTAGCAAAAACGGCCAAAAGTATCTTATATTTGCCGGCTTTTGTCACCCCAAGCTTACAGCTTATTTACATACGCCACATGACGTTGCAATTCATAATTAAATTCAGTAATAAAAACAAAACCTTAGTTAGGTTAAACGAATGAACTTTTAGAGAGTAATACGTGATATAAACGAGGTGCGTGTAGCAACTGAGCAAAATGAGGCGCTGAATTTATCTATTCAACACCTCTTTTATCAGCCTATTTGATTAAGCGTATTGCGAAGGGCGTTAAATAATATTCCCCGTTAGAGGCTTTTATTGCGCCTAAAACACAAAAAATTAAATGGCACAAACCAAGTACGGGAAACAACAACGCGCCAATTAATATGATAGTTAAAATAAAACAGATAAAGTAACCAATAGCAGCCGTGATACACCAATTCAATGCTTCTTTGGCATGACCACAAATAAACGCATCGTCTTTTTTAACCAGATACATCACTAGCCCAGGAATAAAGCCAAAAAATATCGTACCTATCCAAGTCAGTAGTGCTAAATTTTTTGAATCTTGATCAACGACGACCCTTGAAACCTCATTTTCAAAATCACTCATAGGAACTCCTTTTTATTAAGCCTTGTTGTTTTGCTTCCCTTTCAGTTTGAATGACGCTGAAGCGGTAATCAACACTGATGATTGAATCTAAAACGAAACCCTCACCAGTGCAATAGCGCAGCAATAAACATGAGCCGCGCCTTATGGGGCAGAGATACTGTCTTTATACTCTTGCAACTTGGCCTTTGCCTCATTGCCAAACAGAATTTCACAGGCTTCAACTAAACCAGGCGCCCCCAAGATATCTTCATCTCGAACCACCAAAGAGATTTTCGAACGCCGGCGTAGAAAGTCTTCTAGTTTAGTCACCATTTCTCGCTCAGCAGCATGCTCTATTTCAACTCTTAGGTATTCTGACTTTTCGATAAGTAGCTCTGCTTTTTCAGGGTTCTCACGAATTTTTTCTAACATGTTAATGGCATTGCGTCCATAACGTCGCCAGAATCGAGAGGTCAAAGGCTCTGAAGAGGTAGCCGGCGTCAAATTATCAAACCCCATCAACTTAGCACGATGGAAAAACTCATCTCTTACTGTGTCGTCGGGCTCGCCATACCATTTGTAATGATTGTAGGGTAAAGACACCCCAAACTTCTCAACGATAGCGGCTACTTCATCACCGACGTTGATACAATCTGTCAACTTTCCACCAAAAATAGACATGTAGTTGTGTTCATCATGAGTATCAATGGCGTGTTTTCGAGACAGTTGAACCCAATCGGCCTTGCCTCCAGAACCTTTTATCGCTAAGGGACGCACACCACAACGTTCAGAAATAATATCGTCTTTGGTCAAAGGTTTTTCAAGAGCCAATAATTTGTTGACGTTGTCCAATACAAACTGCCTGTCTTTTTCCGTGACATGGGTTATGGGGCTTTCAACTTGGGTATCAGTGGTACCAATACAGGTTTTAGGCCCCATAGGGATAACAAAAAACAAGCGGCCATCATCAGCAAAGAAGGTTAACACTTTATTGCTTGGCGTAATGCGATCCACAATAAGATGAATCCCTTTCGAGAAAACATGATGATGTTCAGTCTTCTCATTGTTGACCACATTTAAGGGATCAACAAAAGGGCCAGCGGCATTAATTAACACCTTAGAGCGAACTTCAAACTCTTGACCCGAGATACAATCTTTCGCTTTTGTATGCCAAATACCTTCAGAACGCTTAGAGCCAAGTGATTCAACATAATTGGCCGCGATACAGCCGTAACTCATGCTTGAGCGGATGAAGTTAAATACAAATCGCGCATCGTTGTCGTATAGGTATGCGTCTGAATATTCAAAGCCCCCAGCAACATTTTGAGTATTAACCACACTCTCCATTGACTTGATTTTATCACCGGATAAGTAACTCGGCATTTTGGTAAAAAAGCGCCCCATCACCCAGTAAAGTAAGGTACCCATGTAAATAAACAGCGGAGGAAAACGAAAGCCTTTTTGAATACTGGTCAAAAAGCGAATTTCTTTAACCGTTGAGGGATAACTGCGCATTAAGTGGTTACGGCTCTTGCACAATTTGTTGACCAAACCGTATTCATAACTTTCTAAGTACTTAATACCACCCCACGCTAAATTAGATGAATTAGAGCTAGTGAAACCGGCAAAATCACCTTTATCAATTAAAGCAACCTTTACCCCCTTCGCAGCCAGTGCTGCAGCAGACACAGCCCCATTAATTCCGCCACCTACAATCAGGACGTCGTAGGTTCCTTGGGGCAATTTACTAATATTACTTTTTCTTAAGTTGCTCATTGCGTTTCCGATACTATTCCAACAATTACTCTTTACCCACTAATTCCATTCCATCGTTGCTACCCCACGCAAACTTAGCGCGTTGGCCAAAGACGAATCTATTAATGAATAGTGCAAAACTAATACAAGAGATCAACGTAACAGGCATCAAATGTATATAGTGCCAAGACGAATGTAAGGGTGAGAATTCAAAGGTCAAAGAGCCATACATCAATACGCCAAAAATAACTGCCGCAATGCCCGCTCTTGCATCAACATCTTTAAAGACCAAGCCCACCACAAAAATCGACAATATTGGCATACTCAGTAGACCATTAAGTTGTTGCAGTAAATTGATGATGCTGTCTGCTTGTTGATATATCGGCACTAACACTAATGAAAATATCGTTAACAATGCCGTTACCCAACCACTTAAACGCGCCACATTAGGGCTCTTATTAAAGTAAGCTTCATGAATATCACACACATACAAAGCTGTAGCAGAATTTAACAAGCTGTTGTAGGTAGATAACACGGCCGCCGCCATAGCGGCAGCAAATACACCGGTTAACCAAAGAGGCATCACGTCTCCCACAATACGTCCATAGGCGGCATCACCGATATCACCGTATAACTTAAAGGAGATAATGCCAGGCAACACAATGATGGCCGGAACGATTAAGATACGGATAACCGCAGCTGCATATACGCCTTTCTGCGCTTCTTTAACATTGGGCGCAGCCATGGCTCTTTGCGTAATGGTTTGGTTGGTTCCCCAGTAGTACATCTGAATAAAGATCATACCGGTTAACAGGGTTTGCCAAGGTAAGGGTGAGTCTTCATCACCAATTAAGGTCAAACGATCCGCAGGGATGCCACTAAAGTCGAAATCAATGGCGTATAAAGAGAGAAACACCACCAAAATAGCCATAGTAAGTAGCAATACACCAGAATAGGTATCTGACACTGCAACTGCACGTAAACCACCAAAGATAGCGTAAATAGCACCTAGGGCAGCAAAGGCAATTGCGATATACATGAGTGGGATATCAACATTGAACATGGTTTGCATAAATAATGAACCGGAATAGATAACCGCTGGCATATAAATCAATGCATTACCTAAGAAAAACAACATACCAATAACCGCGCGGATATGTTTGTTGTTGTAACGTTTTTCTAATAATTCTGTGGTGGTAGTACAGTTATATTTGTAGTAAATCGGAATAAATACTTTAGCTAAAATAATCAAACCAATGACGGCCGCAAACTCCCACCAAGCTAACAAAGCCATCTGATTACCATTCATACCAACAAGCTGATCCGTACTCAAATTGGTCAGGGTGATAGAGCCCGCAACAAATACCCAGGTTAATCCGCCACCCGCTAAAAAGTATTCTTTGTTTTGGCTTTGTTTACTGTGCCCATGGCCACGACATTTTAAGTAGGTTAATAAACCAATAAAGGCCGTCACTGCGCCAAAGACTAAAGCTTGAATCATATTCTCTGACATTTTTATTCCTCTGCAGCAACGCGCATTTGCACGCCTAAAATAGTATTTTCTGAACGATGATTGTGTTGCTTAATCAGGCGATTTACCTGAATAAGGGAGGACAAAATGGCGTGAATGGGAAGCAAAAAGTTTTGCGTATTAAGCTCCACTACTTGTGCTTCTGGAAGCTGACGCAAGGTCTCTTCATCAACGGTATAAATACCTTTAACGCGTGTTTTTTTACCATCACCGAATTCTATAGCCAACTCGATTTCTTTCAGCAGATTTAAGGCGAGTAACTTCTGGGTAAATTGATGGGTCAATTGTTCTTGCTGATAGTATTCGCCCATCTTATTTTGTACTTGTTGCAAAAATTGGCTTGCTTCGCCATTTTGAAAAAGCGCCACGCCCTCTGATTGACTTACGTAATCACTTTGCTCATCAATATAAATGGTTAATGTTTTCTCTTTTGCAGGATCAGCTCCTAACTCAAAAGGTTGGCGTAAATAGGCTGAAGGCACATGCACCGCTAACCATTCTTGTTCGGTAAAAAATACATTTTCACCCGCCAGTAAACTCAATAAGGCAACAGCCCGAAACTGGCCCTGAGTTGGCTCTTTCATATAAACAACTGGAAAACTACTTGCAGCCGCACCAAACTCATGCACGACTAATGACGCGTGATGCTGGTGTTTCGAAAAGGCAAAATTGCTGTGTGGTTTTATTTTTATATCCTGATGGGTAGCAGGATCAAGTAGTACATAGTTAGACATGTTTATCTCTCGTCAGAGGGTATTAAAGTTTCGAAAAACCTAAGGTGTTTACTTTATTGATAAGCTCTCTGTGTGTAGGCAGGGTGTATCTCAGTTGTTCGATACGCTTTTGCGTCATCTGCAATTGTTTTTTAGCCAACTCACTTTGCTTATAGATATGTTTCATCTGACTAAAATCAGACTTAAAACCCACTCCATACAGAATATATTGATAACTTGCAGCGCTAAATGCTTCCATGCTATCGGTAAAATCATATTCATTGGGTGAGCGGTAACGCCACAGAGCAAGAAGCTCTTTTAAGGACTCAGGTATGCTGTGACTTTGGCGATGTTGCAACCAAAAAGGTTCTGTGCGCTCACTTAAGGCATAATGCAACTTAAGAAAATCAATCACCCCACGCCACTTTTTCAACATCATGGTGTTAAAGCGTTTTGCCACTAATGGCATTAATGCGGTATTGGCGGGCAGTTGATCAGCAATAAAGTTAGCTGACGTTTCAATCAACATTAAGGCAGACGCTTCAAGAGGCTCTAAAAATCCAGCGGCTAATCCCACCGCTACGCAGTTGTTTTTCCAGAATACCTCGCGGTGCCCAGGTTTGAAGTTTATCTTCTTTGCATGCTCTACTGTTTCACAGCCAATGTACTGAGCCAGCGTTTTACGTGCTTTGTCTTCAGAGCAATGTTGGCTTGAATACACATAGCCTACTCCACGACGCTGCTGCAAACCGATATCCCAGATCCAGCCCGCTGTTTGGGCCGTTGCGATAGTATGACAAGCAATAGGATCATCAGCTTGGATATAAGGCACTTGAGTAGCTAATGCGGTATCAGCTAAAAACACATCGTCGCAGGGTACAAAAGGCACCTTTAATGTATCAGCCAATAAAACACTGCGCATGCCTGAGCAATCAACAAATAAATCCGCTTTTTGCATACCATGCTCTTTGGTTTGCAGCGCGTTAATGTCACCACTTGTATCTTGTTCGATGCGTTCAACCGTATCGCAAATATGCTCAACACCAAGCTGACTAACACAATGTTTACGTAGCAAGGTAATAAACTTAGCTGCATCGAGATGATAACCATAATTGGCAATCACTTCGTATTCTTTATTGGCAATTGTTTTTGGCGCAAGACCATGTTCGCAAAGGTATTGCTGAAAACTGACAGCTTCAGAGAATGAGCAAGTAGCATCAACCGCCGACTGCCAATAAGGCGCAGGATCGATTTTATTGAAGCCCTGCGGTTCGGTAAACGGGTGGTAATACACATCGTTATTTGCGGTGATCCAATTAACAAATTTACTGGCTTGTTTAAAGGTAGCGCCACATTCACGCATAAATTGTGTTTCAGAAATGCCCAATTGCGCTAGGGTTTTACGCATAGTTGGCCAAGTGCCCTCACCGACTCCCACCACAGAAATGTCAGGTGATTCGATGAGACTGACTTTGATGCCTTGTTCAGCTGAATGACTAGCGTGTTTTTTTGCAAGAATGCCTGCAGTTATCCACCCTGCCGTTCCACCACCAAGGACAATAATTCGTTTAATAACACCAGACAAAGTTTTTACCTTCAAATTGCTTGTTAAACTCCAAGCAAAAAAGGGGATGTAATCCCCTTTTTTAACTTACAAGCATAACCTTACTAGAATGAACCTCTAACACCAACTGCGTAGCGCGCACCTGAACGAACTTGCTCAGTGAAGTGACTAGCTAAACTACCATGCTTAGATGTGTACTCATCAGTAATATTGATACCTTCAAATACAACCGTAAAGTTTTCGTTAATGTCATAACTCGCACTTACGTCCCACTGGCCATAAGTATCAACATACTCAGGCTCACCGGTATCACCGTTACGTAAGGTTTGTAAGAATGACTCACGATTATTGAAGGCAACACGTGCTTGGAAGCCATCTTTTTCATAGAAACCGACCAAGTTTTGTGAATCACCAAGACCTTCTAATTGGAAGCCATCATCACTAGAGCTATTCACAATAGTTGCGTTGGCTTGAATACCAAAACCGCTTTCCCACGTGTGTGTCCAGGCCATTTCTAAGCCTTCAACTTGTGCGCTAGCACCGTTACGCGGACGGCTTACAGAAAAGTCAAAACTTCCGCTTGCAAGAGTGAATGCCTCAATCGCTGGGGTAATAGAGATAAAGCCCTCTACGTCCTTAATAAAGGCACCAATAGATATGGCACTTGCATCAGCGTAATACCACTCGTATGACACATCCCAGTTAGTCGATAGGAAAGGCGTTAAATAAGGGTTACCACCACTTGCTAGTAAAATATCAGGACGAGTCGTACCAATATTGGTCACTGGACGCATTGCTTCTAGTGTTGGACGGGTAATGGTTTCTGAATAACCAAAACGAACTAACATGTCTTCAGCAACTTCAAGTTTGGCGTTTACACTAGGCAATAAATTATCATAGGAATTTTTTAATGAAATCGGCACAGAAGCGCGTTGTCCGCTTGCATCCTCTAAGTACACTTGATCCAGAATCGTGCCATCATTAGGGTTTGCTTGGACATCAAGCAAAGTAGCCTGATTTCCTGAAGCAGTTGTATCCGTTTCGCTGTAACGAACGCCTACATTCACTGTCCATGGCATATCACCAAGATCACCTTGGAAAACAAAATCAGCGTAGGCTGACATGATTTCTTCTTCGATTTCAAAGCTGGTACCTAGCTCAACAGGGGTATAACCATCTAATGAACCAAACGCAGCAATATTATCAGCGGGGTTTTCTGGCACAAAATCAGCTTCAGCGTTGCCGTTAGCAATCCAAGCGGCTAAGGCATTTGCGTTACGCACAGGAGTTTGTGATGTAATAGCCGCGTCTGTTTCTAAAAACGAAAGATAATCATCGACATTGTAACCGAAGAAAGAAGATGGGATACCATCAAACCAACCATTTGGAGATACCAAATACGCTAAATCATCTGGCACGTCTAAACCGTAACCACAGTAAAAGCAGTTTGGTAGGCTTGGAGATTGAAATACCTTGGCTGATTTAGTCCGGTCTTGAGTGTAAACACCAAAACGTAGTTGAGTGAAGGTATCGCTGTCAGGTGTGTAAGTAAAATCTGCACGCATTTCAGTGATTTCATCAACACGCTCATCACCGCCACGCTCGACATAGTGAGCACGCAATTTACTTGAATCAGCTTGGCTGAACGGTCCGTCAATACCATCAGAAGAGAATGCTGGTAAGTCGCCACCGCCAGTGAAGTCATAAGTATAACCATTGGCATAGCCCATTACGGTAAATACGCGGCTTTGATCACCACTTAAATCTTCTGCTTTTGAAGTTGAGATGTCGACATCAACGTTTAATTGGTCAGTTAAATCCCAATCGGCGTTAAAGCCAAAGGCTTGAATTTTAACATTACGGTCTAAACCTTGTTGCACAAAGTCAGTTGCACCAGAACCTTGCCCCATTGGGTCGTCAAAGGCGTTGTGAGACCAATAAGTTACTGTTTCAGTTGACGGATCAACTTCAAAATCTCGGAAGTTGCCAGGTGTAAACCAGTTTGCATAGTTGCTTACTTGCGATTCAACTTCAAACTTTGAATAAATCCCATCAAAGGTGATGGTCAATTCATCGCTTGCTGCATATTGTACAACCAAAGTACCACTGGTACGAGTACGATCTTCTTCGTTTGAAGTTAAATCAAGGTTACGAGGAACCCACACGTTAAAGGCTTCTTTACCCGTGTTAGTTGCGGCATTAAAATCGTTAGTTTGAATACGGTCTACGCGGTAGAAACCACGGGTATCTGCTTGGTTAATTTGTGCATCACGCTTTTGTACCGACAAAGACGCTAATACACCTAATTTGTCGTCCATGAAGGTGTTGCTGACTAAACCAGAAAAAGCAGGAGTAGTGCTTTCAGACAAACTGTCATAAGTTGCTTTTACGCTGCCTACTGCTTTAAAGCCGTCAAGGTCGAAAGGCTTCGCAGTTTTTAAATTGATATATGAGCCGATTCCCCCTTCTTGGTTTGCTGCATTAGACGTTTTATAGATGTCTGCACCAGCAATTAATTCAGAAGCCAAAGTATCAAAGCTGAATTCACGACCTGCGCGCTCAGATGCCATTTGACGACCGTTAACGGTAACCAAGTTAAATTGTGGCCCGAAACCACGCACTGAGATCAATTGACCTTCACCACCACTGCGGTCGATAGCAACACCGGTAATACGTTGCAACGATTCAGCTACGTTTTGATCAGGAAACTTACCTAGATCCTCAGCAGCAATACCATCAGATACAATTAATGCTTCTTTTTTATCTGAAAAAGAACGCTTAAGACTGCTGATTAAACCACGTACTTCAATCACCTCTACATCATCTGCAGCTGGCTGGTTCACTTCTTGTGCCAAGGTCGCTCCTGAATATAAGGCAGTTGCGACTGCCATACCGAGAAGAGAACGCTTCGTAAAGTTTTCCATTTGTTTTGTTTTGTGTGTCATGTGTTTTCTCTTTGGTTGTAAAATTTAACGCATCCTAAATTTTCGATATTTATACAGCAATATTCACTTTCGCTCAATAACAATAACAAATGGTTTACAATAAATTGCGCTAATACCAAGCAAATAAAAATATAAGCAATTGATTTTAATAAAAATTAATGAATCAAGAGTCTTAACATGCAATTAACCCATCAACTTCACTCATTTTCGTTTACTTTCGAATATTTAAAAATACAACAATAATACTATTATTAGGATTATTACGACTAATCAATACTTTAGCACTGTTTTGCGGGGGCGTTTTCGTCTGAAAAAAGCGATGGGCACAATATAGACAGGGGACTGTAAAATATATTTCCAGTGCATTTTTTTAATTCCTTGAATCAAAGAATAGTCGTTGAGGGCATCAACGATTCAAACGCATAGGATTTATATTGCTTTTATAAAAAAATAGGTGGCTTTAGGTTTGTTTCATGCAAAAACGGGTAATCGCTTTACTTTCGCATTGACAATTAATTAACATACGAATTTTCGCAAATGAAAATATAATGATTAGTAGCTATCTAGCATCTCAAATGTAATACACTCTAGTTAATAATAAAAATAAGGCTGTCATAATGAACCAAACCCGTCGAAGTGAATTGATTGTTAGCTTAATTAAGCAGCGCGGCTTTATGTCAATAGATGATTTAGTTCAAGAGTGTGATGTAACGCCTCAAACCATAAGACGGGATCTAAACCAATTATCTGAAGCCGGCCTAATTAGCCGCTATCACGGCGGAGCTGGTATTAATGCCAGCTGGGAAAACACCCCCTACCAAGATAGAAAAACATACAATAAAGGGGTGAAAGAGCGTATTGCAGATGCCATTGCTAATATGATACCCGACGGTGCTTCGTTATTTATCAACATAGGTACCACGACTGAAATGGTGGCTTCTCGGCTGATCAATCACCGTAACCTGCATATCGTCACCAATAATATTCACGTTGCAACCTTGTTATCTGCCAAAGAAGATTTCAGTGTCATTATTGCTGCTGGTGAAGTGCGCTATCGCGATGGCGGTATTATTGGCGAGGCCACCTGTGACTTTATCAGCCAGTTTCAAATGGATTACGGCATTATAGGTATTAGTGGTATTAGTGCTGATGGCGCCTTACTTGACTTTGATTTTAGAGAAGTAAAGGTCTCTCAGGCGATTTTGAAAAATTCTCGTAAAGTTATTTTAGCGGCAGATGCCAGTAAATTTGATCGCTGCGCCATGGTCAAACAAGGTCATCTATCACAAGTAGACTACCTAGTGAGTGATGAGCTACCTCCCAATGATATACAAGATATTATCAAACAAAATGGCATTACCTTTATCAAAGCGTAGTTTCGGTATTGTTCGTTTGTGTTGACATATTTTCTTTTTAATTATCAAATGCGCGGCATTCATACATCACACTAATGCGCTTCTCATTACTGTTTGCAGATAAACCCGTAGCATAAAAGAAGAATGTATCTTGTGTCCTTGCTGAACATTAATGGCCTATAACAGTCACCGATTGGTAAGTTCATCCAACTAAGGTTAAATCAATATGGCGTTATCCTATTCATCATTACTTGTATTAACTGGCAGTAAATCGAGCGTGGTTATTGACTGCCAATTAGGCGCGCCACAAGTGGTGTATTGGCGTAAAAAACTCAATCAAGTCATATCGCCTAAAATGACGAGCCTATTGAGACAAAGACAAGAGGCACCAGCCTCTCCTATGAATGAGGTCCCTCTAACCTTAAGTCCTACTCAAGGTCAAGGCTTTACCGGCCATCCAGGATTGAGCGTATCAGGCAATGGTGACCAATGGTCACTGGCACCGACGATCAGAAATATCGTGCAGCACAACGACCATCACTACACCATTGTCAGTTTAGATATTGACCGACAAATCGAGCTAGAACACACGATAGTGCTTGATCCGGCGACCGATGTATTGAGCATAAGCAGTAAAGTATCAAACCTACACAAAAATCCAATCACCATTCATGCTTGTGCTGCGGCAACCTTGCCAATCGCTAGCCCATTTCGGCATATCATTGGTTTTGAAGGACATTGGGCTGGTGAATTTCATACTCACGAACAAGACTTGCACTTTGGCGCCTATGCTAGAGAAAATCGCCGAGGACGGACTTCCCACGATGCCTTCCCCGGCCTCATTATGCGTAGCAAGGCCACCACGGAATTAGTGGGCGAAGCCTTTGGTTTTCATCTGGGGTGGAGCGGTAATCACAAAATTTTAGCCGAAAAAATGGCTGATGGACGGGCTTATGTGCAGCTAGGCGAGTTATTGTTACCCGGCGAAATTCAACTACAGCATGGTGAGAGTTATAGCAGCCCTGTGTTGTATGCCTGTTATTCTGACCAAGGTTTGTCGGGCCTATCTCAACAATATCATCGTTATGTGCGCCAACACTTAATTCGCACCGAAGTAAAGAACAAACCTCGTCCCGTGCATTACAATACTTGGGAAGGTATTTATTTTAAACATGACATGACCACCCTGAAAGAGTTGGCCGAGCGGGCCAGTAATCTGGGCGCTGAACGTTTTGTATTGGATGATGGCTGGTTTACTGATAGAAATGACGACACCGCAGCCTTAGGTGATTGGTATGTGGATCACGCATTTTATCCCGATGGCCTCGGCCCGTTAATTGACCATGTAAAGGCCCAAGGCTTGGAATTTGGTTTATGGTTTGAACCTGAAATGGTTAACCCCAACAGCAACTTATTTCGGGCTCATCCTGACTGGGTACTCAGTTGTGAAGGTAATGCCCAATTGGGTTTTCGCAATCAGTTAGTGCTCGACCTCACCCGCACAGAAGTCTTTAACTATTTATTTGAGCGTTTAGATAGCTTGCTTAGCGAATATGACATTAGCTACGTAAAATGGGATATGAATCGGGATATTAATCACCCGGGTGATGCTAAGGGTAAACCAGCTATTCATCGTCAAACCCAAGCCTTTTACCAGTTGGTTGCGGCCTTAAAGGCCAATCATCCCAGTGTCGAAATTGAAAGTTGCGCTTCAGGTGGCGGCCGTGCAGATTTCGGCGTATTGGCACACACTGACCGGATTTGGACGTCTGATTCAAACGACGCTCTCGAGCGCTTAAAAATTCAAAAAGGCTTTTCTTATTTCTTTCCGCCTGAGCTAATGGGCTCACACGTGGGTCCCCGTGATTGCCACATCACTCATCGTCATCTGAGTATGGAAATGCGTGCTTCTGTTACCTTATTTGGTCATATGGGCATGGAAATGGATTTAAGAGAATTGACCGACAGTGAGCAAATAGAATTAAGGGCCATGACTGCCTTGTATAAACAGCATCGCAACTTAGTACACTCGGGCGACTTATTTCGATTAGAGCTGCCTGCCTACATGCACGGCCTTGGTATCGTCGCCGAAAACAAGTCTCATGCTTTATTTTCATATAGCCTTATAGAATGCCCCCCTTACACCTTGCCAGAACAATATTTGTTTGCAGGATTGAAAGCGGAAAACCACTATAAACTCGATGTCATTTGGCCGCTAAAGTTATCTGACAATTGGCCAAAATCTGCCTTATTTAATTTCAAAACTAACTTGCCTGATATTGACGGACAAGTATTTAGTGGTGAATTATTAATGCAATTAGGTTTGCAACTGCCCTTGCTTACCCCTCAAAGTAGTTTGATTTTTCAACTAACGGCAATGTGAGTCAGCGACTCAATTAAGCCTCAACCAAAAGCCCGATTTATCGGGCTTTTGTGTTTCTGCATGGCGAAAATTAATCCTATTCTGAGCACAAAAAGAGACAAAATAAGCTGTGCTCTGATACAGTAATACCGACAGAAAAATGCAGCAACAAACAAGCCGCAATCTATAAAAAAAGGAAAAACCACATGTTCAAATCTTCGTATTTGTATCTAGCAATGACCAGTGCCTTGCTATGTTCATCCGCCATTGCAGACACGGCTTACGTGGCGTCTGAAAAAGCCAAAAAATTAGCTTACGACAACATCCTGATTGATACCCACATTGACGTGCCTTACCGTTTAAATAAACACTGGGAAGATGTGACTCAAGCGACCGAGAAAGGCGATTTTGATTATCCGCGGGCCAAACAAGGCGGATTAAATGCCCCTTTTATGTCAATTTATGTGCCTGCTAGCTTAGACAGTTCACCCGAATCAACCGCCTTGGCAGATAAGCTCATTGATTACGTTGAGGCTATCGTAGGTCGTGCACCCGAAAAATTCGCCATTGCAAAATCCACTGCCGACGTAGAGCAGCAATTTAAGCAAGGTTTAATCTCATTACCCATGGGCATGGAAAATGGCTCGCCCATTCAAGGTAGCTTAGATAACCTCAAACATTTTTATGATCGCGGCATTCGTTACATCACCCTTGCTCACTCACAAAGTAACCATATTTCAGACTCGTCTTATGATATTCGCCGTCAATGGAAGGGACTCAGCCCTTTTGGTAAAGAGCTTGTGGTTGAAATGAACAAAATGGGGATTTTAGTGGATATTTCTCATGTATCCGATGATGCTTTTTATCAAGCAGTGGAAATTTCTAAGGTACCGCTTATTGCCTCTCACTCATCGTTAAGGGCGTTTACTCCCGGGTTTGAGCGCAACATGGATGACGACATGATTAAAGCCTTGGGTAAGAATGGCGGCGTAATTCAAATTAACTTTGGTTCAACCTTTGTCAGTAAAATGGCTCGCACTTGGAGTGATGCTTTTAGTAAAAAGCGTAAAGAAGTGGAAGAACAAGAAGGCGCAGACAGTGCCACCAGTCAAACCTTTGCTAAAACTTATGCTGAAAAAAATCCACTGCCTTTTGCCACACTTGAAACCGTATTAGATCATATTGACCACGTGGTAAAACTGATTGGTATCGATCATGTTGGTATTGGCTCTGATTATGATGGTGTAGGCGATACCTTACCTGTCGGCTTAAAAGATGTCTCGACCTATCCTAACTTAGTACAAGGTTTACTTGACCGCGGATACAGCGATGCCGACATTGTGAAAATTTTAAGCGGCAATTTATTGCGTGTATGGCGCGAAACGGAAGAATACGCGGCGGCTAACTAAAAGTTTACTGCTATGAAAAAGGGGCTGATGCATTTCATCAGCCCCTTTTTTTTACCTCGCTAAAACAGCTTGGTATTATTCCAATTCGCCCCGTTTATAGGGTACTTCAGCTTCTAATTTTTCAAGTCGATGACTTAACTCATTTGGCGAGCGAGTATTTTTAGCTAACCAGTAGTAAGCAGTAGGCACAATGTACAGGGTCATAAAAGCGGATAACAAAACACCAGCAAAAATAACCATACCAATTACCGTGCGACTTTCTGCTCCTGCGCCCGTGGCAAAGACTAGCGGCAAGGCACTAAACACGGTAGTAAAACCCGTCATCACAATTGGCCGTAAACGTTGAGTTGCCGCACGGCGCAACGCTTCTTCAAATTCAAAACCTGCATCACGTAACTGATTCGCAAATTCAACAATGAGTATGCCATTTTTCGCCGCTAAACCAATCAGCATCACGAGCCCTATTTGACTGTAAATATTCATGGTCATGCCTGCAAAATATAAGCCGATTAAGGCCCCAACTAGCGCCATAGGAACTGTGAGCATAATCACCAAAGGGTGGATCCAACTTTCAAATTGCGCCGCTAATACCAAATAAGTAATGGCCAGCGCTAAGGCAAAAATAAACAAAATTGAACTGCCTGATTCTTGATAAAGCTGCGACTCACCTTTGTAATCAATAGATACTTCACTGGGTAATTCAGTATTAACCACATTGCGCAAATACGCGAGTGCATCACCCACTGTATAACCATCGGCTAAATTGGCACTGATGGTAATACTGCGCATACGGTTGTAACGATTTAAAGTAGAGGATGTCGCCCGCTCTTCTACGCTAACCAAGTTATCCAGCGGAATTAAACGGTTGGTGGTAGACGAGCGCACATAAATATTTTCAATACTTTGCGGGCTACGATAATCTTCTTCTGCGCCTTCCATAATCACATAATATTCTTGCCCCCTGTCAAGAAAGGTAGAAACCCGTCGTTGTCCCAACATGGTTTCTAAGGTGCGTCCAATATCACTGAACGACACCCCAAGGTCGGCAGCACGGTCTTTGTCGATATTCACTAATAGCTGCGGCCACGTTTCTTTGTAGTCAGAATCCACTCGCACCAGCTTAGTGTTTTCTCGGGCTTTGTTGATCACGATATCGCGCCACGCGACCAAGTCTTCGTAAGTATTACCTTGTAATACAAATTGTACTGGCCGTCCTAAACCGCCTCCAGCAATCCCGCTGCGCATAATCGCAAAGGCTTGAATGTCTGGAATTTCTGATATCTCTGCACTGACTTCATCCATGACATCAAACGTAGAGCGCTGATCGTCACCGTGCATAGGCATACCAACAATCCCCACACCTGCAGAGCCGCCCCAACCGGGTGTTCTGACCAAAACCCGTTCTACTTCACCAGCGCTGAGATACTTCAGCAAGATACTTTCAATTTTTTTCACATTGGCTGAGTTAGACTCAAAACTTGCCCCTTCAGCGCTTTGCACTTGGATAAAGAAGTTACGTCTGTCTTCTTTCGGGACGAGCTCGCTGGGGATCAAATTCGCTAATTGATACAGCGCCGCAATACTGGTAACAACAAGTATCAGCATCCACCATTTTTGATGAATACTGCCTTGTAAACTCTGGTAATAGCGGTGTTCTACTTTTTTGAAGTTATGATCAACCCAATGTGAAAAACCGGAGGTACTGGTGCGTTTTTTCAAAAGTAACGAGCACAACATCGGTGATAAGGTGAGTGCCGTAACACTGGAAAACGCCACTGCGGCAGCAATTGCCAGAGCAAATTCAGTAAACAAGCGGCCAATATTTCCCTCCAAAAAAACTAAAGGTACAAAGACCGAAATCAGCACTAAGGTGGTAGCAATTACCGCAAACCCAACTTCTCGAGCGCCTCGATAAGCAGCTAATAAAGGGGGTTCACCCAATTCTATGCGCCGCGTGATATTTTCAAGTACCACGATGGCATCATCTACCACTAAACCGATAGCTAACACCAAGGCTAACAAGGTGAGTAAGTTAATAGAAAAACCTAAGGCGTACATCACGATAAACGCTGCCACTAATGACACAGGCACGGTCACCGCTGGGATCAAGGTGGCGCGAATATTACCTAAAAATACGTAGATAACTAACACCACCATCAGTACTGCGATAGCGAGGGTTTCATATACTTCGTTGATCGATGCCTCAATAAACACCGACGAATCATAACTGGGCACAATAAAAATGTTATCGGGTAAGGTGGCTTCAATTTCTTGAATGGCTTTTTTCGCTGCGCGCGCCACTTCAAGGGTATTGGCCTTTGATTGTTTAGAAATACCCAAACCAATCATATTGACACCGCCACCACGAAACTCTGCTTCGTCGTCTTCGGCGGCCAGTTCAACATGAGCGATTTCGCCTAATTTCACTAAGTAACCATCAGCATTGGCTTTAATGGTTAAATTGGCAAAATCATCCGGCGTCAAAAAGCTACGGGCAACCCTTACTTCAAAGTCACGGCTTACCGATTCCACTTCGCCCGCGGGTAACTCGACATTTTCAGAACGAATAACACTTTCTACGTCAGCAACGGTAATTTGACGAGCCGCCATCGCGTTACGATCAAGCCACACTTTAATTGCATAGCTGCGTCCGCCACCTAAACGAATATTGGCTACGCCTTCTGCCACTGATAAACGATCAACAATAAAACGGTCAGCGTAATCGGTCAGTTCAAGCACAGACAAGCTATCGCTGCGCAAGTTATACCAAACAATAACGTCTTCATCAGAGCCCGCTTTTGATACCTCTGGTGGCTCTGCTTGATCGGGCAGATTATTTAGTGCTCGGCTGACCCGCTCACGCACATCATTTGACGCCGCATCGATATCACGGGATAAATTAAACTCGATGGTAATAGAAGAACGACCGTTACGGCTGCTAGATGAAATATTCTTGATCCCTTCAATTCCGCTGATGCGATCTTCTAAGAGCTGAGTAATGCGGGTTTCAATAATAGACGCTGACGCACCAGGATAGTTAGTATTAATAGACACTATAGGGGGGTCGATATCGGGATATTCACGCAATGATAATAAGGTGATGGAAACAATCCCGAAGACAATCAGCAGTAAGTTAACAACGGAGGCAAAAACCGGACGTTTTACCGAAATATCTGAAAGTAACATGGTTTACTCTCCGTTATTACTAGTCGATAAAACCCGTACTTTTGAGCCATCTCGCAAGCGCAATGTACCCTCAACCACGACTTGATCACCTTCTTTTAAACCAGATTCAATTTGCACAAAACCAGGTTTACGTTTGCCTACCACTACTTCTTTGCGTACCACGGCACCATCAACCACCACAAATACAAATTGTTTATCTTCCACGGGCACTAAGGATTGTTCAGGTAACACTAATGTTTGTAATACAGTTTTTTGCAGCACAACTTGCATAAGCATGCCTGGGCGCAATTTTAAAGCTTGATTATTAATATTGGCGCGAATAGGGATTGAACGAGTTATGGGATCGACTCGTGATGCAATACTGGTAATTTTGCCCTCGAACAACTCACCAGGATACGCAACCGACGTTGCTCTAATCAATTGTCCAATAGCAACGGTAGGCAAGTGTGACTCAGAAATGCTGAAATCTAGCTTAACTACAGCAATATCATCTAAGGTGGTTACCATATCACCTGGTTTAAGCAAGGCGCCTAAACTCACTTGCCTGATACCGAGAACACCATCAAACGGCGCTCGAATTTCTAGTTCATTCAACTGTGAGGTAACGACGTCCATTTGCGCTTTTAGGGCTTTTACCTTCGCTTGTTGCTCGTCTAGTAATTGCTCGGATGCTGCGCTTTCTTTGGCTAGGTTAGTAATTCGGGTTAATTGGCGTTTTGCTTCTTGTAAGTTAATGTCTAACTCGTTTAAACGCGCTTTTTCTTCATTATCATTTAAGGTCAGTAACAACTGCCCACGTTTTACGATATCACCATCATCAAAATTAACACTTTGCACGGTATCGGTGGTTTGTGCCGTTAATGCGATAGATTCATTAGCCTTGGCGGTACCCAGTGCTTCGATAGTAATGGGAAATGGTTCTGTTTTGATCACATGAACGGTTACAGGAGTCAGTGACTGGCCTTTCGCTTCTTGTGTCTCTTCTTTTGGAAGATACAAATAAACCACTAAGCCTATGAATGCTACAGCCGCTATAAATAGAGGTGAGAACTTTAATCCTTTCAACATGTTTTACCTATAAAATGTGATAACAATTATCTAACGTTATTTATGTGTAGCCACTACACGTGAGCGTTGCTGATCCCAAACAACTCATAGGCTATAATCAGCCCCAACAAGCATCATGGGATACGCTTTTCTTTGTTTTTAAGATTATTTATTTTTTTACTAAGCATTCTATTACTCAGCGCCTGCGCTAAAGAGCAAGTGGCTGAGCCCATGTGCAGGATAGATAAAGACACACTACCAGCACCAGCCGCACCCGCAAGCTGCTTGATAACATCAAACACCTCAGTATTAGTACTTAAATTAAAAAACAAAAACGGATGGCAATTACCCACTGGTCATAAAAACAACAAGATGTCAGCACAATGCACTGCACATCAAGCCGTTTGGCAAAGCACTGGTTTAAACGTTGAAGTAAGACAACTTCTCGACATTGCCCCCGACAACAAACACATATACAGCTGCGCTTTATCCAATGGGTTTGACACCCTAACTCAAGATCTTCCTGTGCCCGACTGGGCCCATCGCAAGGTGGTCAATATTAGTTTTGCTGATCCTAATTTGACTCCAGAATCTCAATGGTCAGAAAAAAGTGATCTAATATTGATCAGAAGCCTATTCAATAAGGGTCAATAGGATCGCGCTTTTGCGATTGAAGCATAACCTGTGTGAATACAAGTATCACCTTAACTTATACCAAATATTCGTTACTTTACCGCAAGTTAACTATAAAATCGGCTATACTGGTCGGAGTAGTTAACAAACAAAGAGTATATTTATGCCGCAATATCATGCCCCATTAACTGACATGCAATTTTTACTGCATGATTGGATGAACATATGCGACCACTATCAGGCGCTAGGTCAGCAAGATTTTGATCAAGAACTGGTCAACGAAATCCTCAATCAAGGCGCCAAATTTGCTGAAGAAGTGATTGCTCCTCTCAATCGCGAAGGCGATGAGCAAAGCAGTAAATTACAAGACGGCAACGTAAGCACTCCACATGGTTTTGCCGCTGCCTATCAGGATTACATCGCCAATGGCTGGAATGCCATGCTAGGCAGCGCTGACTACGACGGGCAAGATCTGCCTAACTCCATGGCGATTCCGGTACACGAAATGCTCAACTCAGCTAATTTAAGTTGGCGCTTGATTTGTATGCTCACCGAAAGTGCGGTCTTAGCTGTTACCAAACACGGTAGCGATACTCTAAAACAAAAATACCTGCGTCAGCTAATTAGTGGTGAATGGACCGGCACCATGTGCCTAACTGAACCTCATGCGGGTACTGATTTAAGTCTGCTCAGCAGCAAAGCCGAACCTAATGAAGATGGCAGCTACAATATATCGGGCAGCAAAATCTTTATCTCTGGTGGTGATCAAGACTGGAGCAGTAATATATGTCACTTGGTACTAGCTCGTTTACCTGATGCCCCCGAAGGCGTTAAAGGTATTAGCCTATTTTTGGTACCTAAATTTTTAGTGGATGATAATGGCCAGTTAGGTGAGCGTAATACCCTATCGGTAGGCAGTATTGAAAAGAAAATGGGTATTAAAGCTTGCCCTACCTGTGTAATGAATTTTGACGGAGCAAAAGGTTGGTTAGTCGGCAGTGAGCATAAAGGCTTAGCCTGCATGTTCACCATGATGAACGATGCCCGTTTTCAAGTTGGGCTACAAGGTTTGGGCGTAGCTGAAGCATCTTTTCAAGGTGCATTAGCCTATGCCCGTGAACGCTTGCAATCGCGCGCCCCTGATGGCGCTGCAGAGCCTAGCAAAAAAGCCGATAGCATCATGTTTCAACCTGATGTGCGCAGAATGTTATTAACCCAAAAAGCCCTTACCGAAGGCTCCCGCGCTTTAGCTTATCTCTATGCTCAACAAATGGATATCGAGAAGTTTGGCAATGAAGAACACAAGCATGAAGCCGCCAAAGTCATCGCGTTTTTAACGCCTATTTGTAAAGGTTTCATGACCGACATGGGTACCGACGTCAGTAGCCTTGGTATTCAGGTCTACGGTGGCCACGGTTATATTCGCGAATGGGGTATGGAGCAATTGATGCGCGACAGCCGTATTGCCCAGCTTTATGAAGGCACCAACGGTATTCAAGCCGCTGACCTGATCTCACGCAAACTTGCTCGAGACAAAGGTGTAATGCTAAAAGCCACTTACAGGGTATTCGCCAAATTGGTTGATGCTATTCAAGCACCTCACGCACAATCACAAGCGCAAGCCATACTAACGGAATGGCTGACCACTTCAGAGCAGTTATTAGCGTTAAATACGGTTGATTTAGCTGGAACAGCTTATGATTACATGAATTACAGCGCATATGCCTTGTTAGGCGTGTTATGGCTAAGTATGGCAGACAGTGCCGAACGGTCGAGCAATGAAAGTATTAAACAGGGTAAAAACAATACTTGCGCTTTTTACATCAAGCGTTTGTTACCCCGCAAAGACAGTTATAAAACTAACTTGTTTAACGGTGCTGATGACTTGTTAGCCCCAGCTGACAACGAGTTTGATTACCAATAGTCACAATTTACTTATACTTGTAGCTAAAAACAAAAAGGCGGTTGATTGACATCAACCGCCTTTTTTAATGACTTGGGATTAAGCTTTACGGCGAAATCCTGCAAAGGCCAAAAGAGAAACAGCAAATAAGCTAAGTGCTGATGGTGCAGAAACTGCAATAGATTGCGTACCACCAACAACATCTGCTTCAAAGCCATTTGGATAATTAACCGAAGCTACCAACTGGTTGGTTAAACTCAATGAGGTATAACTGTCTGAATTAGCAGTTAAGTCGAATTGAGCCAGCACATAGTCGCCTGCAGTGATAGGGAAAGACAACAAATCAAGCACTAAAGCAAGTGAAACACCAAACGAATTAGAAGCTACTGAGAAAGAATCCCAAGTCGGGTCAACATAAGCAGTTAATTCGCTGTAAAGGCTTGAACCTACAAATGTCAAAGCAGAAGTATCAAAGTCAACTTCGAAGGAAAGTGTATCGAATTCCTCCGAAAAACTACCCAAAACTGTGACTTGAATAGTATCACCAACAGTTACTGCTGTATCACTAACTTCTAATGTGATCATGTTTGCATTTGCTGTGAAACCTACAAAAAATGCTAACGCTACAATTAATTTTTTCATATTTAGTACCTACTTCTTAATAGTTGTATTTTAGTTAAAAATTTTAACTATGCCGCGCAACGAGTGCGCGTACAAAGGGTCATCATGACTCGAGCATCGAGAATATTCACTACACCGTCATTATTTAAGTCAAATGCCATATCAATAGTTTGACGAGCCTGAATAGCGCTAATCAAACCTCTTACGTCATTAATATCAACATCACCGTCACCATCCCAATCGCCTTTTACGGCCGCGGCTTTTAGTTCAATCGCGATCACAACAGGATCATGGTCCGACATACGGTAAGCATCAGGTGCATAAAAATCACTGATTTGTTGTTCTGATTTACTACCGAAGTTGTAATCAAGTACCGTGGGTTCGTCGGCATTGATGTGCCATTCTGTGGTATCAACTACTTTGTCTAGCAGGGCTTGGTTAGCCAAGGCATGATCCAAATAGCCATATTCACCACCAAAGGCATATGAATAAGCGTCTGCGCCTTTAAAAAAATTCGCTAAGTCGGTGTAACCCGCTTCTTTAATTTTAAGAATGGGATCTTCTTGAGCATAAGCATTTAAGTCGCCAATGATTAAGGTTGGTGAATCGGGATATTCTTGTGCCAAAAAGGCAGTTAACGCTTCGGCGGCACGAGTTCGTGTGAGGTTACAATTGCCTTGCCCGGTTGAAGTATCGTCATCACCTACGCCACAGGTAGAACCTTTGGATTTAAGGTGGTTAACACTTACTACAATTTCTTGAGCATTTTCAATCAAAGCAAACTTTTGATTGAATGACGGTCTGTTTTTAGTATCAACAAATAACGGCCCTTGCTCATCAGTGATAGAGTTGCTGCTGGTCAATACTTTATAGCCACCGACTGGCGAAACCTTACTGGGTTTATACAACATAGCCACTTTAATTTCATCGGTACCAATAGCACCACCACCATCAACAAATGTATAAACACCTGTACCGACAACGGCATTTAAGCGACTGGTTAACTCTGCGATGGCACTGGTTGAATCAAAACCATCGTTTTCAATTTCCATCAAACCAACAATATCAGCATCCATTGCTGCTAACGCTGCTACTGTTTTAGTAAGCTGGCGCTCAAATTCCGCTGCAGTGAGCGCACCACGAGAAGTGGGGAAACCAGCACCTTGGCCATCACCGTTAAACAAGTTCAATACGTTTAAACTGGCGACTTTTAGATTTCCCAAGGTAAGTTCTGGAGCCGCTGTTCTTGGATTATTTGCGACGAAAGTAGGCGCTTCAGTAGGAATAATCCGATAGAGATTAAAGCTGAAGTCCATTACGCCAGTCAAACTGCTCACTATGTCGCCACCACGTAAGGTGTTGTTGGCTGACAAATTACCTGTTGGATAAATAACTGGGTCAGGGTTTGAACCGTTCATCCCATCATCTAAGGTGATTTTATTCAGGGCATTTTGAGCTGCAAGCGCAATCGCTTCTTCACTGCCTGCCGGATAAATGTTGGTCGGTACAAACAAGCGACCATTAGACAAAGCCACTTCACCATAGCGACCTAGGCTGTAATTGTCGGTTACCGTTAGTTCAGAACTTGTACTTACCAACATGCCCTCTAACGATTCAGGAAACTCAGCATCAGCAAATGGCAAACTCAAGGATGTAGCAGTGACAGAATCAACACCACAATCTAAGGGAGCGGTAGTAACGTTTAATTGCGTTTTATCAAAATACTCTTCTACCTTACCAAGCACTCGAACCACCGTACCAGCTGTTGGTAATTCGCCAGAGTAATAGACAAAAATGCCCTCAGATGTCTGGATGTCGGCATCCATATCAGCGGTTTGCTCTTGAATAAAGAAACCACTTAGATTGGCAAATGAAGCACTCACTACCGCTTCAAGCACATGAGTTTCACCAACAAGAGGTGACATTGCGCCATTACCTTGTACTGCACTGATTAGCGTAGCGGGGTCAGCACATTGGCCTAAAACTACGTCACCGCCTGTCTCGCCACCGTTGTTGCCTGTGTCACCCGCTGCACCAAAACTTTGATTGGTATTAACCATACCGTAAGTGGAAGCCATTGCGTCTTGCCATGTAAAATCAGCGTATTCAAAGCCTGAACCAGCCAATTGCAGAGAATCACCGTCTAATGTACTACCGAATTCCGCTACACCAATGTCTTCGCTCATCATACCTGAGGCAGGACCATTGGTAGCAACGAAACTTCCTTCATAACTCAAGAATTGCAGAACTGTCGTACCATCAGCCGCCACTAACGCCACACCGTCAGTCACACCGTTTTGAAGCCCAGAAATAGGGAAGAACAGAGTACCAAAGCTATTTTGTTGGTTCGGGATAATACCTGATAAGGCGGTAATGCTGTAAGTTTGACCATTTGAGCCGTTATATGGCACTAAACTCATGCCAGTTAAATCCAAACCTGCTAAACCCGCTATTTCAACGCCTTCACCTGCATCTGCGCCAGCATCGTCATAATGAATTTCATTGATGAAGGGTAAAGGTGCAATAAAGGTTTGCCCTGTGTTAACCTCATCATAAGTGCTTGGCGCCGCATCTTGCCATGCAAAGTCAGAATACTTGAAACCTGAACCGGATAATTGCAGGGAGAAACCGTCTAGCGTAGAACCTGGTTCATTCACACCGATATCTTCGCTGGTCAGGCCATTTGCAGGGCCGTTAGTAGCCGCAAAAGAGCCCTCGTAACTCAGAAACTGTAGCACGGTGGTACCATCGGCAGCCACCAACGCCACACCGTCTGGCGCACCATTTTGTAAACCAGAAATAGCAAAAAATACCGTACCAAAACCGTTTTGTTGATTCGGGATAGTGCCTGACAGGTCTGTGATGCTATACGTTTGACCATTGTTGCCATTGTAAGGTACAAGTGACATTCCGCTTAAGTCAGTACCTGCAGGGCCTGCAATCTCGATACCTTCACTTGCATCCGCGCCTGCATCATCATAATGAATTTCATTGATGAAGACTAAGCTAGAAGTGCCGGTCGCTGGCGTTTCGCCGCCAGTATCACCACCACCTGTGTCACCACCGCCAGTATCTCCACCACCGGTATCACCGCCACCAGTGTCACCACCGTCAGTCGAATCACATGAGTCAGCTGGGTATAAGGTTGCTACCCAAGCAGGATTATCAATAAAGGGGTTACGGTTACCTTGCAATTCATAAATACGATCATTACGGCGTTGCTCTGAGGCATCAACTGGATCAGCACTGTTCCAGGCAATTAGGGTACACAACTTACCCAGATTAGGTTCGCCACTGCTGGTAACGCGATTAACTAATACCAAATCAGGTGTGTTGTCAGAGCCGGATCCTTCATAGCGGGTATCCAAATAAAACATCATACGCGCCACGTCGCCTTTGATGTCATCCCGGGGCTCAAAAGAATTACTGTCGATGCGGCTGCTTGGACTTTCGGCCAACGGAGAATCACTATTGTCAAAATCCAGATTGCTGCGTGAACTGTTAACACTGATGTCCGTCGCACGTAAATGATGAATGTCGTTGTAGGCCTCAAAACTTTGAGACGCAAAGCCATGACTGTTAGGCCATGAATGCTCACGGTTCCAGTTATCAGGGTTTGAACTGGCTGCACCGCTGCCATTGGTCGACTTGGCTTGTGAGCGAGCGGTATACCAAAGTATGACATTGTCAGTGTTTGCCGGATCTTCATCGGTGTAGGTTAAAGCTGTCCAAACTTCAGCATAACTTAAAGATTTAATCTCTGAACTGATGATTGAATTAAGTGCAGTTTTAATAGCGGAAGGACCAGAGTTGAGATCTATTTCGGTTTGAACCGATTCATAATAAGTGGTCGAATTAAAGGCAGCTAAATCTTTAAACTTTTCTAAATCTGGACAGTTAGTACAAACGCTTCCACTGATTACTGTGCCGCCAGTATCAGCGGAATCTCCCCCCCCAGTATTGCCACCTCCACCAAAACTCTGTCCAGCATTAATGGTCCCAAAAGAACTGACTGAGCCTTCAGTCCAAGTGAAATCTGATGCGTTACTTCCTGTACCAACTAATTGTATCGAAGTACCGAGTGCCGCAGCATTTTGAGCTACCCCTATATCAGTACTTGTCAAACCGTCAGCAGCGCCACCACTAGCCGTCATCGAGCCTTCATAACTTAAGAACTGAATCACATTATTTTCGGCATCAACTAAAGCCACACCATCAGGTGACCCATTTTGAATACCACCTGAAGGTCCACCGAAAGAAAGAGCACCAAAACCTTCCTGTTGATCAACTATCACTCCACTCAGAGTAATAGTGCCATACACAGAATTATTATTACCGTTATAAAGCACAAGACTCATACCCGACAAATCTGTTCCTGCGGTACCCACTATTTCAATGGCTTCACCTACATCAGTACCATTGTTGTCATAATGTATCTCATTTATAAATACAGTCGCTTGCGTGACGGGCACCATAAAAAGTGCCAGCAGCGCTGGGTATTTTAGTTTCATCGTTTCTCCTAACTGTTTTTAGCCAGTTTTCTGGTTATTTTTATTTATGGCCAGCGATTTTGTTTTAGTTCTATTACATCCAGATGAATGTCAGAAATAAATGTGCGGCTTTTTATCTTTATTATAAATCGGTGGATAATAAGCGAATTGACACGGAATAATGCCAGCCGATTTTGGCTGATAATTGCACAAGATTTGGGTGTTTTCTAGTTAAATAGACTAAATAGTCTACATTATTTTTTTTGGGCAAATTTAACTCTCTAAACCCTTACAAGCGAGCCCCAAGGCAGGGCAAGAAAGCATCATTTTAGCGCACAGAATACATAAAAAGCCATAATTTACATTTACTTATACCGTTTAGCTATCAATAGCACTTATTTTCTACCTCAAATAAGCGAGCTGCACATCCGCTATTTACACATTACGACTTCGGGTGTAACCTGCATATCAAATACATATCATAATAATATCAAATGGAGTTACACATGTTGACTGAGAAAAAAGGGTTTTCAATTAATGGGTATTTAGCTTTTTTTGTGGTGTTACCCATTTTACAAATTAGTTTTGGTGCCATGGCATTACTGCAAATACTTGTGCCACTCGCAATAGTTGGCAGCTTAATTGTTGCGGTGTGTTGGGGCGGATTTTTTATGGTGCAACCTAATCAAGCTAAAGTGATGACCTTGTTTGGCAGTTATGTAGGCACTGAAAAGCGCAACGGACTAAGGTGGACTATTCCATTTTATATGCGTAAAACGGTGTCACTGCGTGTTCGCAACTTTGAATCAGCCAAAATTAAAGTGAACGACAACCTAGGTAACCCCATCGAAATTGCCACTATTGTGGTGTGGTCAGTCACCGACTCAGCAGAAGCGATGTTTGAAGTCGATAATTACGAAAGTTATGTCATCATTCAAACCGAATCAGCCTTAAGAAACATGGCCAGTAGCTACGCCTATGATCCGCAAGACGACAACAGTCAAGACATTGCCCTTCGCAGTCATCCTCAGCGTATTTCTGAAATATTAAAGCAAGAAATTCAAGAGCGTTTAGGTAAAGCAGGATTAACCGTACATGAATCAAGGATCAGCCATCTAGCCTATGCGCAAGAAATCGCCAGTGCGATGTTACAAAGACAGCAAGCTACCGCCATCATTGCCGCTCGTAGCAAAATAGTTGAAGGAGCCGTAGGTATGGTTGAAATGGCACTCGATAGGCTCAAAGAGAAAAACATGGTTGAGCTCGATGAAGAGCGCAAAGCCATGATGGTCAGCAATCTGTTAGTTGTATTGTGTGGTGATAAAAATGTGCAGCCTATCGTGAATACCGGCTCGATATATTAATCGTCAGATAAACAAAAAAAGGAACTGTATTTTGTCCAAAAAAGCTTTCCCGCTTAGGATTAATGCTGATGTATTAGCGGCCATACAGCGATGGGCAGATGACGACTTGCGTAGTTTAAATGCGCAAATCGAATATGTACTGCGCGATGCCCTAGTCAAACAAGGGCGAGTAAAGTTGATACAAAAAGTAGTCACGGAAGTGGTTGAAAACGACACCAAAACATAAATTCTAATTAGGGCGAGTCGTGGGTTTTATGGAGTCTGGTGAGTTTTCACCAGCCCCCATAAACCGAGCATTAGCTTAACTATCGGGCCGTGATTTCGGGCTGTAAGCGGCGACGACGGAAAACAAAGATAGGCAATAAAAGTAAGATTAAATAAGCCATACTTCCCCCTTCCACCACCACTACCGATTCAACATACTCATAGTCTTTGCTTTCTAGACCAATTAAGTACAAGTCAGGGTCATCGTTACCGTCCAGAATGGCAACTAATTCATCTGTGTATGCATCATAGAGTTCTATTAATAGTTCGTAGTCACCGGTGGGAAAGCCCTGCAACAATTCGCTATCAACAAGTAAACTGTCTTCGCTGTTTTCACCAAAAATAGTAAAAACCGAGGTGGTGTGGTATTCCTTAAAAACCTCGCCTCTGGCTAAGTACAGGCGCGCATAGACATCCGCTTCGTTGTAAAACGTGTCGGCATCAAATTCTAATGAAAACCGATAAACGTAACCATCGTAATCTAGATCGTTACGCAGCGTAATCCGCGCGTCGTATATCCAAAAATCATTTTCATCATTATTTATGACGGGGCGAGACTGCAAACTAATTGCACCTTGCGTGTGTAAGGCCGAGGACTTGGTTTGTGCAGAATGCCCTGCTTTACTCATAGTTTGCACTAATGATTTACTGTTGCTACCAGAGTGTTTACTGAATATTGGACTGCTGATATTGTGCTGCGTTTCGCTAGATTGAGCTGACCATGTGTCATCTTGTGCCATGGCCTTGCATCCAATAAGTACACTTAGCAAGGTAATTAAACGTAGTATTTTCATCACTTTCTCCTTTTTAACATTGGAAAGAGTGTGACGGCTACAGTATGAACCAAAACTGAAGCCTTACTTAATTACATAAAAAAGTGCGATTTAAAAAATAAACGCCTTCTTAATTACCTGCGCAATCATTAAAAACAAATTCACTATTTAAAACCGCGCTTTTCTTTCAGTAACTCATAAGCAGCTTGAATATCCTGCGTTTTATTTTTAGCCAGCTCTAAGGCCTGTTTTGGTAGCCCTTTAGACACTAATTTATCAGGATGATTTTCACTCATTAACTTGCGGTAGGCTTTTTTAATTGATTTATCGTCATCTGAGGGACTCATGCCCAAAATTTTGTAGGCATCATCGATAGACTGCTGAGCGGAATAGCTGGTGTTTCGCCTTTGATTAGAAGAGTGACCGCCTTGGCCTTGATTTCGCCCTTGAGCACTTCGAAAGCGAAGTTCTGCTTCAAATACAGACAGTAAATACAGTAAGTCGTTCTCGCTAAATCCCATGTAGCCTGCGACTTTTTCTAATATTTGTTGTTCTGCTTTGTCTAAGGTGCCATCAACATAGGCCGCTTGAATTAAAATTTCTAAGTAGACCTGCAGCACATCACGGCGCCCATGACAAGACTCTTTAAACTCTAGTACCGTTTCCTTGAGGGGGAAATCATTGGCCTTACCTTCTCTGAAAGCTTCTTGCGCTTCACGCCGGGTTTCACCCTCCAAGCCCATTTGATTCATTAGTAAGGTGGCCATTTTTATTTCTGCATCGCTGACCTTTCCATCGGCTTTAGCAATGTGTCCCATCACAGAAAACAGAGTATGAAAAAAGATCGCTTGTTGCTTAATCTCATCCTGACTGGTAAAAAATCGGCTAAAACCGCCCATTTGATTAAAGTCTTGGCTATAACCTTTATCGAAAAAGTGCCCGACAATATACCCCAAAATTGCACCGGGGATACGAGCAAACATGAAACCAAAAAGCGTACCTAAAATTCTACCGATCATAGTGATGTGTCAGTGCCTTATAGCGAAATTAAAAGAAGTAAAACCACCTTGAGTCACCCAATCTCCAAAGACCAAGCGAGTAATTCAGACGACCTAGCCGTTAAATTGTCTAGCCGATTATCAGCAATGGGATCGTCTTGACTATTTTACAAGGGTAAGGTGCAGACAAATAGCCTTTAAAACCACATTATCGGCCCAGCAAAGCATAGAATTGTTGCTTTTTTTGCAAGTCTGCTGGTAAATCTTGTTGAAACCCTTAAAATCGCCCACTGTTATTATTGTGCTACGCAACTTGGGCTGTATTAAACCTTTTCTATGCAAACAAAGCTTTCTTCTTTTTGGTATTTTCTAGCACTGTTTAGTGTCAGCGGCGTAGCTCAGGAGCTTTGTTTTGCGCCAATAAAACCTATCAGCTTAGACACCGAACTTGAAACGGGTCAAATCCGGGTCACAGCGCAAAATGCACTGATCCAGCAAGATACCTTGGCTGAATTTAACGGCAATGTTGAAATAGACAGCCAAGATTCAAAGATCACTGCCAATTCGGCACGGGTCAATCGCAGCAATCAATCATTAAATGCCTCTGGTCAAGTCACCTATCAAGACAGATTCATTAAAGTTAGCAGTGAAAGTGTGGATTTAAACACCACAACTAACGAGCTACTAATTACCGATACCCATTACCAACTTACGGCGATGAATGGTCGGGGTGACGCTGATACCATCGCGTTAAGTCAAGACTCTGGCGTATCCTTACAAGAAGTCAGCTTCACCACCTGCCCTGAGGGGCATGAAGATTGGCGCATTCAGGCCAGTACTATCACCCTTAGCCCAGACCAAAATTGGGGTGAAATGAGTCACGCTCGTTTTTATATCCAAGATGTACCCGTGTTATATTTGCCCTATTTTGCGTTTCCGGTGACTGATGCCAGGCAGTCTGGTTTATTGTACCCGATGATTTCCAGTTCCACGTCTACCGGCGTGTCATACGAGCAACCCTATTATTGGAATATAGCCGAGAATATGGACGCTACGATTGCACCTCGGTTAATGTCGCAGCGAGGCTTACAGTTAAAAACTGAATTTCGCTATTTAAGCTCTCAACATAATGGTCAGGTGGATGTTGAATATTTAGCCAATGACAGGGCCACCGATACGCAAGATGCTCGCTATTTTTATCGTTTTGTGCATCAAGGTGCCTTATCAGAAAATTGGCAAGTTAACGCTGAATATAACGGTTTGAGTGATAGTAACTATATCGTTGACTTGGGTTCTGATTATTACAGCCGTGCTGATACCCATCTTTATCAAACCTTAGGCGTAAGCTATTACGATGAGCAACTGGATTTTAGTTTGCAGTTTAGAGATTTTGAAATCCTCGGAGAGCATGCAAATAGCTATCGAGCCCTTCCAGAGATGAAGCTGAACTATGAAAGCGAACTAGCCTTAGGTTTTGAATTTGGTTTAGCCTCTGAACTGGCTTACTTTGATAATAACTCAGCGCTTAGCCCGCAAGCCACTCGTTTACACATTGCTCCCACGCTACGTTACCCCTACCAAACTCAATGGGGCGAGTTTTTAGCTGAAACAACACTACTGCAAACTTACTATCGCCAAGATAACATTGACAATACTGAGTTAAGTAAAGATGTGTCTCGTACTTTAGGACAAGCACGCTTATTTGGAGCCTTAGCCTTTGAGCGCAGTGCGGGTTGGTTACAAGATGGAGCGATTCAAACCCTTGAGCCCAAAGTGCAATATTTATATACCAGTTTCGAGCGTCAAACTGATATTGGCTTGTATGATACAACTCGCCTGTTCAGCGATTTTGAAGGTTTGTTTCGAGGCCAAAAATTTACTGGTCTTGACCGAATCAGTGATAAAAATCAGCTAACGGTAGGCTTAACGACCCGTTTACTCGACAAAGACAATAACGAAAAATTTGCCCTTAGCTTTGGGCAGATATTTTATATCCAAGAGACTCAAGTTGCCGCAGCGCTTGAACAAAATGACCGTTCAGCATTGGCCGCAGAGCTTGATTGGCAAATTGGTAGTAAATGGTACGCCCATACCGAGGCGCAAATTTCTAGCGTTACTGATAAAGTAGAGCGCAGTAGCTTCTCGTTGGAGTACACGTCAGCGAAAGATCGTGTGGCTCAAATTAACCATCGCTATGTTAGAGAACTTTCGGGCGAAGAGATTAACCAAGTGGGCATTACAACGAGCTGGCCAATCAATCAACAATGGCATTGGGTAGGTAGATGGTACAGAGATGTAAAAAGCCATCGAACTGTTGAGACTTATGCTGGTCTACAATACGAATCTTGTTGTTGGGCTGTCAGATTGGTTGCGCAAAGACACTTAAGTAATCGCTATGATGATAGCGGTTTACAGAGCACAAACGAATTTGAATCAGGCATCACCTTGCAATTTATTTTGAAAGGTATGGGCGGTAAAACTGCCGGACGAGATATGTTAACCGATGGATTATTTGGCTATCGCCGCCCATACCTACTTAACTAGTGTACTTGGCCATACCACAATTTTTCTAAACTAAGCCGCCTTTGGCGTGTCATTAACTTAAAAGTAAAAGAAACCATGAAAGTAATAGTAGTCAGTTTTTTAGTAGGAATGCTTTTGTCAACCAGCGTTAAAGCCGCACCAGAAATGTTAGATAGCGTTTCGGTTATTGTTGACCAAGGGGTAGTGTTAGAAAGTCAAATTGAAGAACTTGTCGCCTCGGTTAAGCGTAATGCTATCGCCAACAATCAGACCTTACCTTCTGACAGAGCCCTACGAACTCAAGCCATAGAACGCCTTATTATCGACAGCTTGCAAATGCAAATGGCCGACCGTATGGGCATACAAATTAGCGATCCGCAATTAGATCAAACTATCACTAACATCGCTCAAGGTGACAACCTCACCCTTGCCCAACTACGAGATAAAATTGCAGAAGAAGGCGTGAGTTATGAGGTTTATCGTGAAGAAATTCGTAAGGAGTTAATTGTCGGTGAAGTGCGCCGTGCCAACGTTCGTCGTCGTATTTATATCACGCCGCAGGAAATTGAAAACTTAGTTAAGTTAATTGATGAGCAAGGTGGTAAAGAAGCCGAGTACCGCTTAGGTCATATTTTAATTGCCTTTCCCAGTGATCCAACAGATGAAGATATTGAAAAAGCCAAAGGTACCGCAGAAAAAGTCATCGAATTGCTAAATAGTGGTTCTGATTTTGCGAAAATAGCAACCGCGTCGTCATCAGGAGCCAACGCCCTAGAAGGTGGAGATATGGGCTGGATGAACATTAACTCAATGCCGACTCTGTTTGCTGAAGCGGTACAAAACAGGTCAAAGGATGAACTTATTGGTCCTATCCGCAGCGGCGCTGGTTTTCACATATTAAAAGTAGTAGACACGCGTGGTATCGAAAAGGTTGAAGTGACAGAATTAAACTCAAGACATATTCTGATTAAACCTTCTGTCATCTTAAGTGACGAAAAAGCGGTACAAATGCTTAAAGACTTTCGCGCTAAAATTTTATCAGGTGAGGCAGATTTTGCCACATTAGCGAAAGAACACTCAGCCGATCCGGGCTCTGCTTTAAAAGGTGGTGAATTAGGTTGGGCTGACCCTAATGTTTACGTGCCTGAGTTTAAAGACACCTTAAATAAATTAGACATTAATGAAATCAGCCAGCCGGTGCGTTCGGTTCACGGATGGCACCTAATGCAATTACTCGACAAACGTGTGGGTGACGCCACTGAAAAGTTGAAAGAAGACAAAGCATACCAACTATTATTTCAGCGTAAGTTTTCAGAAGAAACGGATGCTTGGTTACGTGAAATCCGTGCCAGTGCTTACATTGAAGTCTTAGCAAAAAAAGAAAGCTAAGTGCCTACCGTTAAACTTGCCATTACGCCCGGCGAGCCCGCCGGGGTTGGTCCCGATTTAATCATTCAGCTTGCGCAGCAACAATGGGCTGTGCAATTGATTGTATTTGCCGATGCCAATATGCTGCAACAGCGCGCTGCTTTACTCGGCTTACCCTTAGTGATTCACCACTACACTGAACAATCTACCGCTATTCAAACAGCAGGCAGTTTGTATTGTGTGCACATTCCTTGTGCAGTGCCAGTTACAGCAGGGCAACTTAATGCTCAAAACAGCCATTATGTGCTCGAAACGTTAAGCCAAGCCGGCATCAGAACGCTAAGTGGTGAGTTTGCGGCCATAGTCACTGGGCCTGTGCATAAAGGTATTATTAATCAAGCCGGCGTGCCTTTTAGCGGTCATACAGAATTTTTTGCTGAGCAATCTAAGACTGCAAAAGTGGTGATGATGCTTGCCACCGAAGGGCTCAGAGTGGTACTTGCCACCACCCACATCCCCTTAACCGATGTTGCTAAATCTATTACCAAAGAAGGCCTTTCAGAGGTTATTCGTATCGTTAATGCAGAGTTAAAACAGAAGTTTGCCATCGAGCGCCCGCACATCTTCGTATGTGGTTTAAACCCGCATGCGGGAGAAGACGGCCATATTGGCAAAGAAGAAATTAACGTGATTAATCCTACCTTGGCGCGGCTTCGCGAAGAAGGCATCCAGCTAAGTGGACCATTACCAGCAGACACTATATTTAATCCTAAATACTTGGCGCAAGCCGATGCTGTGCTGGCCATGTATCACGACCAAGGCTTACCTGTATTAAAATACAAAGGGTTTGGCGCATCAGTAAACATCACCTTAGGTTTGCCTTACATTCGAACCTCGGTTGATCATGGTACTGCAATTGATTTTGCAGGCTCGGGTAAAGCTGAAACAGGTAGTTTTGCTTTCGCCATTAACAGTGCAATTTCATTGGTAAATAACTATGAGTAAACAACATTTAGGTCATACGGCCCGTAAACGCTTTGGTCAAAACTTCTTGCATGACCTTTATGTTATTGATCAGATTGTCAGTGCTATCAACCCTAAAAACGGAGAGCATTTAGTAGAGATAGGACCCGGTTTGGGGGCGTTGACAGAGCCGGTATGTGAACAGATCGACGCTTTGACTGTAGTAGAGTTAGACCGCGACTTGGCCGCGAGATTACGTACACATCCGTTTATGGCCAGTAAACTGACCATCGTTGAAACTGACGCCTTAAAATTCGATTTTTCAACCTTATTGAATGATGATAAGCCATTAAGAATTTTTGGAAATTTACCCTACAACATTTCTACACCGTTGATGTTTCACTTATTTTCTTTTGCCACCAAAGTGCAAGACATGCACTTTATGTTGCAAAAAGAAGTGGTTAATCGTTTAGCAGCGGTACCCGGAAATAAAAATTATGGTCGTCTTTCGGTCATGGCCCAATACCATTGTCAGATCATGCCAGTACTGCATGTGCCACCCGAAGCGTTTAATCCCCCGCCAAAAGTGGATTCAGCCGTAGTGCGATTAATACCTCATAAGGTCAAACCGGTGACGGTATTAAGTGAAGACAGTCTGCATACTGTTTGCGCCCAAGCGTTTAATCAACGCAGAAAAACGATACGTAATAGTTTAAAAGACAGTTTAACCGAACAACAAATCATGGCCCTTGATATTAATCCAGATTTACGTGCAGAAAACCTCAGTTTGCAACAATTTGCCTTGTTAGCTGACGTTGCGTATCAAGCAGGAAACGCCCATGTTAGCGACTGAACATTCCATCCAAATTGAAGTACACACACAATATTTGCCCGGCCAAGCGCCGGAGCAAAGTCAGTTCGCATTCGCTTATCACATTAAAATCGAAAATCAGGGTCCCCAAGAAGTCCAACTGTTAAATCGATTTTGGTTAATTACTGATGGCAATGGAAAAAATACTGAAGTAAAAGGCCCTGGCGTCATTGGACAGCAGCCCACTATTGCACCAGGTGCACAATTTGAGTATAGCAGCGGCGCCATTTTGGATACACCAGTGGGCAGCATGCAAGGCTATTATGAAATGCGAGCTCAAGACGGGCTTGTGTTTAATGCGCCTATCGACGTATTTAGTTTACGTGTGCCTAACCTAGTTAATTAACCCTATGGCAGACTATGTTGTAGGTGACATTCAAGGCTGCTATCGGGGTTTAACCCGCCTATTAGAATATGTTAAGTTTGACCCCAGCCACGATACATTAATTGCAGTAGGTGATTTAATTGGCCGTGGCCCGCACGCCCTTGAAACACTGCAATACCTCTATTCATTACAAGACAGTTTCAGCACGGTATTAGGTAATCACGATCTTCACTTTTTAGCGGTATATAGCGGTATTCGCAAAAATAAAGCCAATGACAAGTATGACAAACTTCTTGCTAGTAGTGATGTAGACAAATACGCGCATTGGCTACGTCACCAACCGCTTGCCCTGACCTTAGATGAAAACACCTTAGTTTGTCATGCCGGATTGTATCCACAATGGTCAATAGCACAAGCACAGGCCCTGAGTGACGAGGTTAGCGCCAACCTTCAAACTGATAATTGGCAAAGTGTCTTGAAAAAGATGTATGGCGATGAGCCTAATCGTTGGGACGAAAACCTGAGTGGCAGCAAGCGCTGGCGCTTTATCATTAATGCTTTTACCCGCATGCGCTACATGCTTGATAGCCACACCTTAGAATTTAACTGTAAAGATTCTCCAGAAAAAACACCAACACGCTTCAGACCATGGTTTTCAGTGAAAAACACTAACCTAAAGCCCAACGATAAAGTACTATTTGGCCACTGGGCCACGCTTGCCGGTAACACCAACACGGACAAGTTTATTGCCTTAGATACTGGCTATATTTGGCAGCAACAGCTCACCCTATGGAAACGGCAAAATGGTGAAAAATATTCAGTGGCTTATCAAGATTAATGGCATTGAGCCGATAGTTTGACTATTGCGGTCACTTTCACTACACCGTATGTTGTGTTATTTTTTAAACTTTTTTGAAACAAAGAATTTACTGATACAATCGCCACAGGCATGCGTCAGTCTAAAGACAAGCGGACAAACGCTATTTAACGGTTAAATAAGGGCCCAAAAATGAAAATAACAGTAGCCACTAGAGTAGTAGGCGGATTCGCATTTATTACTGCTCTCCTATTTTTACTCGGTATCGTAGCGGTTAAAAGCTTGAATAGTATTGATGAAGCGACCGACCAAGTGAATACCTTGACTATTCCCACTGTGAGCGGCAGTAGTCAACTCAAAGTATCATTTTTGAATATGGGGCGTTTAGCCACTGAAGCGTTTTACGAAGTAGAGCTTAACGAACTTAAAACGAAAAAAGCTGCTTTCGAAACCAGCAGAAGTAATTTTGATAGCGAAATCCGTTCCCTAACCGCTATCGTGAGCAGAGAGCCCGAGCTTCGCCAATCTCTGGTAGAAGCCGAGGAAATCTACAACAACTACATCCTCAACGTTAATTCGATTTTTGATAGCAAACAAGCCAGCCTAGAGTTTGCCAATAAGGTGCAAGAAACGTTAGGAAATATTGAAGATAACTCTGACGATGCCTCTACCTATATTCTCGACTTCGCTGATCTCGATAGTGTGTCAAGTAATGCAAAACTCGCTAAAGCATCTGAAGTCAGTAATACCCTCGAAACCAGTCTTTTGTCACTGTTAACGGTGGGTGCCGAATACGTTAAAACCACAACTTTAGTTAGAGCAGACACCATTGGTAATGAAGTCAACTTAGTCGTAAGTCAAATAAAAGAAAAAGTTGCCGAAATCCAAGCTGCCGCAGGCAGTCAAGATTCCAGTGGCACCCTGAACGAAATCTACGGTTTGATGGATTCGGTTATTGACGAAGTTACGGCGTCAAACGGTTTATTACAAACTCAAGTGAAACGCTTAAACGCCAAAAATCAAGCAACAAAATCTTACCGTGCCTCAGAAGAGAATATCAGCGAAGCCATCACTAAATTGAATGAACTTCTTAAACTGACGGATATTAAAACCATTGAATCTAAAGAAGCGGTGGCTGATTCAGTCAGTAGTGGCTTTTGGTACACCATTATTATTGGTTTGTTCTCTGTAGCAGTGGCTGCGGTTATTGCTTGGGCTACCGTTGGCGCAATTATCAAACCCTTACACAAAGTTAACGAGATGCTTAAGATTGTGTCATCAGGCGATTTAACCCGCAAACTTGATGATTCCAAAGATGACGAGTTTGGCGAATTAGCTAAAAACTGCAATAACCTTATCAACAGTTTGAAAGCCTTAATCTCGGGCATTAGTTCACGTGCAGCACAACTAGCTGCCGCGTCTGAAGAAACGTCTATGGTTACGGCCCAAACCACAGCTTCTATCCAAGAGCAAAAGTCTCAAGTTGCCCAAGTCGCTACTGCTACTTCAGAAATGCACAGCACCTCTCAGGTTGTGCTTCAAAGTGCCGAACATACTTTGAATCAAATCCGTCATGCAGATAACGAAGCTGAGAAAGTGAAATTAATCTCAGAAGAGAACAAGAAAATTATCTTAGTCTTAGCTAAAGATGTAGAACAAGCCGCTAACGTAATCAACAAATTGCATCAAGATAGCGCCAGCATTGGTGGTATTTTAGATGTTATACGTGGCGTAGCAGACCAAACTAACTTACTGGCTCTTAACGCTGCCATCGAAGCTGCACGAGCCGGTGAACAGGGTCGCGGTTTTGCTGTGGTCGCTGATGAAGTTCGCACCCTGGCCAGTCGTACACAAAAATCCACTCAAGAAATCAATTCGATGATTGAAGTGCTACAAGCTGGTGCTGAAAAAGCAGTAGCGGTAATGAATCAAGGTAAAGAGCAAACCACCTTGTGCGTGCAGCAAACTGAAAAAGCCACAGAAGCATTACAGTTAATTACTGATGCCGTACACAAAGCTTACGACGTGAGCAGCCAGATAGAACAATCAGCAAAAGAGCAAAACGTGGTCTCTCTTGAAATCAGCGAAACCTTAGAAAATATTGTCGGAATTGCAGAGCAAACCACCATTGGCGCACACCAAACATCTGAATCAAGCCAAGAAGTAGCTCGTCTTGCGGAAGAGTTACAAAACTCTATTCAACAATTTAGAGTGTAATAAAAACAGATTCTTTGGTTAATTTAAGACCACCACAAAAAAACCGCCTAGGCGGTTTTTTTTATGTGTTTTTTGTGCGTTCATCGGCTTGTAGCCAATCTTTAATCAAAGCCGCAATTCGCTTATGGTCATGCCCGGCATAGGCCAAGAGCAATGCTGCCATGCGCTTTTTTGCCCTAACCTTGGGTTGCTGGCGAACAAATAGCTTATTGAGAGGTGACTGATAAACGCCATTGTTTGACTTCACCCTGTTATCACCTCAATGCCTTATTCGAATAAGGCCTTATGCAAAACCTTAACAACGTCAGTACTGTCATTATTGCTCACTAAAAATGACATATTGTGTGGGTTGGCGCCGTAACAAATCAAACGCAGATTGTAGTCGCTGATAGCAGCAAATATCTTGCTCGAAACGCCAGCAGCACTATGCATACTGTTACCCACAACAGTGACAAGATCATAATTTTCTTCAACAAGGACATTACAAAATTGGCTTAACTCTTCAATTGTTTCACGATTTAAGCGTTGTAAAACCGAATTAGGTGGATTGTCTAAGGTAAACGACACCGATATTTCTGAGGTTGTCACCAAATCAACACTGAGTTTATGTTGCGCAATGATAGTGAATACTTTTTGCAAAAATCCCTGTGCAAACATCATCTTAGGTGTTTTTACTGTCACCATTACTTGATCTTTACGACGAGTAATCGCTCGGTAAGAAGGCTCTGTTGTGCAATCACGAACAATCCACGTACCACCTAATTCAGGTTCTTTACTTGAACCAACAAATACTTTGATATTTTGCCTAAGAGCAGGTTCCATCGTGGCCGGGTGTAATACTTTTGCTCCAAAGGTGGCCATTTCAGCCGCTTCTTCAAAGCTTAATTCTGGTAATGGTCTGGCTGCACTTGTGATCCTCGGATCAGTGGTATAAACACCAATAACGTCCGTCCAAATTTCACAGGTTTCAGCATCAAGTGCTTCAGCTAAGAGGGCAGCGGTGAAATCAGACCCTCCACGGCCCAAAGTCGTCGTATTACCATCGGCATCAGAACCAATGAAACCTTGAGTCACCATAACTTTTGCGCTCAACTCAGGTAATAACAATGTTTGTGCTGCTTGACGAATTTCGTCTAATTGGGGAACTGCTTGGCCGTACTCATTATCAGTACGAAGGACTTTGCGAACATCAAAATTACCTGCATTTAGCCCAACTTGTTTTAATACGGCACTGAATAAAAGCGAAGACAAACGCTCACCATGTGATAATAATGCATCTTTTAAGTCAGGGCGATGAATAAGCTCTTCATGTAACGCCAGCTCTTTCAAAGAGTCTAACAGTTCAGCTAATTTATCATTCACGTCTTGTGGTTTGTCTAGCGCATTCAAAATAGCAAATTGGATGTCACTGATTTGAGCGACTTTTGACAAAATCTGTTCAGTTGTCATTGCGGTATGCGCAATATCAACTAACAAATTTGTCACGCCAGCGGATGCACTTACTACGACAACTTTAGTGTTTTGATTATTTTTAACTATCTTTGCGCAATTTTGCATAGCGGCAAAATTTGCCACACTTGTACCGCCAAACTTGGCTACATTCAACACGATTTGACCCTCACTTAAATTAAACAATTTGCCTTAAAAATGGCCGATAAAAATAGCAGTTTTATATGCCAAGAGAAAATAAAAATTGATTCTGCGCGTTCTTTTTTTATATAGCTTAGTTTAAAAATGTTTAACTTAAGCGACTAATCCTACCTAACACTACAGCAAACGATACGTAGCCACTGCGTTTACTAAAATTTATCCCTGTATGACGAAGTTAGTCGATATTTGTTGTGGTTTCTTGAATGGCCACCTTGTCACCCACAGCAATATTATTTTGCTTAAACCAGCCTTGGTTCATTTCCCACGCATATAAGACTTTTTCAGAAGAAGTGATGGTGCTTTCGTCGTGCGGCTGCATCGCTTTAATATCCGTTATCGTGCCATCTCTTTTGATAAAGGCCACATCCAGAGGAATAAAGGTATTGCGCATCCACATACCGGCGGTTTTTACCTGATTAAAATTAAAAATCATGCCGCAATTTTCACACATGGACTTACGATACATCAGACCTTGGCTACGCAGTTCAAAACTATTGGCATATTCTAAGGTATAAGTTTGGCCTTTTACCTCTACGCTTATTGGTGGAAACGTGACCTTTAGTGACTGGGCTGAAACAGATAAACAAAACAAAAGCGACAACAGTAAGACACGAATTTTCATAGGGTTACACTTTGTGGGTTACAGGTTAATGATCAGCTTAGAGTTTACAACTTTTTGCATGAACAACCCATTTCTTTGTCGCTTGTTTGCCATTCTTGAAAGTCTCCTTGTACACATTGCTGGCGTAAGGTTTGACATTCCCCTGGCGTGTATTTCACTTCAGTTTGGGCGGCATTTGCTAGCGCATGCCCCATAAGTTGCTTCGCATTTTTACTGGTACAACTATTTAGTACCAACAGTAAAAAAACCAAATAAATTAATTTCATAGACCTATCCATCGCGCATACCTTTTGACGAGTAAAAACTAGGAATCACAACAGCATCAAACAATAAAAAAGCCGGAGGGTAGTACCGTCCGGCTTCTCACTTATTACAATATTCTAAACTTAAGCAATTTTTAAGGTTGGAATAATATTTTTCTTAGCTTCTTCTTCTGCCGCTTTGAATGAAGGCATGCGATCAAAATTCAAGTAACGGAATACGTCACCAGACATTGATTCTATTTTGTTTGCATATTCCATGTATTCAGCAGCTGTTGGGATTTTACCCACAATCGCACCAACCGCGGCCATTTCAGCAGAACACAAATACACATTTGCGCCATCACCTAAACGGTTCGGGAAATTACGGGTTGAGGTAGACAATACCGTGGCGCCAGCTTCAACGCGTGCTTGGTTACCCATACACAAAGAACAGCCTGACATTTCAGTACGTACACCCGCTTTTGCGTATACGTTGTAATAGCCTTCTTCTTTTAATTGCGCTTCGTCCATCTTAGTAGGAGGCGACATCCACAAACGGGTAGGCAAGGTACCATCGTATTGCTCAAGTAACTTACCTGCCGCACGAAAGTGACCAATATTGGTCATACACGAGCCGATAAACACTTCGTCAACTTTGTCACCTGCGACTTCTGATAATGTTTTAGCATCATCAGGATCGTTAGGACAACATAAGATTGGCTCTTTTATTTCATTTAAATCAATTTCTAATACTTCTACGTATTCGGCGTCAGCATCAGCTTCCATCAACTCTGGATTAGCGAGCCATTCTTCCATCTTACGAGCACGACGTTCTAGTGTACGCTGATCGCCATAACCTTCGTTAATCATCCAACGTAACATGGTGATGTTGGACGTTAAGTACTCAGCAATAGAATCTTTCGACAATTTGATAGTACAGCCCGCTGCAGAACGTTCAGCAGAAGCATCTGATAACTCAAACGCTTGCTCGATAGTCAGATCGTCCAAACCTTCAATTTCAAGAATTCGGCCAGAGAACGCATTGATTTTCCCTTTTTTGGCAACGGTCAATAGACCCGCTTTGATACCATATAAAGGAATGGCATGAACCAAATCACGTAAGGTGATACCAGGCTGCATTTTACCCTTAAAACGGACCAAGATAGATTCAGGCATGTCCAAAGGCATAACACCCGTTGCAGCAGCAAAAGCAACTAATCCAGAACCCGCTGGGAATGAAATACCCATAGGAAAACGTGTATGTGAGTCACCACCTGTACCGACAGTATCAGGCAACAACATGCGGTTTAACCATGAGTGAATTATACCGTCACCTGGGCGCAATGAAACACCACCACGATTCATAATAAAATCAGGTAACGTGTGCTGAGTTTCGATATCAATTGGTTTAGGGTAAGCTGCGGTATGACAGAATGACTGCATGGTTAAGTCAGCAGTAAAACCTAGACAGGCTAAGTCTTTTAATTCATCACGGGTCATAGGACCTGTTGTATCTTGTGAGCCAACAGTCGTCATCTTCGGTTCACAATAGGTACCGGGGCGAATACCTTCAACGCCACACGCTTTACCGACCATTTTTTGCGCAAGGGTATAACCCTTACCAGTGTCTGCTGGTTGTTCTGGTTTACGGAACATATCGTTTGCAGGTAAACCAAGAGATTCGCGGGCTTTATCAGTCAAACCGCGACCGATAATCAGGTTAATACGGCCACCAGCGCGTACTTCATCAAGTAGCACTTTCGATTTGTATTCATAGGTCGCTAGTACTTCACCAGTTTCATGATTGGTAATTTTTCCCTCAAGCGGGAAAATATCGATCACATCACCCATGTTCATTTTTTCAACATCAGCCTCAAATACTAAGGCGCCAGCATCTTCCATAGTATTAAAGAAAATAGGGGCAACTTTACTACCAAAACAAATGCCGCCACCGCGTTTATTAGGCACGCCAGGCATATCTTCACCGAAGAACCACAATACTGAGTTAGTCGCTGATTTACGTGAAGAACCTGTACCCACTACGTCACCGACAAATGCAACGGGGTAACCTTTGGCCTTGATATCTTCGATTTGTTTTAAAGGGCCCACTTCGCCATGTTTTTCAGGTGTTAAACCATCGCGGGTCATTTTAAATGCGGCACGAGCATGCAAAGGAATGTCAGGGCGTGACCACGCATCGGGTGCAGGCGACAAGTCATCGGTGTTGGTTTCACCCGTTACTTTAAACACACTCACAGTAATTTTTTCGGCCAATTCTGGGCGCGAAGTAAACCACTCTGCTTCTGCCCATGACTCTAATACGTCTTGCGCATAGGCGTTACCGGCTTTTGCTTTGTCTTCAACATCGTGAAAACGGTCGAACATCAGCAAAGTATGTTTAAGCTCTTCTGCGGCTAATTCAGCTAACTCATTATCATCTAGCGCATCAACCAGAGTGACAATGTTGTAACCACCATGCATGTTGCCCAATAATTGAATAGCTGCATCTTTGGAGATCAAATCACAGGCAACCTCGCCTCTTACGATAGCGCTTAAAAAGCCTGCTTTAACATAAGCGGCTTCGTCAACACCGGGAGGAACTCGCTCAGAAATTAACTCAAGTAAAAACGCTTCTTCGCCAGCAGGTGGAGCTTTTAACAACTCAACTAAACCCGCAACTTGTTCAGCATTTAATGCTTGTGGTGGAATGCCTTGCGCTTCACGTTCAGCAACGTGTTTACGGTATTCTTCTAACACTATACGATCCTCTTGGTTGGCTCCGCTTGTACTCATTATCATGGAGGCTAGAAATAAACCTAAACATTATAAGGCTTTCCCCTCAAAATTAAAATTTATCTCGTCCCTAGTTTACTGATAATCACTATTCTTTTTAGTGATAAGACTTTGAAAAGTAGTGTTTTTAAACAATACCTGTTCACAATTTAATCATCCCGGCTAATTCGCAGGATTTTTCCTTGAGCCGAGTCGGTTAAAATATATACGCTGCCATCAGGATGCAGCCGAATGTCGCGCAATCGTTGCGCGATTTCATCCCATAATATGCTTTGTTTAACGACTTGGTTATTGACCACATGAAGCCAGTAAACTTGTTTAAACTTTAAGGAGGTGACTAACAAGTCGCCCTCAAACTCAGGAAACATCTGACCTCGATATACAATCAGGCCAGAAGGCGCAATGGACGGTGTCCAGTCTAGCCATGGTTGCTCCATCCCTTCGTATTGGGTGAATGGGCTGATCCTAGCGCCAGAGTAATCAAGTCCGTTGGTAATGACCGGCCAACCGTAATTTTTCCCTGCATCAATAATATTGACTTCATCACCGCCTGCAGGCCCATGTTCATGGGAAAACACCAGCCCTCTATCACGATCGTAAATTAAGCCTTGCGGATTTCGATGGCCCACAGAATAAATATAATTGGTTAACTCGGAGCCAGTACTTTCAGACAAAGGCAGTTGATTTTGTCCAATATAAGGGTTGTCACGTGGAATACTGCCATCATCGTTAATACGAATAATTTTACCCAACAAACTATCTAGCCTTTGTGCCTGCTCTCGATAATCAAAACCATCTCCACTGGTGATAAGCAAGGTTGTATCCGGTAAAAAGGTCATACGTCCGGCAAAATGAACCGGAGTGTCTTTATTGGGTGTAACGCTAAACAAAACGAGTTGCTCAGTTAAGGTCAGGCCCACTAATTTAGCGCGCATTATCTTAAGTGCATTCTTTTCATCAGTGCCCGCAGCATAACTCAAATATATCCAGCCATTTTTTGAGTAGTCGGGATGCAAGGCGATATCTAATAAGCCGCCCTGACTTTTGCTATATATATCTTCAGGCAAGCCACTTATTGGCTCACTCACTTGACCATTCGTTATTTTTCTGAGGCTACCGCTACGCTCAGTTACCAACAACTCGTCATGAGGTAAAAAGGCCAATGACCAAGGATAAGATAATCCATCAACCACTTCGGTAATCGTATAGGGGCTTGGTTCTGATTTTGGAGTTGCACTTAATGGTGCTTGAGCCACAACGAAATGCGACATCATAAGCAATACAAAGCAGAATAAATGAGGAAAAAAGTGCTGTTTTTTTAGCATAATCACCTTAACTGGTTGGGAATTGACACAGATAATGCCATGATAACGCTAAACTAATCTATCTTAGACTACTCTTTATGCAACGATTTTTTATTCTTGCTGGTCACTTTGCTTTTGCTTCCTTGCTCACTTTCGTGTTGGCCTCCATCGTCCATAGCCAGTTTGTCTTACAGGGCTTGCTTGAGCTTGGCATTCACATTTCGCTGAGCGACCGATTAGCCATGACGGTTGATGATATTAAAGGCTTGTTTGCTACGCTGGGGGCAATTATTAGCTTTAGCTTGCTTCTCGGATTTTTAACCGTTTATGCCCTAAACAAATTTATCCACACCGTTGAATATGCCCACCTTTTGTATCCGTTAGCAGGTGGCGTTGCTATTTGGGTGATGTTAGCAGCAATGCAGCCAATCATGAATATTACGGTTGTGGCAAGCGCCCGCAGTCAATTAGGAATACTTAGCTTAGGTCTATGCGGTGTGGTAGGAGGCGCCTTGTTTTGGCGCCTACGCAAAGTACAACCACATTAAGTGCAGTTGGTTATGGGTTTGTTGACTTGTTGTCTGAAACGCAATACAACAACAAATAAGCCCAGAAAGGCCAACCAGGTAAAACTTGCTCCTTGTCGTACCACCTCTTCTTCGTATGCATCACAGTTGTCTATTGAGCCACCAGAAATAGGTACTAGTTTTACCGCCACCACATAATCCACGTCGGTTTCTGCACCTAAGTCGTCAAGAATGATACCGCCAGTTATATCTCGTGCAGGCCCAGTCACAAGTGCAGTTGCAGCAATTTCGTTATCATCATTAATAGCATTCGCCTGACTGATGGTATAGGGCGAATTGCACTCTAATAAACTATTTAAGCCTACAAACAAATTATTGCGATAATCATATAAAAAGCCTTCTGTGCGGCGCGTACCACTGACCGCCTCAGACTCACCATAGCCCACAACCATGCCTTGGTTATTGATTGAATTGGCTACGCTGCCAGAACTGGCAAAAAAGTCCTCAGGAAAGCTGGTTAAATCAGTATTAATATCGTGCACAAAAAACTTGGTTTTAGTTAACCCGCTGATGCTTTTAGTTGCATAACCAACGGCGACGTTATCATTGTTGACATCGGTTGCGACACTGGAGAAGTTCTCATCATCAGGGTTAATTGTCAGTACTTCATCATTGAAATAGAAGGCAGCTGCGGTAGTTAAAGACCCCGTATCAGCATAAAAAGCTGGCGAGGCGCCAACGGCAACGCCATAATCGTTAATCGCCACTGCTGAACTACTATAGATGCTCGAATCGGTGCTATCAGGGCTGATTAACATACCTAGCTGCAGTGTTTCTGTGGTGTTACCTTTTTCATCAAGTTGCCAAATAATTCCACGGCGCTGAGCGATAGAGCCGACGTTGTTATTTAATTCCACACTGAGTGAACGCAAACAAGAAGCCTCGGGAATATCCCCCCGCTGCTCAGGGTCTGAGCAGGCTTCAACACTGGTTTGAAAGCTGCTTGATACCATCTCTGTGGTAGCGACTCCAACAACTTGATTACTTGCATTAATGTCGTAGGCATCACTTAAGCCGCCCGCAGTGGTATCGGGTGGAAGGAGTCCGACTGTCTTGCCCTCTATTAAAGCAAACCCACGGGAATAAAAGTCGTTTAGTACATAGGTAACATCAACAACGTCATTTGTTACATACGACAAGGTATAAAATCCATCTTGACTGAGACCAACGGCATTACCAAAGTCATTTAGACCTCGAACCATCAGCGTGGCGCTATTACGGTATTCGCCACTTGTATTGTCTATCGTATCAAAGCCATGCAGTAATTCACTGCTTGATTCGTCGGCTAAATAGCCATTGTAGGTAGCGATTTGTTGGAATGTTTGATTGCCGCTATTAGCCATAATATAGGAGTATACGTAAGTGTAATCCGAGTCATTTAAATCCCAACCTTTCGCACTTTCTATGTCCGTTAAATAAGACAATAAAGGCTCAGAATCAAAATCCAATAAGGTGAAGTCTATTGTTGGGTTATATTGGTTTTGTAGATTCACAGAGATGGTACCCGCTGCATTAATTGCAGAGGGAAATGAGTTGCCCGCTAAGCTGGCAAGAGGTAATTCGACCACGCGATATTGCGCTCCCTGAACCATTGGAATCACAATAAAGGATGCACTCAAGAGCGTGGTGATGTGTATTTTTTTCATTTTAGTTCCTGCGTATGGCAAGGTATTTACGTTGCCTGCCTCATTGCAGCTTCACTTCATCTGGTCGGTAATAATCGTCAAACTGAATGGGAGAGTGAGTAGCGGGCAAGGCGTTAAGGCGGATAACAGGGCGTTGACCTTCAACATATGTCGAAGGTCATTGCACGTGATAAAATTAGTCAGCGCTACGTTGATTGATAAGCGTCATTTTATAGCCAGATGAAGCGCTCGGTTCAGCCTCAAAAATAAGATATTGCTCTTTGCTGTCTTCATTTAAGATTAACTGCATATTGGCTAACTTAATTTCAGTACCATCAATTGTGGCAATCGCATAAACACTGTACGTATTGTTAAGCAAGGTAATCGACGCACTATTTTCTTGTAACACTGACAGTTTATTGTCAGCGCTTGAAATAATTTCGTCACTCAAAACAAAATAGAAAGTCACGCGGCTAAAGTCATCTGAATCAGCCAAGTTAACTAATTTAATACCGTGGCTATATATGCTTGAACTTGAGCTTTTGGTTACTGTTAGGGTTTTTACTTTAGTTTCATATCCGTCAACAATACCATCGCTATTTTCGTCTACGTCGCCATCTTCGTCATCATCAATCGGATCTCTTTTGCCATATAAAAACAACGTATTATCGGCATTTTCTTCCAAGCTCAATAAGGCATTGGTTACATACAATTCATTGGTTTGGCTATTGCGTACATAAAAGTCGTAGTCGCCGTTAGAGGTGGTAGTGGAGCTAGTAAATTCTCCCAGTTGGACCTGAGTAAACTTAACCTCGCTTTCCCCGTCTAATCTAACTTCAATATCTATGTCGCCAAAATAGGTAGGTAAGTAGTCGTCAAGGGCGATACCGTTGTAAAAACTGAACTGGGCTTCAGAATCAACATCTTCAAGCTCAGTCACGCCGTTGACGCCAATACTATCTATCGTAAAAGGCGAAGAGCCCACTCCGGTATTTTCACGTAAGACAATAATATATTGGCTTACCGCTGAGTAATTTTGATCTACCGAGGTGTAAATTACATCGCTACTGCCAGCGAGTGTGATGTAATAAATATACTGGTCTTGCTCCACTTTAATGTTGTCAGAAAGCGCCTGATAATTAGCTGTACCCACCAAGACGGCTTCATTAAATGTCTCGTTGTCTTTAGACATATACAGATCTACGTTTTGATAATCGCCATGCAGGTTCAATAGCCGAATATTAAACAAATCGTCGTCATCATCGTTGTCGTCGTCAACCACCTCTATTTCATATTGCAATACTTCGGGTTGACGAACATCGCCGGTTAACGCGATAAAATTGATCTGGTCATTTTTGATTTTGACACTGTCTTCATAAATAATTTCCAAGTCACTTCTGGCACTGCTTTCCTCATCTTGCCACGCCAACTCGATGTAGTACGTTCCCTTGTCTAACGCATTAGTGGCGCTTACTTTGGTATAGGCAACCGAGTTATATGTAACCTCGACTTCATCATCATCGTCTTCATCTAAGTTTTCGTCGACGGTTAAAAATACACCGGGGGCATTTGCCGAGGCATTATAAAACTTAATATACCCTGTGCTATCGTCATCACTGCCCCCTGAACCACAAGCTGTCAGGCCAAACATCAAAATGGCTACATACACCATGGGTTGGAATGGCTTTAAAAGCGCACGATTAAACTTCATTGTATCTCCAAAAAATGAATAAGATTTTACTGGTGTTCAAACCTCAACAAATTCGCTTTAAAGCAATATGTGTCATAGCTTGAATGTGAACATCTAGGTGATGGTTGCAGATGTGACTGGATGGTAAGGCCTTAGTTCAGGGCGTATATAGGCCTTTACGCTTTATTTACGCTTAACTGACGTAAGTTTACAAAAGTGAGGGTGGAGTGAACAAAACCTGATAGGCAAACATCACTCTATTTGTCAGGCCTAACTGACAAATAGAGTGTAGATTTAATCTTTGAGTCAAATTAAAGGAGTTAAGGCTGGTCTTTACGTAAAAACATCACACCTGTCCCCCAGCGATCTTTAAATCCAGGCCAAGGAGCACTTAATTTACCAGCGTCATCTTTTACTTGATTGCTTAACTCACGAACCGGTAGGTAACCACAAGCATTTGCATCAGCTTTTACTTTACAATCTAGAAACGCCAAGGTCATGTGCTGATTGATCCTATTTAGGGTTTCACTGCTCCAGCTTGGTTCAAAATAATGGCCGATATCAATATCCGTTGCATAGGTCTCTTGTGGCGCAGGATGGGGGGCAATGTTGTGGCGAGCATTTTGATATACCATCAAATAACTCTCCTTCGAACCGCTTTGCTCATACAAGCGTCTTACCCCTTTTTCATAACCGGAGACATCATCATAGTCACCTGAAACGAACATACTTGGCACCTTGATATTGGCTAGGGATTTTTCGCTATGAATATTCAGCTCTTGACCCCATGGCGCAAACGCAACCATGGCCTTCCATCGGGGATCCACCGTTTCACGTCCCGCGTTACAGCTATTAAATACCGGCATTAGCGCTTGTGCCGCGGCTTCTGGAAAGCCAAATTGTTGCAAGCCAGCTTGGGTAAAGTTATAACATCCCCCTATGGTATTCACCGCGCCATATCCCCCCATGGAATAACCAATGACAGCAGCTTTGTCACTGTCAATTACAGCGGCAAAGGGTGAAGAGGCTTCGCTGAAGTAGTCTAAAACAAATTGTTGATCACGAGCCCGGTTCATTAATGTGCTAACAAAACCTGCAAACGGTGCCTTGGTAAAATCAATCTCGCCGGTTGTGGAGTCAGTGTGATCAATCCCCACTACCACATACCCATGGCTGGCAAGATGCTCTCCTAAATAATACATTATCGTTCGATATCCCGTATAACCATGGGACAGCACCACTAATGGAAATTCACTATCTGTAAGCTGTGGCGCATCACGATAAGCCTCAGCTGCCAAACTGAATGGAATATGTAAACGGCTCACGTTCTCATAAGAGGTTTTTACAGCATCTTGCTTTGGTGTTGCGGGATACCAGACTTCTAAGGTGAGAGTACGGTCTTGCAAAGTTTTGAAATCAGTCGCGCTGAGTTGCTGTGGATGAGTGGCTTGGATGGTACTCACGCCAACTTTATATTGACCAGGAAGAGCCAGTTCAGGCATAACCGATGGTTGCTTACTATATAGTTTTTGTGGTTCAAGCTTTTGAGCTGGGGCACTCGCACTAAATAATATCGCGCAAGTCATCATACCTACTACTGCGTTAAAGAATTTGCCTTGATAGACAGTGTTAAACATAGTTTATCCTTAGATTAGGGATGTTGTTGTAAAAAAGACTGGGTGCGATGCACCGCATTTTGCCGAAGATTGGCGTAAAAAAGACTAAAATCGAGCACATGATAACTACGGTTATTTTGGTCTAAGTGATTAGCAAAAGCATTGTTCTGCTGTTGCTTGATAACTAAACGTCCATCTGCTTGACATTGAGCCCATGTTAAGTGTTTTGTAATGGGGGGCAGCTTAGTAAACTTGTAGCCCGGATTGCGAGCCAACAACATATCAAGCGGCGTCCGTTTGAACTCTACTGGCATAGCACCTAGGTGCCTTTCACTGCTTGCTTGTTGTAGATCAGTGCGCCAACTGAGTGGATTAACACACACAATAGACTTGCTTTTTTGTTGTTCGTCAGTATTAAATTCCCAACCAGAAGCATACCAATGTGGCACCCTCCCCTCTAGTTTTCCGCCCTCTCCATAGGTGTCATAACTGACAATACAGCTGATTTGTGAGGCTGACTCACATAATCTAATGGAACTAAAGCTGCGGCTTAACTTATCTTTTGGCAACCAATAACCCACAACATAAGCTGCAACCAATTGTTGCTGAAGCGCCTGACCATCTACTTCTTGTTCTAATAAACGCAGTGCATGGGCAGAACCTTGACTGTGGCTAACAATCATAAAAGGCCGCCCACGATTAAAGTGTGTTAAAAAATAATCAAACGCGGCTTTCACATCACTGTAGGCCAAGTCCAAGGCCTGAGATGACGCCATCAGATCATCACTAATAAAAGAGTGTAAATGGGCTTCTCGGTAATGCGGTGCGTATATTCGGCAGCAACCATTGTAGATACTGGCCATACTCGTGAGCATATATTCAATGGACTGTGCCTCAGAATTTTTGTTGCTCATTGTCGAGTTCCAGCCACCCGGCCCCACATAACCCGTAGAGTGAATAAAAAACACATCAACTGGCGACTCAGCATAATCTTCAGTGGTATCGATACCAACAGGGAGCAAATCAGCGCTGTCTGCTTTGTTTGGGTGAGAGACCCAAAAATAATCGTCTTGATAGTTCGGGGCTTGAGGAGCGTGCATCATGTTAAACGTGGCGGGTGGTGCTAAGTAAGCAAAAACAGCGGTTTTACCAAATCCCACCAGTAGTACAACCAGGAGCACGACACTGCTGAGTATCCACAGGCCAATTTTTAAGGCTTTTTGCACAACAATTAATCCACACCTAGAGTCTTGGCGTCTATTTAACGTATAAATATGTTTTAATGCAATAAGGCTGTTTCAGGCTCTGAGTTTATGCCGCAGGATCGACTTTAATTCCGTGACTGCCATTTATTCTAAACCACCCCGCAATACTGTATCGATCGCTTTGCGTGACAAGGACTTCGTGTGGAAAGACGTCACTTAAAAATATAATGCAGTGGTTAAATTTTGGCTCAACCATTAATAAAGGTGATACTTGTTTATCACTATACAAAATCAACTCACCCTCATCTTTTTTACACCAATCAGGGTTAAGATAAAGCACAGTGCTCAATACCCGGTTACTTTCACCTTTGAAGGCATCGAGGTGACGTTTATAAAAGTCACCTCGACGATAATGTGAATAGTGACATTCAAAATCAAATAGCCCCATGAATAAGCGACGATTAATACCGATCCTCAATTGCTCCATAATGGCTAAATAAGCGTTTTGCACGAAAGTGTTACCATCTAACCAGTGCAAAGAATTGCTCCGTACTGTCTCATTAAGCTGCTGTAAGTTATCGCGCCCGATGGCAGCAGGCTTAAAGGCTAATTCAGAAAAACTTTGCATTTCTTGCAGCAGAGCTTGCGCTAATACAGGCGTAAGAAAATCCTCAAATAACACGTAGCCATCGGCCGTTAAACCATCAGCAATTCGGTCTAATTGCAACTCTGTTAAAAGTATCGTGTTATTTGGCAGACTCATAGTTAAGCGACTCAGTATAAAAGGGTTGAAATGACGGAATAGATAAGGGAAAAATGGGCCAGTATTTTATGGAAGCCTTATACCAGCAATCGATTAAATTGCTAAGTAAATTTGCTCAACATCGCGCAAAAAAACAAACTAGTGAGAGGAGATGAGTTCTCGTTGGTTTTGCTGGTAGGCCAATTGAGAGGTCAAACGGAATGTATCTTGAATTAAGGCTGCGTCATGGCTGGCACGATGCCGTGGTTTTGTTATGTTTGCCAAGAGATTGTCTTTAGTTTGATGCCACAATCCCATTTGCGTTTCATTCAATAACATTTCTAATGAGCTTACTGAAAAAGTCATCGCTAACCCTGCGGCATGAAACAATTTAATCATCCACGGTTGATCCACAACCCACCCATCCGAATACACCGTTTGTCCACTTAAGAAGTGATTTAGGTCCTGACAGACTTCAATTGGCGAACGCCCTTTTTGTTGCAGTAAGCTGCGGCTAATTCCATGCAGAGCTTCGGCTTCTTCATCCCAATGGTTCCAGCCAGCTTGTGGCCGAATAAGACTACAAAAACGCTCACCATTATCTTTAATTACCCCCACTTCTATAGGGTAACTATGTGCGCCGAAACCACTGGCTTCGACATCGATAATGCTAGGTAGATAGTGATTTTTAGTTATGATTTTTTTCATCTAAGCCGTATCGTGAATTAAGCAAAATAAAACAACAGCATATGCTTAAGTCAAAGTAACAAAACCACAATTTTTAACAAGTGTTTAAGGTGCTAAGTCTTTTGAATAATGCAATTTACGTTGATTATCTAAAATAAGGCCATCGTATCCTGGCGTGCGGTTGAGTAAATCTATCCCTTCTTGCACACCAAGTACAAAAACAGCCGTAGACAGCGCATCGTTTAGGGTACTACGTGGCCCAATAATTGACACACTTTGCACCTGATAACTAGACGTACCACTTTTGGGAGAGAGGATATGATGATACCGCACACCGTCCTGTTCAAAATAGCGTTCATAGTCTCCAGAAGTGGATAAGGCGATATTTTCTAGCGGTAAAACCACGGCCTGTTTATCTGCGTGTCGAGGATCCCGTATCCCCACCATCCAAGGTTTTCCTCGTCGGTCACCGAGCAAACGCGTATCACCACCTGCGGTCACTAAAGCATGTTCTATCCCAAGGTTTTGTAATAGGACGATAGCATTATCAACTGCATGACCTTTAGCAATTCCACCAAGGTCAATTTTGACTTTGGGATGAGAAAAATACACACTCTTTTGTGCTTCATTTAAGACCACATGATGAAAATTAATAGCCGGTAATAATGCTTTTACTTGCTCATCGCTTGGCTTTTCATGTCGGCGATAATCATAGAGATAACCGATGCTGGCAAAGGTAATATCAAAGGCCCCATTGGTTTCGACAGATAACGCTAACGACAACTTAATGAGTTCAAACAGTTCTTCGCATACCACCACGGGATGTTGGGCCGCTTGCGCATTTAATATAGCCAATTCGCTTGTGGCAATATAGGGACTCATCAATTGATTAATGCGTTCCATTTCTGTCATCACCGCACCGATGGCCTGTTGGCCTCGGTCGGGATATTCTGCCCACACTTCAACTTGAATATTAGTGCCCATGATGCCTTGCTTGTCTTCATACCACGTTGCACTTACAAGGCAACTCCAGCATAAAAGCAAACAAATAGAGCCAATAGCCTTAATCATTCAGCTCTAAACCCAACTGGTACAAAACATTTTTTTTCAACGAATAATGCTCAGCGGTAATGGCTGCAGCTTTTTTAAGGGGCAAGTCTTTCATTAGTAGTACCAGTAAATTTATCGCTTCAGGGGGCACATCACTTTGAGTTTTTTTGTTTCCTGCCACCAGTAGAACAAATTCGCCGCGCTGGTGATTAGGATCCGCCATTAACCATGTATAACATTCATCCGCGCTGCCAGAATAAAAGGTCTCAAAGGTTTTAGTTAATTCTTTGGCAAGCACCAATTCGCGGTCGCCACCTAATACCGCAATGATATCTTGAACGGTTTGCGCGACTCTTCTTGGTGATTCATAAAAAACGGTAGTAGCGGTTTCTATTAATAAATTGCTTAGCACATGGTGTTTGGCTTGCATTTTGACCGGTAAAAAACCTTCGAATCTAAAACGGTCAGTAGGTAAACCTGCTGCACACAAAGCCGTCGTTACCGCACAAGCACCCGGTAGCGGAATAACATCAACTTGCGCCGCACGACATTGCGTTACCAAACTATAACCAGGATCACTGATTAAGGGGGTACCAGCATCAGAAATTAACGCGATATTCGCGCCCTGCTGAAGACGGGAAATTAGCTCACCCGCTCGTTGAGATTCATTGTGATCATGCAAAGAAATTAATCGTGTTTGAATATCGTAGTGCTGTAACAGTTTCAAACTGTGACGAGTATCTTCAGCGGCAATTAAATCTACGTCAGCCAAAATAGTTAAAGCACGCTGAGTGATATCAGCAAGGTTTCCGATAGGGGTAGGTACAATATATAACTTGCCAACTTCACTCACCAACATTACTCCAAATTTAAACCCTAAGGTTTTCGCTACTCAGCCCTTGTTATTCGCTAAGCAGGTAGATATTTATGAGCGTTACTATAAACTATTCAACATCTTTTTTACTGAGTTTGTGACATGGTTTTGCCTAGATTTTTATCAATATCATTAATTAGCCTTTTTATTGTTTCATGTAGCAGCCCAACTCCGCGTGTAGATGCACCTAAAAATACACAAGTTCAGCTCGAGCCTAAGACAGAGGTTATTGAAAATGTCGATTATTTACAAAAGGCAGAATTAATATTTAGTCAAACGGGCTCTGCTCAGCAACGTGATGAATGGCTGTTAAAAGCAGCAGACTCAATGCAAAAACAAGGCGATTGCGTTAAGAGTTTAGCACTACTTAAAGTGCTCGCTCCGCAACTGCAAACGGTTCAACATCGACACATTGCTCATATACTCAGTACCGAGTGTTTAGTGGCGCTGAATCCACCAGAGTTAGCTGAACACCGTGAGTTTCTACTTGAAGGATTGACACTGGTCAGTGGTTGGGAGCAGCGCGTTTATGCCCTACAAGCGCAACTATACAGCCAGCAACAAGCCTGGGTAAAAGCCAGTGAAGCCTTATTAAAAACTGGGTTAAACGAACTCGAAAAAGACCAACAAATTTGGCAATGGCTGAAAAATCTCTCTGTAAAAGAATTACGCAATAAGAAACTGCGCAATACACAATTACAACCCTGGCTGCAACTGAGTTTAATTGTGCACACTTATGGACTTGACCCAAGTTTACTGGCGGAACAACTTGTTAGTTGGCAAAGCCGATTTGGTCAACACTCATTGGCAAGCCATTTACCTGTAGAACTGAGCCTCAGTCTTGAACAAAAACCGATTGAGGCAAAAAAAATAGCGGTCTTGCTCCCCTTAAGTGGCCGTTTGGCTAATCAAGGCTTAGCCCTTAAAGAAGGTATTTTGGCTGCATATTTAAACAATATACCCCAAGCATTAATCAAGCCCTCTTTGCAAACAGCCGGGGTAAGGGATGATTCACCAACAGAAAATATCACTTATCGAGAATTGCATTTTTTTGATTCTGCACTAAAAACGCCAGAAGAACTCAATGACCTAGTGGCGGATTACGATTTTGTTTTAGGGCCGCTATTAAAAGAAAACATTTCAGGATTAACCAGCCTTTTGGCACCGGAAAAAGTGATGTTAGCCCTGAATAGGACAGAAAATGAAGTCATTCCCGAGGCAACTGCCAACGTAATACCGACACAGACGATTAAAAAAGAGCACTATTTTTATGCTCTTGCACCTGAAGATGAAGCCGAGCAACTGGCGCAATTTATCAAACATAAGGGCTATAAACGGCCGATTATTTTTACCGCAGACAACAACGTCACCAGCCGGATGACTGAAGCTTTTATGGCAAAGTGGATGCAGGATGCACCGCTACAAAGACAACCTGACATTGCCGTTTTTGCAGACAGTAAGGACATGCGAGAGCAAGTTGAATCGCTGCTCGACGTGGCGCAGAGTAAAGCCAGAATAAAACAAATGGAGAATATTGCTGACATTGAAGTTTTCAGCGTAGAGCGAAATCGGAAAGACATTGATGTCATAGTATTGTTTGCTAATCCAGAACAAACCGAACTGCTTAACCCCATTATAGAAGCGAGTTTAAGCCCTTCGTCGGCCTCAAGCTTGGCAGTATTTGCCTCTTCGCGCAGTTACAGCCTTGAGTTAAGTAAAAACAGTTTACGAGACCTGCGTAATCTTACGTTTATTGACATGCCTTGGATGTTACCCGGTCATCAATGGACTGACTTAGCTAATCAAACAAATGCCTTGTGGCCACAACGCTTAGATTCATTGTTACGATTATTTGCCATGGGGTTTGACTCTTACGAATTAATCGATAATTTACGTCAACTCAAAACGTTGCCGCAACTGAGTAAGAAAGGATTAACCGGTGAACTTAGTGTCACAGACAATGGCGTATTGCATCGCCACTTGCCCCTGGCGCAAATCACTCAAGATAGAGTATCTGTTCTTGCAATGGATTAAACAGGCCTTTTCTGTGCTACTGGGTGAGCAGGCTGAACAGCTAGCAAAACAGTATCTAGAAAAGCAGGGGTTGATCTTTGTTACGCAAAATTACCGGTGTAGAAGTGGCGAGATAGATTTAATTATGCGCCACCAAAACACCTTGGTGTTTGTTGAGGTTAAATTCAGAAGTAGAACTGACTTTGGTCAGTCAGTGGAATATTTTCATGCCAGTAAACGGCGTAAATTTGAATCAGCTATTGCCCATTATCTACATCAAAACAAACTCAACCCAAGTAATCTAGATCTTCGAATAGATATCATTGGCTTAGATTCATCCCCGCAAGGGCAAACGAAATACACTTGGTTACAAAATGTATAAATCTAGCGTGCTAATTTGCACACAAAAGGGAACAAAATGGTAGAGAATATCAAGGCCAATTTTAACGAGAGTATCCAAACCAATATTGCGTCTATGGAGCTTCTTTCGGATGCGATTGCCGCAGCTACGTTTATGATGGTCAATGCCCTAGTTAACGGTCAAAAAATCTTGTGCTGCGGTAATGGCGGGTCTGCAATGAGTTCACAACATTTTGCTTCATTATTATTAAATCGCTATGAGCGAGATAGACCAAGCTTACCAGCCATGCCCTTAACCTCAGACAATGCCACGATATCCAGCATCGCCAATGATTTTCATTTCGACGAAGTATATTCAAAACAAGTCAGAGCCCTAGGGCAAGCGGGCGATATATTGTTGGTTGTATCGACGACTGGTCAGTCACGCAATTTAATCAATGCAATGGAAGCCGCATTGAGTCGGGACATGACCATTGTCGCGTTGACCGGCAGAGATGGGGGCGAAATGGCGGGATTATTGGGGCAAAGCGATGTCGAGATTAGAGTACCTTCTAACCGAACCTCGCGTATTCAAGAAGTGCATTTTATGATCATCCACTGCCTTTGCGAGGGCATAGATGATTGTTTGTTCCCACAAAATTTACAGGAGTTTTAGCATGTTAATATATAAAAATAAGACGGCGATTCTGGTATTGGCGGTGCTTATATCCATGCAAGGTTGCGCAGCCCTCGTTGTTGGTGCAGGCGTTGGTGCAGCCTCTGCAGCCCATGATAGAAGAACGTTAGGTGCCCAAGTAGACGATAAGACCTCAGCGAGTCGCATATCCGTTGCCTTAAGCGAAGTCGACGCCCTTAAAAATCAAACGAGTATTACGGTACAAGTGTTTAACGGTACAGCATTACTGGTAGGGCAAGCCCCGACAAACGAGTTAATTCAACTTGCTCAAACCACTGCCAGTTCAGTGAATAATATTAAAAAGCTGCATAACCAAATCCGTTTAGGCAGCCCAATATCCACAGGTGATGCAGCCAAAGATGTCTGGTTAGCGTCGAAGGTAAAAACCTTGCTACTTGCCGATAAGCGCATAGATGGTCTGAATATTGAAATTGAAGTCGAAAACGGCGAAGTATTCTTAATGGGCTTAGTTAGCCAACAAGAAGCTGATATAGCGGTCGATATCACGCGCAATATTGATGGAGTAAAACAAGTTGTTAAAGCCTTTGAGTATCTGTAAAGCGCAGTGACAATAAGCAAAAGTGCATAATATATAAGTACTAGCATTTTCTCTTGTTGGTTTGGAACTTAGTACACAGACGGCAACAAATAGTGAAAACTCAGAGTTCTAACTGAAAACTGGATCTTCTTAACTATTTAACTCGAACTGGCAAAATTAATAGTAATGCAACTGAGTATGTAGAACGCTTATTTGAAGAGGCTGATATAGTATATCCCATTGAGTTACTGCCTTGGCTAAGAGCTCTCAACTTAGCTGAAACCAAGAAGAACACTGCGATATACACCCGATTAAAAACGCCAGATAGGGCATTTCTATTTCATTAGATTTGCCCTATCGCACACAAAACAACTCATCAGATTTATAAACTAACTATCAGAGCAGATATTGTTCTGGATGGCGTATATCAGTTTAAAAATTATTCTAATGCAATCGCTCACTAATCACGGCAGTTACCATAGGCCTCTGCATAATTTTGTCCAAAACATTTTATGAAACGATCAACAATGTCTAAATTCGGCGGCCAATTGACTACAAATGGCGTTCCGTTACCATCTGTAGTGGGCAGATCATCGGGTTTAGGGATCACTGCTAATTTTTCTCGCATCGCTTTCAAAGAGCTTAAATCAGAGCGCAGAAATGCAATGCTGGCACTGACGTAAATATTCCAACCAGTATCATCTTCGCTAGACGTTTTTCTAGATTGCTCCATCAAGTCAATGGCCTCATTGTATTGCCCTACCTCTGCTCTAAGTTGCCCCTCGTGCCAAACAAACTCTTTAAGTTTATTTTGTGACAAAGAGTTTGTTTGGTAGTAAAGGCGAATTAAATCTGCGGCCACACTTAGACATCCCTCTTGATCTGCTACAGAAGGCCAACCATTTTCATAATCTTGATCAAATTCAAAAGGACTCATCGCTAACATCTTTGCTTGGTCATAATGACAAGTGTTTTCGACTACTGACGAAGCAATTCCAAGTGAAGCTGATGTTTCAGCTAAGCTTAGTGAGCCAAAACAAACACTTAAAATGAACGAGCTTGTTACTTTGTTTAATACTTTTAGCATGGTGCCATCCTTTAGCGATTGGGTAAATTAATAACACAGCCAGTTAATTTAAAGCAATTAGCTTGATGGTGGCAATAATTATTTATTAATGGCTGGAAAAGACTTGATGTAGGCTCAGATAGGCAATAAAAAAGGGCAACGTAGTTGCCCTTTCTAAATATGCACTGCTTAGCTGTTATTTCACTACTGTTAGTGTAGGCCGGCCTTTTTTACTTGGCGCTGGCGCTTCAGTAATGGCTTCATCAGGCATGTCAGAATCGATTTCGTCTTCTGCGGTAAACACAGTTCCAGCACCATTCTCTTTGGCATAAATAGCTAGCACCGCCTTACATGGAATGACCAAGTTACGTGCAACACCACCAAAACGCGCATCAAAAGTAACCTCCTCGTTGCCTAGCAATAATTTACCTGTCGAACTTGGAGAAACATTGAGCACGATTTGCCCCGCTTGCACATGTTCTTGCGGAACTTGCGTGCCAGGGTAGGTCGCATTGACCACCAAGTACGGTGTGAGATTGTTATCAACAATCCACTCGTAAAAGGCGCGTAATAAATAAGGTTGGTTCGGTGTCATCGGTTTTATAACTTTATAATGGGTTATGAATTTCGCGTTCTTGATCAGTTAAAGACGCCTTAAATGAACTGCGCTCAAATATACGTTTCATATAAGCACGAACATCTTTACTGCCATTACCTACTAACTCAATTTTGAGGGCGGGTAAACGCCACAACAACGGTGCTAAATAGCAATCGACTAAGCTGAATTCTTCACTCATAAAATAAGGCGTTTCAGCAAACAAGGGCGCTAAACTTAACAAAGCTTCACGTAGTTCGTTACGAGCAGTTTCAACATCGCCTTTGGCTTGTAAAATTTGCTCAGCTAGTTTGTACCAATCATTTTGAATTCTATGCATGGTCAAACGGCTCTGGCCACGAGATACTGGATAGACTGGCATCAAAGGTGGGTGTGGGAAACGTTCGTCTAAGTATTCCATAATGATGTGAGAGTTATACAATACTAACTCCCTATCAACTAAGGTAGGCACGGTGCCATAAGGATTTAAGTCAATTAAGTCTTCGGGCAAATTATTAGGATCAGTGTAACAAATTTCTACACCCACACCTTTTTCAGCCAATACGATTCTGGCCTGGTGACTGTATATATCTAAAGTATCTGAAAACAACGTCATGATAGAACGTTTATTGGTGGCTACAGCCATTTAACTCTCTCCTAAAATATCTCTACTCTATATCCGTTTGATTCAGATATAACACTTAACCAACTTAGCAGACTTAATTTGACCAGCTACTAGTGTGGCGACATAGACTAAAACTGAAAAGAAAGGGGCTATTCGCCCCTTACCATAAAATTTTGCGGATTATACATTATTTTTTGCCAATGCGTTTAGCAAATTAATGTACATCTCTCCAATATTCTTTTTTCAGTAGGTAAACCAACACGAGTAATACCAATAAGAACAACATCACGTAGCGGCCGATACTTTCAGATTGCAAACGGCTTGGCTCACCGGTGTACACCATATAGTTAACTAAGTCGAGCACAGCAGCATCATACTCTTCAGTGCTCATCACACCGGTACCATCAGACTTTAAGCCTACATGACGCTCAACCATTTCTCCGTCAACCATATGTTCTTCCGTTGCTTTAGTTGGTATCCCTTGTAACTCTTGGAGTGCATGAGGCATGCCGACTTCAGGGAAGACTAAGTTATTCACACCAAAAGGACGGCTATCGTCTTTATAGAAACTACGTAAATAGGTGTAAATCCAATCCGCGCCACGTACTCGAGCAACCAAGGTCAAATCAGGCGGTGGAGCGCCAAACCATTTAGCCGCAGACTCTGCAGGCATAGCATTGGTGATATGTTCGCCTGGCTTTTCCTGTGTGAACATCAAGTATTCAGATCCTAGATCGACTGGAATATCCAAGTCGGCAAACGTACGTTGATAACGTTGGTATTGCATCTGGTGACAGCCTAAGCAGTAGTTCATGAATAACTTAGCACCATTTTGCAGTGACGCTTTATCCGTTAGGTCATAATCTGCCTTATCCAAGTGTGCGTTACCGCCAGCTGCAAACACACTAACTGGCATCAACAAAGATAGTAGGACTAATAGTTTTCTCATTCTGTAATCCTCGCTGGTACCGGTTTACACTTTTCATTCTTACTGTAAATATACAACAAACCAAAGAAGCCAAAATACATGATAGTAGCGATTTGCGATGCTGTAATTTTCCAATTTTCTTGTGGAGTACCACCTAGGTAACCTAAGAAAACAAATACCGCTGCAAACACAAGTAGATTCCATTTATGCAAACCACAACGGTAACGCCACGACTTCACTTTACCGCGATCTATCCAAGGTAATAGAGCCAAGGCAATGATTGCAGCAAACATTGCAATAACACCACCCAACTTGTCTGGTACCGCTTTCAAAATCGCATAGAAAGGCGTGAAGTACCATACTGGGAAAATGTGAGGAGGTGTTTTTAAAGGGTTAGCAATCTCAAAGTTGGGATGTTCTAAGAAGTATCCGCCCATTTCAGGATTGAAAAACATCACGTAACAGAAAGCCAACAAGAAGAAAGCAAAACCAACAAGGTCTTTTAACACTATATGGGGGAAAAATGGGACGATATCATCGACGATGTCATACTTGTTAGTGTAATACTCGTGAATTTTAAACTTGGTTTTTTCCTCTTCGCTCAGTGAGCCTTTCTTACGTTTCACGTCGGTACCGTCAGGGTTGTTTGAACCCACTTCATGCAACGCTACGATGTGTAAGAAAACTAAGATAACGATAACCAAAGGCAGTGCAATAACATGTAATGCAAAGAAACGGTTAAGCGTTGCGCCTGAAATGACGTAGTCACCTTGGATCCATATCACTAAATCTGGACCAATGACCGGAATAGCACTGAACAGTGAAACAATTACCTGAGCACCCCAATAGGACATTTGTCCCCACGGTAATACGTAGCCCATAAATGCCTCGGCCATAAGCGCTAAGTATATGAACATACCAAACAGCCACAATAACTCACGTGGCTTTTGATAAGAGCCGTAAATCATGCCGCGGAACATATGTAAATACACTACGATGAAAAAGGCTGACGCACCTGTACTGTGCATGTAGCGTAAGATCCAACCGTAATCGACATCACGCATGATATATTCAACTGAGGCAAAGGCACCTTCAGCTGTCGGGTTATAACTCATGGTCAACCAAATACCTGTGACAATCTGGTTAACTAATACGATGGTAGCTAAAAAGCCGAACATGTACCAAAAGTTCATGTTGCGCGGCGCTGGGTATTGAATCGCGTGTTGGTTTGCAACGCGCATGATCGGTAAACGATACTCGATCCAATCCATTAGGTTTTTCCACATATTATGCTGCCCCTTCTTCAGAACCAATCAAAATAGTATTGTCATCCAAATACATGTAAGGCGGCACAACTAAGTTGAGTGGTGCAGGTACATTTTGGAAAACACGGCCTGCCATATCAAACTTTGAACCATGGCAAGGACAGAAAAATCCTTCTTGTACACCTTCCACATATTCAGCAAATGCACCATCTTTTAGGTGCTGGGGAGAACAGCCCAAGTGAGTGCAAATACCCACTAACACCAAGAATTCTTCTTTTAGCGAGCGATAACGATTTTTAGCAAACTCAGGTTGCTGGGCTTCCTCGGAATTCGGATCTTTCAACTTATCTTCATCATCAGCCAACGATGCTAATAATTCAGGTGTCCTTCTGGCGATCCACACAGGCTTACTTCGCCAAATAACGCGAATTAACTGACCTGGCTCGATCTTGCTGATATCTGCCTCAACATCAGCACCAGCAGCTTTCGCTTTAACACTGGGGTTCCACGATCCAATAAATGGCACAGCTGCGCCAACTACACCGACACCACCTACTACAGAAGTAGCAACCGTTAAAAAACGGCGACGACTGTTGTCTTTAGGTTGGTTTTCGGTTCCAGACGAATCATGCGCATCTAAAGATACATTGCTCATCCAATTTTCTCCGAGGGTTGCAATTGCTTAAACTTAGCTAGTAAAGAGTAATAATTCTTAATACTCAAAAATAGAAGTAATGGTTTTACTATTAACCGAAAATGATAAAAGAAAACCCACACAAAAGACAAGGCTTTCGTCAATAAATCGAAGAATTACTGATACTTACTTGGCTAGTTATGGATTTTCGCTTTAACACTTTCAATTTGCTCAAATTACAGACAAAAAAAACCCAGCCAGAGCTGGGTCTTTAAATCTGTATCTCTGCAACGATTAACGTTTAGAGAATTGCGGTTTCTTACGTGCTTTATGAAGACCGACTTTCTTACGCTCAACTTTACGTGCGTCACGAGTAACAAAGCCCGCTGTACGTAGTGCTGGACGAAGAGTTTCGTCGAATTCCATCAATGCACGAGTAATACCGTGACGAATTGCACCAGCTTGTCCGCTGATACCACCGCCCGCTACTGTTACGTACAAGTCAAACTTCTCAGTCATTTCTAACAATTCAAGAGGTTGACGTACGATCATACGCGCTGTTTCACGACCAAAGAATACATCTAAAGGACGTTTGTTAACCACAATGTTTCCGCTACCTGCACGAAGAAAAACACGAGCGGTAGAAGTTTTGCGGCGGCCTGTGCCGTAATATTGAGTATCTGCCATGTGTAATGCTCCTTAAAGGTCTAGTACTTGAGGCTGTTGAGCAGCATGTTTATGCTCAGGACCAGCGTAGACTTTCATTTTGCGGAACATGTCACGTCCAAGAGGACCTTTTGGTAACATACCTTTAACCGCTTTTTCAATGATCATCTCTGGTTTGTGGGCTTGTAACTTTTCAAAGTTAGTCTCTTTAAGACCGCCTGGATAACCAGTGTGTGAGTAGTACATTTTACCCTGGGCTTTATTACCAGTTACACGTACTTTCTCAGCGTTGATCACAACAATGTAGTCGCCTGTGTCCACATGAGGTGTGTACTCAGGTTTGTGCTTACCGCGTAAACGGCTAGCGATTTCAGTCGCGATACGACCTAATGTTTTGTCCGCGGCATCTACCACGAACCAGTCACGTTTTACCGTTTCTGGCTTAGCAACAAAAGTTTTCATCTAAAATTACCCAAAAAATTAATGTATGTTACTTGGTTTCAGTCAGTTAAAAACGCCACCTAAGTATCGTTTTTACCGCCAGAAACCGCTTAAAATCAATGTTTTGACCCCTTCGAGTCTATTGATTCTTCCACTTTCCCAAAGTGGGGGTAACTGGGCAGGTCGCGGATTATACAGAAGATAAGAAAAAACGCGAGAGTATTTGTATAAAATTTCAAAGCCGAGATTCCTTCGCTTGCGTCATTAAAGTCGACCAATAGCCAATCTCGACCGAGTTGTAAGCTAAACCACTTTCACGAGCTAGCCTGCCTGCCAATTTCAGACGAAAGTCTTGACCCAAATGCTCGGCGCTATTGATTTTACAGCTGTCAACAGGCTCTCATGACTAAGCAATAATGTAATAAAAATGAGGCTCAATATTATTTTAGAAAGTTAGGCAGCAAAACAGGCGTGTTGTTCTTATAGTGTTGATACTCATCCAGCCCCTGCCAACGTTCGTCGGCTTTTGCTTCCAATAATGGTATACCACTAATTTTTGTCAGCAGTAGTACCACAAAAAAGGGCGAAAGTAATGTCATGTACTGCCAACCTTGTAAGGCTGGCAAAGCGAGTAAAGCAATACCAAACCACAATATAATCTCGCCAAAGTAATTAGGGTGGCGCGAATAACGCCATAAACCCTGACAGATGAATGGAGTTGGTTTTGTTTCCTGACGTTTGAATTGACGCTTTTGTTGGTCAGCAATGATTTCAATAGCAAAACCAAGTATCCAAAGTAGGATGGCGATCACATCAATCATGGTGAGAGACACTTTTTGCGCCGAACTTATTGCCGTGACAGCGCAGCCAGCGGTCACTATTATCCAGAGACCTTGAACGGTCCACGCCAATAAAAATCGCATAAAATCATGCTTAATACTATCAAAACGCGAATCGGAACCATCCTGCCCTACCCGCTTAAATAGAAACAGCGACAATCGCAAGGCCCAGATGCTGACTAAAACGGTCAATAGCAACGAGCGCATATCAAATTGGTACGTAGCCAAAAACATTCCACCAACAAAAACTAAATAGCTCACACCGCCTACCAAATCGTAAAAATGCTCTGTTTTTTTGATGTAAGCAGGAAAAAAGGCTAACCACTGAATGAGGAAAACAATCAACACCGCCATGACAAGAAGCGGTACAGCTGTAAATTCACCAATATTAAATTGAGGCCCATACTGGCCACCAGCCCATGCAAAAAGTAAGGCTATTAGCACCACGAAAAATAAAACTAGACTAGTTTGGATTTTGCTCATCGATAATGGCCTTTCAGTGATAGGTAGTCTTCTCTACGTGTGCAGGGGCAAAATTAGACTACTTTATTTTTCGATGCGTTTTTGTTTCAACGTTTGAGTCATTGAGTGTTTGTTAAACCTTTCTTTTAACAATACGTAAGAAAAAGCGTATTTTGATGTTTATTCGCTTTTACAACAACAAAATATATAGCAAAGTGTCCGCCAATCTTGTTTGGCCTGACAAAATAAGAGCATCTAACCTACCCACTTAACTTTAGAATGGTTTTGGGATTGCAAGTAAACTTCGTTTTGTTGTTAACGTAAAAAAGGATCATCATGAAAAAAAGCATGAGTTCAACAGTAGTTTTAGGGCTTATCGGTAGCATCTTTTTATCTTCTACTTTGTCATTCGCTAGCAGTTTGTCGTCAGATGTGAGCGCTCAAAGCAAACATAGTCTCGCCACAACTAAAATTGTAGGCGGTCAAGAAGCTGAATCTCAAGATTGGCCGTGGATGACCGCATTTGTCTTTACTTTTGAAGACTTTACTACATCCCTTCGAGTAGATGACCAATCATACACTTCGAACTATTTCAGCGGAGGTGGAAGCGGCATTGCTTCTGGTAATATAGTAAGTTGCGGGTTAGGTGGACCGCCTGAGACACCATGTGTCAATGCGACGGGCAAGGTGTGTTTGATCGAGCGAGGAGAGTTAAATTTTTCGGATAAGGCGCTTAACTGCGAAGCTGGTGGTGGAGTGGCTGCCATCATTTACAACAACGAAGCGGGTGAAATTTCCGGTACCTTAGGTGAAGGTTTCAATGGCACTATTCCAGTCGTTGCTGTTACTCAAAATATTGGATTGCTGTTACTTGAAAGAGAGGGGGCGTTTGCTGAGGTGAACGTTTCCAGTACCTCTGAATTACAACAAAGCGCCTCGTGTGGCGCGACATTTTTAGGCGAAAAATGGGTTTTAACCGCCGCCCACTGTGTTGATTCACCGAGTGCCTCTCTTTTCAAGATGAACGTAGGTGAATACGATTTATCAGAGGGAGCAGAAAATGCAGTTGCCATTAAAAACATCTACATCCATCCTCAATATGATGCAGATGCCATCGATTATGATATTGCTTTAGTTGAGTTAGTCTCTTCGGTCAACTCCCAAGCAGTAACGTTGGCGAGTCAATCAACAACTGATCTCTATGCCATCGAAAATAGTCCAGCCATTGTAGCAGGCTGGGGAGGCCGAGTTGGCTATGCCCCTGGCGAAGGACCCACTTCAGATTATCCAGACATACTCCATGAAGTAGAGCTCAATCTGGTTACTAACGATGAATGCCGCGCAATATTGGCTGAATCAATTGGTACAACAGCGCTAAACACAGGCGTTACTAGTAGAATGATTTGTGCCGCGCAAGCCACTTCAGGCAAAGGTTCGTGTCAAGGTGATAGTGGCGGTCCTCTGGTCATACAAACTGGCACAGGCCCCGAGCAAGTCGGTTTGGTCAGTTGGGGGATAGGCTGTGCAGCAGCGGGCTATCCTGGCGTATTTACTCGCGTAGCGGAATTCACTGACTGGCTAAATGCCATTCAAACGGGTATTGCCATCACTCAAAGTTTTGATTTCGGTGTATCACCTTCAGGTGTAAGCCAATCAGCAACTTTACAGCTAACAAACAACTCTGATTTTATTGTTGATTTAGGGTTTACGCTTACGGGTAGTCTTGCCTTTAGTCTAGGCACTGATACTTGCTCTAACTTAGCGCCTAGCGCTACCTGTGAGTTAATAGTCAATCTCAATGGTACGCAGGCTTCAGATATAAATGCCTCTGTAACAATACAAAGCAATAATGCTGCAGTACCTGCCAGTAGTGCTGTGTTATCTGCGACTGTCATTAACACCGCTTCAGCACTAGCGGGTGTAGCAGGTCCCGCTAATGCAAACGTGAGATGGTATTCGGGCGGCAACAGAAACTGGGAAGCAAACCCAATAGAGAATGGTGTGCAAAGTGGCCCTATTGGCAACAACCAAGAAAGTATTATTACTGCATTTATTTCGGGCCCAGGTACCTTAAGCTTTCAGTGGTCGGTTTCTTCAGAGGAAAATGAAGATGACCCAAGCGATCCTTATGACGCCTTATATTTATTCGTCAATAATGAAGAGTTTGATTTTATCTCAGGTGAAGTCGAATTTGTAACCTACCCAACAATTACCTTAAATACCGACACCAATATCGTGACTTGGACTTACCGTAAGGATCCTGCGACCATCAGTGGTGATGATAAAGGCTATTTACGAAACGTAGTTTTTACTCCAACCCCGGTTACAACGACATCCACTCCAACGGCTCCCACCTCCAATAATGGCGGCGGGGGTGGCGCAATCAACTGGTTGGCGCTTCTATTATTAACAGGTCTGCGTTTATTTAGAAAAAAATAAAAAGTGTTTTATTACCCACTTTGGTGTTTACAAAGTGGGTTTACTTTTTATTGTTTGAGGGCAAAGCTAAGCAAAACCTAAGTTTTTAGTTGCTTTTTAACTTGCTGCCAGACTTCTTCCATTTCACGTACTGAACAATCGGCTAGATTTCGGCCCAAATCGACAAAATGCCGTTCTAACAAACGAAAGCGTTTTTCAAATTTAATGGTTGCCTTTTGCAAGGCGCTATCAGCATCAACATGTGTATGCCGTGCGAGATTTACTGCAGCGAACAGTAAATCACCCACCTCCTCTTCTACTGCTTGAACATCTACTTGAACGGCTTTTACTTCTGCCAGCACTTCATCCACTTCCTCATAAATTTTATCAACTACGCCTTCAAGCTCAGTCCAATCAAAACCGACTTTGGCGCATTGTTGTTGAATTTTTTGCGCACGTTTTAATGGTGCCATGCCACTTGGAATATTGGCTAAAATGCTGGTATCAAGGGCTGGTGTTTTGCTTAGCCTCTCTTGAAATTTAATCGCTTGCCACTGGGCATCAAGTTGTTCAGCTGTTAGTTCGACTTTTTCAGCAAATACATGGGGGTGCCGGCGGATTAGTTTTTCGCATAAATGCTCAGCAATACTGTCAAAATCAAAATGCCCTTGCTCTTGGCCAAGTTGTGCATAAAAGATCACTTGAAATAACAAATCAGCTACTTCGTCTTTTACATCATGCATATCACCGTTGTGAATTGCGTCGGCGACTTCATAAGCTTCTTCTATGGTGTGTGGTGCAATACTAGAGAACGTTTGTTTGCTATCCCATGGACATCCATTCTCAGGATCACGTAACTGCCTCATGATGCTGCATAAGTGCTCACTAACCGTAAGCTTATCTGACATTATTAGCTCCCATTTAAATTTCCTTCGGCCGTGTAGGCCTCTTCTCAATCATGACATCCTCATTTATAGAACGCTGAAACAAATATCAATTAGTTAACTTGATTAAGAGTACGATGCGCACAGTTAATATCAAAATAGGATTACCTTGGTTAAAATTTTGGTGCTACTCACAGTATTACTTGTTGGCACAGTTAAGGCATCCAAAATATCGCATGGCGGCGGGATTGGTTTGCAGTATGCAGGATTAGCTGGATACCAACTTTCCTATACCAATGAAGAACATCGATTTCGCGGAGCACTTCGCCTCAGCGGTGTCTCTGCCGGATACGATTATTTAATGTCTGCACATTGGTCAGCAGTATTAACCTTTACTCAAACAATTCGCGCGACTTATTCTATGAATCTAAACTATTACCTGCACAACCCTAATTCAGTCCCGCGCTTTAGTGTAGATTTAGCTCACATGCCTGATGATCATAAAGGCGATGGATTTTTCAACTCAGATGGCACTAAAAATATAGTATGGCTAAGTGCAGGTTACGCTTTTTAAATACTAAGGCTGAGTCATTGCACCCCTATTTTTTATAAAGAAGTGCAATGACTTGAGCTAATTATCTATGCGTTTTACTTCAGACACGCCTTTAATTTGTTGAATTTTAATTATAGTTTTAGCTAAGCTATTTAAATCTTTAACCTCTAAACTAACCTTTATTTTTGCTGTGTGGGTTTTGGTATCACTTAAACTATTTACCCCTAACAAACCCACCTTCTCATTGGCCAGTACCGTTGTTAAATCGCGTAAAATACCGTCTCTGTCTGCACAAAATACTTGTAACTCGGTTCTAAAAGCGGCTTTAACATTGCTTGCCCAATTAACATCAATTTCTCTTTCTGGGTGAATATCCAATAAATGTGTTAATTGCTCACAATCTTCTCGGTGAACGCTCACGCCGCGCCCTTGCGTAATATACCCAAGGATTGGTTCGCCCGGCAGTGGCTGGCAACACCCTGCAATTTGCGTTAACAAATTACCAACCCCTTCTACCACAACGGTATCTTTTTTGTATTTAGCAGATTGTGGTTTTTTCGCCTTGATCCTAGGATCAATAATGGGTTCTGGCTCAAGTCGTTGAATGAGAAAATTGACTACTTGCATCAAGCGAATATCACCTGCACCAAGCGCTGCATACAAATCATCAACAGTTTGCATGTTAAAGCGACTGACCGCTTCTAAGGCATCTTTTGAAGGAATGTTTACCTTAGTCAACTCGCGCTCTAACAACTCTTTGCCCGCTACCAGATTTTTATCTTTATCTTGTTTTTTAAAGTAACTGTGTATTTTGGCTCTAGCCCGTGAAGAGTGCACATAACCAAGTCCTGGATGCATCCAATCACGACTTGGGTTAGACCGTTTTCCGGTCAGAATGTCGACTTGGTCACCGGTTTGTAATTGATAGGTAAATGGCACAATACGACCGCTGATTTTAGCACCAATACAGCGATGACCTACGTTACTATGAATGTAATACGCAAAATCTAAGGGGGTCGACCCTAATGGCAAATCAACCACATCGCCTTTTGGTGTAAACACATAAACACGGTCATCAAATACTTGACTGCGCAATTCTTCAACCAAATCACCCGATTCGGCGACTTCTTCTTGCCACTGCAATATTTTGCGCAACCAATTGATGCGCTCTTCGTAAGCAGAGCGACTGACCGTAGCCCCCTCTTTGTAGCGCCAATGAGCGGCAACACCTAGCTCAGCATCTTCATGCATTTTATTAGTGCGAATTTGGATCTCAATCGCCTTGCCCTGTTTGCCCAGTGTGACCGTATGAATTGACTGATAACCATTGGGTTTTGGGGTGGCAATATAATCGTCAAACTCGTTTGGAATGTGCTTCCAATGTGCATGCACAACACCTAAAGCGGCATAACAGTCTTGTAAGCGTTCAGCAATAATACGCACTGCCCGAATGTCATAGAGCTGTTCAAAACTTAAGTGCTTTTTCTGCATCTTCTTCCAGATGCTGTAAATATGTTTGGGACGACCATACACCTTGGCTTTGATGTTTTGCTCGTCTAATACGCCTTGTAGTTCGTTAACAAAATCATCAATATATTGCTCGCGATCCGTTCTTTTTTCGTCCAGTAATTTGGCAATTTGCTTATAGGTATCAGGATGTAAGTACCGAAATGAATGGTCTTCTAGCTCCCACTTTAATTGGCCTATACCGAGTCTGTTGGCCAGTGGCGCATAAATATTGGCACACTCTCTTGCCACCAAAACACGGGTTTCTTCATCAGAATTTTTCACTTTTTGCAGAGCACAAATACGTTCTGCTAACTTAATGACAACTGCTCTGACATCCTCAACCATCGCGAGCAACATGCGCCGCACGTTATCAATTTGTGTCTCGTCGTTTTTTCTGGTGCTCTTCGCTCGAGTATGTAGCGACTTAATGGCATCCATGCGCCTTACGCCAACAATTAAGTTTTTGATCCCCTCTCCAAACTGCTCGGCAATTTGCTCTTCACTTAATTCATGCATCTCACAATAAGGATAAATCAACGAGGCTTGCAGGGTCTCATCATCCATATGTAATTCATGCAGAATTTCTACCATCTCCTGCCCGATTAATAGAATTTCGGGCGTGTCAGATACCTCACGAAGCTTTTGTTTGGTGGTTGTAGACAAGTTCAGACTGGCTAGCCACTCTTCAAACGAAGGTCTTTGTGGTTGGTGCACAGTGCGGATAGAAACCATAAAACGTTGTCCTGTAACTGTTTACGGCATTAGACAAGCTAAAACCGCTGCTTTTACTCAAGCATATATATAATTAAATTGCATCCATTCAGAATACGCGCCAGTTTTTTGTCCGCAAATCGAGGAAACAGCCTATTTTAAGAGAACAAAACGCCCCAAATTTGCGCAACGTCGCATCGCGTTCCTATTTCAGCACTATTAAAGTGCAAAGCCCTTCGACGTCCGTTTATTCTAAAATCACAGTAGCAACGGCATAGTGTTGTTCATCTGAGATAGAAAGAAAGCTGGCTGTCACGCCACGTTCACTGCAGAGCTCAGCAAATTTACCATAAAAGTTAAGAAAGGGCTGACCACTGGGCATATTTTGTACCTCAACATCTTGAAAACTGACCCCATTACCAATCCCTACCCCTAAAGCTTTTACCGCTGCTTCTTTGGCTGCGAAACGTTTCGCTAAAAAGCGCGCTTTGAAATTATGTTGAGCATACGTGTGCAGCTCACTGACAGTTAAAACACGATGGGCAAGCCGTTCAGAGCGTGCCAATTGACTTTCTATTCGCGCGATTTCAACAATGTCAGTACCTAATCCTACTATGGCCATTGATATTCTCTAGCGACGGGCTTCTTGCATCAAACGTCGCATATCGGCCACCGCTTGATGCAAACCGTCAAATGCTGCTCTGGCAATTATCGCGTGACCAATATTCAGTTCGTATAGCTGTGGGATCGCTGCGATGGGTTTAACATTGTGATAATTTAGACCATGACCCGCGTTGACCTTCAAACCCAACGAATGCGCGTATTCGATGCCAACCACTAACTTGGCCAGTTCTGCTTGTTGTTGCTGTTCGTTTTCAGCCTCAGCATATTGTCCGGTATGAATTTCAATAAAAGGAGCACCGCACGCATGAGCAGCGTCAATTTGTGCCTTGTCTGCATCAATAAATAAGGAGACCAAAATACCCGCTGCCGCAAGTCGTGCACAAGCTGTAGCGATAACAGTCTGATTTGAGGCAACATCAAGACCACCTTCTGTTGTTAACTCTTGGCGTTTCTCTGGCACTAAGCAGCAATAAACAGGTTTGATTTGCTCAGCAATCAATAACATCTCTTCGGTGACTGCCATTTCCAAATTCATTCTGGTTTGAATGGTATTCTTCAACACATTAACGTCTCGATCGGTGATATGTCGACGATCTTCTCTCAAATGCACAGTAATACCATCTGCCCCCGCTCTTTCAGCAATTTCGGCTGCATGCACGGGGTCAGGATACAAGGTACCGCGGGCATTTCTTAGGGTGGCAATATGATCAATATTTACCCCTAAATAGATGTCATTCATTTAGTGTATTCTCCACATTATTAGGTAATTGCGTCGTCCAACTTTGTTTAAATAGTTCACGACTTTTCAAAGGCTTGTCGCCCAACAGCTTGGCGAGAGTCAAACGGCTAATATACTTCGCACAGTGCAAACTGTCTGGCGTCCATGCAAGGTCATTAATTTGCATGATGCTTTGGCCACTAAAACAATTATTGTCACCGTATTGCTGCTTTAGCCTTATCCAACCCTGCTCATGTATAAAGCTGTAGTAGCTAAAAGGTTCAATTTCTTGCCCGGTATTTGTATCGTATAAAAAGTCAATTCCGTAGCCTAAATCCGCAAGTAAAGATAATTCGAATTGGCGTAATTGCGGTTCAATGGTTTGCTTGTCTGCCAAGGCTTTTAGGGTGGTTTGATACAGATTGAACAACTCAGGCTGGGGGATTTCTTTGGCTAATAAACGACTGAGTAGTTCATTAATGTACATGGCTGAAAATAAGTAATTGCCTTCAAGCTTGTAGCTTGAGCCCAAGGCTTCAACCTGCTGTAGGTTTTTCAGTTCATGACGCCCCGCCAGCCCAAGTAATAAGAGCTGGAAGGGTTGAAGCAAACTCTTTTTATCGCTTTTACTGCCCCGAATGCCCTTTCCAACAGCACTCACTAAACCCCATTCCAAACTGAATATATCAAGTAAAAAGCTGGTTTCTCGATAAGGTCGACGATGCAGAATGAATCCAGCAAGTGCGGTAGATGACACAAATAAACCCCAATTAAAAGAAGCTAACTTATCTTAATTCTCACAACCTTCATGGCTTCAAACTCCATGCCGGCGATTTCTTCTTTGATCGGATAATACGTTAGATTAACTCGTGCACCGGTGAGATTTTTATAGACTTTTCGACGGCGAAATTTAAATGGTACATCGTAACCTTCCACCATCAAGGTATTCATAAACCAGTCATCGTCTTTACGCTGCACATGAGAAGACACTGCCAACTCTTCAGTGTGGGTCAGTTTGTCGTGTTTTATTAGCAGTTTTTCTACGTCTGTTTTTTTAGCCATGGAAAATGTTAGGTTGTCCAAAAAAACAATGATATACCCAAACTCATCAAATATGCAGCTTTGTCGACATATTTGACAGCTTATTTAATCTCGACGTCGAATAAGAAACGGCGTTTTAAATCAATATTGTCTTTATAGATGAGAATAATTTGCCACCTTTAAAATTCTAATTTGAGTCCATTCTGAATCAGTGGCACAGTGTTTGTGCATAGCAAGGAGAGCTGCCCGTGGGGCAGATGGCTATAACCCGCAATCCCAGCCCAATAGGGAGCTCATCTAACGCTAATACGAGGCTTAGCTTAATCGCTTAAATTGGCTCAATAGCATCTACCATCAGTTGCAAATTTACGCGGCCACGAAATTCGTTAATATCAAGTTTGAAGGCCAGTCTGACTTTTTTGCATGCCAAATTCGGCCATGCATTTGGATCAATATTAAAAGCAATTGCATCGAGCAACAGATGCTCTTGAAAACGCACCAACATTTTCAAATGTTTGCCGCCTAGTAACTTTTGCTCTAGCAACTCAAATTCGTCATCAAAAACGGGCTCAGGAAAGCCTTGCCCCCAAGGTCCCGCGTCTTTCAGTAATTGCGCAAAAGCAATGCTGTATTGGTCTTTTAGCAAAACACCGTCAGACAAGACCTCGCCTGCTAAAGGTTTACCCTTTAACAAGGCTTCGGTTGTCAAATGAAAGGCTTGTTCAAATTCTGCTAACTTTGCCAATTCTATGGTCAAACCAGCAGCCATCGCGTGCCCTCCAAATTTAATAATTAGGCCAGGATATTGACTGTTAATGGTTTCAAGTAAATCGCGAATGTGCACACCAGGGATCGAACGAGCTGAGCCTTTTAATAGCGCATCATCTTGGTGGGCAAAGGCGATAGTAGGGCGAAAGTATTTCTCTTTAATGCGGCCCGCCAAAATTCCAATCACGCCTTGATGGTAATCTTGCTTATACAACACCAAACCAAAGGGCAAAGCGTCGGCAGCCAAATTGAGTTGTTCAAGAGCCTTCACCGCCTCTTGCTGCATCGAGCTTTCTATCTCTCTGCGCTCTTGGTTGAGGCTGTCCAACTGCACCGCAATTTGTCGTGCACGGGCGGGATTGTCTGTTAGTAAACATTCTATGCCTAAGGACATATCATCTAAGCGCCCAGCCGCATTTAAACGAGGCCCAACTACAAAGCCCAAATCGGAGGCCATCAACTTACTTTTGTCGCGACCAGCCACTTCCATAATAGCCTGAATACCTTTGCAACATTGGTCGCTGCGAATACGCTGCAATCCTTGATGCACTAAAATCCGGTTATTGCTATCTAGTGGCACAACATCTGCCACGGTTCCAAGCGCTACAATATCCAATAGCTCGGCTAAATTTGGCATCGGCATATTTTGCCTTGCAAACCAGTTTTGTTTGTTTAACTCCGCACGTAAGGCTAGCATTAAATAAAACGCCACCCCCACTCCGGCTAAGTTTTTAGATAAAAACTCACAACCTGGTTGGTTTGGATTAACTATAGCATCTGCGATAGGTAGACGACTTGCCGCCAAATGATGGTCAGTAATAAGTACTTTTAAACCTAAGGCTTTCGCTTTTTCAACGCCAGCAAAACACGCTATTCCACTGTCCACCGTCATGATGAGTTCCGCCCCTTCACGAGCAGCAACATCAACAATTTCAGGACTCAATCCATAACCAAAATCAAAGCGATTCGGCACTAAATAACTGTGTTGTTTTGACCCCAACATGGTAAGCGACAACATACACAGAGCAGTACTCGTTGCACCATCAGCGTCAAAATCGCCTACTACCATTATTTTTTGCTGAGATTGAATAGCCGTAACTAACAGATTCACTGCGCCGCTGACGCCTTTGAGTTCGTTATAGTGCAGTAACGACTGAGTAGTGCGCAGCAATTGCTGTTCATTTTGCACACCTCGGTCGGCGTAAATTTGACGAATCACAGGGTGGAGATTGGCGGGAAGGTGGGCGTTATCAGCAGGCACTCTGCGAGTTATAACTAAATTAGGCATTTATATATTTCAAGTTTTTAGCTAAGAAAAGCCTGCTAAAGAGCAGGCTCACAAATCCACTATAGCGCCTTGAGGGCTTGTTCTAACAAATTAGGAGGCTGGTAGCCTGGAATTAGCGAACCATCAGGTAAGATGATATTTGGTGTACCGTTTACACCAATTTGTTGACCGAAGGCGTATTGTTCAGCCACTTTGTTCTCACACACTTTTGACGCAACCGTTTGACCATTTTTTGCATCATCCATGGCCTCTTGTGGATCACTTGCACACCATACTGACACCATATTTTTATAGGTTTGTCCGCGTAAGCCTTCGCGAGGATAAGCTAAATAGCGAACAGTGATACCAAGATCATTATATTTGTCCATTTCGCCGTGCAATTTACGGCAATATCCACACGTAATATCAGTAAAGACATCAACCACATATTTTTCATTTTTGGCTTTATATTCAATCACTGAATCTTTAAATTCTTCTACTCCAGCTAATCGCATTTTACTCAAGGCTAACTCTGTTTCGTTACGCATGCCGGCGTCAAGATTATACACACGGGCTTGCAGTAAAAACTTACCGTCTTTACTGGTGTAAAATAAGCCTTTATCTGTTTCGAGTTGCAATAATCCAGTAATAGGAGAGTCAGCGATAGAAGAAACTTTCATGCCTAAGGTGCTCTGAATTTTTTGTTTCACAGCATCAAAGTTATCCACCTGAGATGAAGCTAACACCGCACCACTTAGGACCAAGGCTAAACCTAGAGCGGAATGCTTAAACCAATTTTTCATACGTTTCCTACTTCTTCTATGGGTAAAAACACCCGACATTAATAAGACCTTAACCAGGCCAAATAATTTCATAAATATGCGTTGAGTGTACTGGATTGTCTGATTGAATCCAAACCTTAAGACTGGCTGTTTCTGTAACAAATTCTTTGCTTTACAGTAAAATCAGCGTAATGAGCTTAAAATAATAATGGTCAGCCTGTGGCCAATAATTACGGCTCTGCTGGGGTTCCACACTGCCAGCACAACTCAAAATTTCCGTCATTACTTTCTTGGCACCGTTCACACAACCAACTGTGTTGTAGCGGTTGATGTTCAAAGTCTTTAATTAATTTTTGTGCTTTAGCCAGCCACCCCTCGTCAGTAAGCCATACTTCGGGTAATACATCAAAAGGTGAGAGTTCGCCCATCGCACCAATGGCAAATTCGTTTTTCACAAAACAAGGAATGCCATTTTGTTCAAGCCACTGCTTAATTTGCCAAACCATAAAACGGTCGTGATGACTGTATACTTTCAGCATAATTGATTTGGTCTCAATCCATTAATCCATGTCGATAGATACATTAGACAATGAGCCTAATTTATTACCATCATCCGACGCTAATTTAATCATTAGCCGCAAATCATTGGGTGAGTCAGCATGATGAATCGCATGGTCAAGACTGATTTTACCGGCCTTGTACAAATCATATAAGGCCATATCAAAACTTTGCATGCCCAGCTCTTTACCTTTACGCATGGCTTCTTTGAGCCCGCCAATTTCATTACGTTGAATTAAATCTGTCACCAAAGGTGAATTTAATAAGATTTCTATAGCTGCCACTCGCCCCTTACCATCAGGTGTAGGCACCAATTGCTGGGCGACAATAGCACGCATATTTAAGCTCAAATCAAAACGCAGTTTTTCATGTTGGTCATGAGGCGCCAAATGCATAATGCGTTCGATAGCCTGATTCGCATTATTAGCGTGCAAGGTGGCAACGCATAAATGCCCTGTGTCAGCAAAAGACATGGCATATTCCATGGTTTCCATTGAACGAATTTCACCAATTAAAATGACATCAGGGGCCTGACGTAAGGAGCTTTTCAAGGCATCATCAAAGGATTTAGTATCAATACCTACTTCGCGCTGTGTCACGACGCATTGACTATGCTCATGCACAAATTCAATCGGATCTTCAATCGTTAAAATATGCCCTTTTGAATTTTGATTGCGATGCCCTATTAAGGCCGCTAATGAGGTTGATTTACCCGTACCCGTAGCCCCAACAAATAACAATAAACCCCGCTTCGCCATAATCACGTCTTTTAAAATGGGCGGTAAACCGAGATCATCTACTTTTGGAATTTGTGTGACAATACGCCTCACAACCATTCCGGCCATATCGCGCTGCCAAAAAGCACTGCAACGAAAACGGCCAATTCCGTCACGGGCAATCGCAAAGTTACATTCTTTACTGTCAGTAAATTCCTGAATTTGCTTATCGCTCATGGCGTCGTGTACCAGAGCCAAAGAAGACTCTTCATCGAGTACACTGCTACCAATTGGTGTCATTTGTCCATTAATTTTGGCACTAACCGGAAAGCCCACGGTGATAAATAAATCTGAGGCACCTGCCTCTTGCATCGCTTCTAAATAAGGCGTGAGTTCCATAACTATTTCCGCTAACTAAGTATATTGATGAATAAAATCAGAAACCTGAAGTGGGCTTTTTATCAATCGATTTGGCTGCCGCATCTTGGGCGGTAATTAATCCCTGCGCAACTAAACGCTGTAAACATTGATCCATGGTTTGCATACCATGTTGTTGACCCGTTTGGATCACTGAATACATTTGCGGGACTTTGTCTTCGCGGATCAAATTACGGATAGCCGGAATTCCCAACATAATTTCGTGAGCGGCCACTCGCCCTCCCCCGACTTTTTTCAATAAGGTCTGTGAAATAACCGCTCGTAAGGATTCAGATAACATCGAACGGATCATGGATTTTTCAGCGGCAGGAAACACATCAATAATACGGTCGATGGTTTTAGGCGCTGAATTGGTGTGCAAGGTGCCAAACACCAGGTGCCCAGTTTCTGCCGCCGAAATGGCCAAACGGATGGTTTCTAAATCCCGTAACTCACCCACCAAAATAATATCAGGGTCCTCACGTAAAGCTGATCGTAAAGCGTTGTTAAAACTGTGGGTATCACGATGCACTTCACGCTGGTTGAGTACACAAAGTTTATTTTCATGCACAAATTCAATGGGGTCTTCGATGGTCAGAATATGTTCGCGCTTAGTTGAATTGATATGGTCAATCATGGCCGCTAAGGTAGTACTTTTACCTGACCCTGTTGCCCCCGTTACCAATACAATACCAGTAGGCTGATTAATGATTTGCTTAAAAATTTGCGGAGCGCCTAAGTCATCTAAACTTAAAATTTTACTTGGAATGGTTCGTAATACAGCAGCCGCACCGCGATTTTGCACAAACGCATTGACCCTGAAACGTGATAAGTCTTTTACTTCAAAAGAAAAATCGGTTTCTAGGTTTTCTTCATATTCCTTGCGCTGCTTGTCGTTCATGATTTCATAAATCAAGCTATGCACTTCTTTGTGTTCAAGGGCAGGCACATTAAGTTTACGCATCTCGCCATCTACCCGAATGATAGGTGGTAATCCAGCTGAAAGATGCAAGTCTGAGGCTTTATTTTTCACACTAAAGGCTAAAAGTTCGGTAATATCCAAGCCAAATTCTCCGTAAAAAAGTTTACAACGTGGAAACAATAGCAGAACGACTCAAAAGCGCATACCAAACAATCGAGCAATCTACCTTAGCCGCTAATCGTCCACCAAATACCGTACAATTGCTAGCGGTCAGTAAGACCAAACCCGTATCTGATATCGTGCAAGCGTATGAAGCTGGACAACGTTTATTCGGCGAAAATTATGTCCAAGAGGGGGTTGAAAAGGTCCAAGCGCTGCGCGCACTAAGCGACATCGAATGGCATTTTATTGGCCCCATACAGTCAAATAAAACCCGTTTAGTGGCCGAAAATTTTGCGTGGGTACACGCTATCGACCGTTTAAAAATAGCCCAACGTTTGAATGATCAACGCAGTGCCCACAAACAACTGAATGTGTGCATTCAAGTCAACATCGATGATGAAGCGAGTAAGTCGGGTGTGCCTATTGAGGAAGTAAAGGCGCTTGCGGCGGCGATTAACCCCTTACCCCACTTGAAATTACGAGGTTTAATGACCATCCCTAAGGCAGATGCAAGTGAAGTGCAACAAAAGCACAGTTTTTCAGCTATGCAAGAGCTATTTGTCGAGATGCACAGACTTTATCCAGAGATAGATACGCTATCTATGGGCATGTCAGGTGACATTAAGCCTGCGATTGCACATGGTAGTACAATGGTTCGTATTGGCACGGCTATCTTTGGTAGCCGACAATAAGTACAGCAAATTTAAGATCAAACAGAGGTAAAATGGAACATAGACGCATAGCCTTCATAGGCGCAGGTAATATGAGTAAAAGTATAATCAGTGGACTCGTAAATAATGGTTATCCCGCTGAATATATATATGCCAGTAATCCTTCAATGCCCAAGTTAGATGCCTTACATCAACAATTCGGCATTCAAATTAGTCAATCTAACGTCCATGTTGTAGAGCAAGCACAGGTAATTGTATTGGCCGTAAAACCACAGCTTATGGCACAAATGTGCGCTGATTTGGCCAAGCAAACTGAATTACAAGACAAACTGTTTGTATCTATTGCCGCTGGTATCAGTGTTCAAAGGTTGCAAGAAATGTTAGGTGGTAACTATAAGGTCATTCGCACGATGCCCAATACGCCTAGTTCTTTAGGCTTAGGCATGACAGGTTTGTATGCGAATGAGCAAATACCAACCGAGGACAGAGACTATGCAGGTGCCTTGCTCAAACATGTTGGTAAAATTGCATGGGTAGAAAAAGAAGCCATGATCGACGGTGTCATTGCGGCAGCAGGCAGCAGCCCAGCTTACTTCTTCGCTTTTTTAGAAGCCATGCAGCATGAAGCTCAACAGCAAGGATTTGATCGAGATACCGCTCGATTACTGGTGCAACAGGCAATGCTAGGCGCAGCCGAAATGGTATGTCAAAATCCCCAACTCGAAATCAGTGAACTGCGTACTCAAGTTACGTCTAAAGGCGGCACTACCGCTCAGGCGCTGGCTTGTTTTGCCGATAACGGTTTAAGTGATATTGTAGCCAAAGCAATGCAAGCTGCCGTTGCTCGAGCTAAAGAGATGTCTACAACGTTCTGAGTGTGAACTCGAACAAGATGTAAATTTAAAACGCGCCAATTTTCAAATTAAAATGTGTGTTCAGGAAACAACAACGCTATGAGTTCAATTGACTTTTTAATCAGTTTGCCATTTAAACTTTATTTAATGGTAGTGTTATTGCGCTTTTGGCTGCAATTGTCCCGAGCGGATTTTTACAATCCATTTAGCCAATTTATTGTCAAAGCAACCCATCCCATTATTGGCCCTTTGCGCCGAGTTGTGCCGTCTATGGGCCGCTTTGATACCGCAACCTTATTGTTAGCCTGGCTTGTGGCGATTGCTAAGATAGTAGTACTAAGCTTGTTGGCGGGTTATGCCTTAACAAACTTTGTAGGCATTGGCTTGGCTGGTTTATTAATTGTGTTCTCTGAGGCCATCGATTTAGTTATTTACGTGCTTATATTACGTGCCATCATGAGCTGGGTGAGTCAAGGCCGCAACCCCATGGAGTTGGTGTTAGCGCAATTAACTGAACCAATGTTAGCGCCGATCCGTAAAAGAATGCCTGATCTCGGTGGTTTAGATTTATCAGTCATGGTGGTTATTTTAGTTCTTATATTTTTACAAAAATTAATGGGTGACCTGTTTGGTGCATTTTAATAAATTTCGGGTATTTGCCTTCCTCAGTATGTTGCTTAGCGCTGCGGCGGTGCACGCAGAACAGAAGGTCGCGTTAGGAACTTGGGATGTACATTACATTGCCCTTAATAGTACATTTCTCACCCCTGAAGTTGCGAAACAATACGGGATATTACGCAGTAAATTTAATGGTTTGATCAATATTTCGGTACTCGATAAGAAGACAAGTGCGGCGCAAAGTGTGGTTATGAACGGCGAAGCCAAAAATCTATTAGGGGTAGTTAAAGGCCTAAGCTTTAAAGAAGTAAAAGAGGGCCAAGCTATTTACTACCTGGCGACATTGCCATTTAGTGACCAAGAACGTTACCGGATCAGTATCACAATTAACAATGGCGCAACGACGCAGCAGTTCACCTTTGAGCATAAGTTTTACGCTGAATAATTGCTAACATCAGCAGATAATGCCTGAATTGCCTCTCATTTGACAAACTCAGTTCTGGCGGCACACTATGTAGCAATAACATCTGTTGTATTCGAGTGTAAGGTATTTGTTTAGATGAGAAAATCCAAGGTATCTGACCACACATTAAACACTGATGGACGCAGAACATTCATCAAAACGCTGGGTTCAGTCATCGCTACCGGCGCTCTTGGTAGCACTGCCCCTTACGTATTTGCGAGACAAAAAACTCGACTGAGAATTCTCGGCACCCACGTTACTTTGCAAGAACAACTGCGCCAACAGGCAATGCAAGACATTGGTATTGATTTAGTCTTTGAACCAAGGGGCAGCGCAGCCGTTTTACAAAAAGCCAGTGTTTCACCTTCATCCTTTGATTTGTATGAGCAGTGGTCAAATAGTATTCGACCGCTATGGGCGAGTGGCTCAATCCAAGCCATCGAAAAAAAACGCTTAACTTACTGGGATGAAATTAACCCCTTATCAAAAACAGGCAAAATCAGTCCCGATGCTAAAATAGGTGCAGGCGACGCACCTAATAAGATTCTTAATATTCAAGCCGACGGCACCTTAGGTTCAAATCCCACAGAACTCATCAGCTTTTTACCCTACGTTCACAACGTTGATTCTTTTGGCTACAACACCTTTTTTATTCCCAAAGGCATCCCCTACGAAACAGAGAGTTGGGGTTGGCTGCTCCAGCCACAACATCGTGGCAAGGTAGCCATCGTCAACGATCCAACCATTGGTTTGTTTGATTTAGCCTTAGCAGCACAAGCACAAAATCTGGTTCGATTTGATGATATTGGTAATTTAAGCAAAGTAGATTTAGATAATCTCTTTAAAGTGTTAATTGACTTTAAACAGCAAAAGCATTTCAGTGGCTTCTGGAACTCGGTGCCTGAGTCAGTTGATTTTATGCGAACACAACGTGTTTCCATAGAAAGCATGTTTTCACCGGCCGTTGCAACCTTGAATGGGCAAGGACTTCCTGTTACTTTCGCAGCCCCTAAAGAGGGCTATCGTGGTTGGCATGGGGTAATGTGTTTATCATCTGCCACTGAGGGTAAACAAAAGGACGCGGCTTATGACTACATGAACTGGTGGCTTTCTGGCTGGCCAGGTGCATTTATAGCGCGCCAAGGGTATTATATTTCAAACCCACAACGCTCCAGAAAATTGCTCAGTACAAACGAATGGGATTATTGGTACGAAGGTAAAGAAGCGCAACAAAACCTCGTTGGTACTGACGGCAAGATATCCGTGTTAAAAGGTGAAGTGCGCACTGGCGGTAGTTACACAAAACGCTTTAGCAACGTTGCAGTATGGAACACAGCGATGCCCACCTATGACTACAGTTTACAAAAATGGTACGAGTTCATTAGTTCATGACAATAATTAACCAATAAGAAAAATAACGTGTTCACGAGCCTCAAATCACAAATTTTATTATTTTCCTTAACCCTCGCCTTTTTGCTTGGCCTGCAAATATTCTTATCTCGTGACATCTACGCAACCTTTGTCAAAAATTTAGATATTACGCAAGAAACCATTGTTGAAGTCAGCTTGGTACGCGAGGTCGAAAGAGACGTTATTGACTTACAGCGTAATGTGCTTCTTTATAAATCGACCGCGAGTGAATCAGCTATTACCCGTTTTATGGCCTTAATGGCAGACACCAATAGCAAACTTGATAACCTAGAAAAATTGACCACTAATGACCTTCAGGCTCAACTTTATAGCGATTACATCGCCCGTATGCGCGAGCACTTAGCCAATTATAACGATAACTTTGCTAACGTGATTATAGGTCGTACGCAACGAGAAAACTTGGTGAGTAATGGTTTACTGGTTGAGCTACAGCAAATATTTGATAATTTTAATTGGTCTGAGCTGACGGGCTCAGCGAGTGTCGCTAACGCCAGATACACAGACAAGGCCTTGTTTCATATCGCCCAATCTGAAAACTACTTATTGCAATATTTATTAACCCCCGATCAAGAGTTAGTACAGCCTTTTCAGCAAAATATCCGAGAGGCCGTCACCTTACTTAAACAACAACAAAACAAAACAACTGAATTAGAGTTGAGCCAAGTATTAGATAAGTTAGACCGAGTTGAAAACGACTTTTTACAACTGACTAAAATAACCCGAGGTTATTTATTTTTAGTGAATGTGGTGATGGCAGGAGCGGCTAACGAGTTTTTGTTTCTAGCACGTGAACTTAATTCTTTAGTTACAGAGAAACTCAACCAAACCAATATAGACGTTAAAAATACCACTGAAAATTCCTTACACGAAAGTGACCTTTATTCATTGATAGGAATTGTATTGGCGATATTAGCGGCAGTCTTTCTTGCTTATCGGATCATGATCCCGATTAAAAAAATAACCTTAGTGTTTGAGCGCCTAACACAGGGCAAGGACATCAATAACATTCCAGGCCTTAAACGAAAAGATGAAATAGGTCAGTTGGCCAAAGCAGCGAACGTCTTCCAACAAAAAAACCAACAAACCAATACTTTGTTGGCAGAGTCGCAACTGATGAATACCAAGCAAGAAACCCTCAATCAAGAATTAATACTGTCAAATTTGAAAACCGAACAAGCGAATGAAGCTAAAAGTATGTTTGTGGCAAACATGAGCCATGAAATTCGCACGCCGATGAACGGTATCGTCGGCATGTTAGATTTAGTACTCAGAACAGAACTCAAACCACAGCAGCGAGAACAGTTAAAAAAAGTGATGTATTCGAGTGAAATTTTAATGAGTCTGATTAACGATATTCTCGACTTTTCTAAAATTGAAGCCGGTAAATTAGAAATCGAACACGTAGAGTTTAACCTTGAGGATATGTTTGCCAATGTGTTGTCCAACGTTAAAAATCTTGCCGCTGAAAAAGGCCTCAAAATAACATTCGACGTTACCCCCACCTTACCTAACCTGGTTATTGGTGATCCACTTAGAATCACCCAATTGCTGCTTAATCTGTGCAGTAATGCCATAAAATTTACCCGAACAGGCAGCATATCTATTTCAGCTGACATTCGTCGAAGCGATAAGCCCGATCACCTTATTTTGGAATTAGCGGTCGAGGATACTGGCATTGGAATGTCTGACGAACAACTCAATAAAGTCTTCGGTGCCTTTACCCAAGCCGATGGTTCAACCAGTCGCACGTTTGGGGGAACAGGTCTTGGTTTAAGTATTGTGAAACAGTTAGTTAGCTTGATGAATGGTCAAATATCTGCCAAATCAGAGCTTAATCAAGGGAGTTGTTTTACCATAACACTGCCATTGGCATGCGCAATAATGGCTTCGCCCATCCTGCAACTTAATCATAAACCGACTGGGCGCTTATTTTATTTCAGCAAAGGTCCAAGGGGATATTTGCGAGATGACTATATTGAAGTCCTTGATGTTGAATTACGTCACTTTCCGCTTACAGAACTACAAAACCAAATAGCCACAATGAATGAAGATGATGCCGTAGTACTCGACATTGCAAATCATGTCAGCCACCAACAATTACAAACAGAACTTCAGCTGTTACGAATGTCACATATTGAAGTAGGCTTTGTGACTGAATCGCAACCCAGCGATCTAATTGAATTTTTAAACCAAGATGCTCATTACGTGTGTTTGAGCCACCCCTTTACACTTGCACAAGTTTGCCGCTTTATAGCCGAACTTTTTAACGTAAAACTCTCTGATGAAATAGATGCAACGGGGCTAGAACCGACTATTAACAAATTTAAAGGTCACTTGTTATTGGTCGAAGATAATCAAATTAATCAGGCGGTGGCAGGCGAAATGTTAAGCTCAATGGGTTTGACTTATGATATTGCTGAAGACGGCCGTCAAGCGGTAGAGCGAGTGATGAGTACTACTCACTATGATCTGGTATTAATGGACGTACAAATGCCTATTATGGATGGGTATCAAGCGACAGGGCGCATTAGAGAGTTGGGGTATTCTGAGCTCATTATTTGTGGTTTGTCGGCTAACGCTATGTCACAAGATAAAGAAAAAGCACAACAAGCAGGTATGAACGACTATCTAGTCAAACCGCTGCGCTCTGCCGAGCTAGCAACGTTTTTAAGTCAATACTTGCCCTCCAATCAAACCCAAACCTGGCCAGCGTTATAATACCCTGAGCTAAACAATGGGGTGGTTTAGCTCAGCACAACGAAGCCCTTCGAAAATTATTTACCTGCTCCATCTCGAAATTCACGTGGTGTTTGGTCAAAGTGCTTTTTAAATACCGCATACATATATTGCAACGAAGGATAACCACAGACCTGCGCTACCTCGTTAGTTGAAATATTCTCATCTGCTAATAATTTACATGCTCTGGCTAATTTTTCATTATGGATCTCAGTATGAATACTGTGGTCGCGTTCCTCACGAAAACGCTGTTCTAAATTCGAACGTGATACACCCACATAGTCCAACACTTGCTCCACTTTTATGCCTCTGCACGCGTTTTGACGAATATAGTGCATCGCTTGAATAACGTAAGGGTCTTTCAACGCTTTGAAATCAGTCGACTGCCGTTCTGATACCCCAGCAGGTGGCACTAACACTCGACGGCTTTTTAAATTAGGATTTTCAAGATTACGATGCAACAACTTAGCCGCTTGGAAGCCCATATCAAAACAGCCTTGAGTTACACTGCTTAAGCTGATTCGACTTAGATAACGTGCTATATCATCATCATCAATGCCCACAATTGAAATGTTATCAGGCACCAGTTTGCCAATTTGTTCACAGGCTTGCAGTAGATGACGAGCACGTGCATCGGTTACAGACACGATACCCACCGGATTAGGCAAGCCTTGGATCCAATCCGTCACACGATTCATGGTGTATTGCCAAGTTTCTGGACGAGTTGGATGCCCCCGATACACCGAACAATCGTAACCGTCATTTTTACATAATTTAACCATTGCACGTTCGCGTTCGAGCGCCCAACGATGGGTTTTATCAAGCGGTAAACCATAAAAAGCAAAGCGCTCTAAACCCTTTTTCTTTAAATGTTCATAGGCGGCTTTTACCACCTCATAATTATCAGTTGCCACGTAAGGGACGTCTGGATAATCTTCTTCATTTGAATAAGACCCGCCCACGCCAATGACTGGCACATTGGCATTTACTAGGGCTTTTTGAATGGCAGGATCGTCAAAGTCGGCAATAATGCCGTCGCCACTCCACTCTTCAATATGCTCTAGACGAGCTAAAAAGTCCTCTTCTAGATAAACATCCCAATCCACTTTAGACGATTGTAAATAGTGACCAATTCCTTCTATCACTTGGCGGTCATACACTTTATTAGCATTAAATAAAAGACTGATACTGTGCCGAGCTTGATACATAGAGACTCCAACAAATCGATTTATGTTTTTTAGTATTCTGCAACATTATTGTTACATATGACTATAATGGAAGCGAGTAGAATTATTATGTTATTTCGTTATTTAATTTCGTAATCAGTCCTACAACTCTCTAAAAATAATACTCTCTGCTAGTATCCTCAAAAAATTCTAGAGGACTTACTATGTACTTAGGCGTCGATCTCGGCACTTCTGGCGTTAAAATAGTGTTAACAAATGCAAGCGGAGAAATCGTAGATACCAGCTCCAGCAGCTTTGAAGTCAGTCGACCAAAACCGCTTTGGTCAGAGCAAAACCCCCAAGATTGGTGGACCGGTTTTTGTCAGGCTATGGATAAACTCAGTGCAAACCATGATTTATCAAAGGTACTTGGCCTTGGCTTATCCGGACAAATGCACGGCGCGACCTTACTCGATGACGCAAATACAGTCATTCGTCCGGCTATTTTATGGAATGACGGTCGATGTGAAGCGCAATGTAAAGAAATTGAAGCAGAGGTTGCGGATGCTCGTGAACTTACCGGCAATATTATTATGGCTGGTTTTACCGCACCAAAACTGCTTTGGGTAAAACAACATGAACCTGCAAATTTTGCACGTATCGCCAAAGTATTGCTGCCAAAAGACTATTTACGTTTTTTACTAACGGGTGATTACGCAACTGATATGTCAGACGCGGCCGGCACCATGTGGCTAGATGTAAAACAACGTACTTGGCACACAGGGTTATTAGCAGCCTGCGGTTTAGATGAATCACATATGCCCCGTTTGTTTGAAGGTTCAGATATCACTGGCACACTTAAATCAGAAGTGGCGGCACGCTGGAATATGTCAGCGATACCAGTAATCGCCGGTGGTGGTGACAACGCGGCTGGCGCCGTGGGAGTCGGTATCGTCAAACCAGGTCAAGCGATGCTGTCGCTGGGTACTTCAGGCGTGTATTTTGCCGTTACTGATGGCTTTACTGCGAATCCTGAGTCAGCGGTTCATAGCTTTTGTCACGCCCTACCAAACACCTGGCATTTAATGTCGGTCGTACTGAGCGCCGCAAGTTGTTTGCAATGGTTTGCCGATAACATTGCCAAACGCCCAGTGCAAACCTTATTGGATGAGCTCGATAACACTGACATCAATCTAGAACATTGTCCTATTTTTCTTCCTTATTTAAGCGGTGAACGCACACCACACAACAATCCGTTTGCGAGTGGCTCATTTTTTGGCTTAAACCATTCTACTGCCCAAGTGAACTTAACCTATAGCGTATTGGAAGGCGTCAGTTTTGCCTTTGCCGATGGTGTAGAGGCATTAAATAAAGCGGCGGGTGAGGCTGACGAAATTACGTTAATCGGCGGTGGAGCTAAAAGTCGTTACTGGCGTCAATTATTGGCGGATGTGCTCGCACGCCCAGTCAATTATCGCACGGGTGGCGATGTAGGCCCGGGCTTAGGTGCGGCAAGGCTGGCACAAATTGCCATCGATACTGACCGTACTTTGCAAGAAATTTGTCCACAACCTGCGCTTGAAAGTATCTTCGAACCCAACAATGAACGAGTTGCGTTATTAAAGATAAGACGAGAACAGTTTCAACAAATATACGTTCAATTGGCGCCCCTAATGAAGCAGCACTAAGCAGTAGAGAAGCGTTTGATAACAAAAAAGCAACAAAAAGCACACTAGTTAATTAAGAAAACATAATTGTTAGCCTGTCAGTGAAACTGCATGATAGTGCTAACCGAATCATTACATTTTTATCATTTTAGGAGCGCCTCATGACTGAGTATTTCAAAGATATTTCCAAAATCCAATATGAAGGGACAGAGTCAACTAATCCTCTTGCCTTCCATCATTACAACCCTTCAGAAGTTATCTTGGGTAAAACCATGGCCGAGCATTTGCGCTTCTCTTCTTGCTACTGGCACAACTTTTGTTGGGATGGTAGCGACGTATTTGGCCAAGGTGTATTCGGTCGCCCATGGTTACAAGCGGGCGACGAAATGCAACGCGCCAAAGAGAAAGCCAATGTCGCCTTTGAATTTTTCTCAAAGTTAAACGCGCCTTACTACTGTTTCCACGATGCCGATGTCGCGCCGGGTGGCAAGTCAATTAAAGAGTACATTAATAACTTCGCTGAAATCACCGATGTGCTTGAACAGAAACAAGCTGAAACAGGCATGAAGTTATTGTGGGGTACAGCTAACTTGTTCAGCCATCCACGTTATGCTGGCGGCGCAATTACCAGTCCTGATCCTGAAATTTTTACCTACGGTGCAACTCAGGTATATCATGCAATGAACGCCACTAAGCGTTTAGGTGGCGAAAACTACGTATTGTGGGGTGGTCGTGAAGGTTACGAAACCTTACTCAACACTGACCTTCGTCAAGAGCGTGAGCAACTAGGTCGCTTTATGCAAATGGTAGTTGAGCATAAAAACAAAATTGGTTTTAAAGGTGCATTGTTGATCGAGCCAAAACCACAAGAGCCGACTAAACATCAATACGACTACGACAGCGCTACGGTATACGGCTTCCTTAAGCAATATGGTCTAGAGCAAGAGTACAAAGTAAACATCGAAGCAAACCACGCTACTTTAGCGGGCCATTCTTTCCATCACGAAGTCGCTACTGCGGTTTCTTTAGGTATTTTTGGTAGCTTAGATGCTAACCGAGGCGATGCACAACTAGGTTGGGATACAGACCAATTCCCTACCGATGTGCCTGAATTAACCTTAGTCATGTATGAAATTTTGAAAGCGGGCGGTTTCACTACTGGTGGTATGAACTTTGACTGTAAATTACGTCGTCAAAGCTCTGATCCTGCAGATATGTTCCATGCTCACATTGGTGGTATGGATCACTTAGCCTTATCGTTACGTAAAGCCGCTGCTATCTTAGAAAATGACTTCTTGGCTGATTGCGTTAAACAACGTTATGCAGGCTGGAGTGGCAACCTTGGAAAGGCGATTCAAAATGGTGAGCATAGCTTGGGCTCATTAGCTGACTTCGCTGCTGCCAATAATATTCAACCTAAACACCTTAGTGGTCAGCAAGAATTGTTAGAAAACAAAATCAACCGCGTGTTGTTCGGTTAATCCATCGTTTTGTGTTGTCCCGTGAGTAAATGACTGTGTCCCATTTACTCGCACTTTTACAAGGCCTCATTTGAGGCCTTTTTTTTGCTATATTGTTAATATTGAATAGTAACAATTGAAAATTTAAGCTGATGGGGGTACTTTGCTAGCGATGTGGATAGTTAGATTAACAGCATGCAGTTGCTCGTTACCACACGCTATGTTAAGGCCCCTTCTCCCTAGTATCAGGACCAGCACCTATCATGAAAATTACCCCTCTTCTGCAGCTTGAAGATGTCTTGGCCCTTATCCTTGACGCGGTGTGTGTTGTCGATAAAGCAGATACTTTTATTTTTGTGAGCTCGGCATTTGAACACATGTTTGGTTATTTGCCGGCGGAGGTGATTGGCCGCTCTGTTTTTGATTTTGTGTATGTTGAAGATCGTCAAAAAACAACCAAAACCGTAGCTAGCCTATTGTCAGGAACAACCCAGTCTAGTTTTGAAAACCGCTGGTTACATAAGTCAGGCAAAATAGTCCATGTTTTGTGGTCTGCGAGATGGTCAGAACAGCATCAAGTCAGGATCGCAGTTGCTCACGACATCAGTGAACGCAAACAAATGGAACAGCACCTAGAATATTTAGCTAAACATGACTCTCTCACCTCCTTGCCCAACCGAGCCACAGTAAAAGAACGTCTACAAAAATGCTTGAATGGCGCCAGAGCTAACGATGCCAATTTTTATGTGCTGTTTATCGATGTCGACAAATTTAAAGCGGTCAACGATAACTACGGCCACACTCTGGGTGATCGGGTATTAGAACAAATAGCTCAACGTTTATTACATTGTGTTCGAGACTCCGATACTGTTGGCAGGATCGGAGGCGACGAATTCATTGTCTTACTTAATAATATTGCCAATGCAGACACGGTAATGAATGTGGCAGAGAAAATGTGTCGCGCAGTGGCCCAGCCTTTTATATTTTTAGGGGTAAGCCTGGACCTTTCTTTGAGTATTGGTATTGCGGCTTACCCTGATCACGGCGGCGACAGTGAAACCTTATTACAATTAGCAGATGATGCGATGTTCAAAGCCAAAAAAGCGGGGGGCAACAGAGTTAACCTGCATGTAAACCCATAAGGCTATAACGCGTACACACTGTTCCCATCAAGCAGAATTGGTCATAAAAAAGGCCGCTAATTAGCGGCCTACTTGCTCCAAAAACCAGTGACTAACCTTGCATATCTTCCAGCTCTCGGCCTTTAGTTTCGTACATATATTTAGCAATAAACAAAATAGAAATACCAGCACAAAGGGTGTAAAAACCATATGCTCCTGCCAAGCCAATACTTGCTAACATGATAGGGAAGGTCATGGTGATTCCAAAATTTGCGCCCCATTGAAACAAGCCTGCAACCGCTAAACCAGAACCGCGAATTTGATTCGGGAACATTTCACCTAACATCACCCACATCACCGGCCCCCATGACAAATTAAAGAAAAACACATAGGCATTGGCTGAAATCAACGCAAAGGTGCCCATCTCACCTAAGTCAAGATTGCCGTTTAGGTCTAAATCCGAATTCATAAAGGCAAACACCAAACAGCCAAGCGTCAGGGTCATGCCGATTGATCCAAGTAGCAAAAACGGTTTACGCCCTACTTTATCAATCAAATACATAGTGATTACACAGGCTGCAATACTCACTGCACCGCTGATGATGTTGATCAATAGTGCATCTGACTCTGAAAAGCCCACCGCTTGCCACAATACCGCACCATAATAAAACACCACATTAATACCGACTAATTGCTGGAATACCGCCAAACCAATGCCAATCCACACAATTTTACGGACCTTACGGGTTTGTGTGTCTAGTAAATCGGCCAACTTAGGTTCGTGACGGTCTCCAGCCAACGACTGCTGAATTTCAACTAACTTTTGGTGACCTTGCTCAGCACCATATAATCGAGCTAGCACTACCGCAGCTTGTTGGTCTTTTTTACGCAGGACTAAGTAGCGCGGGCTCTCTGGGATGAACACTAAAAAAGCTAAAAACAATACCGCAGGCACTAACTCAATCCAGAACATCCAGCGCCAAGCAGCAAAGCCGAGCCAAAACTCCGCGGTCGATGCTCCAGCAAAATTAGCTAATAAATAATTACTCACAAAGGCCGCGAATAAGCCGGTAATAATGGCAACTTGCTGAATGGATGATAAACGTCCACGTAAACGCGCTGGAGCAATTTCGCTGATGTAAGCGGGTGCCATAACGGAAGCGGCGCCCACTGCCAAACCACCAATGATGCGATATACAATAAACTCCATTGAAGAACTGGCAACACCCGAGCCCCACGCGCTCAGAATAAATAACATGGCAGTAGCCAACAACAGCGCTTTACGGCCATAACTGTCAGCTAATCTTCCGGCGGTAAATGCCCCCACTGCGCAACCTAACAACATACTTGCCACATTAAAGCCGGTACCAATATCATTTGAGTTAAACGTTTTTTGCAATCCATCGATGGTGCCGTTGATCACGCCACTGTCAAAACCAAACAAAAAACCGCCAATGGTTGCCACCATGCTCACTAATACAATAAAGAGCATATTCTCACTTTTTGGAGTATTCAAACGCCTACCTCTTTTATAAATTGACAGAAAAAACAGTGCATCACAGCATACTCAAGTTGTCAGTTCAGACAACCAGATGTTAAATGTCTGTGAAAAAACATAATGTTGAATTGAAAAATAAGGGTATTAATTGGCAAGTTTAACAACGACGTCGTCTTTGCCTCTTGTATAACGAATGAGCTTACTTTTTCCGCAAGCACAGTTTACGGGGCTGATGATTTTGTCAAGCCTTGTCCCCAAGAGTCCTAACGAACAAAAATAGTACAACAGGGAACATAAAATAATGCAGAAAGCGAAAATAACAATAACCAAAAACCACCAACCCGATACAATTCGACCATAACAAAAAAACTACAAATGACTTACATATGAATCAGCAAACCGAAAAGTTAAGCGTTATTGAAAAAGTGGGTTACAGCTTAGGTGATTTAGCGGCTAATTTAGTCTTTCAAACTCTCGTTACTTTTATCGCTTTCTTTTACACCGACGTATACAAAATACCCGTTGAATCAGCGACTAAGGTCATTTTTATCTGTGGTTTGCTCGCCGCTTTCTTTAATCCATTCATGGGCATGATCGCTGACAGAACACAAACGCGGTGGGGTAAATTTCGTCCGTGGATTTTATGGACCTCTGTCCCCTTCGGTGTACTTGCCCTATTGGCCTTTAGCACCCCAGACTTTGGTCCCGACGGGAAAGTGTATTACGCATTTATTACCTACATGTTATTGCTTTTAGTGTATTCAGCTAACAATCTGCCTTACGCCGCCCTCAGTGGTGTGATTACCGGCAACATGCAAGAACGTAATAGCATGTCCTCTTATCGTTTTGTGGCGGTGATGATTGCGCAGTTTATTATTCAAGTATTGCTTCTTCCGCTGGTACTCATTGCGGGGGATGGCGACAAGGCCATCGGTTTTGAAAAGGTTATGACCTTTTTATCAATTGCCGGCATCATTATGTTTCTCATTACCTTTTTTACCACCAAAGAACGGGTTGTTCCTACCGACGAACAAAAATCTACGGTATTAGAAGACATCAAAGATTTAATGGCTAATCGCCCTTGGATCATGATGTTAATCATCACCATCTTAGTGTTTGTGACTTTGGCCTTGAAAGGCGGCATGTACATCTATTATTTTGAAAACTACCTCGACGCTGGACAGATTGCTGCCTTTTTACAAAACATTGGGTTTAACCGTTTTATTAATGGCTTAAACGCTGGATTAACTGGCTTGGGTTTATCTGAGTTTCATTGGCCTGAAGATCCGGCCACCTCTGGCTTTAGTTTATTTAATGCAGGCGGGATCATATTCATGATCATCGGTATTGGCTTTTCTAAGTCCTTAGCGGATAAATTTGGAAAGCGAGAAGTGTTTGGTGCCTCATTATTTTTATCCACGCTATTTATTTTAGTGTTCTACTTCTATCCTGCCGATGCTATTGGTTTAGTGTTTACCTCACAAATATTGCACGGCTTCTTTTATGGTATTTCGACCCCTTTATTGTGGGCGATGATAGCCGATGTGGCAGATTACTCAGAATGGAAAACCCATCGCCGTGCTACTGCAATCATCTTCTCAGCCATGATCGTAGGCTTAAAAGTGGGTTTAACGTTAGGCTCATCTATTCTGTCGAGCATATTGGATTACTTTAATTACAGCGCAGACTTAAGCACCCAGTTACCTGACACTATTAATGGCATTAAATTGTCGGTTAGTGTGTTTGCGTCCATTCCCTTTTTCTTAGCCGTGGCGTGTTTATTTGGCTACAGCATCAATAAAACGATGGAACAAAAAATTGAAAAAGACTTAGCTGCACGTCGCCAAGTTAATTAATTCATCCTCTTTATATGCCGTCTGTGTGAGACGGCGACTTTACCAAGTGAGTTTTTATGTCTGAAGAATTACTACCTCAAGAAGCCTTGCAAGCCCTAAGAGCAAAGGCGATTTCACAGCCTTTAGTGGACAACATTTACACCGCGGATCCTTCGGCGCACGTGTTTGATGGCAAGATTTATATTTACCCTTCTCACGACATCGAAGCGGGCATTCCCTTTAATGACAACGGTGATCATTTTGGGATGGAAGATTACCATGTGATTTCGATGGACTCACCTGATAGCGTGGCAGTCGACAACGGCGTAGCTCTACACGTTAGAGATGTTCCTTGGGCGGCCAGACAGATGTGGGCACCTGATGCAGCCAAAAAAGGCGATAAATACTATTTCTATTTTCCCGCCAAAAAAGCGGACGATATATTTCAAATTGGCGTAGCAGTAGGTGATTCGCCCATCGGCCCCTTTGTGCCACAGCCTGAACCGATACAAGGGAGTTATACTATCGACCCGGCCGTATTCGAAGATGACGATGGTCAGTACTACATGTATTTTGGTGGCATATGGGGCGGCCAATTACAACACTATCGTAATAATCAATATGATGCGTCTTTGGCTGAGCCTGCAGATGACGAAGCCGCATTAGGGCCAATCATTGCGCGTATGACAGACGATATGCTGGAGTTTGCAGAAACTCCCAAAGAGATCGTAATCCTAGATGAAAATGGTGAACCGTTGCTTGCGGGTGACCATGAGCGTAGATTTTTTGAAGCGTCTTGGATGCATAAATATCAGGGTAAGTACTACTTCTCATACTCAACCGGTAATACCCATTTGTTGTGTTATGCCATTGGCGATAACCCATATGGGCCCTTTACCTACGCAGGCAAAATTTTAGAGCCTGTGCTTGGCTGGACAACCCATCACTCAATTGCTGAATATGAAGGCCGCTGGTATTTGTTTTACCATGATTCAAGTTTGTCTGGAGGCATTACCCATTTACGCTCAGTAAAAATGGCCGAAATTACCTACACAGAAGATGGATTTATCAATACCTTAATACCTTATCGTGCATAAACATCTCACAGTGGCCTGATTACCCAATCAGGCCACTGCCACCAATCGCACTTACAAAAATTTAATAACTAGCTTACAAATAGTCACAATATTCGAATGTGATTAAAGTCCTTACACTCCTCATTTCAACATTGATCATTTAATTACCTTTAACTTAAATAAGAGAGATAAAATGAAAGCTAAGCACTTCCGCTCGCTCGCTGTAAGCGCCATTACGTGCATGTTACTCAGTGCTTGCAGCAATACCGCAAGCGAAACGCAAACCCCTCAGCTGAGCTTAAAAGACGCTTTTAACGATAGTTTTTTAATTGGCACTGCGCTGGGCAATGCACAACTTATGCAGCCAAAGCCACTCACCTCGCAATTAGTGCAGCAACAATTTAATGCGGTGACCCCCGAAAATGACATGAAATGGGAACGTATTCATCCAAGCCCGAATACCTTTGATTTTGCCGCAGCAGATAATTTAGTCGCCGTTGCCGAACAAAATAATATGTATATTACCGGCCATACTTTGTTGTGGCACAGCCAAGTACCTGATTGGGTATTTGAAGATGACATGGGACGCGAAGTCAGTCGCGATGTATTACTATCTCGCTTAAAACATCATATTGATACCGTAGTAGGTCGCTATAAAGGACGTATCCAAAGCTGGGACGTAGTAAATGAAGCGTTAAATGAAGACGGCACCATGCGCGAGTCAAAGTGGTACAAAATTCTGGGCCCAGAGATGCTCGAAAAAGCCTTTGAATACGCACATGCTGCTGACCCTGATGCACAATTGTATTACAACGATTACAATTTATTTAAACCTGAAAAACGCGCTGGCGCAGTTCGTATCATCAAACAATTACAAGCAAAAGGTTTACGCATTGATGGTATTGGCATGCAAGGCCACTACGCCTTCGGCTACCCCGATTTAAACGAAGTGGAAAACTCTATAGTTGCCTATGCGGCCACTGGAGTGAAAGTCATGTTTACTGAATTAGACGTCTCCGTTTTACCCTTTCCAGAAGAAGCGGAAGCTGGAGCAGATGTGAACCAAAACTTTGCCTTACAAGAAAAACTGAATCCGTTTATAAACGGTATTAGTGCTGAGGCAGATGCCACCTTGAGCCGCACATATGTGGATTTATTCTCTATTTTCTTACGTCATAAAAAAGACATTAGTCGTGTGACCTTTTGGGGCACAGACGATGCAATGACATGGCGTAACGATTGGCCAATGAAAGGTCGCAGTGACTACCCCTTATTGTTTGATCGTCAAAGTCAGCCTAAGGCAGCCTACTTTAAGGTGCTTGCTTTGGCTGAAAAATAAGCCATCGATTTGGCCGGCCATATAAGCAGTGTATATGGCCAACTTACTTTATTAAAACCCGCCAATGATGTTGACCTACGTCGCCGCGCAATAAACAATGCCGCAAGTTTGTTGATATTTTGCCAGCCCTAATGAAAAACCAAATAAATCACCGCGCCGTTCAACATATTGCACGCTGCCTAAAGCAAATAGACAGCCATTTTGCTCACCAAGATTTTTATCAGCAAGCCATTATTGGTTTAGACCATCTCGAGCTAAAACAGCGTGTAAGCCACATAATAACGGCATTACACCGATATTTACCCGCAGAGTTTACTCAAGCAGCAGCCATACTCAAACAATTGCCCAATGTGTGGCAAAACAATGACCCCAACAGCACTATCAGTCGTTTTGCCGCATGGCCACTCATTGACTACGCCAGTGTATATGGCCTAAGCCATCCACACATTGCCTTAGACCTGCTTAAAACCTTGACTCATTTGTTCAGTGCTGAGTTTGCCATTCGTCCTTTTATCATTGAACATCCCGACTACTGCCACAGTCAGTTTACGCTTTGGCTGAAACATGAAGATGAACACGTACGCAGATTAGTTTCGGAAGGAACTCGTCCACGTCTACCTTGGGGCATGCAGCTCAAGGATTTTATGTACAATCCACAGGCTAATTTGCCCTTTTTAACCGCTTTGAAAGAAGATGAAAGCATGTATGTCAGGCGTTCGGTAGCCAATCATCTAAATGACATCAGCAAAGACAACCCTGAGGTAGTAGTTAATATTTGCCAAAGCTGGCTGGGCAATGCTAGCAACAATGACAAGGTACATTGGATAATTAAACATGCGACGCGTAGTTTGGTTAAAGCCGGCGACCAAAAGATATTAAATTTATTAGGCTACCCCTCGCACACCCAACTCGCACCAATTAAATTAACGCTCCCAAAAGAAAAACTGCACCTAGGTGACTCTCTTGAATTTCAATTTGAGCTTGGCTCCACCAGCAACAAAGCACAAAATATAGTGGTTGATTTTGCCATTCATTTCGTTAAAGCAAAGGGCCAACGCCAAGCCAAAGTATTTAAATTAAGGTCACTTACTCTCGCACCTAACACCACTATCTCCCTACAAAAACGCCACAACATAAAACCCATCTCCACACGGCGATATTATGCGGGCACCCACATGTTAGAAATCTTAATAAATGGCCAGTCACTCGCTAGTAAGGAGTTTGAACTCAAGGTGTAAATTAGCACTAAAAAACTTAGGGTTCAGACCAATCTGCGCCATCGCGATATTCTTTTTACTCAGTAAGCGAAAGATGCCTTAAACGCCTAATTACAATCCCTATCTCCCTTCTTCTTACCTTAAGCGCTTACGTTTTTTGCATCTCACCTTGGATGGTCACCAGTAACGTCCGCGAGCCCCCATGGTTGCGATGTTCACATAAATAGATACCTTGCCAAATGCCCATATTTAATCGCCCTGATGTTAGAGGAATGGTGACGCTTGCACCTAATATACTGCTTTTTAAATGCGCAGGCATATCATCACTGCCCTCATCGACATGCTGATAGTACGGCTCATCTTCAGGCACGGCATGATTAAAGTAGCGCTCAAAATCACCGCGTACTGTTGGGTCCGCATTTTCATTGATAGTCAAAGAGGCCGAGGTATGTTTAATAAAGACGTGTAGTAAACCAATGGCCACAGTTCTCAGTTCAGGTAATTGTGTCATCACCTCTTGTGTAATTAAGTGAAACCCTCTTCTTTTGGGGCCGAGTCTTATTTCTTTTTGCAACCACATATACTACTCCACCTTCGATCACTGAGCCTTAGGGTAACACCGTTTAATAGTGCTGCTACATGCAGATTTTTTAAAGAATGTCTCCTTGTACAATCTTAGTATCGGTAATATTCACACTTAGTTCTAGCTCATTTCACTTGAATATTTGCTCGTTAATTTAAAGCGCTATAAGCTAGAATATCACCTACAACACTTGACTAGAATTGCCTGAGAGCCACATGCATCCTTCAATAAAACCCGCTAATCCCAATTTTTCTTCTGGCCCTTGTGCTAAGCGCCCAGGTTATGATGTCAGTCAGCTTGATTTAAGCGTTTTGGGCCGTTCTCATCGTGCGCCCATTGGCAAAAAAGCCTTAGAAAAAGCCTGTTTAGATACCGCCCGCATTTTGGGTTTGCCAGCAGGTTATCGTGTTGCGGTGGTGCCTGCTTCAGACACCGGAGCCATGGAAATGGCCATGTGGTCGATGCTCGGACAACGCCCAGTTGATGTGGTGTATTGGGAGTCTTTTGGACAAGGTTGGGCCACCGACATTAACAAACAATTAAAGCTCGACAATGTGCGTACCTTTTATGCTGACTATGGTCAGCTACCCGATTTAGCGAAGGTAAACACTGACCACGATGTGGTATTTACATGGAACGGTACGACTTCGGGTGTCAAAGTACCCAATGCTGATTGGATAGCGGATGATCGCCAAGGCCTGACCTTTTGTGATGCCACCTCAGCGGTATTTGCTCAAGACATGGATTGGGCAAAACTGGATGTGATTACCTATAGTTGGCAAAAAGTATTGGGCGGTGAAGGCGGCCATGGCATGCTGATATTGAGCCCTCGTGCGGTTGAACGGCTTGAGAGCTATACCCCAAACTGGCCGTTGCCTAAGATATTCCGTATGACCAGCGGCGGCAAATTAATTGAAGACTTATTCTTAGGCGCAACCATTAACACCCCGTCAATGTTATGCGTTGTGGATTATCTTGATGCATTACAGTGGGTCGAATCTATTGGCGGCGTAGCCGCCACCATCGCGCGCAGTAAACAAAATTTAGCCAGTTTAGAAACCTTTATTGAAGCCCGTGACTGGATCGATTTTTTAGCTTCAGACGAAAGTATACGTTCAAACACGAGCGTGTGTTTACGCTTAAATTTAGCGCCTGAGCAAGTAAAGGCTTTAATTAAATTACTTGAGCAACATGAGGTGGCATTTGATATCAGCCCCTATCGTGATGCGCCCGCGGGCTTGCGCATTTGGTGCGGTGCCACAATAGAAAATAATGACATTGAAGCCTTGTTACCTTGGTTAGACTGGGCTTATCAACAAGTAAAATAAACTAAGTGCTTTGGAGTGGTCGGCCTATGTCGACCACTTCGAATTGCCTAAGAAAAAATATACGGTGACCACCACACTGTTGCGGCCGTTAGCAGTGCCATGCCGATCATATTTAATAACACGCCCACTTTCACCATTTGCGGAATGGTTAATTTGCCTGAGGCAAACACAATCGCATTAGGTGCGGTGGCAACAGGCAACATAAAAGCACAGCTTGCTGCAAGTGTAATGGGGATACACAGCAACAAAGGCGATATATCAAGTTGTAAAGCAACGGCGGCCATAACCGGTAAAAAAGTGGCAGTGGTGGCTAGATTACTGGTTAGCTCTGTTAAAAATATCACTACGCCAGTAGCGGCGATAATTAAAGTCAGTATGCCAAAACTCCCCAAGGGCATTAAACTCTCACCCAGCCACTGCGCTAAACCAGAAGAAGACACACTGGCAGCTAAACTCAATCCACCGCCAAATAAAATCAATACTCCCCAAGGTAATTGGTGAGTTTGCTCCCAGGTCATGAGTTTTTCAAAAGGGCTAGGTTGAGAATGACCTGAACGGACGGGCACTCCGCCATTTGGGATCACAAACAATAAAATCGCTGCCGTCATTACAATACCCGGATCACTCAAATAATCGATGTTGAACCAGGTTGCTAACGGCCGGCGCATGATCCAAAACACAATGACTAAACAAAAAAGGATGGCCACACGCTTCTCTGGCTTCGTGATAACGCCTAATTCTCGTCTCAAGGCTTGGATGTGGTTTTGAGTTTGCTGGCTGGCGGGGATATCCACTTTAAACACCACTCGCGTTAACAACACCCAAGTGATGGGTAACATGCAACACATAATCGGCACGCCCAAAGCCATCCATCTTGCAAACGACATTTCGATGCCGTAGTTATCTTGAATAAAGGCAGCTAACAAAGCATTAGGTGGTGTTCCGACTAAAGTAGACATACCGCCTATAGTGGCGGCATAAGCCAAACCTAACAACATCGCCACTTGAAAGGCGCCTTTGCGTTTAGCACTTAAGCCTTCAATGTTATCAGCAATGACGGTCGTAACCGATAAGGCAATAGGCAGCAACATCATGGTAGTCGAGGTATTGGTCATCCACATGGATAACAGTGCCGCCACCAGCATAAATCCCCCAATTAAACGTTTTCCGTTAGTACCGGTCACGCTCAAAATACTCAGCGCTATGCGTTTATGTAAGTTCCAGCGCTCTACCGCCAACGCTAACAAAAAAGCACCTAAAAACAGGAAGATAATCGGATTAGCATAGCCTGATGTTGCATCTTTAAGACTGGCAATACCTAACATAGGAAAGGCGACGATGGGTAAAAGTGCGGTCGCAGGAACAGGAATAGCTTCTGTTGCCCACCAAATGGCCATCCATAAGCTTACCGCCGCGGTATACCAAGCGGCTTGACTCATGGTTTGCTGAGGAATAAGAATAAAGAGCAAAAAAACCAAGGGGCCGAGAATCAAACCGATGTCTTGATAGCGCCCTCTCTCACGGTTAGTTGAGCGAATGATTTGATCTTGCATTGTTTAAATCACCATAAGCAAAAGGTAATGCATGCTTGAAATGTATATTGAGCATAACATGCAAAAGTGCCTTAGGCGCTATTGATGCCTGTCATTAAACGCTGAACTCATTCATTATCTAAGGCGGCCTTAACATCATAGGCATATATAGTGTGCAATTGTTTAGCTGCTAACACAGAACTTATATTTGCGGCAGATAAGCCTGCTAATACCTTAAGCTTTACCCGGCTTACCCCATCACTCATATGATATAAGGCTGCATTTTGGCGGGCTTTTAACTGAATTTTACCCGTTCGCTTAAGGCGAGCAGCTTGATACGTTTGTAGGGCAAGCTCACTGTTTGGATATTTTTTTAACAGACCTGCCAACATATAGGCATCTTCAATTGCCATTGCGGCTCCTTGGGCTAAAAACGGCAACATCGGATGACATGCATCACCCAACAAGGTGACATTTTTATCTGTCCACGTTGTCAGCGGGTCGCGGTCATGTAAGGCCCAAACAAAGGTTTTTTGGGTGGCGGCCAGAATTTCTTGCACCTCAGGATGCCAATCACTAAACAATGAACGAAGTGTTGCTATATCACCCTCTTGGGTCCAAGATTCTTGCTGCCACTTGCTGCGTTCTTCAACAGCAACAAAATTAACCAGAGCGCCACCTCGCAGATAGTAGCTCACAAAATGTTTACCCGGACCAACCCAAAGATTCGCATTCGGCTCTACCAAGTTTGCTGGCAAATCACTTGTTTTTACCGTCCCGCGCCACGCCACTTGCCCAGTAAACCTAGCCTGAGAATCCAGACCCGCATTTGCCAATAAAGTCGCCTGCACATTTGAATGAATACCATCGGCACCAACCACTAAGTCATAGGCGGCTACGTCACCATTGGCTAAAATCAACCTTACTGCGTCGCTGTCATTTTGCTGAACGTAAGTCGTAATGACACTGCCTAATTTGATACTAATTTGCAGTTGCTGGCAGGCGTTGAGTAACACCTTGTGTAGATCAGCGCGGTGCACATGCCAATACTCAGCACCAAACTGGCGTAAACAGGCCTTCCCTAACGGCACTGAAAAGTACCTTTTACCACTATTAAAGTGACGCATCACAGCGTTTTCTGGACTAAACGCGTATCGAGACAACGATTCAGCCACACCAAGTTGATGCAATACGTGCATGGCGTTTGGGCTTAATTGTAAGCCTGCACCGACTTCAGAAAGGGTTGAAGCTTGTTCATAAACAGTGACATTAAAACCCTGTTTAACCAGTGCTAAGGCACAACTTAAGCCGCCAATTCCAGCCCCAACAACGGCAATGTTCTTAATCACGTGCTCACCTTAGGTGCATGAAAATCATGCTGTATTTCAAATAATTAGTACCAAAAAACTATCACAATTATAAATCACATTTAATTTTGACAATTATCAATATACACATAGTCTTAATGAATAGCGCAATGATGTTGACTTCAAGTGCAACTTGGAACACATCTTATCCAGAATCTCTTCGCAGCACTATATCTTGTATGGTTAAAAACTAAGGTATAACTAGTGTGCGCCGATAAAAAATCATCTAACGACAGTGGGAATACTTGCATGTCAAAGCGGAACCAAAATATTATCAATGAAGAAGTAAAGTTCAACCAAGGCGAAGAGTTAGTCTCGGTAACCGATACCCGAGGCGTTATTCTTTATGCAAATCCCCAGTTTTGTCAGATAGCAGGTTACACCGTTGAGGAGCTGATAGGGCAAAACCACAATGTGGTACGTCATCCCGATATGCCCAAAGCGGCGTTTGCTGATATGTGGGACAAACTTAAAGCGAAACAAGCATGGCGCGGTGCAGTAAAAAATCGCTGTAAAGACGGGCGTTATTATTGGGTTGATGCTTTTGTTACACCGGTTTACGAAAAAAACCAACTCACTGGCTATCAATCGGTACGCACAGTGTTAAAGCCTGAATTCAGAGACCGGGCCGAAAGCCTCTACAGTAAATTAAATACTCAGAACACCTCAGCACAGTCCTTGAGTGCAATGAGTAATACCAAAGACATTATTTTTATAGTTGCTGCTTTAGTTTTGGCTTCAGCCGCTATATTTTTTCCTGTATTCGCTTTTGTATTAGTTGCCCTACCCTACTTAGTGTTTAAAGGCGAATTATTTGATTTAAGACGCTACTTAAAAGAACAACAAGAAAGTTATGACAGTGTTTCAAGACTGATCTATTCGGGTGATGGCGTAAGCAGCGTGGCTGACTACTCGAAGAAAATGGATGAGGGTCGAATCAAAACCATTTTAGGCAGAGTTGTCGATGGTACCGATACCTTAAAGGCCGGTGTACTTTTATTGAAAAACGCTTCAATTGAGGCCAAAAAAGGCGTTGAAAAAGAAGCTAACGAGCTGCATCAAGTGGTTACCGCCATTGAAGAGATGGTTGCTTCAATCAGTGAAGTTGCAACGAATACCGTAAGCACTTCGAAAAAAGTAGAGTCTGTGCATAAAGATTGTAAAGTCGCCACTGACTCGATGACACGCACCATGAATAAAGTGTCAGATCTTGCTGAGGATGTCTCTAAGTCAGCCAGCGCCGCATCAGAGCTGGCCAACGAAGCTGAAAAAATTGGCAATATCATGCAAGAAATCCAAGGTATTGCTGACCAAACTAACTTACTGGCGTTAAATGCAGCCATTGAAGCGGCTCGTGCCGGTGAACAAGGTCGCGGTTTTGCTGTGGTAGCGGACGAGGTCAGAGCCCTATCAAGCCGTACTCAAAAAGCCACAGAGCAAATCCAAACTTCAGTTAACGAAATTCAGACCACGCTAATGACGTGGTCGAAAACGATGCACACAGGCAAAGATGCCGCTGAAGACTGCGTAAAAGAAACCAGCGAAACTCGTAACCTTGTGTTTAAAGTGTATGATGATGTGTCAATTATTGCTGATTTAGCGGCGCAGATATCGACCGCTTCTGAAGAACAAAGCATGGTTTCCCAAGAGATAAGCCGCAATCTCACCAACATTAATGATGCCTCTAAAATAAATCTTGAGCAGGCAAATATCGTCGAACACGAATCAAACGTAATGGAAAAACGCGCTGATGCACTTGCCTCTTTGGGCTTAACCTTTAGACAATAATCACTTCAAAGGCCTGTGCTGTTTATAGGTCGCACAGGCCCTTAGCGACCTTCATAAAATAAGTACGCGGCAGACCAATAACTAAGGTAAAATTGCGCAAAAATGTTTATTTAGTTTATGTATGTCGGATTCACTGCCCTATCTCGCGCATTATGCCCCACACATTCAGCAGCAAATTGCAGACTTAATTGAAAAACAACAATTAGCTGACTGGCTACGAAGTAAGTATTCAAAAGTGCATAATGTGGCCAATGACAGCGACCTGCGCGATTATGTCATTGAGCTAAAAAATCACTATATGAAAAAAACTCAGCCGCTGAGCAAAGTGATGTACGACAGCAAGATCCACATTATTAATCAGGCTTTGGGCTTACACAGTTATGTGTCTCGCGTGCAGGGCGGCAAGCTTAAAAGTAAAAATGAGCTGCGGGTCAGCACCTTATTTAAGAATACGCCCGAGCCATTTTTAAACATGATTGTGGTGCATGAGTTAGCGCACTTAAAAGAAAAACAACACAACAAGGCCTTTTATCAGCTTTGCCAACACATGTTACCTAATTATCATCAACTCGAATTTGAAGTGCGCGTATACTTAACTGAATTAGACCGCAGCGGAAACGTTTTTTAACACGACATGTCTTATCAAGACTTGAGCTTACATAAGATAATTAACCACAAGCCTCTAAAGATACGTTTCCGCAAGACCATAGCTATTACTGACTTATAGAAGTGAACGATTCATGGATTACCAATTTTTTCGAGACACAGGCAGTACGCCTTTTGCAAAATGTGAAGTGACCGCTTTTGGTGATTGGCTGACTCATGATGTGGGTGAAGATAAGCACATAATCGACACTCTCCTAGCCTTAGTTGACTCATTGCAGCAACTAAAACAAAAAGAGGCGGAATTTATTGGCAAGGACTACCGCTTGCAACTAAATCAATATGAAGTAGAAATTGCTGCTCTGTTTGTTGGTTTCGCCGATGAAGACGCGCTTCCCGAGGGAACGGAGTTTGAAGATCCCTTATTAGAGGGCTGCGGGCTGGATGACTTTCATCATTTAATACTGGCATGGCAAGATTTTATCAGTGAGCAATAGCGCATTACGGTTTTACTCTCACCACTTTGGTGAGGCGGGCCCTTAAATCTCACTGATATCGTGCATAAATGTAACGTCAGCAAACAACGTCAAAAGTAAATCATTGATTTTAAACAACAAAAAGTATTGGCACAGAGTCTGCTAAGTATATATCAATGCGCAGTGTATTCGATTAGTTCGGGGAATCACTTGTTGCATTGCGACAGTGGTACACATATAAAAATAAATAACAGTGGCTAACGAATAAACTCGCTAAAAACGCAAAAGGCCTAAGCAACTTAGTTGCTTAGGCCTTTTGTTTACTTGATGACTACGAAATTAAATAAACGCATCAACCCTATTAGGCATTGTAAGTAGAAGAAGCGGTATTGCCGCCTCGACCTGTCCAATTGGTATGGAAAAACTCACCACGAGGTTTGTCTGTGCGCTCATAAGTGTGGGCACCAAAGTAATCACGCTGAGCTTGCAACAAGTTTGCGGGTAAACGCTCCGTGCGGTAGCCATCAAAGTAATTTAGCGCAGCAGTTAAACAAGGTGCAGGTACACCGTTACCAATGGCACTCATGGCCACGCGACGCCAACCTTCTTGTGCTTTAACTACGGTATTAGTGAAATAATCATCTAATAACAAATTATTTAAGGCCGGATTTTTATCGAAGGCGTCTTTTATTTTACCTAAGAAGGCCGAGCGAATAATACAGCCTCCACGCCACATTAACGCAATGCCACCGTAGTTTAGATCCCAGTTAAACTCTTTTGCGGCTTCGCGCATCAAAGTATAACCCTGAGCATAAGAGACGATTTTTGAGGCCAGTACCGCTTGACGCAAATCTTCAATGAAGGCGGCTTTGTCACCGTCAAATTGCTTAACCGGACCACTCAACACTTTAGACGCTTCAACGCGCTCGCTCTTAAGGGCTGAAATACAGCGTGCAAAAACCGACTCAGCGATAAGGGTTAATGGCACCCCTAAATCAAGAGCAATAACCCCTGTCCATTTGCCCGTGCCTTTTTGGCCTGCGGTATCAAGAATTCTTTCCACCAGTGGCGAACCGTCTTCGTCTTTATAGGCCAAAATATCACGAGTAATTTCTACCAAATAACTATCTAATTCAGTGGTATTCCAATGCTTAAAGACTTCATGCATCTCATCAGCTGACATGCCCAGTACTTCTTTCATGATTTGATAGGCTTCACACAACAATTGCATATCACCGTATTCGATACCGTTATGAACCATTTTCACAAAGTGACCTGCGCCGTTTTGTCCCACATAATCACAACAAGGAGAACCGTCATCCACTTTGGCAGAAATAGCTTGAAAAATGGGCTTAACAGACAACCATGCTTCCTCTGAACCACCTGGCATAATTGACGGACCAGTTAAGGCGCCTTCTTCTCCGCCAGATACACCCGCACCAACAAAATGAATGCCTAAGTCAGCCAAGTATTTTTCGCGACGGATGGTGTCAGGGAAATGGGTATTACCACCATCGATGATGATGTCGCCTTTATCTAAATATGGAATGAGCTGTTCTATAGTCGCATCAACCGGTGCGCCTGATTTAACCATGATCATCACTTTGCGAGGACGTTCAAGAGATTGCACTAACTCTTCAACAGAATAAGCGCCACGAATAGACAAACCTTTGGCGCGACCATTGACAAAGTTTTCTACTTTATCAGTCGAACGGTTATAAGCCGTAACGGTAAAACCTTTACTAGCCATATTAAGAATTAGGTTTTCACCCATAACAGCAAGGCCTATTAGGCCAATATCAGATAGAGTTTTCATAGCGTTCCAATTTTAACTTGAATGACGGTTCGCGAGAGCCGAGGTTACTCTCATTTACTTCACCTCTGCTTCAACACAATTCGATGGCACAATATTAATAACATTACCGGCTTATTTTAACCGTTAAACAAAAGCATAACACCTTTGATTGACATAATAATTCATACATTAATATCTTTATTTTCTAACAAATATAAATATGACTAACAAAAAACAATGTTCTTCTTAACATTGTATTGAGGGCAAAACGAAGGTTAAGCTTTAAGGCAGTCATGTAACGCTGACGTTGATGCGTTAACAAGGTCATCTGTAAGCCATTATGCCCGGCGCTGAACTCGCTTCAGCAAGAGTTGCATCATTCATATCAAAAAGGATCAACATGAAAGTATTATTTATCGGTGGTACGGGCAATATCAGTACAGAAACGAGTCTACGCTGCGTGCAACTGGGTATGGATCTCACCTTACTCACTCGCGGCAACCGAGGGGTAACCATAGCCGGTGCGAATACTATCGTTGGCGACATTAATGAAAAAGCAACACAAGAAATACTCGCAAAACAACACTGGGACGTGGTGGTAAATTGGATCGCCTTTACCGCACAAGACGTAGAGCGAGACATCGGTTTATTTGCCAATAGTACTAAGCAGTACGTTTTTATCAGTTCGGCATCGTGTTACCAAAAACCCGTATCGAATCCCTTCATTACCGAGTCTACCCCCTTGGCAAATCCTTGGTGGTTATATTCAAGAGATAAAATAGCTGGCGAAGATGCCTTGGTAAAGGCCTATCGAGATACGGGTTTTCCGATGGTTATCGTCAGGCCTTCACTGACTTACGATACAGTGATCCCACTGCCTTTTGGTGCATGGACTCATTACAACGTTATCGAACGCATTAAAAGCGGTAAGCCCATTATTGTTCAAGGTGATGGCACCTCTTTATTTACCATCACTCATGCCAGTGACTTTGCCAAAGGATTTGTCGGTTTACTTGGTTTACAACCTGCAATCGGTCATGCTTTTCATATCACTAGCGATGAAAGCCTCAGTTGGGATCAAATCAACCACGCGGTGGCTCAAGCAGTAGGAAAAGAGCCTAATATCGTGCACATTCCCTCAGATTTTATTTGCCACATTGCCCCTGATTACACCGGAACATTGCTGGGTGACAAGTCTCACAGCGTGATTTTTAACAACAGTAAAATTAAACAAGCTGTGCCTGATTTCTGTGCCACTATTCCTTTTAATAGGGGTATTAAAAAAACTCTGGATTGGTTCAGTGAGAAAACCGAACGCCAAATAATCGACGCTAAATCAGAACAGATAACTGACCAAATAATCCTGCAGTATCAGCGCGCACTGGGTTAATTGTGCAATACGAATTGTGCCTATTTGGTGTAGATTTACCCCAAAAGCGAGGTATTTTTTGGACTAACTAGGGCAGGGTTAAAATAGGCGTTATACTGGCTGCATGTGATAGTGTCAGCTGGTATTATGTCTTGGCTCTTAACCCGTGTTTTGCTAACGCCCCTTCGGTTAACCAATAAGAATGCGCACTATTATTCGAACCCTTGTATAGAAAAGATAGTACTAGAACGCGATGCAATTCAGGGGCCGGCTTAGGTTTAGGTATCTGTCGCAATATTCTAGCAGCGCACCAAGGTAACATTTACGCAGCACCTAACACCATTGGCGGTCTATGTATAACAATACAATTGCCCATAATAGAATAGATAGCGACTTGCACCGCAAATGCGCGAGTCGCCTAATTGACTTAGAGGGACTTGGCCTTAGCCTCGATGCTAGTTAATTTATCAAAAACCTGCATGCTGGCTTTTTCCATTCGGCCTAGGGCGTCCGCCACTTTGTCAAGCTGACCGTCAGCCTTCGCTTTTAAGGCTTCTTTACCTGCTTGATGCAGGGCAACATGGGGTTGTTCTAACTGTTTAAATTCATTTAAGTCTGAAAATAAACGTTTACCTTCACCTTCGTTATACCAGCGACCTAAGCGACATTGGCTCTGATCAGCGATATCACTACCGCTCTTTTTAGACTCTCCGCGCAATACTCTGTAAATATCCACTTTCCACACTAAGTGATCTAATTTGACCGTTTGGATAAACGCGCTCAAACTGGCAGCTGAAATCACTTTAGACATACTACGGGCCATCGTTGCGATATCGGTTACCGAATTATTTATATCCGCAGCTGATTGAGACACAGCGGCTGTCTGATCGTTATTTTCGTTGATGTAGGTGGATACTTTAGAGGTTTGCTCTGTTGTAGCAGAAGTTAAAGCCGAGATCTTATCTGACGCTTGTGCAGAACGTCCTGCTAACGTTCTAACTTCATCTGCAACAACCGCAAAACCTCGCCCTTGCTCACCCGCTCTAGCCGCCTCAATAGCTGCATTTAATGCCAATAAATTCGTTTGTGCCGACAGAGATTGTATTTGCGAGACAAAGGATTCAATTTCTAATGCTGACTGCGACAATTTCCCTATTGACTGACTGATTTCACCTGACTTACTGGTTAAATTTTTCAACACATGTACACATTCAGTCAACGTCGTGCTGATGTGGGTAAAATCACTTAAAGAATTTTCTAAACGTAATTTTTCATCGGCAATACGTTGGGCAGAGCTGGCCACTTCTTGGCGCACCGCATCTAGCATGTCTATTGAACCAACAAATAAGGTATTGATCGTGCGCTCAGCTTTTGATTGGATTGCAACGTTTTCAGCCTCGTGTTTCGCTTTTTGCTGGGCTTTTAAAGCGGCATCAAGTCGCGCTGACAAATCATGTTTATCTTTTGTTAGCTCGCTAATTTTTTTTTCTAATTCTTGTATTTTCTGGCGATTTCCAAACATGTATTTTCCTCAAAAGACTTTTGCAGTTCTGTATTGTTATCGAACCATTGAACAATAACATTAGCCACGACACGTAGGTTCAAAACAAGCAATATGACACCTAAAATGGGATTGGTATAAAACGATAAGGGCTTGTTTAGTCTTAAAAATTCAGCAATATCGCTTTTTGCTTATCTTAAGCCCAATAAAGCAACAAATATAGGAAATTGGTAATTAATTATTTTTTGAACAATTTACCCACCATTAAACTTACCAGTAAGCCAGGAATATAGCGTTAAAGAATTATAGAAGTCAGAGCCCCACAGTAATCCGAATATCCATAATGTACTTATAAACAGAATGTTTGGCTAAGTCCTTGCCCGATGAGCATAAGACGATCTAAAACCCTAAAAATCAATAATCTGCAAATATTTTTAAAGCAGACTACACTGATAAAGAAAGAAACTAAAAGCCGTCTGCTTGTAGTTTTTTGAAAATCTATCAGCCAACTAGGATGAGTTAATGTATTGCATTAATCACACCTCTATACGTCCTTACCTCTGCTCAGTAAGTGTATTTTTTCTGTTTATTTTGACCTCAATGCAGGGGCTGGCAAAAAGCGAATATACTGAAATTCATTACCCTAATTCACAGTCGCAATACGACATAAGAGTTAAATACCCCCTAGAATTATTGGCCTTAGCACTGTCTAAATCATCAACCCCCTACAAACTAATAAAGTCGGATGAAGCCACTACTCAAAGCCGCGCCTTAAAACTACTGCACGATGAGGGTGGTTTAGATGTCGTCTGGACCATGACCAACCTTGAACGAGAAAAGGACTTTTTACCTGTCAGGATCCCAATTTTAAAAGGCTTGATTGGCTGGCGTGTATTGATAATAAAAGAACAGAATCAACCATTGTTCGACAACATTAACAACCTAAAACAACTCAAAAAATTAGTCGCTGGGCAAGGACTTGACTGGCCTGATACCGACATTTTGAAAAGTAATGGCTTAGTGGTACAGACCTCTACCAATTACGACCGTTTATTTGAGATGTTGCAAAAAGGTCGCTTTGAATACTTTCCTCGGTCTATCACGGAAGTTTGGCTTGAACTATCACAACGCCCCGAACAACAATTAGCGGCAGAAAAAAAACTGCTACTTTATTACCCAACCGCCATGTATTACTTTGTTAAAAAAGACAACAATAAATTGGCCAATGATATCCAACAAGGTCTTGAAGGGGCAATCGAAGATGGCTCATTTGACACACTGTTCTACACCTATAACCAAGTATTAATTGACAAATCTACGCTTTCAGAACGCACAATCATTACCTTGACCAATCCCCAACTATCAAAAGATACACCATTAGACAACACTGCATTATGGTTTAGCCTACCTAGAGAGCAAATACCCGATACGCCCTTGAATCAAGGTCTTGGATATTTACACTAGGGCGTGCTGATCCTTGCTGTATGAACTTTATTCAAGGCCACATATCAACACGCCCTCCGTTCTTTTACTTTGGTTGAAGATTTTCTAAGACATCAGCCACACTATAGCTCTCCTCATTAGGTTGCATTCCCTTACCCATTCTAACTTCTAGAATACTCTGCACCTCAGTGCGCGCTCGATTGCTAGCCAGTTCAACTCCCATAGTGTTAACCGGTTGGCGGCGCTCAGTACACGTCAGTAAACCACAGTCTCGTGACAAGGTTTGAGCGTGTGTCATGCTCAAACTTGTATTGGGCTTGACTTCTTCTCGGTCTACAAAGGTTTCTCGACTCGTCACAACGTACCAGTCGTAACCTTGCATCTTAGACAATTCAGCGGCTCGAAATAAGGCATGATTTGTCACGGTCAACACATCTTCAGTTGTGCTGGTGTACTGAACGCGATATCTATCATTGGCGACTTTGATATCACTGTAACCATTGCCGCCATTTTTCGCTGCGCGATACTGTGGCCCGCTGGCACAACCGGCCATGATTGAAGCTAAAAATACCATTACTGCAATTAAATACATCTTTTTCATGATCTTATCCTCTTTTAATGACCGTTATTTGCCCAAGCCTTGTTGATGGCTTCACGTTCTTGTTGTTTATTTAATGCTGCTCCCTCTATTATTTGATCGATTACTACATCAAGGAAGGGGTCGCTCTTGCTTGCGGTGCGGTACTGGGCACCGTTTTGTTCTACCTGACTAAAACTAGTGGCTTTAACCTGCCATTTACCATTGCCCAGACAGGCCACGCTATCACTTTGAATGCCATCACTTTGCAAGCTGAATTGTCGGCAATATTGCCCTTGCATATTCCTAAAACTCAAAGTGGGCTGAAGGCGTTGTTGATTCGCTAAAACAAGCGGCTCACCACTGGTTAAACGCGATAATGCCTTAGCAATATCGGGGCTCAGTTCTGCACTTAATCCTGCGGTATCCGACTGACTCAGTTGGCCGATACCGATACCAAAACACAGCGCTATACCTGCAGCTAGGGCTGCATGTTGACTAAAACGTGATTGTAATTTCCCCCACGCACTCATCGATACCACTTTATTTTCCACAGCCGTGTCTTGAAGCAAGGCCGTTATTTTTTCTGGCACCGGATGGCGGTCTATTTCGCAGGCATGAGCTGATACCCATTCGTCCACTTGTGCTAAATCAGCCAAGCGAGTGGCAAGCTCATCGTCAATTAATAGTTGTTCTCGGATAAGCTGCATTTCATCTTCAGGCAATTCTGAGTCTAAAAAAGCAGAGAGTTGTTGATCGCTTATTATCATGCGAAGAGTCCTCCTTGTTGACTTTTTACTATGGTTAAGAGTGATGTTCTAGCGCGAGATAAACGACTCATTACAGTACCAACTGGCACGTCCAAGGTCTCAGCTACTTCTTTATACGATAAACCTTGCACTGCCACTAAGGACAAAATCGAACGTTGGTCATTAGGCAGGGTCTGCATCGCGATATTGACCTGAGCCAGCGTTTCTTTAGCCGCTATGTTTTCTTCATTGTCAGTACAGGCTTCTTCTTGCAACTCAGGGTTTTGAGTTGCAGCCAAACGCACTTTTCGCGCCCTATATTCGTCTATCCACACATTACGGCACACTTTAAAGGCCCATTTGCTGAGTTCGACATCTTCTGGCATTCCACGACTTAATATTTTTTCAATCGTGATTTGCACTATGTCATCTGCGTCGGCCACTGAGCCTGTCAGCGAAAAGGCAAATCGCCGTAACATAGGCAATAAAGTAGTCAGTTGATTTTTCATTTTTATCTCCTCTTTACTATGAAGACGAAGCAACTTTATTTTTATTCCAACACGTTGGAAATATTTTCTATGTTCAAACGTTTTTATGTTTAAGGTACAGTATCAGTAATAAGTGAGGCTAACATGAAACATACATTCACCTGCGCAGTTTTGCTTTGTTTGACTGCGGCTCACGTGAACGCAGAGTTGCTCCCCATTAAGCAAGTGATCTCTCCCATTCAGGGCGTTACAAACACAATTAGGCCCATTGGCCATCAAGTAGATGATGCGTTGCCATTGAAGCCATTTGAGCTCAGTAAACTACTTGATGTCAGTGAAACCATAACCACACCTTTAATGACTTTACCCGACACACTGCCCTTATCTGATGTGACTGGACAATTGATTAACGAAGTCAAATTAGCGGATGGTTCACGAGCAATTGAACGTGAATGGGTGATGCTCAGTGATAAAGATGCGATCAATATTTTACTCAAATACGGGGCACTTATCTCGCAGCAAAAATCGTATCCTGCGCTTGATCTGCACCTTGTAACGTTTACGGTTCCTAGCCACTTAGACTCAAAGTCTGCTTTAAACTCCTTATTACCCCAAGATATAACTCGTACCCTGGACCGCAACCACGTATTTCAAAATCAAAATGAGGGTAGTCGTACTTTAGAGCAAGATGCCGACCCTCAGCACAGCCCGATGTGCCTTGATGAACTTAATATTGGCATGGTTGATACTGCAATTCAGCAAGACCACCCTGCCTTTGCTCACAGCAAAATAACCAGTCGCTATCTTGTCGATTTTAACAACGTTGCGCCGGTCAACCACGGAACCGCAATAGCAGGAACCTTAGTGGGTAAAGGTCAGTATTTTTCTCCTCTGTTGCCCAATGCAACATTGTTTTCCGCTGCGGTGTTTTATAAACAATCTGACTATGCCCAAGGCGCAACCATGTTGAACATCGTTGATGGGTTGAATTGGTTGGCAGAAAAAGGCGTGAAAGTCATTAATATGAGCTTAGCCGGCCCACACAATGACGTACTGGCCTTAGTGATTAACACGCTGGTGGAAGCGGGAACAGTTGTGGTCGCAGCAGCAGGTAACGAAGGACCAGCCGCGGCTCCCATATATCCCGCTGCCTATAAGCAGGTTATTGCCGTCACTGCAATAGACAGGCAACACCACATCTATCGCTGGGCAAATCAAGGTGAGTATATCGATTTTGCAGCACTAGGCGTAAAGGTTTACACCGCGCATGCAAAGGGCGGTGAAGGCCGCGAAACTGGCACCTCCATGGCCTCTCCTGTGGTTGCGGCACTTGCTGCATGTTTGCTAGCGAAGCAAGATCAAACAGATATACGCCAGACTCTAAAAACGCATAGCCTCGATTTGGGCAAACAGGGTAAAGATCCTATTTTTGGCTATGGCTTGCTGCAAAGACCAACACCGTCACGGTAAATATCACGTGAGGCAAGCATTAAAAGTTGGCTTCGAGCGAAATTGAACTCACCGTCTGAGTATAATTTAACGCCGCTAAGGTCGAGTTGTAGTCACTATACTCTACTTTACTGACCACACTAAATTGCGGCCAAAGCGCCAATTGCCACTGTAATTCATAACGTTGTTGTGTGTCTTCACGAGCTGAGTCGTCAGCACGTAGTCTCTGGGCGTAATCGTTGTTCTGATAGCGCCAAGCCAGCTGAAGCTTGCTGGTTTGACCAAGTAACCCAAAAGTTTGTGACATGCCAGCACTAAGACTATTTGCGTTAAAATCAAATTGCGTATCGACGGCCTGTTCTTTTTCAACATTTAATCCGAGAGACAACATCGTGCTACCTTGATTAAAAAATTGAAACAGGTTTAGTCCTACTCCTTGATTAGTGGCGTCACGCGCATTCATGGAGTCGAAGTGTTTCGTTTTATAATTGAATGCAGAACGTAAATAAGTCGTTGGTGTAATATATTTCGCAGCATATAAACTGCTTTGGTTGAGGCGCAGAAAAGCCTGATCTTGTAAAATTGCATAAGCAAAATCATGGCGTATACCAACACTCAGGGCTGCAAAATCGTATTGTCCATCCACGTAAACCTGATGTAAATCCAAATCATAGCCATCAAACTGTTGATAATCTTTGCGCGCAAACAGGTAAGCACCTTGAAGTTTTAGGGCGGGTCTTGCTTGCCATTCGCCTGCTAATTTAGCATGAAAGGTAAATGCCATATCCTGCTCGTTTGAGACTTGGTCAAGTTCAGCCACAATCAAGGTCGAGTTATTCAGTATGCCAAGACTAGCTTGCGCCTCGACACGTTTATCAGGGGCTTGCGCTACACTGTACGCCGATGCCGACAAAGACAATAATACAGCTAAGAAATGAGATGTTTTCATGACGAGTAGTCCTACAAAAACGCGCCAGTGTTACGCCACTGACGCTTTGAATTACAAGGGGGGATTAAAGGCCTAGATTTAAGCTATTCGTTACGCTATTGCTGACTTCACTGGCGGTTTGTAACTGCACAGCACTGGCAATTTGTTGCGATACTACCTGACTAACTTGCCCAGTAACCTGTTGTTGAATAACCTGCTCTGAGGCGCCACTCAAACTGTTGTCTATCACACCAACTATCGACTGATTGATTGATTGGCTTGCCGTTGTAGAGGCCTCACTTGCCATCCCGCTCACTGCTGTAGTGTGCTGAATAGCTTGCGCAAGATTGATGGAATGTGCGGCACTACTTAATATCGCTGTTGATTCAGACGAGGCGATAGTGTCCAAACCAACCGTATTGCTTGGCGAAGTTTCCATAGTGGCAGAGATAGGATTGTCTAAGGTGACCAAATTAGGCAGGGCGGCAGCATTACCAACTTGAGTAATTTGCGTTACTACCGTTGATGTTCCAGCACTTAGCTCACCCAAAGAAATGGTTGCATTTTGTGCGATGTCGCCACTCTTCGTCAGCAGCGTTTCGACAGATTCAGCTGAATCTGAGGCATTTTCTGACGCCGTTTCATCATTTGGCGCATCCACCGCGGTGTCATTCGTCACCTGGCCAGAAGAGTCACCTTGTGCTGACACATCTCCACCGTCGCTCTGCGCATTGATGCCAGTTGCAGTGCCATTATTAGCGTTGAGGTCGGTATCACTTTGCAAGTGATTTTGCTCTGTATTAGCCGCAGACGAACTAACTTGCTGCTGAGTATTTATCGAGGTGTTGACCGCAACACTTTGCTCAAACGTTGCGGCGCTAAGCCCCAAACTGGTGGTCAAGCTTAATAGGCCAAGCAGTGATGAAATTTTATTGAACTTAGTCATTGTAGTTTCCTCTAGGTTTATGTGAATGACACCTAGATAACGCTTGGCAACTGTATTTTATTCCTTTTAAAGTTCGTTTTTTCTCATAAACTTGAAAATTACAAGTTAACGTTTTGTTTTTAAAGAGCTTATTGCCATAGCAAAACGACAACAAGCGTCTTTTTTTTGCAACTAATTAGTTCGCTTCAGTCACAATATTGGCCGTTTGAGTGGGTAAACCTTCCGATTCAACTCTTAAAACCAGTTTACCCGCTTGGCCTTTTCTGCCTTTGACAATAACCAAAGCCAAGCCATTAAAGGCTGCTCGTTGATGCGAGGCAAACGACACTAAATTAGTGGCATCACCATTGTCGGTAGCAACGATTTCACCAGGACCGTCAAGTGAGAAACTCAACTGGTTGTTCGCTCGGGGCACCGTTAAGCCGTTTTCATCTTGCACTTTAATGGTCACAAAGGATAAATCTACACCATCTGCTTGGATAGTTTGACGATCGGCTTTTACTAATAATTTACTCGCAGCACCTGTGGTGCTAACACTTGCCTGTGCCCAAGGCTTCCCCAATTTGTAGGCTTGTGCTGTTAGCTCACCCGGCTCATATACCACATCATCCCAGCGGATACGGCTGGCAAATTCAGCCTTGGCTTGACGTCCTAAGGACTTACCATTGAGGAACAACTCCACCTCATCGCCTGAGGTAAATACGTGTATCGGTGTGACCTCACCAACCCGCTCTGGCCAATTCCAGTGAGGTAAAATATGCACCATGGGAAAATCAGGTCGCCACATGGATTGATACAGGTAAAACCGATCTTTTTTGAAGCCTGCTAAATCAATCACCCCAAAGTAAGAACTGCGCGCACCGTAATACGGAGTCGGCTCTCCTAGGTAATCCCAGCCACTCCAGACAAAACCTCCTGACACGAAAGGATGTTGTGCCAATGAAGCCAAAACCTTATCCGCTGACGAGCCAAATTGCGCAGTATAAAGTTCGTAAGCACTAACTTGCTGCGTAACAGGATCCCCACCAGCACCGTCTGTGATAGGCGCACTGATGCCTTTGGTCACAGGAAATAAATACTCACCCCGCGAGCTTACCGCTGCGGCGTTTTCGCTGCTCATGATCATTTTGTCAGGAAAGGCATGATGAAATGCTGGATACAATGGCTCGGTACGGATACCTTGTAAATGCAAATATTCAGGTGCATTGCGTATGCCTTCGCCTTGATAATTCAAACTAATAGTGTCCATTACCGCAGGTAAAGGCATGTGTGGTTTAGCGTAGTTCATGGAGGTTGCAGTGGGCCGCGACCTATCTTCTTGTTTCACAATATCATGTAAACGCTGCGCAATTTCGGCACCGTCTTCAGCGGTATATTGTTCACCCACTTCATTGCCAATACTCCACATGATCACCGAAGGACTATTACGGTCTCGGCGAATAAAAGCCCTCAAGTCAGGTTCAGCCCAGTCAGGAAATATTAAATGAAAATCCAAAGGTGTCTTTTTACGCGCCCAAACATCAAATATTTCGTCGATAACCACAAAACCCATTTTGTCAGTTAATTCGAGTAACTCAGATGCGGGTGGATTGTGCGCCAAGCGAATGGCATTTACGCCCATTTCTCTTAGTAATGCTAACTGACGCTGTGCGGCTCGAACGTTAAACGCCGCGCCCAACGCGCCTAAATCATGATGCTGATTAACCCCTTGAAAATAAATATGCTCACCGTTAACAAACAAACCGTTTTTACCATCAAAACGCAAATCTCGAATGCCAAAACGAGTTTCATATTCATCTACCACGATACCGTTTTGCAGCACTCGAGTTAGCGCCAAATACCGATTAGGCACTTGATTGGGCAAAGGCCCCCATAAATTAGGATTGTTGATCTTCACCGTGCCTTCAACGGTACTTGAGCCACCCGCTTCTATTAAAACTGGATCCGTATTAATAGTCGCAACGGCTTGCTTGGCAATATTGTCTGTTGAATCGAAAGTGTAAAACTGAGTTTGGCTACTGACTTCAATGCTCTGCTGCGAGTCGTTATCGATATCGATCGCAATACTGACTTGCGCGCTTTCTTGGGACACATTTGCTGTTTGTACATGCGTTCCCCACTGACCTACATGCACCGGATTAGTTTTTGTTAACCACACATTGCGATATAAACCACCACCAGGATACCAGCGAGAAGAAGCAGGAGGATTGTCTAAACGAATCGCCAATTGATTTTTACCGGAACGCTTGACGTACGGTGTTAAATCTAAACGCCAAGACGCATAGCCATAAGGCCACCCACCCACTAAATGGCCATTAAGCCACACCATGGCATAAGACATCGCGCCATCTACATCTAAGAAGATGGATTTGCTGGCATCGGCTGCGCTTAATTCAAAACTATTGCGATACCACGCTACGCCTGGGCTGGGCAACCGCCCCATGCCACCACCTACCGGTGCATTGTCACCCTTGTAAAAAGGGCCATTAATCGCCCAATCATGTGGCACTTGTACACTCTGCCACTGAGCATCGTCAAAGTCAGCTTGAATAAAAGGAAAACCGTCAGCAATAGCGGGTTCCCCCACAGGACGCTGGTGTTGCTGACCAGACTCAGCAATAAACGGATTTGCGCTAGGTAAAATCCAGGGTTTTAACACAAAGGCAGTCGATTCCACATCAACGGCTTCGGTAGGTTTGGCATCCGCTTGTTTGCCATCTTCGTCCGATTCTATTTGAGGTCTAACGTCATAAATTAAGGGATCGGCTTGACTGGCATCGAGGTATTTATAAAAACGCCAGTTCGTGTCTAACAACACCCGCTCACGACTTACCACTGTCGTTTCAGTCTCAAGTGGTGTGTCTTGTTTGCTGCAACTTAAAAGAATCAAACACCAGCTACTGAGTAAAACCAACCCCATTACATCACTTAACTTTTTCATTTTTAGCCTTTTGGTATCATTTGTTGCGTCACATCGCCTTAGCCACCGATGGCAAATAAGCATCATGATGACAAGGAAGTACAAAAATTAACGGTAGACTGTAACGAAGTAACAAATATTTAACTAGTTAAGGTGGCTTAGGATTTTTACAAACCCGCTTACTTTATTAATTTACCCAACACAACGATGGCTTTCTTACATTATTCCAAGGTGTTATCTGTCACTATCGTGGTGCTGAAAAATGGCTGTTACACAACGATAGTTGGTAAAAAGCTATTCGTACCGTAAAGCATCTATCGGCTCTAAGCGTGAGGCTTTTAATGCCGGATAGTAGCCAAAAAACACCCCAATAAAGGCAGAAAAACCCAGGCTTAGCAGCACCACGTCACTATCAATCACTCCACCCGCGCCAATGCCATAATTGTTACCTAAAAACACAAACAAATAGGCTATAACAACGCCGATAGCACCACCTAAACCGCAGAGCACAATTGACTCGATTAAAAACTGGGTGAGAATATCTGCAGGTTTTGCCCCTACTGCCATGCGTAAACCAATTTCTCGCGTGCGCTCGGTCACTGACACTAACATGATATTCATGATGCCAATGCCGCCAACGACTAAACTAACTGAGGCTACCCATGCTAATAGCGTATTAAATACCTGCATGGTTTCGGCTCGCGTAGCGATCATTTCTGACACATTGCGGATCCGAAACATATCATCACCATTAACGGGTATGCGCATACGTTGGCGCAGCAAACGGGTCATTTCTGTCTCGATATAATCCATGTCCTCACCATCATAGGCACTGACTTGAATAAAACGCACTGACTTGGGATTTGTTGAATCGATACCGGTGATTTTATTGCGCACTGTTTTAATGGGCAAAAACAGCACATCATCTTGATCTTCACCGCGAGCGTCTTGGCCTTTCGCGGCCAAGACCCCAACCACCGTCACGTTGAAGTTTTTCACACGAATGGTTTGCCCCAGCGCTTCACTCACACCAAATAATTCTTGTCTGATTCGCTCACCAATAATGGCTACTTTTGCACCGCTGTTTATTTCTTGCGTGCTAAACTCACGCCCTGTGGCGATGGGCCAATCGCGCACCACAAAATAACGATTATCAATACCACTTATCTCAGTTGACCAATTTAGGTTGCCGTAAATTACTTGCCCATTCGCGCTTAAATAAGGCGCTGCAGACTCAACCCCCGGTACTTGTTTTTCAATAAGATTGGCATCGTCTTCATTGATTTTAACCACTGATGAGGCACGGGCACCACCACTGGCCCGAAACGACCCCGTGACAAAAAACACATTGCCACCTAACGACTTAATCTGGTCGTCTACCTTTTGCTGAGCGCCCGCTCCCATGGCCACCATAATAATCACCGCAGCCACACCGATAATGATACCCAGCATGGTCAAAAAGCTGCGTAATAAATTCACTCTAAGCGCAGTGGTGGCGGTTTTTAATAAGATAAATAGCTTCATTGGCCAAGCCCATCACTGGCTAAACGAGGCTGAGGGTTAAGCTCATCGGCAATAAGCGCACCGTCTCGAAAGGTCAGCTTACGGCTCGCAAATTCAGCGATATCAGGTTCATGGGTTACTAATATGATGGTCTTGCCTTGCTGATTTAATTGCTGAAATAAGGCCATGACTTCAAGACCGGTTTGCGTATCCAACGCACCGGTTGGCTCATCGGCTAAAATCATCACAGGCTCATTCACTAGCGCTCTGGCAATCGCCACACGTTGCTGCTGTCCACCTGATAACTGCGACGGATGATGGTACAGACGGTTACCCAAGCCGACTTTTTCTAAACATTGTTTGGCACGAGCAGACCAGTGAGACTCAGGCACTTCGCTGTACAAGAGCGGCAACGTAACATTGTCTAGTGCGGTCGTGCGTGGTAGTAAATTAAATTGTTGAAATACAAAGCCAATGCGTTGATTGCGAATAGTAGCCAATTCATTCTTGGTTAAATTAGCCAGCTCAATCCCATCGAGTGCAATGCTGCCTTCACTGGCAATATCCAAACAGCCTAATAAGTTCATCATAGTAGACTTACCCGAACCCGACGAGCCCATAATGGCGACAAACTCTCCTTGCTGAATCTCTAAGTCTACGCCTTTTAAAGCAAAGACTCGCTCTTCGCCCATTTGATACACCTTTTTAGCCTGACTCACCTTAATTAAGGCCGCTGACATTAGCTACTGACCTTTTGCGCACGCACAATAACAAGGTCGCCTTCTTGTAACTCGTCCGATACCAGCTCACTGTATTCCAAATCAGCAATACCCACTCTAACGTTGACCCGCTGCGGCTCACCGTCACGTAACACCCATACCACCGCGCGCTGAAGTTCATTGTTGTTTCCTTCGCTGCGTGGTTTTCGGCGCTGTTGGTTTAACGCTTGATATTGCTCCATTTGTTCTGCACTTAAAAAACTACGAAGTTCAATGTCCATTTGCGCCCGAATCTTTTTCATGGCGTCGTTCGGCCCAGCTGGCGGACCACCACCCATGTTTGAACGGGACTCACGAGCAGCTAACATGGATTTTTGCATGGTCGCCATAGCATCTGCTAACAACTTGCTTTGTTCGGCGCTTAAACTTAACTGTTCAGCGAGGTCCTTCACTCTGGCCGACATATCTGGCCCAGAGCGTTCGCCATTAGTGGATTGGCCTTCTGGGGTAAAACGCAGTGCTGAATTACTCACGCGCAATACGTTGTCACGCTCACCTAAGATAATATCGACATTGGCTGTCATACCGGGCAGCAGCAACAAATCTTTGTTTTCTACACTAATAATGACTTTGTAAGTTACCACGTTGCTGGTGACGGTGGCGGCTTTACGTACTTGAGATACCACGCCGGTAAACTTACGCTCAGGATAGGCATCAACGGTAAACTTCACACCTTGGTGTTGTTTAATACGCCCGATATCTGCCTCATCAACGTCTGCTTCAATTTGCATGTTAACGAGATCTTGAGCGATAGAAAAAAGAGTGGGTGCAGATAAACTGGCAGATACTGCTTGGCCTTTATCCACTTGACGGTCAATAATCACTCCATCCACTGGTGAGCGAATATACGTTCGGTCTAAATCAAGTTTGGCCTGTTCTAAGCTGGATAATGATTGCTGAACTCGGGCCTCTCCCACCAAAATAGCCGCATTAGCGGTTTCAATACTGACCTTAGCCAACTGATACGAGGTTTCACTGATGTCTAACTCTGAGGTACTGACTAGATTTTTTGCCCGCAATTCACGGGTACGTTGATACTCGCGTTCAGCCAGTTTCTCTTCGGTTTGAGCTTTACTCAGTCCCGCTTGTAATTGCACCAAAGACGCTCTTGCAGAGGCTAAATCAGCTTCACTTTGGCGTAATTTAGATTGTACGGTTCTGTCGTCAATACGAGCAATCACTTGGCCACTCGTCACGACATCATTAAAATCCACATTGAGCTGCGAGATCAATCCTGACAATTCGGATCCTACATCAACGGTCACCACTGGCGAAATTGCCCCTGAGGAATTGACGGTACTTTCAATTTTACCAACGCTCAAGGCTTGAGTATGATATTTGATTTGTTCGGCGTTTTGCTCAGGGTAGTACCACCACACCAAAAAGACAGCCAGCAAAACCACGCAGGCTGTTTTAACGATTGTTTGCGTTTTCATAATTCCCTTTTAGTAAATGGCAAGTAACAAAATATGACACGATTACGGTAGATTAGAGCACGGAACCCGGCCCGGGTGTGTCAAGTTATGTAAAGTTGCAAGCCCAAGCTGTTTCAAAACGTAACATGGCTGCGCACAAAAAAGGCCACTAACAAGTGGCCTTTCATATGAGAAGCGCTGACTACCCTATTTTTGCGGTGTACGTAACACCATCAAACGTAACTCGGTCATGTCTTCCATCGCAAATTTGATGCCTTCACGGCCAAGTCCGGACTCTTTCACGCCGCCATAAGGCATGTTATCAACCCGCCAACTGGGTACATCGCCAATCACAACACCGCCCACATCTAGCTCATCCCACGCTTTATGGGCTTTATAGATGTCACGGGTAAAAATACCCGCTTGTAAGCCAAATTGACTGTTATTCACTTCTTTTAAAGCGTCGTCAAAATCGCTAAAAGACGCAATTATCGATACTGGACCAAAGGCTTCCTCGGCATTAATACTGGCATCTACGGGAACGTTTTCAAGCACACAGGCTTGTAACATGGCACCTTTACGCTCACCGCCACACAATATATCAGCGCCCGCCTCTTTAGCTTGTTTGATCCACTTTTCAAGGCGCTCTGCTTCAGAATCAGAAATCATCGGCCCGATAAAGGTCTTCTCATCTTTGGGATCGCCATGCACCAAGTTAGCCACTTTTTCGACATAACGTTGTTTAAACTCGGCAAACAGTTTTTCATGTACCAGTATGCGCTGCACGCTGATACAACTTTGCCCCGATTGGTAATACGCTCCAAAAATGATGCGTTCGATGGCATCATCTAAGTCCGCATCTTCGTCTACTACACAAGCGGCATTCCCACCAAGCTCTAGTACTACCGGCTTTTTACCGGCTTTGGCTTTCAGCGCCCAGCCCACGTCAGGTGAGCCAGTAAAGCTTAATAATTTAAAGCGTTCGTCTGTGGTAAATAAATCCGCGCCATCACGGGTACAGGGCAGAATCGAAAATGCCCCTGCAGGTAAATCGGTCTCAGCTAAAATTTCACCAATGATAATCGCGCCTAAGGGGGTACGACTGGCCGGCTTTAACACAAAGGCACAACCGGTTGCTAAAGCAGGGGCAATTTTATGCGCCGCTAAGTTAAGTGGAAAGTTAAAGGGTGAGATAAATGAACACGGGCCAATTGGCACTCGCTTGTACATGCCTTGATAGCCTTTTGCTCGAGGCGTAATCTCAAGGTTCATTACTTCACCGTGCATGCGCACCGATTCTTCAGCAGCAATGCGGAAGGTATCAATCAGTCGCGTCACTTCACCTTTCGCATCTTTGATCGGTTTACCTGCTTCAATACACAGGGCATCGGCTAACTCGTCAAAACGTTCTTCAAAGCGTTTTACACAATGATTGAGGATGGCTTGACGCTCATAGGGACGCATTTTATTTAGCAAAGGCTGCGCTTTTTCAGCCGCAGCAATGGCCGCGTCAATCACAGATGCATCAGCCATGGCGACACGCGTCGCCACTTCACCGCTGTATTTGTCCGTGACTTCCAGTTTTTCATTGGCATATACGGCCTTATTGGCCAAATAATAGGGATACGATTTTGCTAGCATATTCACTCCTTATAAAGCTTTGCTACGTTCACGGATGGTGCGATTCAAGGTTTCATCATTTAGGCTGTAATCAACCGGCACATCAATGACATGTACGCCAGGCGAAGCCAAACACAACCCCACTAACTCTTCGAGCGCTTCTGTTGCAGTAACTCGCCAACCTTTTGCGCCATAACTCTCTGCGTATTTAACGAAATCAGGATTACCATAATCTAAGCCAAAGTTATCGAATTCCATATGCGCTTGTTTCCACTTGATCATGCCGTAGGCATCGTCTCGCAGTATAATCACCACAATGTGCAAACCTAAACGCACTGCCGTCTCTAACTCTTGGCTGTTCATCATAAACCCACCATCACCACACACACTGATCACAGACTTTTCAGGATGGACCATTTTAGCGGCAATCGCAGAAGGCAGCCCTGCCCCCATGGTAGCTAAGGCATTATCAAGCAATAAAGTATTTGGAAACGCAGCGGGATAATTTCTGGCAAACCAGATTTTGTATACCCCATTATCTAAGGTAACAATGCCATCTTTTGGCATCACTTTACGGATACCCTTAACAAATCGCTCAGGCAGAATAGGAAAACGACTGTCATCTTCTAATTCAGCACGATGGGCAATGTAGGCCTCATTCACTTTTTTAAAGAAAGAAAATTCCCAATCCGTTTGCACCTTAATGGCTTCTTTAATTTGCCAAATACTGTTGGCAATATCGCCTATGACTTCGACTTGTGGAAAATAAACCGGGTCAATTACCGCACCATCAAAGTTGATATGAATGACTTTTTTGCCATCGTGATGCATGAAAAACGGTGGTTTTTCTACCACATCATGACCTACGTTAATAATCAGGTCGGCTTTATTAATCGCACGATGCACAAAGTCACCATCAGACAGTGACGTATTGCCCATAAAAAGATCGTCAGACTCGTCTAAAACGCCCTTACCCATTTGGGTTGTTACGTAAGGGATACCGGTTTTATTGACAAACTCTCGTAACATTTTGCTGGTCAATTTGCGATTTGCACCAGCACCGATGAGTAACAGGGGCGATTGTGATTGCTCGATGAGTTTCACTGCACGATCAATAGCTTTGTACTCGGCAATGGGACGGCGGTACAAACTGGCTGGTATTAATTGGGCGCTGGTGGTTTCAGCAGCGATATCTTCAGGTAGTTCAATGTGCACCGCACCGGGGCGTTCGTTATGTGCAATACGAAAGGCCTCTCGCACAATCGAAGGAATACGATCACCACTGACCACTTGCGTCGTGTATTTGGTAATGGGCCTCATCATATCGACCACATCAATGACTTGAAAGCGACCTTGTTTACTGGTTTTGATCGGTTTTTGTCCCGTAATCATCAACATGGGCATTGCCCCTAATTGGGCATACGCTGCTGGGGTAACTAGGTTGGTTGCGCCCGGACCTAACGTTGATAAACACACACCAACATTGCCCGTCAATCGGCCGTAAGTAGCGGCCATAAAGCCCGCTCCTTGTTCATGGCGGGTAAGTATTAACTTAATAGTTGATTCGCGTAGTGATTCGAGTAAATCGAGGTTTTCCTCTCCCGGAATACCAAAAATGTATTCCACACCTTCTGCTTCAAGGGCTTTTACAAATAAATCTGATGCTTTCATGCTCTCTCCGTTTTATTAGGCCCATGACCAAAAAGCCACTGACCACTGAGGTCATCAAACTGTAGACGAGATAATTATTTAAAACAGGGCGATATTTTTTTATTCCCCCCTTTGTTAAGCAGTTAACTTAACAACAATAACCAAGGCGACTTAGGGCAGTCGAATCATTCGTGTTTAGTACATGTGTTAACCTGAGGCTAAATTGAAGAAAATCAAGCTATTTAGCGAAATAACCAGCTTGAGGTCAATCTCACTAGTCGCGGCATAATCACATAAACCACCATAGCAACAACAATGGCCACCACGATACCCTGCCGTAAAACAGGGTGTGCCGAAAAAACAAAAAGGTCTTCTATAGGCTTTAGCATAGTCGGCACCATCATAGTTAATGGCCAGATAACACCTGTGGTCAGTAACCATTGTTTCCACCTAGTGGCTACTTTGTTTGGTGCAGGGGATTGGGTAAACCAAAAATCAATGCCATTATAAAGCTCAAGCATTTCTAGCTCGTGAAACAAAGTTTCACTTTCTGCTAATAGACTTTTTCGTTCAGCTGAATTGAGCCAATTATGAGCTAACTTTTCACTAGAAAAGCGCACGGCTATCTCGAATTTATTGTCGCCATGGGCAGGGCGTAAAACATGTACCCCTTGATGACCCGGAAATTTTGCCGCAGCAGGAATAATTTGCTTGAGCCACAGTTCGTAAGCGGCCTGATTAACCGGCTGCACCTTGTGGCGAATAATCAGAGATACCGCACTACCATTTGTAGCTAATTCATCAGATTGAAGAGGAGTTGGAGTTGTCATAATAGAGTCATCTTACCTGAGAGTGCACTTCGGTTTTTACCGCGGTCATTAATTTATGGATTGGGCACTTGTCGGCAATCGCTTCCAGTGTTTTACGCTGTTCATCGCTTATCTCTCCATTTAATATTAACTGCACATTAAGTACGTAAACCCCCTGCGTTTCGCGACTATTATCTCGCTCAATTTCAACATCAACACTTAATAGTGGGATCTGTTTTCGCTTGGCATACATCAACAGAGTAATCGCTTTGCAGGATGCCAAAGAGGCATCATATAAATCGTGAGGGTCGGGACCAGAATCATCACCACCCAAGGCTACAGCCACATCAGAAATCACCGTGTGATGATTGATACTGATGGTTTGGCGAAAAGTGCCTGTGTCACTTTTTTGTATACTGATAGTCATAAGACGTCCTTATTTGGATTGGATTAATAGGGAATAAACTCTTCTTCGTCTCCCTCTACTTTGGCAAATTTGCCTTCACGCCAATCTTGTTTTGCTTGTTCGATACGCGCTTTGCGGCTTGAGATAAAATTCCACTCAACGTAGCGTTTACCGACATTTTCACCACCAATAATCGCTAACCTTGTATCAGTGCTGGCTTCAATACTCACTAAGGTATCAGGTGATAACACGACCATCGAATGTTCAACGATGTGGCTACCCGCTACAGTGAGACTTCCTTGTACGACATAAATGGCACGTTCTTGGGCCTCAGGCATCTCAAGTGTTTGCCCCGAAGTCATGAATGCCTCAACATATAGGGTAGAAGCATAAGTCAATACGGGTGAAGTCAGCCCATACGCTGAACCCATTAAAATCCTAACTGCAACGCCATTTACGTAAGTCACAGGGATGGTATTTGCAGGATAGTGATAAAATGCAGGATCAATTTCTTCGTCTTTTTCAGGAAGAGCTAACCATAGTTGCAAACCATGTAATTTGTGTTCGCTTTTATTGACGTCTTCCCGTTCACGCTCTGAATGCACTATCCCTTTACCTGCGACCATCAAGTTAATGTCCCCAGGATTGATAGTGGCATAGCTACCTAGCGAATCTCGATGCAGGATTTCTCCTTCAAACAAATAACTTACTGTCGCCAAATTAATGTGCGGATGAGGCCTAACGTTTACCCCTGAGCCAGCGGGAAAGGTTGTGGGACCAAAATGGTCGAAAAATATCCACGGTCCCACCAACTTGCGTTTAGCTGAAGGCAAAGTACGCCTGACCACAAATTCGCCCAAGTCTTTTTCATTGGGCGCGATTACAAGTGCAATGGCGTTATTTGCCGTGTTTTGTGTATCGCACTCTGCGCTGACCTTATTTTCAATACTCATCGTTGCTACCCACAGTCATGTTTCAACGCAGTGTAGTTCTCAAAAGCATGAATAAAAAATCGAATAAATAGGGTTTACGTTTCGAAAGACTCGAACGGTAGGGCTGACACTCAGCAAACACCGCACTCAAACTGGGCGGCGCTGCTTGGGTATATTGCTTTAAAACTGCGACTTGTCGACCATTTTAAGCCAAACTGGGTTAGAAAACGCCTTATGGCCTTTTTTATCTTCCACCACCATGCTTAGCCAACCTGACTGCGGTGGCACGACAAAACTAACACTGGCTTTCATCCCCGCTAAGCGCTGCTCTTTGATAAGCCCGTCTTTTCCTATTAATTTAACCGAGCTTAATCCGCTCACTGCCACCAAATCAAACTGAACAGTTTGTGGCTGATTCTCAGCGAGCGTTAGTGTGTCGCCAAACATCAGGTTTTTAGGGTAAATGATTGGACCAAATGACACATAAGAACGGCCATTTTTCATGGCTTGAGCAAATGCGTCTGCGTTGGGTTTGTTGCCTGTGTAGACAAACATACGGACATGGCCACTGCTCTCATTTAACACATCATGGGTGTCGGTACCTGCAGTGTAATAATAGGGTAAACCTGCAGACCAGAGCTGACGGGCTTTATTAATAGCGTGGGTGTAATCCACTTCTGAATTTATTTCAATTAAATCGATGTTGGGATGAAAGCCACCAGGCACCGTATTCTGCTGCAAACTACTGAAATACCCATAAGGTATGTAGGGGTGATTAGTTGCCACCACCGACGCTCCCATGCGCTGCGCATCCTCAAGAATATCTCTAATGCTATCCACACCGGGATCAACAGATAAGCTCAGGCCTTTTTTAATAGGAAAGGCGTTAAAATGCCCCCAAGAAGGCGAGATCTCTATAGACGGAATAAATGGCACATCACGTTGGTCTGATAAAGCTTGAATCGCGGCGTGATTACTTGTTGAGTCATGATCACTGACAAAGGTGACAGACAGACCCGCAGCAAGTTGCGAACGTACTAACATTTCTGGCGAGCTTGACCCTTCAAGAACATCAGCATGATGATGCAAATCGCCTGAATACCACCCCTGTTGGATTGGGTACGTGTTAACGGGAATTTCAGCAAGTAAACCCGTGGTTTTATTGGCAACAATATTGGCATCAAGCACGATGGCTGGCGCGGTAAAGTCGCCACCAGCAGAAACACTTAACTGATATTGCCCAGGCGCCAACGTAAACTGAGCTAGGCCAACAGGATTTAACTGAGTAAAAAAGGTTTTTGCCCCTAAAAATTCCACGAGGGGTTTATTGCCCTTTTCGATTTGAATTTTTGCATCTAAGGCCGTCCTTGTTTGAGCGTCAAGCACCTGAATACTCACCGCACCTGGGGCGAACAAATCATTAAATGACAATGAGGCGGTTTCATTGGCGTAGACACGAACTTTATGTTTAGCGCTGTTAGAATAGCCCTTGGCGGTTGCGTAAACCTCGTAATCACCTACCGGTAAATCAAGGGCATATTGCCCCTTTTTACCCATCACCCACACGTAGGGCAAACCCGCTTTCAGCACCACCACGGTTGGCTCTGAAACAGACTTACCTTCTTTGGTGTGCACTGTGCCCAGCAAGTTACCCGCCGGGAGATGTTTACGTTGTATTTCAGCCTTAACGACAGGTGCAATATCACCGCTGGGCAATACTTGATATTCCCCTTCAAAAACCGTGGACTGTGACTTTTTCAGACTGTGTTGCTGGTAAAGATCACGAGATTTGTAGCGAACTTGACTCATATAGGGTGCATGTAAAGCAATCGCCCAATCTGCGTCATACCCCACAAAACGGTCTGTGATAGGGTTATCAATGACTTGGCCTTCTTCACTAAAACCTGGCACCGCAAACTTATAACCACCGTCGGGCCACAAGGTAAAACCAGACAATAAATCTGTGGCTTCTTCCCCTTGATTTGTCATGGTTGTAGTAACCCGAATGCGATCTGAGCCAGCAGCTAGGCGATAAATCGTCGTTATCAGCATTTCACCAAAATCACGAGTCAGCTTTACCACCGCTTCTTCTTCCGTATCGTTAATGATATCAAGCAGTTGATAAGTATTAGGCCAGCTCGACCAGTTGTTAGGAATAAAATCAGCAAAGGCAACCCGGTCTTCGTTCAGCGAGCCGTCAGGGTTAACGTTGGTCATATCAACAATGCATCCGCGGGCCACGCCCCAAGGCGGCGCAGAGCCAATGGCTAACGAGAAGGCCAACTTGTCGTTTTTAATGGTGATATCGTTATCAGACTTCGCATTACCGCCAGGGATCGGAGTTTTACCTTGCACGATAGACACACTAGCGAGGGCTGCTTTTGTGCCACTTAAGGCTAAGACAAAAACGCTCATAAACAAGCAGAAGTAGTAGGGTTTAAACATGAAAATTACCTAAGATATGATGAAATTACGCTGAGCAGCCTACAGAGGGTAAACGCTGTGCTAACGCTTATCAATGGCTACAGGGCTGTTGAGTATTGAAAACAGCCGATTAAACGTGTGTAAAAAACAGAATGATGACTGCATTTAGTCAGCATTAAACGCAGTCACATAAACAGCTAACAGGCCAATAATGCGATTGGCTTTAGCGCTTACACAAAGCATAACGCTGACAAATAAAACCCCGTTTTTCAGCCTTAGTGGCTTTTAACAGTGACATACCTTGGTGTTTGAAGTCTTTGACAAATTTGTCAACTCTCGCCTCGTACTGCCCTAACAATCGCTGCTTAGTGGCTTCATCCACAAAACTGTATTTCAGCGAGTTTTCTCCCAGTTTTACGAGCTCTTGCCATGACAAATTAAATTCTTTAACGGCGATAAAGTATTCATCGGTCATGGTGGAATCCCACATACCTCTGTCGTCGGTTGATAAGGCAACGGGAATACCCGTGCGTAAGTATTCAGGAAAAGGATGCTGTTGGTAGTCATCAACGTATTCGAGCAATAAATTACTGACTAAATTAATTTCAACTAGCGCTTGACCATTGCGCATCAATAACAAGGTTTGCGGATCATCAATTAAGTTAAGCCCGTGCCCAATGCGCGTCGCACCCAGCAGTAAGGTATCGCGCACATGAAAATTGGGTTCGTCGACTTCACCCGCATGGATCGACAAATCAATAGCCGGCAAGCTTGAGCGAAGTTTACGCAAAGTAGGCAAAAAACGCAGCGGATAGCCTTTGTCGTTATCTTCACGGCCCGCCATATTAATGCCCACGTATAGGTCGCGATGCTTGTCTACAAATCGATAAATCCATTCTAACTGCTGCTCGGCATCCGGCGTAAAACGTAACAATGTGTATTGTAGGCGGGCGGTAACCCCAGAACTTCTCGCATCTTTTTGCGTTAAGCGTTTGCGGTAAATATCTACCACTTGTTCGGCAGAAAACGAAGTGCCGTCGGCGCGTAGCATATTACGCGCACCAATTTGGGTTTCAAGATACACCACGTTTTCTTGACCCAAAGCTTGCATGTTTTTAACTAACATCTCGGCTTGAATATAAGGGTTGAACATTAACTCATTCAAACGGGGCCAATGTTTTTCAAAAAATTCGTTACGCCCTTCGTTCGACTTATCTAATCGTATGCTATTTAGCCAACCTTGTTTTTCAGACGCGCTCAGGTCACTGAGTAATTTGTATTGGGATTGCTCGCACTCACTCAGTTGTTGATAGTGGCTGTGCTGGATATTGCGAAAAGCCAAAAAATCGCCGATAGACACGTATTCAGAGCTATTGTCACTTTGGCACGAGTGAGCAAAAAGTTGCGTATAATAGCGATAACCGCCGTTGCGTTTTGGCTCACTCGCCAATTCAAACCACCATTCACTAAAATTTGAACCGCCCAAGTGATGATGTAAATCGCCGCCTTTTGGCAACAAATATAAAAAGTTGTATAGCTGCTCTGAGGTAGCCTGTTGTTTGAACGTTTCAAACCACAGCGCCGGAATAGGCTGGCTAGCCTGCACTAATCCACTGAACACTACGCAACTCATCAGCATCAAGCCATGTAATTTTTTAACTATTTTTTTCATTGTATTTACCTAGGCTTTGTTATTTGTACTTTTATTAAAGATGTACTGGTTTTACTCACTTTCTAAACGTAGCACGTCCCATCCCCATTCTGATGTAGGTAAAGCAAGGTGATGGGCAAATTGCTGGTATTCTCGTTTACCGAGAGCGTGTACTACCGTTTTAAATTGCGCTTTTGCTTTTATGGCGCGTACCTGTAACAGGTCTAAACGTTTTTCAGCATTATCATCAAATAGCTTATCCCTAATGCTGGCGATTTTTTCACTTGCCAGATAAAAATCTATCACGTATTCAATCAATCTAAGGTAAACCGACAGAATGCGTTTATTTTTGATGGGCAGGGCTAAACCAAATTTTTCTACTTCAGCCACAAATACCAGTTGGCTATAGTCTTGTGCTATCAGGCTGAGGTTTTGTATTGCAATGCAGAATTGTTTTAGCAAATTCACGTAGGCCTGAGGCACCACGTGATTAGTCGCTTGCAACTTACCACTGTAATCAGCCAATTCAGTACAAACCATATCAAGAGAAACCAATTGGCGAGTCAGCGTTAACATTTACTTCCTGATAATTAAGACAAAAAAACGAACTGGCCTTAGTGTGCCATAAACTCTCGGGCAAGGGATAACCATCACGTGAAGTTTATCCCCACAGCCAGCGAGAGTTGATCTGTCATGTCGATTACCCTTCCCAATTAAACGGCCGGGACACTTAGTAAGAATTCATCTATTTACTATGAAATTTTTACATGTCGCTCTGTAATCGTTCCCTAAGCACGATTATGCCACCCATCTCAAATGCAAAATATATCCTTTAAAATCATGTATTTAGTTATTGGCACTGTTCTCGCATGAGTTATTTCGCAACAACACAGACATAAAATAACAGGAGATATTTATGAAACGTTCAATTTGTTCTTTACTTGTAATAAGCGCATTGAGTGGTGTTACTTTGTCAGCAAACGCTAGTAACGACTGGGAAGCCGGAGCTAAAGATGCATGGATAGATGGCAAAGCCGAAACAACCCTTCTACTAAACGGTAACTTAAACTCTTTTGATATCAACACTGATGTTCAAAACGGTAAAGTCATCCTAACCGGTAAAGTGGAAAGCAAGGTTGATAAAGCCTTGGCTGAAGAATTGGTGGCCGACCTTGATGGCGTGACCAGTGTCGTTAACGAACTAACAGTAGTTAACGAAGACGAAGATAACGACAGCGAGATGATGGTTACTTTAAAAGACGCCAAAGTTGAAACGGTAGTTAAAACCAAGCTATTAATGGAATCTGAGGTAAGCGGTACCGACATCGAAGTTGAAGTGAATCAAGGCGTGGTTACATTAAGCGGAACGGTTGACTCAGACGCTGAGTTAGATTTGGCCGAAGCTATTGCCAAAAATACCACTGACGTAACTGAAGTGGTTAACAACTTAAAACTTGCTCCTTCAAAAGTATCTTAATTTTGAAAGCAAAGCAGACAGGGCGCAATGGCGCCCTGCCTACCTTTTCATAGAAAAGTTTTAGCAATACCAGCATATTTAACCACGGTCCCGCGTGACCAATACCATCATAGTAGTACCTAATATGTTAAAAAAATATTTTACTAAGACCACCCGTAAATCGCCGCAAAAAAACCAAGTACCAGTCGTCCATTACAACTGGTTTGCCCGCTTTGAAAGCCAACCTAGCGACAATCAAGGCAACATCACGAATCATCCACCTGCTACATCCTAATGGTGTACGAGTATGGCTTAATTTATTAAATGACACTTTCAGTGAAAGATGCGCAAGTGGTGCCAAACAGGTTATTTCTAGGTATGAACACGTCTAACTTGGGTGAATTAACAAGTACTGCTCACTTGATCTCAAGCATCTTTGGCGAATTGCTGATTAATTGTGAGGTTTGTGACTGTTTTTCTTTGCCAATTTCCAACAGTAGTGACCAGCAGGAATGAGTAAAATTAATAGCAAGATGGCAAACAAGCCTTTCTCTGGATTGCCTGTTGAGAATCGATAAATAGTGCCAGCGAACACTCCTGCCCCGACTAAGGAAAATATACATATAATTGAAAAAGGCGACAGTAGGTTGCCACCCTGTTTCTCATCCCTAAAAATGGCTCGATAACTCAATTTGCCAAACCATGCTACAAGTAGGGCAATGATTGAGCAAAAAAGTACTATTTCGAGTGAAATACCTCCTTTCCACAAGACGAATCCAATGAGTGACAAAAAAGCTAAGCAGATAGCTGAGGTCACTAAAGCAAACCCCGCTCGGTAAAAGCGACTCACGTCTAGTTCGAACATACTAATTCCTGTTATTGACCCACGAGCATAGAGTGATGAGAAGGTGCTGCGGCGGAAAAAGTATGGTCAGCTCTGTTCATCGAAAAATGGATAACCTTCGGATACCACCGGGGCTACGTTCGCCATTTCAACCGACGACAATACTGCCTCATTTGATGCGTTAACTCAATTTATTGAAAAAAAAGATGAACTGAAAATGGGTTGAAAGAGGGTCAGGGAAACACATGTTTTGCTTAACTGGGGGAGTTATACCAACGCTCTTTTAGAGGGTGATAATAGCTTGCTAAAATGTGCAGCGAAGCGAAACTGATAGCAGTCCCGCTTTAAATTCTTGTTAGGTTAACTTATCTTCTTTAAGCGCATAGATAACATGATTAAAAGCCCTGTTGTGATGCCTGTAGAAATTGAACCACTTAATCCATATGATATAAATAACGGCTTTAAAAATAAAAGTGACATTAAAAAAAAGGGAATGAACAATATTGCTGCAATTTTTAAATTGAGAAAAGGTTTTACTCCTTTAGAGCAGTGTGGACAAAACTTAGTTTTACTAAAACCATTAACAGCCTTAGAAAATACACTTACTTTTTTTTCACAGTGTGGGCATTTCATCCTAACTTCCTTTGTTAACCTAACGCTTTACATATAGCGGTTTTAGAAGCGCTTTTTCAGCGAGTAAAATTCCCACCATGATGCACTTGTATGGATAATCTTTCCTTAAATTCATGCTTAATCCATTTCAGTTTTAAGTAAAGTGAGGCCCAAGCTTTCGCAGCAACTAAAGCCTTGTATGTTTCATGTTAATACAACCATTTTTAATTGAGCGACTAGTTCCTTTAGTAAGAAAGTCGAATAACCTACACAAATAATATAGGGAAAAAATAGCACCAGTCCAAAAATATGTGACTCTTCTTTTTTCATATACCGGCTTGGAATAAAAAACTTTTTACCCACCACTTTTAAGCAAATTTTGTTGAAAACATAGAAGTATGCGAAGAAAAACCATAGCAAGCTTACTAATGCACCTTCTGGCCGCAAGAAAGCAAAAATAATACAGCAACCTAACAATAGCCAATAAAAATGGGGATTTGGTTTAAATGGAATCAACCTTGACCTCTAATATTTCCTTGAAACATAACAATTTATTAGTCGACTAATTGGGGTGATTAAACACGGCAATTGTCCTATTGTACATAGGCAAATTATTTATACTATCTTTACGTTTCTCTTTTAGAAGCCCTTTTTTATATTTGCGCAAAACTTAGCAGTCGAAATACCACATGTGTCGGTGTTCTACTCTTATTGAACGCCCCCAAGCGACAGTAAATCCATACACAATTTCACAAAGAAAATGACGGTCCAATACGAACGACTATGTTTCACTTTATGATTTTGCAACAGGCGTCAAAATAGGGTTTTAAGGTTGGCCCTGTTGCCCCCATGTATGCGCTTGCCACCCAAATTGCGTCAAACATGGTTAACAAAGGTCAGTGATATTGTTTTGACCCTTCAATGCCTGTGCACAATCAAGTAAACTACGCGTCAAGTTGATTCATTAAAACCGTGATTTTGACATGCAATTACCACACTCCTTGTTTTGAGCTTGCAGTGTGTGTCGTCTTCATCCCGACTTGTTCACTGTGAACCTTGCTCGGTAAATTTTTAATTTGAATTTTATTACAGCCTCACGTTATATCAATCAGATACCGCGGTAGGCTCAACTATGTTGGATAAAACAAGGTAGATCATGTTCGAAAAATATAAACAAGAGTGGTTCTCAAATGTACGAGGCGATTTACTTGCAGGAACCGTTGTGGCTTTGGCCTTGATTCCTGAAGCAATTGCTTTTTCAATTATTGCTGGTGTTGATCCTAAAGTAGGTTTGTATGCCTCTTTTTGTATCGCGGTGATTATTGCTTTTGTCGGTGGTCGTCCGGGCATGATTTCTGCGGCAACGGGCGCGATGGCCTTATTAATGGTTACCTTGGTAAAAGAACATGGCTTGGAATATTTGTTGGCCGCGACCTTACTCACCGGTTTACTGCAAATTCTCGCGGGCTACTTAAAGCTCGGCAGTTTGATGCGCTTTGTTTCGCGCTCAGTAGTGACTGGTTTTGTAAATGCCTTGGCTATTTTAATTTTTATGGCCCAATTACCTGAATTAACTGACGTGACGTGGCATGTATATGCCATGACTGCTGCTGGTTTAGGCATTATTTATTTGTTTCCTTATTTACCTGTTATCGGTAAAAGCATCCCCTCTCCTCTGGTGTGTATTGTGGTATTAACCGCAGTGGCCATGATGGTTGGCCTAGATATTCGTACCGTGGGCGATATGGGTGAGCTACCCGACACATTACCTATTTTCTTGTGGCCAGACGTGCCGCTTAATACAGAAACCTTAATGATTATCTTGCCCTACTCTATCGGGTTAGCGGTTGTGGGGTTGCTGGAGTCAATGATGACAGAAACCATCGTCGATGATTTAACCGATACCACCAGTGATCGTAATCAAGAGTGTAAGGGTCAAGGTATGGCTAACATTGGTGCTGGTTTACTAGGTGGTATGGCCGGCTGTGCCATGATTGGTCAATCCATTATCAACGTTAAATCAGGTGGCCGCGGCCGCTTATCGACCTTTGTGGCAGGTTTATTTTTAATTATCATGGTGGTGTTTTTAGACCAGTGGATTAAGCAAATTCCCATGGCCGCTTTGGTCGCGGTAATGATCATGGTATCGATTGGTACGTTTTCTTGGACCTCGATTACTGATCTTAACAAAAACCCCTTATCTTCAAGTATTGTGATGATAGCAACGGTCATTGTAGTGGTATTTACCCATAACTTGGCCTTAGGCGTCATGGTGGGTGTGCTGTTGGCTACCCTGTTTTTCGCCAATAAAATCGGCCGTTTTATGGTGGTTAAATCTGACAATACTGAGCAGAGCGACGAGCGCACTTACCAGGTTATTGGCCAAGTATTTTTTGCTTCTTCTGAGCAATTTGTTGCCTCTTTTGACTTTAAAGAAGCTGTCGAAAGGATCAAAATAGATTTATCTCAGGCCCACTTTTGGGATATCACATCGGTATCGGCACTAGACAAAGTGGTGATTAAATTCCGTCGTGAAGGCGCCTCTGTTGAGTTAATCGGCATGAACGATGCTACCGCCACAGTTGTTGACAAGTTTGGTGTGCACAACGACGCAGCCGAAGTTGAAAAACTCATGGGCGGCCACTAAGGAGAATAATATGAATAAAATAATAGCCTGTATCGATGGCTCGGTAGTAACCAGTGCCATTTGTGAAGCCGCCGCGTGGTCAGCAAAGCAATTAACCCAACCCATTCTATTTTTGCATACTATTGAGCGCCCGCAGCAACACGGCGCCGATGATTTAACCGGCGCCATTGGTTTAGGCGCGCGCAGCAGTTTATTAAAAGAAATGGCAGCACTTGACGCACAACGAGGCAAGTTAGCACTGAGTCATGGCAAAGAAATGTTAGCTGCGGCCGCTGACCACGTGGCCCGTTTAGGCATCGTGGATATTGAACAAAAACAACGTCATGGCGATGTGATAGATGCGATTAGTGAGCTAGAAACTGAAGCACGTTTGGTGATTGTGGGCCGCAGTGGTGAAGGCCATGAAAGCGCTGGTACTAAAGCAAAGTTTAAAGTACTCGGTTCGCACATCGAGTCATTGATCCGCAGTGTACATACACCTTTGGTGATAGTACCGAGTACTTTCAGCGCGCCGAAAAATTTCATGCTGGCCTACGATGGCCGTGAAACCGCCGACAAAGCCATTGATAAGATTATCAGCGGCGGCTTGCTCAATAGCTTAGCGTGTCACCTAGTCATGGTAAAAAATAATGAGTCAGCCCAAGCCGAAAAGCTTGCTGGCGCAGAGGCGAAGTTAAAAAGCCAAGGTTTTACGGTGACGGCGACCTTACTCGAAGGCAATATCGTTGAGTCACTACTTAGCTATCAACAACAAAACGCTATCGACTTGTTGGTTATGGGCGCCTTTGCCCACTCTAAAATTCGCCAGTTGTTTTTGGGCAGCAATACCATTGGCATGATAGAGCGCAGCACTAGCCCGCTGATCGTTTTACGTTAACAAAGTAGCAGCATTATGGAAAACGCAGTCAAAATTGATGACATCAAAGTAGGGACAGGGGCCGCAGTAAAACGCGGCGCCTTAATCACGGCCCATTACCGCGGCTGGTTAGAAGACGGCACCGAATTTGATTCGTCTTATAAAAACGACGCCCCCTTTCAAACCGTATTAAGCAATAAACGGGTGATTCAAGGTTGGGTGTTGGGCTTACAAGGCATGCAAGCAGGCGGTAAACGTCAGTTATGGATACCGGCCCATTTAGCTTATGGTGAAAGACAAGTTGGTGAGATGATACCTGCCAATGCCAACCTACAGTTTGAAATTGATTTAATCGAAGTGCTAAACAGAGACTAGGAAACGACCATCATGAAGTTGTATCAATATCATCATTGCCCCTATTGCGTTCGCGCTGACATGGTGGCCAACTATAAAAATGTTCAACATGAAAAAGTGTATTTACTGAATGATGATGAACAAAGCTGTTACGACTTGGTGAATGCCAAGATGGTGCCTATTTTACAGTTAGATAACGGCACTGCCATGGGCGAGAGTTTAGACATTGTAGCTAAATTAGACGAAGTAGGTGATACCAGTAAAGTCATTGCACCTAAGGCCACGGGTGATGAAATAGACGCAATGTTTGCTGCAATTAAAACCTCTACCCGCATATTGACGTATCCACGCACTATCCTTATCGGTTTACCAGAATTTGCCACGCAATCTGCCTGTGACTATTTTCAAGCTAAAAAAGAAAAGATGATTGAGATGTCATTTGCACAAGCCATGATGATGTCAGAAAAACACATCGAGATTGTTAACCAAGTACTGGCCACCCTTCCCTCTTTTTCAATCAGTGCGGTGTTGAGCATGGATGACATCCTCACTTTCCCGATATTACGTAATTTGAGTATGGTAAAAGGTGTCGTGTTTACGGCTAATACCTTAAGTTACATTCAGCATATTGCGGCACTGACACGCAGTGAAACTTATTTTGCAAAGGCTATTTAACAGCGCTGTTTACCCATCAAGTTTGCTGAGTAAACCCGGCATTATTGCCCGCGCACATTTAACTAAGGGCACATGCTCACAATCCACAGGTATAGAATGAGCCTTATTAATACTAAAAAAGAGTGGTTAGCCAAAGCAATTGGCATCATCAACGCTGATTTTAACCGGTCATCAGATACCCATTTAATTAAGGTCGATTTGCCTTGTTTTAGTGGCGTGTCGTTGTATTTAAAAGATGAGTCTACTCATCCTACTGGCAGTTTAAAACACCGATTAGCCCGTTCGTTGTTTTTGTATGGTTTGTGTAATGGTTTGATCAATCAAGACTCTACGATCATTGAATCATCCTCTGGCAGTACTGCCATTTCAGAAGCGTATTTTGCGCGTTTATTAGGCTTGCGTTTTATTGCTGTAGTGCCCAAGAGTACCGCCAGTGAAAAGATTAAGCAGATTGAATTTTATGGTGGTGAATGCTGTAAAGTAGAGCCCAGTGAAATCTACATCAGGGCGCAGCAACTCGCGACTGAGCTGAACGGCCATTATATGGATCAGTTTACCAATGCTGAACGTGCCACCGATTGGCGAGGCAATAACAATATTGCTGACAGCATTTTTGCCCAAATGGCTTTAGAGCCCCATAAAATACCCAGTTGGATTGTAGTAAGTGCTGGTACTGGCGGCACTTCAGCGACTATTGGTCGCTATTTGCGTTACAACCCAGAGTTACACCTGCACACACAATTAGCCGTGGTTGACCCTGATAACTCCGTATTTTATGACTATTTTCAACACCGTGACGTGACGCTGACAAGTGGTAAAGGGTCGCGTATAGAAGGCATTGGCAGGCCGCGAGTCGAGCCGTCATTTTTACCCGATGTTATTGATCAAATGATCCACGTGCCTGATGCGGCATCTATCGCGACCATGCGTTGGCTTGAGAGCATTTTAGGCCGTAAATGTGGCGGTTCCACGGGTACCAACGTTTACGGAGCGCTGAAACTCATTGCGCAAATGATCAAAAACAAACAACAAGGCAGTGTGGTCAGCATGATTTGTGATTCTGGCGAACGTTATCTCAACACCTATTACAACGATGAATGGGTTGCCCAGCAGCGACTCGATTTAGCGCCTTACACTCAGCAATTAGAACAATTCATTAAAACAGGCGAGCTTAGCTAATTGCTATAAGCTCGCCATATTTCTGACGCATCGTAAATATGCCTAAAGTTACGGTATCACAAAACAAGTAAGCCATTGATTAGAATAACAATAACCTCAATGGCATAAACTCTGCTAAAGCTAACTCAGTCATTCTAGTCATTGAGTTAACTGTGCTAAATACCACTTCTTTTGCGCCCATTTTAGTGAACAGCGCCTTGCTGCCTAATAACCTTAGGTTGAACCAAATTACCACTGGTCGCGCTGACATATTGCCTTCTTTGATGCCCCAGCTAGCATTAGCCAGTGGCGTTAAGCCCGCTCATTATTTGGCACAAACCGATGAGTACATGGTTCTTGAAACCAGGCAGTTACTGAACCGTTTAGCGAAGGTGATGCAAAGCGATGAACTACCGGCAATGTCAGCCTTTTACTTAGAACTTAACAATAATCGTTTATGTATCAAAAGCCCAGCAGGCGAAATACCGACCTTAAGCGTTAAGGCCAATCAAGATCCATGGTGCATTGGAGCTTTTAGCTGGTTACACGCTAATTATGTGGCCCTCGTACATTCTGTGGAGTTAAGACATTTTGCTGCGCTCTACCAGCGCAATAAATCACAAGCTTTATTACAATATCGCCATTTTGACGAGCCCAACAATGGCCTGCTTTGCAGATTAATGTATCAAGCCGAGGCATTGACTCTGTGCTGGGAGTCGCCCCTTGAGTTGTTTTACCCCATAAAGTAAATGACCTCTGTTGTGGTCACCTAAGGCAGAGACAATGACCGTCGTCACTGATAGCTGACCAACATTTAATGCGCACTCACCCTTACCTTACGGTGCTACCTTAGGTATCATTAGCGCCCTTGCAAGCGCGCTAACTACTTAAAGTAACGTCTATTCCATGTCTCATTATTTGTTGTTAAAACAGCACGTTGTCACTTTTTATATTGTGCTGTTATGCACACATTTTTTTATCGGCTCTGTGGCCAATGCAAATGAAAACGACCGCGCTGATAGCATTATTTCCTTGTTTAAAACCAATAAACCTGCTTCAGCACAGCAGACAAATAGTTTATTACACGAGTTAGAAAACCTACTTACCAGTGATGATTTAGCCCGTCAAAAAGAATTAATACGCCTAAGATGCTGGAACCAAAAAACCGACACTAACGAACAAATCAGCGCAGCGATTGCTTATGCCGACAAACAACTTGTTAGATTTAGTGCAGAAGCACCCTCCCCTACCACCATTGATCTCACAATATGTAAAACGGCCTATCAACGTTATCTTGGCCAAGTGGCAACGACCCTTCAAGATCTTACACAGGCAATTAATCAAGCTTACGATATTGAAGCGCCACTTCTGATTGCTCATGGGCGCAGTCAACGGGGCGCTTTACATTCGTATCAAGGTAACTACTCCGCGTCACTAGAAGACTTACTCGCAGCGCAAGAATACTATGAGTCACAAAACCTCAGCTATTGGGCCAACATTAATTTGGGTGAATTAGCTGCAAGTTATCGGCGCTTTGGTGATGCAAAAACCGCCTTAAAATACCAATTACAATTAGCCGATATCTACGCAAAACAAGGTAATCAGGCTGAAGCCAATTACGTTAATATTCAAATAGCCTCCAGCTTGGAGCAATTGGGCCAATTAGAAGAAGCCAATCAGCGTTATCAAAGCAGCCAGCAGTTTTTTAGTGGTAGCCAGCCCGTCATGGCGGCCGATATGAGCATGAATATCGCTAATAACCTGATTACCTTAGGGCAATACCAGCAAGCATTAAGTCTGTTACAACAAGCGGCAACTGTAATTACTCCCGACTACAACGCGCCTTACAGTTTTTTGCAGTTATATTTGGCCAATGCTCAGCTTAAGTTAAACCATTACCCCGCCAGTTTGGAGGCCCTGCAGAAGGCTGAAAACGCGTTTCAAATTGATAAAAATCAACGGGGTTTGATTCAGGTACAAGAGTTAAGAAGCGATGTATATGCTGCGAGTGAAAACTGGCAAGACGCCTATTTTGCCCTGCATGATCATCTTGAGCTACATTTAGCACAAGACAAAACAGTATTAACCAAACTTAACGCTGAACTGCAAACGCGCTTTGATACCGATAGAATCAAACATGAAAATAGCTTGTTATTACAACGCGCCAAAGATAAAGAAACCCAGTTAATTTTGTCGCAGCGTAACCAAACCATGCAAATTATTATCATTGCACTGGTGGGGGTTATTCTTATATTGGTATCCATATTTGCTTATAAACAGCGCCACGGTAAACACCAATTCAAAAAACTTGCCTTTACCGACGAGCTAACCCAAATAGCCAATCGCCGAGAAGCCTACATGCAGGCTGAGCAATGGTTTGCCCTTAGTCAAAAGCACCATAAAGCCTTTTCGCTGATCTCGTTTGATGCTGACCATTTCAAAGGGGTTAACGATAAATTTGGCCATGATATTGGCGACAAGGTCCTCATTCATCTTGCGAGTATTGCCTCTGACCTGATCCGCAAAGACGACTTAGTGGGTCGGGTTGGCGGAGAAGAATTTATTATTGTTTTACCCAACAGCGATATTCACGTGGCGCAGGATATTGCTAATCGACTCCTGCGTCGTATCGAGCAATATGATTGGTCATTAATTTCAAGCGGATTAACACTAACCGCCAGTGCAGGTGTGGTGAGTTATCAAAATGAACACAGCTTGTCAGAGCTATTGTTAAAAGCCGACAAAGCCTTGTACGCAGCGAAAAGCGCAGGACGGAATAAAGTAGAAGTTGCTTAAGTTGTATAGTGGGTAGCAAGCCCAAAGGGTAATCTCAGAAAATCCGCAATAGTAAGCGCTTGAGCCTTTTTATTAACTGGCATCGACATGTTAACTGAACAAAGCGCGTTTATTCCAATTAGTCTTCTATACTTTTTTATCAAGAGTCCGCAGTTTGACAAGCAAAGCGTTTGCAAACTTTGGTAAGCATTCTCTGAAAACCCAGGTTTTACGCTTATTTAAAGGAAGGAATCTAATGAAAGTAAAGAAAGAAAACATACCCGTTGTAATGGAGGCGCCAGGCATGATCATGCGCTCATTGTCAGGATTAGGAGAAATGACGGTTGTATTTCATGAACTCCCAAAAGGCACCGATTTTACCCCCTTGTTAGTAGGGCTGAATAACGACAGTTGCCATTGCCCGCATTGGGGTTACATTTTTGAAGGTACCTTTCGCTTTATCTATGATGATGGAAAAGAAGAGACTTTTACAGAGGGCGACGTATTTTATGCTCATCCTGGTCATACCGCTATTGTGGATGAAGACCTTAAGTTTATTGATTTTAGCCCGAGTAAGGAATTAGCCGAAGTGATGGAAAATGTTGGTAAAGTCATGGCTTCAATGGGTTAAATCACACCCTTGCTATGTTCCCTCTCTCTATTTACTGTGAGAGGGACACCTAAACCAGCGTCATCACCCTCTCCTACTTTAGCCACGCTAATTCTCGTTTAAATCGCCCACAACTAAATCTAATAACTGCATTAACTGCCCAAGCTGGGCAGCATCAACTTGGCTAAATTTGCACATTATTTGTTTAGGGACTTCAGCAGCGTCCACCTTCAACCCTTGCCCCTGAAGAGTTAGTTTTACCAGACGTTTACGTTTATCGTCTTGATCTTTGACGATAGTAAGCAAAGCCTTATCTTCCATTTTTTTCAGTATCTGCGTCATCGCCCCGCCATCAATGGACGTCGTTTGAATCAATTGTGCAATAGTGATCTGGTCTTGCTGCCAGAGGGCCATCATGACCACGTATTGGGGGTAAGTTAGGTTTATTGCAGCTAGTGGTTCTCGGTAGGCACGAGCAATACTGTTCGACGCCATGTACAAGCGATGACATAACTGGTTTTTTAACTGTAATTGTTCAAATGCCACAGTAGAGCTCCAACAGGCTGGGTTGAAAAACAACGCTTTAACAATAATGCGCACATTTTAATTTGCATGCAAAGTATTTACAAACAGAATCGTCTTGTCTATTATTTTGCATGCAAAATAAATAACTATTGGAGTTTGCAATGAACAAATTACAAAACGTAGCTTATACCGCAAAAGCGACTGCAACCGGCGGACGCGAAGGTATGGCTAAATCGGATGATGGTCGCTTAGATGTTAAACTGTCTACACCAAAAGGGTTAGGCGGCGACGATGGTCAAGGCACTAATCCCGAGCAATTATTTGCCGCAGGTTATGCAGCCTGTTTTATTGGCGCACTTAAATTTGTGGCGGCCCAACAAAAACTCAATTTACCCAGCAATACCCATATTAATTCTGAAGTATCTATCGGCGGCATCGAGAACGGTTTTGGTATTGCAGTAAAACTGGCCGTGTCTTTAGGTGATATGGACAAAAATCAAGCACAAGCCTTAGTGGATAAGGCACACCAAGTATGCCCATATTCAAACGCAACCCGCGGTAATATCGAAGTAGAGCTATCGCTTATTTAACCTCTTTTTAAGGACTATTTACCTAGCGGATCTTCTACTCACTGAGTGTGAAGATCCGTGTCACTGACAAACCCTGCAATCGGTGATGCCCCCTCAAAGCCTTCATTAACGTTAATGGCATACTTAGCGCCTTAAAGGTTCTAGCCGGTTGTAGACACTCAAATTGCTAATATTAGTAATATACTAGTGCGGTAAAAGCCTTTAAAAAGAAAGGAGGCTATACGGTAAATCACTGGCTTGTCTCACTTTATGGTTTTTAATACGCCAGGTAGAAACAGCGCTGCATTCCCTTATATAGCCGTATTAAATGATTGTAAAACAAAAGCAAATGATATACGGTTAATATATAAATCATATCTAGGTTATATACTATGGGAATCATCAAAATATCCGACGAAATTCACGACGAATTACGCAAAAACTGTCATGTTATGTCGCGGTCAATTAATGCTCAGGCTGAGTTTTGGATAAAAATGGGCCGTTTAGCTGAGCTCAATCCTACCCTAACTTTTTCAGAACTTATTGTGAACGAACTAGCAAATGCCAACGTTGATAAAGTACTAAAAGTCGTGAAATAGCATGCAGGTAAATATCAAAACACCAAAAGAAATTGCGCTAATGCGTGAGTCAGGACGATTGTTAGCAGAAGTGTTTCACATGTTAGACGACTTTGTGAAAGAAGGTATTTCGACCTTAGAAATCAACAACCAAGTCGACAGTTTTATTCGCAATAAATTACATGCAAGACCAGCAAGTGTAGGGCAATATGGTTATCAATATGCGCTTAATTCATCTGTCAACGAAGTTGTATGTCATGGCGTTCCACGGAACACCGCCATATTAAAATCACGAGATATCATCAATTTGGACATCACGCTTGAGAAGAATGGATTTATCGCAGACTCAAGTAAAATGTATCTAATGAGCGATGTTAATCCGCTGGCAAAACGTCTGGTAAAAACGACTTACGAAGCCATGTGGGCGGGTATCAAAAAAGTAAGACCTGGCGCAACATTGGGTGATATTGGCGCAGCAATACAGAAAATAGCAGAGAACAACGGCTACTCAGTCGTCAAAGAATTTTGTGGACATGGAATAGGTCGAGAAATGCATGAAGAGCCACAGATACTGCATTTTGGTAAGCCTGGCACTGGGCTTTGTTTGCAAGAAGGAATGACATTTACCATTGAGCCAATGATCAACCAAGGTAAGGCAAAAACAAAAACAAAAAAGGATAATTGGACGGTAATCACTGCTGATAAAAAACTCTCTTCGCAGTGGGAACATACAATTTTGGTAACACAAACAGGCTTTGAAGTTTTAACGCTAAGACAAGAAGAAACGAATCGAGTCTAGTTAATATGTGCTTCAAAAGTGCCTGCCTACTAACCTAGCTATCTTTCAGTTTGTGAGTAGTCACTAAGACTTCGTGCAAACGCTTTTAGAGCAAACCATTAAAATATCGAAAATATCGACTGCCTGCTGGTTTGCTAGAATTAGCCGATTGAAATAGTGTAATGTGCAAACATTGCCTTGTTAAATGAACCCCTTCAGCAAAGGCAGATTTTCTCTTTTCATTGTATAAAACGTTCTCTTTTCCGCAGTCAGTAAAAATCAGCTAGGTAGCTGCAGTAAAAGGTTTTGATTAAGCGTACACTCGACTTACATTTATTGAGTAAGCCTTAGGAGTTAAATCATCATGTTAGTCATTTTTTCGAGTCAGGTTAGTGCCAACATCACTATGTTTGGCGATATAGCCGTACAATTGCTAAAAATGATGGGACATAGCGGTACCGTTCCTAGTGCCATACTAGCAAAAGATCTCCCAGCAGCGCTGGCAAATCTAGAAGCAGAACTAGGGGCAACAGAGCAACAATCTGAATCAGAAAAACCTGAAGACGAAAACGACGAGACGTCTTTTGTCAGCCTTTCACACCGTGCTTTACCTTTAATCGATTTATTAAAGGCTGCAATCAAAGAAGACTGCAACGTACAGTGGACAAGCAACAATTAGCCCCGCAGCACATCGTTAAAGTACAAAGATTGAACAAATAGGGTCACAAACAAGGGCTAAGAGTTGAGTCACTTTGAGTGCACTCTAGCGCAACTAGATTAAGCGGCTTTTGGTCGAGTTTGTGCCAAAAGCGGCTGTTCATGTTCTATCCGGTGTACGATCCCAATTAGTTGAAAGCAGACCCAGCGATTTATTGTGAATTACCAATAAACTGAAATTACATTGTTAGGTTAGGCCGTTTACGAAGAATCTCACAAGAGCTTATTGCAAAACCAAATTAATTACTCATCAGTAAATAAATTATTTACCGAAAAAATTTGATAAAGTAAAACATTCTTTGCTGGTTATATCAGACATTGTAAAATGTTAAGGAAAATAGAGTGACAAAATTTTTAGAGGGATTTGATTTGCGCCAGATCATTCTAGGTACCATCGTGTTTTATATCGTTGCATTGGCTATAAATTTTGGTACGTCCCAAATATCACACTTTAGCGTTCTTACTAACAAAATTGAAAGTCACTTCGATATTACAAGAGGTACAACCATGCAAAGTATTGCAGCTAAAGTTGACTCATTAATTAACGAACCCTCATTCAAAGACATTGATATCCAATTAGCTTGTAGCAAACAACTATGCACTGTTTCGTTTTCAAATGGGAACAATCGCTTAATGGCGCGCTGGGCAAAGAAAAAGTTTGACGCACTTTTTTGGTAAGCGTACGCCCGTTACATATTGCTGAGTCTTATTTTTAAGTGGATACTAGTTTTAGAGAGCGTCAGTTTCTGAGGTGATATTTAGGTCAATATTCCATGGCAACAATTCATCAATCTTATTGATGGGATGCTGTCCAAGACGCTTTAATACCGCCGAGAGATACTTCCTGGGGTTAACCCCATTTAGATTGGGGTGCTAATAATTGAATACAGCAAAGCCACACGCTGCCCGCCAGATGGTGAGCCAGCAAACAGACAGTTCTTACGTCCAAGCGCAATCGGCCTAAGTGAACGCTCCGCCGAGTTGTTGTCGATGGCCGCGTGACCATCATGCACGTATTGAGTCCTTCCCACTGCTTCAGTGTGTAGTTGACGGCTTGGGATATCGCCGAGCCTTTCGACAAGGTATGGTGAACGGCGTCGACTGTCTCCTGATCGCTCAGAGCCGCCCTTAACAGTTTAATCGACTGACTAGTTTAAGCTTCGTTCGCTAAATACCTGACATGGTTATAGAGCCTGCACACTTTGCTCTGTTAAATCAGTTGATTTCACTCCACTATAGATTGCGAAAAAATTGCGCACTGCCGTATAAAATTTGGCTTATAAAAAACGCCCAATGCTGGCATTGGGCGTTGTTAGCAAAACGGAGAGAGACTTACAACTTAGCGTTGATAGCATCTAATAAGGTATGAATACGCTCAGCATTTTTGCCTAAATCACTTTTGCCCACTCGAGATTTACTTCGCACATCGAGAAAACGCTCCTCACCGGTGTTACTAATTCGAATCACCACGTCATCTTTAAAGCCAAACCACGTTGTTTCGTCAGTCGCTTCAATTAAACCTGCGGCTTTATTTGCGTTGACTAGCGTCCAACCTAAGTCGTTTACCGCTGCTTGCGCTACTTCAAAAAGTTGCTCACTGCTTTGCTGATAAATCTCTGTTATCAGCTCTGGGTAGGCTTCGCGTTGTTGTTTGGCCGTTTCTTCACCGGCATATTCAGCCGGGTTAGGTGCGTCAGCCCGCAACGCGGCAATCGCCACAAAGTTTGGGGGATTAACCAAATCTGTAGAAATATCATGAATGGGTGGCACTGATTTGGCTTTGCCCATCATGCTGACTGGTAACGCTATAGCAACGATGGCAAATACAGCAGAAATACCGGTCACAGGCCAGTTGATGTTTTTACGCATAAAAATTATTTGTACAAGTAACAGCACTAAAGCTGCGATACCAACGTACACAGCATAACGCAGCGCAGCAAACGCAGGCGCCAGTTCTAAGATTTGGTGTTTGTAAAGTGGGCCGGGTAAAGCAACGAGCAAAATAGCCAGTAAGCTAAGTAGGGCAACCAAGATTTTCATTAGGTGTTCTCCGTTATTATTGTAATAAATCAATTTTCATGACTGATGATATAGGAACAAGCTGATACTATCAGTAACAGTTTTTGGACTTAAATTTTTAATAAATATTCATTCGGATAAATATGCAAAATGAAGCGGTGCTGCGTATGGGCAGTTTTATCGCCATATTGATGGTTATGATGGTTTGGGAGGCTTGTTTGCCTAACCGAGTATCACCTGTAGCAAAAACAAAACGCTGGCTAAGTAATTTCTTTTTAGTGTTTTGCGGCGCTTTGGTTGCTCGCCTTATTGTGCCTGCCGGCTTGGCCGTAGTGGCGCTCTACGCTGATCGGCATCAAATAGGCTTGTTGAATCTAATGACCTTGCCGCAGTGGTCAATTGTTCTCATTGCAATGGTCTTACTCGATTGTTTGATTTACTGGCAACACCGCGTTTTTCATCGTGTTCCCATATTGTGGCGATTACATCGCGTGCACCACGCCGATCCGCATTTAGATGCCTCAAGTGGCCTGCGCTTCCACCCGCTTGAAATAGCCTTAAGCTTACTCATTAAAGCCTTGGCTATTGTGGTACTTGGTGTGCCCGCTGAGGCGATTTTACTGTTTGAAATACTGCTAAACGCGAGCTCGATTTTCAATCACAGCAATGTAAAACTCCCTGATTGGCTAGAATGGCCGTTGCGTAAGCTCATTGTTACTCAAGCCATGCATCGCATCCATCATAGTCAGGTAGTCACTGAAACCGACAGTAACTTTGGCTTTAGTTTGTCAGTATGGGACAAACTGTTTGGCACTTACACTCACCAAGCCGCTGCGGGCGATGATGGTCTGATATTAGGTTTGAAAGAATACAACAGTGAAAAAACCAATACTGGCATTCTCACCGTTTTGCTCATGCCTTTTCGTCACACACCAAAAAATTAGTTGGCTTTAACCGCCCGTAAGGTGTGATACCCCACCCAGATTCGAATCCCCGCGGTAAGCCAGCAAATCAGCGCAAACACCGAGGCAATCATTACAAAGTGGTTAGGTAATAAGCAAAATAAACACAGTACTACAATGGTTTCAAAACCTTCAGCTAGGCCCCCCATGTAATGCAAACTTTTTTGCGGGTACTTGGGGCTGTCGATGCCGTGTTTGTTGGCCATAATGGCAAAGGCTAAAAAGCTACCGCCGGTGCCCATAAAAGACAACATTAGAAAGCTGCCAGCCACAGCGTTTTTGGCTGGCGTCAGGCAAATAAAAGCAAATACGATGGCCGAATAAAAAATAAAATCGAGGGTGATATCTAAAAAGCCACCCGCATCTGAGGCTGAGGTTTCTCTGGCTATAGCGCCATCTAGACCATCGGCTGCACGATTAAGTAAGATTAAACACAAGGCCACGCTGAAGCACTCAAAAATAATAGCCGGTACCGCCAACATACCCAGAACAAACCCCACCACCGTCACATTATCAGCACTAATACCGCGCTTAACTAATTGTTTAGCGAGTGTGCGGAGCGGCTTTTTTAAAAGCCGATTTAATAGCGGATCAATCATGGTTTACCCTGTGTAGTAGGTGATACAGATTTCATTATGATGCATTAGCGTTTGAAAGGCATGGCATATAAATACTCCCACGCCAACTGCACACTATACAGTGGCGGATAAGAATAATCCTCCACCTCAGCTACCCTATATTTTGGGGCAGCGAATTCGACATGATTAAATAATTCCATCCAATCAATTTTTCCACTTGCGCCTAGCTCTTTATAATCCTTGATATGCCAACTTAAAAAACGTTGTGGGTATTTTGCAAAAAATAATCATAGATGCGTGTGTTTTCAACCTTTGCAAACTCATCGGCATGGTTGTGGAAGGCGAAAGTAATGCCTTTTTCGCGGCATAATTTCCCTATGGCGTTGTAATACTCGCTATAGCGCTGCAACTCTGCTGTGGTTTTTACCGAATTGAGCTGATTATTAGACGTTGTTAGATATTCTACCCCCGCTGTTACATGATCATCGATGGTGGTAGACCACCATTGTAAAGTGCTTTCCCACTCACCGTCGGCAGGAAGATCATGAAAGGTCATGGAGCCTAAAAATTGCATGCCGCTAGCTTCTACCGCCTGACGGAATGCCGTTGGTGACATGCCGTAAAAAGTGCCCTTATCATAAACAAAGGTTTCCACGTAGCTATACCCCATTCGGCTTAATTCACGCAGAGTGCCTATTGGATCGTTTAACATTTCTTGATGGACAGAAACCAATTGAATCCCTATGTTTTTATCCTTTGGGTTAGACTTGATGTAGCGGGTTTTCCACAGGCTGTTACCTTGTTCATCACAGCCTTCAAGTAATATAGTGCTTGGACTTTGAAAGTCGAATGCTACGGCCAAATAAAAATTCCCCAGCATATCCACGTCTTGCATCTTCCATTTACTTGCCGATGAAAACCGGCCCTCGCCTTTGAAAATAACACCTTGTTGATTTTGACCTAAGGCAATAATTTGCTCACTTTTCGTGTCATAACCAATCAATTCGGTAAGCAAGGTTTTGTACTCGCCATTGTGATATTGCAGCACTTCCACTTGCAAAGAGCGATGCTCCATTACTGAAATATTATTCATCTTAATCGCTGGAAATGCGCCAACACTATCGGTACCTGCATGTTCGCTACTGACCCAATATCCCGCGTATTGATGCAAACGATCAATTTGCGATTCGATAGTCTCCTGTGCTTGAAGGTAAGGACTGCAAAGAAAAATGAATGCCATCAACGGTAAAATACGCATATCTGTGACCTGTTATTTTATATTCGGCTTAAGGTATTGGTGCTAAACACTAAAAAGGCCTAAGTTTATGGCTTAGGCTTGGCAAAATAGAGCGATTAAGGACAGTTTTATTTGACTAATTCAACTACTGCATCGTGGGCTTTTTTCGCTGAGCCGTCACGATTAAACAACAGCGGATAATTGGTTCTACCTGCTACCGGCCAGCCGTTTAACCATGAGTCACCATCGGTGACTCCCCAAAACGTGACACGGTCGATACTGTGATGATGTTTAATAAATTGTTTGAAAATCTCTTGGTAACGTTGACTTAGCTTTTCATCCGCTTCTGCAGGAAAGTTACCATCAGGATAAGGGTTGTTTTCTGGCGTGGCCTGTCGTTTTTCAATATCAACGTTGGCACCTGTTAGGCCGTCACGGCCAAGAAAGTCTACATCTAGCTCGGTTATGTGCATGGGTAAACCCGTAGCAGCGTAAAGGGTCAGCGTTTCATCAATTTTTTCAGCTGAAGGCTCTTCCATGCCCCAGTGACCTTGCAGACCAATGCCATCGATGCGCACACCACGTTGTTTAAAGTCATTCACCATGGCGATTACAGTAGTTCTGCGACCCGTTCTATCCATGCCGTAATCGTTATACAGCAAGGTGGCATCCTTTGGCATTTCTTGATCAGCAATAATGAAGGCTTGCTCGATGAAATCGTCTCCAATAATTTGGTTGTATAATGATTTTCTTAAGCTGCCGTCGTCTTCAATTGCTTCGTTGACAACATCCCAAATCTTTACCCTGTCGCCATAGCGAGAGGCAAACATTTTGGCGCGCTCGCGCATACGTTCAAGCAAGGCCTCGCGCGTTAACAATTGTCCTTCATCGTCCTTAAAAACCCAGTCAGGAGTTTGGCTATGCCAAAACAAAACGTGGCCCACTGTGGTGATCCCTTTATCACCACCTAGCTTGGCAAATTTATCTGCAATTTCAAATTCGTATTGGCCGGGTAGAGGATTGATTCTTTCCCACTTCATGTCGTTATCAAGGGTAATGGCGCTGAAGTTTTTCTCAACTAAGGCTAAGGAAGTGGTATCAGATGCAGAAAACATTGATGCGCCGAGGGTAGCGCCCACTAAAAACTTATCTGCATACGCTTCTTTTAGGGTAGTGACTGTTGATTTTGGCTTTACTTGCGGACTTGTTTCTTGCGAGCAACTGCTAGTGCCTATTGCCAGCGCAGCCAGCAAAGCCACAAGAGATACTTGATATTTATGCATACATCTTCCCATTCTTTTTTGAAATTATAATGAGAAGGATTGTAAGCATTGCTGATTTCAATTCAATTTGATCTCTGGTATCGCCATTATGATATTTTCGATAGCAAACAACAAAGGTTACTAACACACCCCGTTTTTACCTTATGCGCGGCGATAATACTGTGCCAAATCAAGGTGCTGCGCGTGTGCCGGAATAGCATTAATATCATGACTGACCATGATGCTGGGTACGCCCTTTGAGCGTAAATGATGAAATGCCCACTCACTCACTTGTGCCGACGTATTTGGGTCGAGCGCAGAAAAAGGCTCATCCATTAATAGCGCCTGCGGCTCATTCGCCAATGCTCTTATTAAGCCCACACGAGAGCGCTCACCACCACTTAGCTGTTCAGAGGTATGGCGCGCAAGGTGTGCCATATCTATACTTTCTAACATGGCTAAAGCTTGCGCTTTTCGTTGGTGTTTAGTGGGGTTTTTAGCACCCCACATGCCCCCATCGGCCGGCAAGGCAAAGCAGATATTGTCGAGCACATTTAAATGCGGAAAAAGCAGCACATCTTGCATTAACAGGCCGATGCGACGCTGTTCGATTTTAAGTGAGTTTTGTTGCACGTTGTTTAGGCTAATCGTACCGCTGATATTAACATGTTGCACAACATCGCCGAGTAACCAATGTAACAATGTAGATTTCCCTATCCCGCTTGGCCCAGTGATCACGCATAACTCACCACTTGCGATGGCAATATTAGGCAATGCAATCAGCCAATCATCAGCGCTAATTTGACAATCAGTGATATGTAACATTAACACTCCCTCGCAGTCGATGTGCCACGATACTGGCAATTAAAAATACCATAAATGGCAATACCGCCTGCACCAAGATATATACAGCGGTGATGCCTTGTTCATTACCTGAGGCAATCGCCACCGCCTCGGTGGTAATTGTCACCACCCTACCCGCGCCTATCATTAGGGTTGAGATGTATTGAGCCATGCTGACAGAAAACGCAATGGCAAAGGCACTCAATAAAGCAGGGCTCAATAATCTAAAGCGAATTAACCACCAGCGCTGCCAATAACTAAAACCAAAACTAGCGGCAAGCAGCTCGTAGCGGCGATCGATGCTTTGAAAAGGCCCCCGTAGAACCAAGTAACTATACGCAAAGGTGAAAGGTACATGTGCTAACACTACCCACGACATGCCATAGCCGCCCGAAAAAGCCGTGTGAGCGATTTGCCAACCATATACCATGCTAAGTTGTGGCAATAAAATGGCCATTAACCACAGATAATCAGGCAGGTACGTTTGTTTTTGCTGTTGTAATTCAAGAGCTAGCAAGCTAACGCCCACCCCGACCCCGCTGCTGATCAAACCTATGACTAAACTGTTAAAAAGCGGCGTTTGCAAAAAAAACCACTCAGCCTGCCAGAGAGTAAATGACAAGTCAGCGCTACTAATGTGGCTCTGACTATTCCAGCCTACTGACCATAAAAAAAAGGTCACTAAAATGGCAATACTTAGCACACTAAAAGAAACTAACCAGTACGAAAACAGTCGCCCTAAATTAGCCATTTTAAGCCTATGCGCCATCACCCCGTGATAATGTATGCGTTTTACTGCAAGCCATTCATGCAAGTAAATTGCCGCCACCAATACCCCTAGCAACAACAGTAAGACAAGATTGGCGATAAACGCTTGTGATTGTTCGATTGCGCTGAAACCCGTTTGCCAGTGATATAACACTACAGCATACAACTGCGGAATATTGGGGCCAACCAAGAGGCTGATATCCAATACCGACAAGCAATACGCCATGGCCGCTAACAAGGCCAAACGCGACTGTTTGAGTAGGGCTGGAAAAACCAATAACCACCAACTAGCGGCTTCACTGTGGCCCAAGGCTCTGCCTTGGAGCAACCAACTTTTGATGGGTAGTTGCCGGCCTAAGGCGCCAAATATCAATAAAAAGAAAGGAACTTCTTTAATCGTTAAGGCCAACATCATCGTTAAGAGACTTTTGCGCGGTAAGCTTAGCCACTCAGGCACAGCAATGCTGTTCCACAAAAGGCCGCCTGAACTAAACAAATATACCAAGCCCAGCGCAACAGCCAAATGCGGCAAAGACAGCAAAGGGCTCAGCCGTTTTTCAAGTGACTGCCAAGCGGGGCTAAACCGATATTGGCTGTACACCAAAAAAGCCACGTACCATGCGATCACCGGAGCGGCTAAGGACAGAAAAAGACTATTTAAAATCGACGTAGTTAAACCATTGTATTCAACAAAACGCGAGACATCGTGCCAAGACAGTTCAACACGTGGCCACAAGCCCAGAGTAAGACCAAAGACTGGTAAGCCTGCTATACACATTACAAGCAAGCCACTGCTGTAAAAAGCTAGGCGCCGTAGCGTTGTTGCCATAAAGCTTCTATCACTTGCTGCCAAGAGCTATGCAATTCTTGCTGTGCAGGGAGGGTAGCGGCCTCATCAACCAAGGCCTTGATCACGGCGGGATCGCCCCACTCTCCTGTTAATTTTTGGGTTTGGGCAAATTCACTTAATAAAAAATCAATCACTACCATAGCGGCTTCTGGGCTTTGTGCGCCTTTGGGGATGGCTAAATTATGGCTATTGGTAATGGCACCTAGGCTAAACACCAGACGCTGTGCTGATTGCGGGATCTTATTGGCGCTTTGCTCTTTGAACAATTGATTAGGGTTAAAGCTCACGGCCATGACTAACTGGTTTTGCTGAAATAAACTAAGCTGCTCGGTATTCGAGCTTGGAAATGCGTTGCCCTGTTGCCAAGTTAGCGGATGTAACTGTTCTAGATAAGCCCATAACACAGGCAATAGCTCAGTTTGCGCAGCGTCTGTGACGGGAGCATATAAACGTTTATCACTGTGAGTCAATGCCACCAATAACTGTTTTAAAAACGTTGTGCCGTGAAACTCAGGCGGGCGTGGGTAGCTAATACGACCAGGATATTGCTTCGCTGCAGCTAACAAAGTGCTTGGTGTAACTGTGGCCTCATTAAACACCCCTGACTGCGCAATAAGATTGAACTGCCCCACGCCCCAAGGCACCTCAAAACCGTCTATCGGTACACCAAAGTCACTGTCTAGCGGCAGTTGTTCATTGGCAAGCAAGTTTGTATTGGGTATGCGCGAATTTAACTCCCCTAACAGTAAATTTTGTTCTTTGAGGTAACTGAAATTTTCGCCGTTAACCCACAACAGATCGATAGCGCTTTTCCCTCCATCTTCTGCCTTTAAACGGCTGAGAGCTTCAGTAATATCTGCAACCTTTACGTGCTGTAAACGTATCTTATATCGGCTGGCGATTTCTTTACTGGCCCAGCGCAAATAATCGTTCACTGGCTTTGCGCCGCCCCAGGCATAAAAATACACCGTTTGACCTTGCGCTTTCTTCAGGATTTGTTGCCATTGTACCTGGGATGCTGTGGCTTGCTGAGCGGTTACCGCAGAGGCAAAGCCTACGTAGAACATGAGTATTACGAGCACGCAAGGTGGCAATACGGGAAGACTGCGCGAAGTTAAGCCCACCAAACTAAAAATTTGCCACATCATTTAAACGCCAATCATAATCTTTGAACATGATAGGAAAGTCATCCTGCTTGATAACATTGCGCTGTGCTTGTTGATCATTGTCACCTTGCACTAGGGCATCAATGTAGTAAGTTAATACCTCATAAAGCGAATCAAAACCGCCATCACCTTTTTCGAAATCTTCTTGATACCACTTAAAAATTGACGACAAATAAACCTTGCCGCTCTGCCCCTGGGTGATGATTTCGTTACGGCTGTTATCCGCTAAAAACAAACGCATTTGACTGTCTAGTTGCTCATCTAAGTCATCAGCCACAAATGCGTCATTTCGCAGCGGAGGGCACGAGACTGCCGCACATACCAAGGCCGCATGAATACGTGGTTCTTTAAACCATTTACGAATCATTTCGTGCTCAATGTCGTCTAAGTTGTGTTTTTTCCCTAGCATATTGAAAAAGTTAAGCTTCCAAGGCGAGCTAAACAAACTCCCTAAATCACGGATTGAGTCGACCTTACCTAATTTAAAATCAGACCAGTTATCGACAATCAGTTGCAACGTAAAAAAGTTGTAGGCGTTGATTAAAAAACTCAGTTGTTGCGCTTCGCTCCAGCCATCAAACTGTGCTTGGGTAACCGACGAAAACCGGCTCTGGACCGCACTCATCGTTGGCTGTTTAATCACTAACTGCTGATAGTCAACACGGGTTTGTTTTTTGTTTGGCGAATAATGCACTGCGTCTTTTAGCAAGGCATCGTATTGTGTATAGGCATGATCAAAGTCCGTCACCGCAAGTGATGTAAACGGCAAAATCAGCATCATACAGGCCAGTGCAGCGCCCCTTTTAATACGGCTGTAAATTCGACCTACTTGAGTATTCATACTATTCCTCGTTACTTTGTACGCAAACGCCAGAGGCTGAACAACAGCCTCTTTATGCTACAAAAAGTGCTGATGTGGGCGCAAGATTTAGTGCCTACGCCAAGTGTGGAATTGCTCGACAAAGGCCAGTAATTTTTGCGGCGCGTGGTCTTTCTTCCAGTTACCCGCCACATTTTTATTGGCTTCAGCCATCGTAGGGTAAATATGGATCGTCCCCAGTAATTTGTTTAGGCCTAAACCGTGTTTCATGGCTAAGACAAATTCAGCTAACAACTCACCGGCATTCGCGCCCACAATAGTCGCCCCCAAGATGGTATCTTTGCCCGGTTTGGTCAGGACTTTGACAAACCCCCTAGCGTGATCGTCAGCTAAAGCACGGTCTAAGCCACCAATATCATAACGGGTCACTTCTACCTCAACACCTTGTTGCTTAGCGGAATTTTCATTGAGCCCGACGGTAGCAATTTCAGGCTCAGCAAAGGTAGCCCAAGGTATCACGCTATAGTCTACTTTGAAGGTTTTAAACGGCCTAAACAAGGCATTAACCGCCGCATACCACGCTTGATGACTGGCGGTATGAGTAAATTGATAGGGTCCTGCAACATCACCCGCAGCCAAAATATTTGGGTACTTAGTTTGCAGCAGCTCATTAGTAATAACGGTGCGGTCGGTTTCAATACCCAATTTTTCTAAACCAAAACCGCTCAGGTTGGCTTGACGCCCTACTGCCACTAATATTTTATCAAAAGCGATACGCTCTCGTTTGCCATCATGCTCTACCACTAACACATTGCCATCAGTGCTTGTTTCAACGGCCATGGCATTGGTATTAAGCCGTAAATCTACGCCGTCTTTTTCTAGCTGAATTTGCAAGTAAAGGGCTGCATCGGGATCTTCTTTGCTTAATATCTGTTCGCTTTTTTCGATTTGCGTCACTTGCGTGCCTAGTCGGGCAAAGGCTTGCGACAATTCACAGCCAATTGGCCCACCACCAAGCACAATCAAACGCTTAGGTTGCTCGCGAATTTCCCACAAATTATCTGCGCTTAGATAGTCGATATCTTTTAAACCAGGAATATTCGGTATAAAAGCGCGCGCGCCAGTTGCAATCACAATATTGCGGGTGGTAAGTGATTGCACGCCGTCTGCGGTTTGAATATCCACCTGCCACGGCGATACGATAGTGGCGGTGCCAATTGCAACATGAACCCCTAGCGATTCATAGCGTTCAACTGAATCATGAGGCTCTATGGCTTTAATCACACTGTGCACTTTATTCATCACTGCGGCAAAGTCGACCTTAGGAGGCGCGTAGTTTACCCCCGCATTTTGGGAGATGTGATGGATATGCGCCAATTTGCTGGCATGTAATAGGCTTTTTGAAGGCACACAACCGGTATTTAAACAGTCACCTCCCATTTTGTGTTTTTCAACCAGCGTAACCTTGGCTTTTACCGCAGCAGCAATATAGGCCGTCACCAACCCCGCCGCTCCCGCACCAATAACCACAAGATTACGATCGAATTGTTTTGGTTTTTTCCAACCTTTATAGACTCGACGTTGCTGCAGTGCACTGAGCATGAACTTAGCTAAAATCGGGAAAATCCCCAACAGCACAAAAGAGAGAATGAGATCACCCGAAACAATGTCAGACAACTGGTTAATTTCAACTAACTGTGTACCCGCGTTAACGTAAACAGCAGTCCCAATCAACATACCGAGTTGGCTTACCCAATAGTAGGTCCAGGTTTTAATGCTGGTAACACCCATCACTAAATTAATGATGAAAAAAGGAAAAAGCGGCACTAAACGCAAGCTGAGTAAATAGAATGCACCGTCTCGTTCGATGCCTTGGTCGATGGATTCTAACTTTTTAGAAAAGGTACTTTTAACCCAATCTCGCAATAAAAAACGCGAAGCTAAAAAGGCCAAGGTAGCGCCAATACTCGAGGCAAAAGACGCTAATAACAGGCCCCAGCCAAAACCGAACAATGCGCCAGCTCCCAAGGTGAGGATGGCCGCGCCAGGTACACTTAATGCCGTGGCGCTGGCATAGATCAAAAGGTACACAACAAAGGCCACCAGCCAATTAGCCTCTATGGTTTCAGCCAAGGCTTGCTGGTTGTTTTTAAGACTTTCAAGGGTTAAATATTGGTTGATATCAAACACAAAAAAACTGGCGACTAGGGCAGCGATGATGAGGGCAACGATGATTCTTTTACTGTTCATGTGACGTTTATGCCTTAAAATGGTAGGTGTAGCTTAACTGAACATGGCGCGGCAGTTCAGGAAAAACCAAAGTAGAGCCAAAATAGCCGCCTTCAAACACCGGGCGCCAGTTTTTCTCATCAGTGATATTACTCACTTCTAAGCGCACACTCGAACGATCGGTTAACTGCAAACTGGTATTCACATTAATGGTGATTTGGTCTCGAATTAACACCGTAGCCAAATAATCCAGTGGGTAAGATTTGCTGTATATCGCTGAGCCCGCCACATTCCAGTTATCAAAAACGTGCCAGCCCGCATTGGCCGATATTGTTTGCTGTGGAATACCTTGAACCCGCTGATTAGAAGGCGCGAAGCCTGCAAAATTAGGCGCACCAAGGCCAGTGCCATTTATGATATCAGGTCGTGAATTATCAAAAGCATCTGCCACTTGTTGTGAATCTTGGGCACTTGCCGATTCATCAAAACGTGCATCGATATAGCTGTAACCTAGATTTGCCCACAACACTTCACCCTGATAATACATTTGCGCTTCGAAGCCTTTAGCGACGATACCGGTGTTGCTACCATCGCGATTACGTAAACTGCGAGTTTGCTCAAATACTGAGGCATCGGCATACCAAGGCGAGGCACTTGGTGCGTATTTAAGCCCTAACTCATACAATACATTTTCTGTTGCAAAGTTGAGCGGGTTTATTTTATTGCCTGCTCCGAGTACGGTGCCACCTCCCATACTATTAGACGTGGCTTCATTATAGCTATACGTCGCGTAACTGACCGTCTCGCTGTTAAGTGTAAAACGGGCACTTAAAGAGCCAGAATACAGCCATTGACTGAAACTGTCGGAGGCAGCAAGTTGCCCCAAAGGAGCAATCGCATCACGGGCGCTTACATCATAATAATCAGCGCGCACCCCCACTGTTGTGCTTAACCTATCGTTCCAGTCGCTGTCTTGCTGAGCAAATAAGCCCGTTTGCCACGTGGTAGAGTCGGTGGTGTCTGACAAAGAAAAATCTAAACTGCCGTCACCGTCTACATCATAGTTAGCGCCAGGTGAAACAAACACACCGGGACGAAGTTCAACTAGGCGGGCTTTTTGCGAATTGGTCAGAGCGATCCTACGCTGTGCTAGGTCGCCCAAAAGATCGATGGGCAAGTCGGCTTCAGTCGTGAACTGGCTGTAACCCAATACATCGTTGAAGCGGATATCCAAGCCCCATGTGGTTTGCTGAGCTTCGCTCCATACAGAATTAATTTCGATGCGGTTTTGCGCTGATTTGGCGCCATCGATAATTTCTACAAAACTATTTTGTGCAATTTCTTCACGATCAAGATATTGAAAATAGCTACGATTGGTAAGGGTATGTTGGGCATTAAGTTGCCGCTCATAAGTACTATGCAGTATATACGTTTGGGCATTATTAATGTTGTCAGGGTCGGTTAATACGGCGCTGCGGGGTATTGTCACTTCACCCGTGGGTGATACCACAGCAAAAGGCCCTGGCACCAGTGAGCCATTCGGTTGCACGCCCTGCCCCGTAATGTACAGGCCATGATCAATTAAGTTTTGTGTGGGTCGGTTGATACCCGCGTTATCGGTAAAATCCACATCAAAATATTCAACGCTGATATCCCAACTTGATTGATTGTCAGGCAACAGCCGATAAGCAAGATATAAGTCTTCACTTTGGTATTGGCTAAAGTCATAGTAGCTGTTGTTATCAATCAATTCTGCGCTGACTCGAAAACCACTTTTCCCTTCATCAATAGCGGTATTAACATCAAGTTGGCCGCGATAATGCGCCCAGCTGCCGGCACTTGCTTGAAACTTGAGGTCTGTTCCAGATAATGTCGCAACTTTATTAGTTAGGTTAACAAAACCACCGTTTCGCTGAGAAGTGCCAAGCATCACCGAGGGAGAGCCTTTCACCACATCAAGCTGGCTCACACTATTAAATGATAAGGGGATACCAAACCCATTGTTGCCGGCTTGGCGACGCATACCTTGTTGAAACACTTCGCCTAACTGACCGCGAATGGTAGGCAAACTGGGGGTACCAAAACCTGTGGCTGCGTAAGTATTGGGTACTAAGGTCAGAACATCTTGTAAATCATTGATAGATAATTTTTCTAACATGTCGCTGGAAATCGCGGTTAGCGTACGAGCAATATCTGTTACGCCTTTATCTTTACCAAAAGGCCCGTCGACCACGGCATCTTTTGGCGACATAAAAAAAGCAGACTGATTTGAACCGCTAACGGTGACTCGCTCAATGGTACTGGCTTGTTCTTGTGCAACAACATTCATTGCCACGCTTAAGCTGCTCAAAATAAATAAGCTGCTTGGTAAAATCGACATGTTTTTTTCCTTTATTTGTGTTTCTGCACTTAGAGACCTAACGATGGCAAATTTTATTACAGGGAAGTTGTGACTTATTCGCGCTTGTTACTCACCACTACCTAAAATGACAATTGCTATTTGCGGAGCAGCGCATGATTCGGCCGATTAATACGAGGGCCAATATTCAATTTGCTGATTTTATTAGGGAATTATGGTTGCAAAATACCGTATTTACGTTAGAAATACTGATGTTACCCTTTGCACGGACTTTTATCCTAAAAAATGTATAAACGAAAACTCTTTTATTTTGGATTAACTACTGCGCTTATTTTGATTTTGGCTCTTACGTTTACCGCTGTTTTAGCTCACTTGACCCGCGCAAATTTAAACCAGAGCAATATTGCTCAATCATTATTGGTAGAACATGAGAAGCTCTCTAGTATTTCTTATCGTTTATTCAAACAACTTACTGATGAGCTCATTTTCGGCAACAATGCCAATCAAGCCTTTGTGCGCAACAAGCAAGCGCTAATTGAAAAATCAATTGAAAACATTCGTCAGTTAGAACTAGAACAGCGCGAAGCCCTTGGGATCAAGTTTACCCAAGGCACTGTTGAAGACACCGATGAACTTGAAAACATCATTAACAGTATTGTTGAGGAATTTCGCACCCTCGTGCTCAATGGCAATGCCACTCCGCTTAGTCAGCAAGAAGGCTTACGGAGCTTGCTAGAAGTCACCATTGATAATCAATTTAGAGAAGCGATCAATTCAGCGGTAAATAGGCAGAGCCGTGTGGTTTCTGCTATTAACGCCAGAATTGACACCTTGAACACCGCCATTGTCTGGTTTGCACTGGGCTTGGGGGCGCTTTCTATTCCACTAATTATTTATGGGTGTTATTGGCTGTTTAACCAATTATACCAACCCTTAATTTTAATTCGCGGCGCCACCGACGCGATGATTGCAGGCCATTACGATACGCCTATTTCAACAAAATTAGACGATGAATTTGAAGGACTCGCACGTTCAATCAATCAGCTCGCTGCACGATTACGTGAACATGAACACAGTGAGACCAAATCACGCAAACACCTTGAATTTGAAGTAGAGCAACGCACCCGAGATTTAACCCAGGCCAATTTAAAACTCACCAATATTGACTCGCGCCGTCGTCAGTTTATCGCTGATGTATCGCACGAACTGCGCACTCCGCTGACGATTATTCGTGGCGAGGCGCAAGTGACGCTGAGGCTACAAGCCGCCTCTGAAGCAGACTACAAAGAAACCCTTACGGTTATTTTGGAACAGTCAATTAACCTCAGTCGTTTGGTCGATGATTTATTGCTGCTCACCCGTGCGGAAATGAATCAATTACATTTAGAGTTTATTGCCACCGACATTCAGCCTTTCTTACGCGCCGAAGTGAGTAAATGGCAACGTAGATATGAAAATCGGGATATTGAATTGCACATTGATGGCAAGGTCAAGCATGCCATGGTCATGATTGATAAACCCCGCATGCAGCAAGTTGTGTCGATATTAATGGATAACGCCACGAAATATTCGCCTGCTACTAGCGCAGTTAAGGTGAATGTTGAAATCATCAAAGACAGTGTACTCATTCATATTCGTGATTTTGGTGAAGGCATTTCGGCCACTGAGATTGAAAACATCTTTGAACGCTTTGTGCGGTTTAGTAAGCACAGTGAAGGCCTTGGCCTTGGCTTGCCCATTGCCAAAGCGATTGTTGAGGCACATGACGGACACATTACGGTTGAATCATTACCGAGTGAAGGCTCAATTTTTTCGATTACATTACCTCTAGAGCATACTAAATGAACATTTTGTTAGCCGATGACGAAAAACCCCTGTTGCATTTTTTGGCAAAAGGATTACGAGCAGAAGGTTACGAGTGTGCTGAAGTGAACGAGCTGCACGAGGTCTTACCTTGGATCCGTAAACATGCCCCAAAGGTCGTGGTGTTAGATAGACTCTTTGGCTCTCAGGACAGCGTAACTATTTTAGGTGCGATTAAAGCCTTGCCAAATGCCCCCATGGTGCTCATGCTGACTGCGCTTGATGAAGTTAGCGAAAGGGTAGCAGGGCTGCAAAAAGGCGCTGATGACTATTTGTGCAAGCCCTTTGATTTTGATGAGTTATTGGCTCGTATTAAAGCGCTCAGCAGACGCAGTGACCCCGCTGTGCCAACTCAACAAACCAGTTTACATTTTGGCTCATTAACTCTGGCCCTCGACCAACGTATTGCCTTACTAAATGATGTTGAGTTGAGTGTGACAAAAATAGAATTTGAACTGTTGTTATATTTAATCGAAAACAAACAAAAAGTGTTATCCCGTGAACGGATATTAAGCAGGGTGTGGCAAACTCAGAGCGATCCTAATACCAATATTGTTGATGTGTATATTAGTCGACTAAGGCGTAAATTGGAGGGTGACCCAAAGATCACCATCCAAACACTACGAGGCAATGGTTATCGCCTCGGTTTTCGCGAATAAATACCTATAAAATAGGCGATAATAAGTTGGGGTTGATAACGAGATTACGCACGCCGTGTGCATGATCTTCTTTAAATTCGTTATCGTTACACCAATCAGCAACCGAGTTGATATCGACCACAGCAACCTCTGGTCTTACACTCCAGCTTACTTGCAACGGAGACGCTTTTTCGTTGTAGCTAGGACCAGTCGTTGAGCCTAAATACTCAACAGGTTTACCCGTATTAGTTGGTACGTTTGGCGCTTGATAATAACCATTCACACTTTTTACTTCAGCCAATTCTTTAAAGTTCATCGCCTTGTCATCGTTGGCCAATACGATCACTTGCCCTTCTACCCGAAGTCCTGGGTTCATGGTGCTTTCTGCTAAACAGGCGCCAAGAGTTGGACCCGGCGTAACTTGAGCCGATGAATAAACAAAGTGCACCTCTAAGGTATCACCTGATTGCAAGGCGTGGCCTTTGGCTGCGCACACATGCGCGTTAACAGGCTTGAGCTGCGCTTTGCTTAACTTACCGTTATAAACAAAACCTGTATCAGTACCATTGCCGTCCCCGTTACCTGCATAGGTGGTAAATTCACCACCACGATGCTCAGCGTTTTTGTGAAAATGAATATTACACAAATTCATGTCAGCCCGATTTGGAGCCGTGCCAAAAACACGCAAATTGGTACCATAATCTTGGTCGATATCACGGGGGGATTGTGGTCCGTAACCTTTACCTTCGGTGTTTTCTTGTAAAGCAGCGCGCTGTTTTTCAACCACACTGTCACTAACCGATTTGGCTAACACGGTTTGAGACAATGCCAAGCTTGTGGCTAAGGTGATGATTACGGCATTGTTTTTATTGAAAAATTTATTGTTCATATCGTTTCTCTCAATGTTATAGAGTTTAATGCCAACAAGATAAAGCGTTATCTCGTGTGCAATGTAAAACTCACTCTTTATTGAAGGTATCGAGCAAGCAAGGGCGTTGCTGTGCTACTGATCACCTCATTGTAAAACTGGCTACAGTGGTAATGATTAAAAACGGTAGCCAAGTGAAAGGGTGTAAACCCAAGGATCAATCTGGATATCATCAACGGAACCGTCAGTACCATTTAGTGTAAAGCTGGCACGGGTATCAATATCAATCCAACGAACAGCAGCATTAACGAACCACTTATCAGTGAGTAAATAATCAGCGCCCACTTGCGCGGCTAAGCCAAATGAATTGTCTAATGACAAGTCGCTTAAACCAGCAGCATCATTGGCAGGTGTGAATTTTTCGTCAAAAATGAAGGTGTAGTTAAGTCCTGCGCCAACATAAGGCTGAAGCTGAGTTGTGGCATCGTTAAAATAATAATTAACAAAAACCGTTGGAGGTAAATGCGCTACGTCACCGAGTTTGTCACCGGTGCCTAGCGGGTCACTCACTCCAAAATTGACTTGATGTTTAAATGGTGTTGCAGCAAGTACTTCAACATTCATCCTGTCGCTGAAAAAGTAAGCTACCGTCAGACCTAGTTGGGTGTTGTTCTCAATACTAAGGTCAACGCCCAAGTCGCTTGCTACCACAATATTAGAAGTAGAATCGTTGGGGCTCACTACCGCTAAACCACCACGTAATAAAATATCACCTTTTTCGAACGCAAGCACAGAATGCGCTGCAGTCAGAGAAGCAAGAGAAAACAGGGTATAACCGATTTTTTTCATAAAACTCTCTTAATAGTGTTAATTGACTAAAAGAGAGCTTATAGAAGCAACCTAAAAAAGACTTAACGTGAACATTAAAATTAGATTAAAAGCCCTAGACGTACTGACGCGCACTTAACAAGTCGCCGTTAAATGCATCAACATTACCCCCGTATGTCGTTCATCGCCGATATAGGGCATTTATCGCAACTTACAGAAAAATAAAGGTTTTTGTGCAAGAAAATGCAAAAACTACGGTCTGTGATATGACTACCCTTAGGTAGTTTTACTGATAAAAGTGAATCATCAGATTAACGATTCACTCTCCCCCAGCGCAAATGAAAATTAAAGAATTAAAATGAGTGACGTTTTACCACAAGATGTTCGAAGCCGCTTACAGTGGTCTTTGTTATCATTGCGGGTCGGTGTTTTTATTGTGATGTTTGTATGGACACTGGATAAGTTTATTAATCCAGGCCACAGCATAAAAATTTTTGAAAAATTTTATGCCATTGCTGGTCTAGGTGAAAACATGGCTTATGTAATGGGCGCATTGCAGCTTATCTTAGTGAGCGCATTTTTATTAGGGGTGAAAAAACGTTTAACGTATGGACTCGTCTTTTTACTGCATGGTGGTTCAACACTCTCCGCCTTCAATCAATATTTTGACGCATTTAATCATTTACTCTTTTTTGCCGCATGGCCGATGTGGGCCGCCTGTTTTGCTTTGTATCTATTACGCGATGCAGACACCAAATTTACCTTAGGAACCAACTGGTAGCAGTTATAAACTTAGCAAACAAGACGGCTGATACAATACATACACCGGCTGTCATCATTATGCAGGTGTTCAAGCAACGAGTTTAACGAATAAGGAACCCAAGATGCACACCCTAAAGCCAACACGTTTATTAACGTATTTTAGTTTATTCATTTTATTATCAGGAGCCGCTTTTATGTCTCAAGCTAGTACTAAACCTAAGGTAATCGTTTTTGACGTCAATGAAACACTGCTTGACCTTGAAACCATGCGCAGGTCTATAGGCGACGCATTGGGCGGTAAAGATGGGCTGACCACACTGTGGTTTTCAACCATGCTTCATCATTCACTAGTGACGACTGTGAGCGGTGATTATCAAGATTTTGGTAAAATAGGCGTGGCTGCACTGATGATGGTGGCGCAAAATGAAGGAATTAGCATCACGCAAGAACAAGCCGTTATCGCCATCAAAACACCTTTATTATCCCTACCCGCTCACCCTGACGTTAAACCGGGTTTAGCTGCTCTCAAAGCTAAGGGCTACACCTTGGTAAGTTTAACTAACTCGTCAAATGAAGGGGTACAAACCCAGTTTGCCAATGCGGGCCTAACTGACTTTTTTGAGCAACGCATGAGTATTGAAGATATCAAAGTCTACAAGCCAGATTTGCGCGCTTACGCCTGGGCGTTAAAAAAATTGGGCATCAAACCTGAAGATGCCTTGATGGTTGCAGCACATGGATGGGATGTTGCAGGAGCCAAAGCAGCGGGTATGCAAACCGCTTTTGTCGCTCGCCCTGGTAAAGCACTTTATCCGCTCGCACCACAGCCCGATTATGTGGTTAAGGATCTCAATGAATTAGTCGCGCTTTTAGAATAAATGGGCGGCGTAGCCAAGAATGAAAAAATGCTTAAGATTAGCGTAAGCATTTTATTTGTGTTTATACCCGCCGCCCCACCAATATTGTTGTCAACACAGCGTCATGAAATTCAAAAAATCTGACAAATTTTCCCTTATCTAATACATAAGTCGAACACTAAAGATTGGCGTAACGATTGCCACTTTTAATTTGCCCAATATAGTCTGCATCAAATCGTTGGCCGCTCGTTAATTTTACTTTAATGCGGGTATCGCCGTTTCTAAACAGCTATTGTCGCATCTAAAACGGTCTGCCAGTGCCCCGTGGGTAACAAAAAATTTAAATACGCCAAGACGACCAACAAGGTGTACCCGTTTTTTTCATCATGGCTTGCTGCCTTTTAAAAAGTTTGCCCCTTTGGCAGTGTGGGGATCGTACCTAGATATTTCATACGGCATATTTCAATGACGTTTTTGATAAGTATCTATAAATATTTGAAAGGTAGTTGTGCCACAAGTTTGTGTATCATTGAAAAGTGAATTAGTCATATAAATATTAGCTTTGCGGGAAACCATCCCAGACCAATAATAGTATTGGTTTAGCCCAATGGTCACTTCAGGCAGTTGAGTCAAATCAGTACATTCAATTTTTAAAAAAGGTAAACACGTGAGTAAAAATGTAAATGCGCTTTTTAATCCCTTTAATCATAAAGGTTTATCTCTAAGTAATCGCATCGTGATGGCGCCGATGACCAGAGAATTTTCGCCTGGCGGCGTTGCAACGAACGATGTTGCTGACTATTACCGTCGACGCGCAGAAGGCGGCACCGGTTTAATTATTACTGAAGGCACAACCATTAACGATCCTGTGGCAACGATGAGTGAGCGCATTCCGCAAATTCATGGCGAAGCGTCGTTAGCTGGATGGAAAAAAGTCGTTGAAGCGGTACACGGCGCTGGTGGGAAAATCATGCCGCAGTTGTGGCACGTAGGCATGGCGCGCTCACCTAAAAAAGCCCCTTTTCCAGATTTACCTAGTGTAGGGCCCTCTGGCTTATTGGCACCAGGCAAACAAGTGGCCGAGCCAATGACAGCAGAACAAATTGAAGTTGCTATCAATGGTTTTGCCACCGCCGCAGCCGATGCCATGCGTATTGGCTTTGATGGTGTTGAAATCCATGGCGCTCATGGCTACCTCGTTGACCAGTTTTTTTGGAGTGGTACCAATCAACGTACGGATGAATGGGGCGGTAGCATGGCAAACCGTGGGCGTTTTGCTGTTGAAATTATTAAACGCATTCGCGCAGCAACCTCGCCTGACTTTCCGATTATTTTGCGTTATTCCCAATGGAAACAACAAGATTACAGTGCAAAATTAGCTGACACCCCGCAGCTACTAGAAGCGTTTTTGTTGCCCCTAAGCGAAGCAGGTGTGGATATTTTCCATTGTTCAACTCGCCGCTACTGGGAAAGTGAATTCGACGGCGAAGGCCTCAACTTAGCAGGCTGGACGAAGAAGATCACTGGCAAACCGACTATCACCGTGGGCTCGGTTGGCTTAAACGAAGACTTCTTCAGCGCTTTTGCAGGCAAAGGCTCTAGCACGCGCTCAATTGATGATTTAATTGAGCGTATGGACAAAGGCGAATTTGACTTGGTTGCAGTAGGACGTGCCTTGTTGCAAGACCCCAATTGGGCCAATAAAATTCACCAGGGCCAACTACAAGAGCTTGAGCAATACTCAGGTGAAGCGCTAGCAACCTTGTCTTAAACATAAGAGAAATCTGCGGACCTATGAACGACTCCCATGCTGCCAATGCGCTCGCTAAACGTACACTGTTACTGGCATCAGCAGCAATGGGGTTTGCTCAAACCGTATTGTTCGCCATCCTCGCGCCACTTGGACGTGAAATAGGCTTGGTAGAGGTACAAATAGGCGCAATCATTTCTGCTTCATCACTCACACTTTTTTTGGTCAGCCCTCTGTGGGGAAGGGCTAGCGACGTGTGGGGCAGAAGAAAAATCCTGTTAATAGGTTTGTTTGGTTATTCTGTAGGCACCATGTTATTTGCCGGGGTGTTTCAAGCCGCCTTACTGGGATACCTTATTCCCTTAACCGCACTGGTATTTCTGATCATTACTCGAGTCGCCAATGCAGTGGTGATGGCTGCAGTCACGCCTTCCGCCAATGCGTACATGGCTGACATCACCAGTGTAGCTGACCGCATAAAAGGTATGGGTGCTATCGGCGCGGCAGGGAATATCGGTTCAATATTAGGGCCTGCGGTGGGCGGATTGCTAGCAGGTATCAGTTTGCTCACACCTTTGTACTTCTCGGTTCTATTAACATTGGCTGCAGCTATATTGACCGTGTATGCATTACCAGAAATCGCCAAACCTAAGGTCATTCGCAAGCAAGCCAGGCTCAAATACACCGATCCAAGGATATTTCCACTCGTGGTTGCGGGGGTATTTTTATTTATGGGCTTTGCCATTGTGCAACAAACCATTGCATTTCGCTTTCAAGATATACTGGGTCTTGATGGTACTCAAACGGCTAAAATTGTAGGTTTTAGTTTAATGCTGTCAGCCGCGGCCGCCCTATTTGTACAATTAATAGTGATCCCTCGCTTACACGTTAGGCCTTTTGTATTACTCCGTATTTCAATGCCCATGATGATGATCGCATTTGCAATGATGGCAATTGGTGAGACCGAGTTATTCTTTACCCTTGCGATGGGCATTTTAGGTTTAGGCTTAGGGCTTGCAGGCCCAGGTTTTATGGCGGGTGCATCGGTTGCTGTGTCGTCAGAAGAGCAAGGCGCCGTTGCTGGAGTGGCAGGCTCTTGTCCACCACTGGGTTTTACCGTAGGCCCTATACTGGGCACTTACTTGTACTCAATTGATGGTGCACTGCCCTACTGGTTTGCTTTTGTTAGCTACGTTGTCCTGTTTTTATTTACCCTTAAATTTAAAGACAGGCCAAACCCTGCCTAATAACAAAAAAACCGACATCAGTCGGTTTTTTAGTGTGTCACTTACGCCGTGTTTAGCGCGACTTTTACCCTATTAAAGGGCTTTAATAACCGCTTCAACTTCTTCGCAGGTAGGAGGATTACAGCCAACGGTTGCCACATTTAAACTTGCTGCAACTGCGCCAAAACGCAAGGCATCACTGAGTTTTTCAGTAGACGCCTTGGGGGATAGTGCATCAGCCTTCAGCAATCTTGCAATCAAGGCCGAGAAATAGGTGTCTCCAGCACCAACCGTATCGCCAAATACCTCGGGCACATGCACAGCCTGTTTCAGGTTATGTTCACTGGTAATAAGATGCGAACCGCCTTCGCCTAAGGTCAATACCACCATACCGTTTTGCATTCTGTCTAACATGGCTTTGGCATGAAATTCAGGTCTGCCATATAAGCCTTTCAATTCAAGATCTTCATCACTGACTTTAACAATGTCGGCAAACTCAACAAAACGCCAAATGGCTGCCACGTATTGTTGATGGTTGGTTTCAACGCCTTTGCGTACATTGACGTCAATACTGATTTTAACACCACGAGATTTGAGTTTGATAACCACCGGAATAAGTACTTCCAGCATTTCTGGCACGAGCGCCAAAGAGCCAGTATGGAATACATCAATATCAACTGGCAACATGGCTAACAAGGCATCTGCAGTAATATCAAGGTCAGCTACACCCTTACGATACAAACGATAACTCGGTTTTCCCTCAGCATCTTTGTAAACCAAGGCCAGAGAAGAGTTTTTTTCAGAACGATTATTGGGAGGAACTTTAACGCCATCTTTTAATACTGAGGCGTATATTTGTTGACCCATAAAATCAGTAGAAATAGGTGACAAATACGTACAATCAATACCCTGCTTTACAAAACTTCTGGCAACGTTAAAGGGCGAACCGCCAATAAAAGGTAAATACGAACCATCTTGCTGTTGAATCATATCGATTAAGGCTTCACCAAATACGGCAACTTTTGGGCTTGTCATGTAAACTCCTGAAATATTAACGCTAGCACCCTCGACGGTTAGGCACTGAATCTTGTTGGGACACTAATTTATTGATTAAACGTACACCGATCATCTTAATTCTAGCTAAAAGTTCGATTTTACGTGGCAGATTATGCACAATTTTACGCCCTTGTTATTAACAGTTTTGTCAGATTATTTTTGCGGGACTGACTTATAACGAATAATTAGGACACTAAAAGCTTTCAGCTTGACATAATATAACGCTAAATCCTTTAATAAATAACAAAACTTTATTAATTATTAAGTCAGGCTTATTTATGTGGTTCTTTTAATCCACTCAGCAAAAAAACACAAACGTTATGGGACCTGTTAAAACTGATTGTCAAATGACGCTCCGTGCTCTAGCAAAACAGCACATTGTGCTGGTTAAAATTCAAGTTACATTGCATAACAATGAGCGTTTTGCATACAGAGTGGCGATTCAGCCATAGAAAGCTTAGATATTACTCGTCAATTACTACTCGTTAAAAATGATTGACGGTAGCAGTTTGGGTATATCCCGCCAATGTTTAAATGTAAAATAGTCAGTTGCTTCAGCCTTTGCAATTGCATCAGAGTTAAGTAAGTGGCTACCGCCCGTATAACGACAAACTGTCATCCCTGCGGCTTTTGCAGCTTGAATACCCGATAAAGAGTCTTCAAAAACTAAACACTTTTCAGGTGCTACGCCCATAGATTTTGCGGCATGTAAAAAAAGATCAGGGGCAGGTTTACCGTTTTTCACCTCAGATGTTGTATAAACATTCGTGGTAAAATACCTATCCAATGAGGTAATACTGAGTGCTTTTACTGTTCGGGGTCGACTACTACTCGTAGCTAAGCAAAAATTGACTTTCAGGTGTTCTAAAAGCCAAATAATATCAGGTGTGGTAACCAGGTCTCGCTCAAAATCTTGCAACAAAATATCGCGATAAGTTATTTCAAAGTCGTTTGGCAAAGCGATCTGGAAATCAGCAAAGAGTTTTTCCTTTACGTGAGAAAAACTCCGTCCTAAAAAGTGTTGCATAAAGTAAGTGTCGTCAATATTGATACCTAGCTTGGGCAATTCGATTTGCAGTGTTTTTTTACTCATAATCTCGCTGTCGATGAGCACACCATCACAATCAAAAATAATAAGGTCTATTGATGTCATATCACATAAATCTCGCACTACTTACTTTACTCAAGGACTTAAAAGCGTATTAGAAGAAGAGGGCAAAGAGGATTGCCAATTACAAAAAAACCAAGTGCCAAGGTGAAGTTCACTAAATGATCAAGTAAAGAATACCTGAGAATAAACCATAAAGCTGCTTTATGAGCAAACGAAAATCCGGAGAAAGCCACCACTATTTTTGCTAATTAGCGGGTTAATAGACGCAGGTTATCTGATGCAAAACCTTACTTTAAACGACATGGCTTAAGTTTCAACTTGCTTAAAATACTCAACCAAACGGTCGAGTAACTTTCTGATGGCGATAGATTGATGTTTTCGCGAGCGGTATATCGCGTAAATACCTAATGAATTCGGTTCATAGTTAGGTAATACGTGCACCAGCTTTCTCTCTTTGATTAACGGCTGCACTGCATAGTGGGGTTGTAACGAAATGCCCCTCCCTTTGAGAACAGAGTGCAACAATAACATGGATTCATTTGCGCTGTAATTACCGGACACGGCTGCCACAACAGCTTGTTCATCTTTGGTAAAATGCCACAAGCTTTTGCCAAAATTGGAATAAATGAGACAGTTATGCTTAACGAGATCATCTGGGTACACGGGATGCCCATTTTGTTTTAAATACTCCTCAGTGGCACATAATATCGAGCGGCAGCGTCCTAAATGCCGCGCAATAATATTAGGATCGAGATCATTGGTTATCCGTATCGCCAAATCTATTCGATCTTCAACCAAATTAGTCACCTGATTGCTGACATGAATATCTATGTGCACTTTTTGGTAGTCATCTAAAAAGCGGTCCACCACGCGAGGAAGCAATTCACCAGCAACAAACTGTGAACAGGCAATGCGAATAGTTCCCTCGGGCTGGGCCTCATGATCTTGCTCAATTGGCATTGATACCTCTTGGGCAAAACTCAATAAAGAGCGACAAGTAACAAAGGCTTTTTCTCCTGCCGCGGTAAGGGTAAGTTTTCGCGTAGAACGGTGTAAGAGTTGTGCATCAGCCCAGTTTTCCATCTCATTGAGATAGCGAGTTACCATTGAGCGGGACATATCCAACGCTTGAGCGGCCCCTACCATACTGCCTTGCTCTACTATGCTAACAAAGACCTGCGCCGCGGTAATTCTGTCCATTATTCACCCTATATGTTCGATATATGCAACTAACCATTAACCAAACTAGGATTTATTGCAAGGTTTTTGCAATTTAGACTTAACTCATTATTTAAAGCAGAGCGTAAACAGGAAGGTAAAATGAAGACCTTACACTTTATTTTGGATCCACAATGCGGATGGTGTTATGCCGCCGCCCCATTAATTGATGCTCTCATTGAGCGCTCAGATATCGACATTAACATGCATGGCGGTGGACTATTTTCAGGTACGAATAAACGCATATTATCGGCGGATTTTCATCAACAAATTATGGCGATGGACCAAAGGATCACAACGCTAACGGGCCAGATATTCAGTCAAACTTACTATGCCAACATACTGGCAGATAAGCACCGTATTGTTGATTCGGATATTCCGACTACCGCGCTATTAGCTGCCCGCTCAATTGGTATAAACCCAATAACGATGTTACATAAAATACAAATCGCCCAGTTTGTAAAGGGACGTTCTCAGTCTGACATCGCCAATTTGACTGCTATTGCCGCAGAGCTTGGCGCAAGCACCTCTGCATTTTTAAAGGCTTTCACAGACTTCAGTGGCACAAAAACAGCACAACATATTGCTCAATCTCGACATATGCTGGAATTAGTTGCAGGAAACGGATTCCCAACACTGGCATTTGAGCACGCAGATGGTGCCTTTACTAAATTAGATCACAGCGCTTACTACGGTCAGCCCCAGCAATGGGTGAAATATGTTGAGCGCGTAATGAAGACCATTGCATAAAACTAATTTTTACAGTTACAAATAATTTTACGACACAAAGTGGAGAGTAACATGAACAGTAAAATAGATAGCAAAGCACAAGCGCAGTTGTTTAGCGACGCACGCACATTTAATGCATTTTTAAACAAACCAGTGCCTGATGAACTCATTCAAGAGTTATATGACTTAATGAAATGGGCCCCCACATCGATGAATTGCCAGCCAGGCTATTACGTCGTGGTTAGGAGCACTGAGGCCAAAGAAAAGTTAAAGAAAGCTTTGGCACCGGGTAATCAAGAAAAAACCATGGCCGCGCCAGCGACGGTCATTATTGCCTCGGATACGCAGTTTTATAATAACTTGCCAAAGCTATTCCCTGCAAACCCAGGAGCCAAAGATATGTTTGCCAATAATGAAGTCATGCGCGAAACCACTGCTTTTAGAAATTCCACCTTACAAGGTGCTTATTTTATCATGGCCGCCCGCAGTCTTGGTTTAGATTGCAGCCCCATGAGCGGCTTTGACAATAAGGTGCTTGATGACGCTTTCTTCGCAGATGGACGTTACAAGTCAAACTTTATTATCAATATTGGCTACGGTGACGCTTCAAAAAATTACCCACGAGGGCCTCGCCTCAGCTTTGAAGACGTGGTTAAGATTTTTTAACCGGTACAACCTAACCGCCATCGGTATCAGCAGCCATGGCGTGTTTGGTCTAACACTTATTTTTGCAAGCCCTAGCCGTTAGGGCACCACCTTCAATCAACACGACAGAGATTAAGATGACATTTTTAGTAAAATTAATTCAGGCAGGAGCCCTATCTTCACTCCTACTTTCATCAGCTAACGCAGTAAGTGCAACACTTCAAACTACGGTATTTAATCCTCAAGAAAAAAGTACTTTCCCAGTCAGCTCCGTGCTGATAACTGGCCCTACTGAGGCCATCTTAGTTGACGCTCAATTTCAGCGAAATGATGCTCAAACCTTAGTCGACATGATTAAACAATCAGGCAAAAAGTTAACCACTATTTATATTAGCCATGGCGATCCCGATTTCTACTTTGGTTTGGATGTCATTACCACTGCCTACCCCAAAGCCAAAGTGCTGGCCTCAGCCAAGACTCAAGCCTATATCAAAGCGTCTATGGAGCCTAAAAAGGCCTATTGGAGTCCCATTTTAAAAGACAACGCGCCGCAAGCACTAGTTGTACCTGAGGTATTAAAGGGCGACACCTTAATGGTAGATGGTGAGGAAGTTAACATCCTAGGACTTGAAGGACACGACCCCAAGCACACTTTCGTGTACATCCCTTCCACTCGAACAGTCTTGGGTGGTGTTGTAATATTCGGCAATATGCATGTTTTCTTGGCTGATTCACAAACACCAGATTCACGGCAACGTTGGTACAAAACCTTAGAAGTGATCGAGCAACTCGAGCCAACAACAGTTATTCCTGGTCACTTTTTAGGCGACAAACCCATGACGATTCAATCAGCTCATTTTACCCGCCACTATATCCAAGATTTTGAAAAAGTCGCCAAAGTATCAAGCAACTCTGCCGAGTTAATCGCTAAGATGAAAGCACGGTACCCCGATGTGGGTAGCGACAGTATATTAACTTTAAGCGCAAAAGTGATAATGGGCGAAATGAAGTGGGGCCAATAACCAGCTGTTTAAAGTGATGCTGACGTTTCGAACTGTTTAGCTCGAAACGTTCTTCTACCCATCCGCTATGGAGAAATTTAATGAAACCGCTACTGATTTTATCAAAGGCAGTAATTGTGCTTTGTTTATTGCAAGCATGCACAATTCAAGCAAATACAGAGGCTAATACCATGACTAATCTTGATATTGTAAAAAGCACTTATGAAGGAAGTACTTCAGAAGAAAATGGCAAGAATCTAAAGCGTTACATTACAAATGAAACTCGCTGGACTGAAGCCGCCGGATTTCCTTATGCCGGAACCTATCAGGGTATTGAACAGATTGAACGCAACGTATTTGCTCGTTTAGCCAGTGAATGGAATGACTACAACTTTGCAGTAGAAGACTATGTGGCTAACGGCGATAAAGTCGTTGCTTTTGGCACTTATAGTGGTACATATAAGGCCACAGGCATATCTTTCAAAGCCAGAGTCGCGCATTTATGGCAACTTAAAGACAGCAAAATAGTCAGTTTTGAACAGTTTGTTGACAGTAAAACCGTGACCGATGCGATGTGACGCAACTTCAACTCCAACTTTCATCAAGTTGAGCACTACCAAAATATCACGAATTACATTGAATTAAGTGTCATCATTGAGACGCGAAACGCCTTTCGGGTTTACCACTCAGACAAGCGACCGCCATGGAGGGCAAACGAAGCAGTTAATACAAAAGCAGTTTTCGAGATGTGAATTAGATTGCAGATCATAAACGTGTAGATGTAACTTCCGCTGCCTACCCATCTACACTCGCTTTCCTACTGGCAAAAATAACCGACTGAGCCAAGTTAATTGTTTATTTGATACGTTTATTACCGCAGTCTTGATTCAAAAAATAGTGCTCCTACGAAAACGGGGCAGTCAGTTCGATACGAGCCACACTTAATCTGAATCTTGAAGCTCTTTTAAGGTATCTTCTAACTTTTGCCTGTTAACGGGCTTCACTAAGTGTTTGATGAAACCTGCATCGTAAGCTTTTTGGACGTCGCTTTTCGTACCCCAGCCTGATTGGCAAATAAATTTAGTATGAGAAGCTTCAGGAAGTCTTGAAAGTAGACCGCACAATGTATACCCATCTAATTGTGGCATGCCAATATCCAAAAATACAAAATCGGGGCAAAACAACTGAAAAACACTAGTTGCTTGGGTTGGATTCGAAACCGTTTCAACAATGTAACCTGATTGTTCTAATAATATTTTATACATACCCAAAATATCAACACTGTCGTCAACGATCATGACACGATTTTTTCGCATATTTGAGTTCGTTGATTTTACTTTGGGTAGATTTTGCAAGTCATCTATGGCAGTAATGATGGGGAGCTTAACTTCTACTTCGCAACCCTGATTGAGACCATCACTGCGGACGATAATTTCTCCCTCATGAAGCTCGACCAAACTCTTAACCAGAGTCAAACCTATACCCAAGCCACTTTTAGAGTGTTTAGATTCGGATTCTACCTGAGTAAACATGGTGAAAATTTCTTGGATCTTATCAAGTGGGATCCCTATCCCGTCATCAATGATTTTAATGACAACATGAGAGTCATTTGCTTCCATCTCGACACTTATATTCCCCCCTTCAGGCGTGTACTTAATAGAATTGTTAATGATATTCGTAAAAACTTGCTCTAAGCGGGTTCTATCGCCTCTTACGAAGCAGTCGGTAGTGATCAAATCACTCTTTAAATTATGTTGCTTTCCAATTACTAACCTTTCGCACGACTCTAACGCATCCTTAACGACATGCTGAATCGACATGGGGTGTTTTTCAATTTTAAGCTTGCCTTTCGTGATTCGAGAGATTTCCATGAGATCATTAACCATTACCGTCATGTTTTTTACTTGGCGCTCAATAGTGGTTAGTACCTTTTCCATCACTTGCATATTCGGTGACGATCTCAACACTTCAATGCCACTACTGATTGGTGCAAGTGGGTTTCTCAATTCATGGGCTAAAGTGGCAAGAAAATCATTTCTGTACTCATCTTGGACACTCATTTGAATAAGTCTGACACGCATTCGCTCTTGCATCTCTAATGCATGGGCCATAAATACACGATTAAAGCGGCCTGCGACCTCAGTGTCGCTCTGATCCCATTTTATACTCTGGTCGGTAACTTCTCTGTCATACACTCTAAAGTCAGCTCGTGGCGTGAGGCGTTCTTGCTTTGAACTTGTTGCCTGTTTTTCATCGGCCGCACCCACCCACTTTTCAATTTGTCTATGTTCTTTTCTAAACCATGCGGTGTAGTATCCTTTCTGCAAACCAAGCGGAATTAACATCACACCTCTAATACCATTTAAACGCTTTCTGTCTTCAATAGTCTTTGTCACATTATTTGATATGTAAATTTTATCTTGACCACTGTCAAATTCAGCAATCAACTGATGAATAACATTTAATTCGGGCACTATGCCCAGTGAAACCGTTTCTTGCTCAGAGTAAAAAATAAATCCATCTGCCTCCATAATGCCTAGTATTTCTTCTTCCTGAGAATTAAACACGTCAATAATAGAGTTGTCGATTGTCACCATATCTAGCATTGCATTGACTTTACTTTCAGCAGCATTTCTCTTATTTATCTGAATCTCTTCTTCTTTAGCGTATAGATGCCAACTGAAAAGTTGCGAAATATTTTCGCATTCAAGGCGAATATTCTGTGGGATATAACAACTCTGCCTAGAATGACATGAGATCAAGCCCCAAAGTTTGTTGTGTGTAACCAGCGACACTGACATAGAGGCACGCAGGCCTTGATTGCGGATATATTGCAGATGTATGGGAGACATGCTTCGCAAAATGGAGTAGGTCATATCCAAGGGGGCGCGACTGTCTTCAGACGTGGACGAAATAAGTAAAGAGGCAGCCATATCAACGTCGGGTGCGATTCTCACCCAATTTTTTTTATACAGCTCTCTTGCCTGTTTCGGGATATCTGACGCTGGATAGAATAAGCCGAGATAGCTGTCTATATCATCGACTTTCGCTTCTGCAATAACCTGCCCAGACTCATCATCATTAAACTTATAAAGTACTACTCGTTCCATTTTAGTAATAAACTTTATCGTTGTAACAATATGTTGAGCGATCTCATCAAGTGTTTTGAATTCTTCAAACTTGGGAGCCACTGTTTTCGCATACAGCTTCATGTGATGGATTGCTGAATATGTCGTGCGAAATTCAGAAGCCGGCTCCAATTCTACGACGAAATAATTACCACTGTCATACACTACCGCGTAAAATTCCGAGGTTAAATCAAATTTCATCAAATTGGATTTAAACTTGACTTGAATGGGCAATCTCGTTTGTTGCTTTCTGGCTCGTTGGTATGTTTCTTTGAAAAAATCGTAATCTTTTTTATTGTCATCAATCAGGTCGAAAAAATTGGAGTCAAGAATATCTCCGTCTTTCAATAAATCTTTTACATTTTCACTAATGATTTTAATTTTGCCGTCTTGGTTATCAAGTGCGAACAAATATCCGTAAGCCTGAATAGACTCAGGAATGTGGATTTTTTCATTTTCACATTTATCGAAGTTCAGTTTGTTTATGTCTAATTTCATTTTAAACCTGTTAATTACTTAGACAGAGATGCAAATCTGTAAAAAGTCTTTTAGCACTTTCTCTCACTAAGAGCCTGCGATCTGTATTTACAGTCTCTAAATGATCATCAATGAAGGGTTTCCACAGTTTAGGTCCGCGCTCAGATAAGATCTTAATATGACTGATTGGTAAATGGGTAGACGCCAACTTTTTTAGCATGAATCTAGCGCCATGACTTGAGCCCAACAAAAGATAAAAAAAAGCGACTTCGTCGTACTCTTTCTGAAAAGAATGCCGAACGCCTGCAGGGCAGCCAATATCAACACTTAAAGCGGCTCTGTATTCAGATAAAAAGGACCGGTATTCCTGCGGTAACGCATTGTTATCAGGACAAGCACTGTGCCAAAAAGAAGATAGGATTGTTAATATTTCGACAAACTCTCGTTCACTTACTATTCCTGAGCTATACAAGGTCATTTTGGGATGGTTTTCTAGGCGGGAATGATCGTCTTCTATGTAATCTTTAAGACTATTTCTAAAACTCATACTGCTCCTTGTTAGAGGTAAAGCTCGGCTAACTTACATCGCGCTATCATTGCTTTACCTACTGCGTACCTATCTGCCGCATCTTCGCTGACATACTGTGACTCTAGATAAAATGTAGTGTTGAACGTTAGTGTGAAATCCCTGTCGGGTCATCTTATAAATTATTTACTTAATACTCAACGAATTTACTGTCACTCTTATGCTTTGAATAAAAACTGAGTGTCAACAGGCTAAACTAAAGACGAGAGTAATTGTTTGGTATTATTCCAATTACTACAGATTTGTCCTGTAGTCTGTTCCGATGGGTGAAGATCTGGGCTACTCAGCTTGCTACCGAAGATTCAGACGCGTAGTGTCCGGCCAATTCATTTCCTCTAAAAACAACCTTACTTGCCGCTCACTTTCTGCAGACGTAAAAAAACCGACACATGGTCGGTTTATTGTTTGCTTGTAAAGTTTGGTACCAGAGGCCGGACTCGAACCGGCACACTATCACTAGCGGCGGATTTTGAATCCGCTGCGTCTACCAATTTCGCCACTCTGGCATTGTTTACTAACTTATCAGTTAATCAATAATGCAATCTTTACAGGCATTGGTCTCTTAAAATTACTGTGTGCTTTTTCAAGAGGAGCGCATTATAGCGAGGCGTACTGCGCTTGCAAGTATTTTGTTGCAAACACAGTACGAGATGCTGTTTTTTTAAGCAGCTTTATTGAAACTATTGGCTGCTTTACATGCCTTGGTAATTTCGTCCCATTGTCCAGCTGCAACCCAGTCGGCTTTAGACACCCATGTTCCACCTACAGCGAACACATTAGGTAGAGCTAAATAGCTATCTTTGTTCGCCGGGCTAATACCGCCAGTAGGGCAAAACTGAATGTGTTTAAACAGTGACGAGATCGCATTTAGAAATGCGATTCCGCCTGACAGTTCCGCAGGAAATAACTTCATTTCTGTCACACCATGCTCCATCACCTCGGCGATGTCTCGCATATTTTGCACACCTGGAATAAACGGAACGCCGCTACCTTGCATGGCAAGTAACAAAGAATTAGTGACCGTTGGGGTAACGATGTAGTCAGCCCCAGCTTGAATGGCTGCATCCAATATCGTCGTGTTATACACTGTACCCGCCCCCACTAACATCTTAGGAAATGCTTTTTTAATTTCGCTAAGTGCTTGTAAAGAAGCGTCGCTTCGTAACACGACTTCTACACTGTGCAAGCCAGCTTGCTCCATGGCATGGGCGATTTTTACGCCTTCCTCAACCGAATTGGTTTGAATAATTGGCAATAGGGTTTGTGTGCCTAACAGTGATGATATTGATTGCATATGAGTTCTCTAGTTAATGGTCAAACTGACGAATTATGTTATTTAAGGTTTCTTTTGCATCGCCGAAAATCATTCGGCAATTCGGTTTGAAAAACAAAGGATTGTCAACACCGGCGAAGCCTGATGCCATCCCCCGTTTAAGGACAAAGACATTTTTCGCTAAATCAGCGTTAATCACCGGCATTCCGTAGATCGGGCTTCCTTTCATCTCGCGGGCTGCGGGGTTTACCACATCATTGGCGCCAATCACCATCGCCACATCGAAGGTTTCAATGCGCTTATTGATTTCGTCCATTTCAAATAATTGCTCATACGACACATCTGCCTCTGCCAGCAGTACATTCATATGGCCAGGCATACGACCAGCTACCGGATGAATGGCGTAAGCCACTTCTGCGCCGTTTGCTTCAAGTAATACTTGTAACTCTTTCATGGCATGCTGTGCTTGGGCTACCGCCATACCATACCCCGGCACAACAACCACGGATTGCGCAGCTTCTAGCACGTAATAAGCATCGTCAGCTGATAAGGCTTTGACTTCTCCTTCGATAACCATTTTTTCGTTGCTTACCGATTGGAAGCCACTAAACAGCACGTTTACTAAGGAACGATTCATCGCTTTACACATGATTTGCGTGAGGATGATACCGCTAGCGCCAACCAGAGAGCCTGCCACAATCAATAAGTTATTGTGCAAGGCAAAACCCGCCGCACAGGCGGCAAGGCCTGAATAACTATTTAGTAATGAAATGACCACCGGCATATCAGCACCACCAATGGGTATAACCAACATAACGCCAAACAATAATGATAGGCTGATGGCTAACCATAAATAACGGGGTTCCTGCGGGAATAAGATAAACATCACCCCACTGGCAATAACGGCCAAGACCACTAATAAATTAACGATTGCTTGACCGCGAAACATAATAGGGCGGCCAACAATACGCTCACTGAGTTTGCCCCATGCCACAATACTGCCAGAAAAGGTCACGCCACCAATGAGTAAGGCTAAGAAGGTGACCAGTAAAATAAACACCGACATAGTATTGGGTGAAACCATCGCAGACCATGCCACAAACAAACTGGCTAAACCGCCAATGCCGTTAAGCAAAGAAACCATCTCAGGCATGGCTGTCATGGCGACTAAGCGTGCAGCAAAAATCCCCACAACTGAGCCAGCTATCATGGCGATGATGATCCATTGATAATTTACAATGTTAAGGTCGAGTAAGGTCACTACAATGGCTAATAGCATAGCCAATGAAGATAGGGCGTTACCTTTACGAGCTGTAGAAGGATGACCTAAGAGTTTTAGACCAAAGATAAATAAAGCTGCGGCGATAACGTAAACGAAATTAATTAATAAAGCGCTATTGGTTGATAATTCTAACATGGCCATTTCCTACTTCTTTTTCTTGAACATGGCGAGCATGCGATCAGTAACTAAATACCCACCCACTACATTAATAGTGGCAAGAAAAACGGCAAACGCGCCCAAGTACATGGCGTAGTCTCCTAGGGTTTCATCACCAGCAAGCACTAACGCACCCACCACGGTAATACCGGAAATAGCATTCGCTCCTGACATCAGCGGAGTATGCAAAGTAGCAGGTACTTTTTGGATAAGTTCGAAGCCGACAAAGATCGACAACATTAAAATAAAGAGTAAATAAATTGCGTCCATCTTAGGCCTCCGCTGTCATTTGCGTTGCTTTAGCATGCATAGGCACGCCATGTTGTTGATAAAAATCGTTGATCATCTTGTGTACTACCTGACCTTGGTGACTAATCACACAAGCTGACAACACTTCGTCTTCAACATCTAAAGCAAACTGATTTGACGCTTTATCCCAAAATTCGCTAATCAAATTAAATACATTACTGGCATACATTTGGCTGGCGTGTTTAGCCACACCATTGGCCCAAAAACCGGTACCAATGACATTCACATCATGAATTTGAACGGTTTCACCAGAAACTGAACCCACCACATTACCGCCATTTTCAGCGGCCATATCCACAATCACGCTACCAGGGCGCATTGACGCGATGGTCTTTTGGTCGATCAATACAGGCGGTTTGCGACCAAATAACTGCGCCGTGGTGATGACAATATCCGAATCAGCAATACATTTTGCTTGCTCGCGTTGCTGAATTTGCATTTGTTCTGAGCTTAAAGCTTGGGCATAACCTTGTCCGGTTTCACCGGTTTGGCCTAAATCAATATCTAAAAATTTCGCGCCAAGGGAACGCACTTGTTCAGCAACTACGCTTCGAGTATCGAAGGCTGTCACGCTTGCCCCTAAGCGTTTTGCAGTCGCAATAGCTTGCAAGCCTGCTACCCCTGCCCCGATAATAAAGACCTTGGCAGGTTTTAAGGTACCGGCTGGTGTCATCATCATTGGTAACACAGTTTCAAGGGCATTCGCCGCCTGCATAACCATCACATAACCCGCTAAACTGGCCTGTGAACTTAAGGCATCCATTTTTTGACAACGGCTGATGCGCGGGATCATTTCCATGCTTATGCTGGATAAATCAGCATCACAAAGTTGTTGAATATAGGCCGATTCATTAAAGGGATCGAGATAACTCACGAGTAATGCACCGGCTTTAAGTGAGCGTAATTCTGAGCTAGGTAATTTATGTAAAGCCAAGACAATGTCTGACTTTTTCAGTAAAACGTCACGATTGTCAGCTACTTGCGCGCCAGCTTGAACATAGTCATCATCACTGATGTGGAGCGGCTCACCTAAGCCTTTCTCGATTAATACACTGGCACCTAATAAGGTGTAAGCTTTTACGTTGGCTGGCAATAATGCACAGCGTTTTTCCCCCGGTTTTGTCTCAACCGGAAATCCAATAATAGGCATAATTTCCCCTCTAACAATTAATAGTTGCGCGTCTTCGACTATGCACGCATAGGGTTAAAACGGAAAATTCACAGTACTTATACAGAGTATCGAGGTGCCGCTACGCGTTACAAAACGCGAGGGGTAAATACGATGTAACGAGCATTTATGAATACCTAATTTAACTACCTACCTAAAACTGGGGGCTCTTTGCAATGTTTGTCATTGCTTATAACTCTATTATTAAACACCTTCCCTTAGCGCCCAGTTTCGACGTTTTACTCCGGGAGGTGCTTTTCTGTGTAAGTGAGTCATGATGTTACAGTTTATCAATACTCACTTACCCCTTATAAAAATGAACTTTTGCTTTGTAAACAGTTAGCTCGCTTGATGTTCAAATGCCAATAATTGCGCACGAATAAGTTCACTAAAATTCTCATTTGGAACAATTGCTCCGGGAAATTGAATAACTAGTCCAGCTGCTTTTGCAGCAAGTTCGACCGCCAATTTGATGTCGTAACCCGCTTGCCTTGCGCCTAAATACACTCCGTTGAACGAATCACCCGCCGAAGTGGTGTCTACTACCTTTTTAACAGGTTCTACAGGCAGACTAAAATGACAGTACTCAGTTTTGCAAAAAACTGAACTCGGGCCATTTTTAATAATTAGCTCTTTGATGTTAAAAGGAGCACAAAAAGCCACAACGTCCTCAAGAGTTTGATGTCCATAAAGGGTGGCAAAGTCCTCTATACCGGGTAATACAATGGCGCTAGCTGCAAAGGCCAAAGAAAATTGATGCCTAGCATCGTCTTCACTCTGCCATAAACGCGCGCGGTAGTTAGGGTCAAACGCGATGGTGACGCCCGCCTCTTGTAACTCACTTAAAAATTGCCAAAACGTGGCACGATCTTCAGGTGCAAGAATAGCCAGCGATATACCAGAGAAAAAGAATAGATCCGCCTTACACACAGTATTACGAATATCGTCATCCAATAATTTCATCATCTGACGAGCTGCTGAATTTTCGCGCCAATACAAAAATGAACGCTCACCATGTTCATCTGTTTGTACCAAATAGATTCCAGGATTATGAGAGGCGCTGCGTCGTAGCAAGCTAGTTTGCAATCCTTCAGCTTGACAGTTTGCTGCTAATTCTTGGCTGATCACATCGTGGCCCACACCAGACATAAAACTCACTTGATGTTCAAAAAAAGCTCGCTTTAAATAAACTGCGGTATTAAACACGTCACCCGCAAATGAGCGGTGCATGATATTACCCTCGCCACCTTGACGTAACTCAAGCATGCATTCACCAAATAACACTATTTTTTGCATAATAAACCTTGGATCGTAATAGCTTATAAGCTTGCTTAAGCTAAGAATTTTTCTAATTAAACCCTTATTTAGTACTTTTTAAAGGTTCGATTTTTGGAATAAGTATCCAAACTGCCAGCATAGCAATAATGGCTAAAGATGCCCCAATAACGAATGCTGGAGTGTAGTTGCCATCGGCGGTAAGCCAAGGTACTAAAGCGGTTAATCCCAGTGCGCCTAACTTAGCCGCCATGCCCGCAAAACCTGACAAGCTTCCCACTGCTTTTTTACCATACAGGTCGCTTGGCAAAGTTTGCACGTTGCCGATAGTAGTTTGAAATCCAAATAAGATAACGGCCATAATGATAACTGCGGTAGTGGGGCCACCTGGGTTAGCCATAGCAAGGAGAGCTGGCAACATAATTAGGCAGCCCAGTGTGATAGTGAGTTTACGTGTTTTGTCTGTGTTCCAACCCGCTTTGATACGATTTTGCGCTAACAGGCCACCAAACCATGCGCCCAACATTGCGCCTACATAAGGTACCCAACCATAAATGCCAATCGACTTAACGTCCATTGCGTACACTTCGTTAAGGTAAATTGGGATCCAAAATACAAACAACCACCAAATAGGATCAATGGCCGCTGAAGCAATAATTACGCCCCAGCTTTGCTTACGTGAGAGCAGTTCAACGGTCGAAGGGTTATATTCTTCTTCATCTGAGTCAGCTTGAACATCCGTTACTCTTTGACCGCTAAGGATGTAGTGACGCTCCTCTTCGGTGATCCAAGGGTGCTCTTTAGGTGGTGCTTTAACCAAAATAATCCACGGAATAAGCCATAACAAGCCCACTAAACCAATGACCACAAAAACCATTTGCCAATTAAAAAAAACGGTTAAATAGGCAATCAGCGGAATAGCAATAATACCGCCAATAGCGGCTCCAGAGTTAAAAATACCCTGGGCAAGCGCTCGCTCTTTAGTGGGAAACCAATCGGCATTACTTTTAGCGGCACCCGGCCAGTTTCCAGCTTCAGCTACACCTAATACTGCGCGAACAATACTAAAACTCAACACACCTTGGGCTAAAGCATGAGCGGCAGTGGCAAGAGACCAAATTCCGATAGACAGTACAAAGCCTAAGCGTGTACCTACCCAGTCAAATATTTTACCAAAAATGGCTTGCCCAAAGGCATAGGATAAAATGAACACAATAGAAATATTGGCGTATATTTGCTTACGCTCTAATGCCGATTCATCAGGAAATAGCTCCTCAACGATATCTGGCCAAAGTACGCTCAGCGCCGAGCGATCTATGTAGTTAATAACGGTAGCTAGCGCAATTAACGCTATGACCCACCAGCGTAAGTTTTTTATTTTCATTTCGATACCACTCAATTTAACAGACTTTACGGGGACAAAAACGCAAAAAATTGCGTATTTATCTACTCATTCTAAACTTTTGAGTCATCAAACTTATGCCGTTTAACGCTCCGATTGTTAAGTGTAGTTACTAGTAAGTATTCCCAGACATACTCAGTACGGCCCCACTCAAAGGAAAAAGTTGCTTAATTACAGGCTTAGGGGTTTGTTCAAATTGGTTATTTGTAATGGTGGTACGTGGTTCTCCCACGGTATGTTCGAGCACAACCGGTGCAGATGAGCCAAATGAATTGCCCGTAATGAGATTAACTTGAGTACCATGCAATAAAAGCGTTGCACCTACTTTATTACGTTTACCAGTGCCGCTGTTTAACACAGTGTTTTGGCTGAATTCAAGATGAGGGCCAAAGGTACTTTCATCCGTGCCTCCGCGGTAGATAGTCGCAATAGCACCCTGTACATTGGTAAAACGATTGTTGTTCATCACCACGTATTCCGCATTGTAAATACCCAAGTCATCAAGCTCTTTATTTAGTTTTAATATGTCGCCAGTGACGTCAACAAATTCACTATTGGTGATACTGATTAAATCTGCAAGGCTACGATAGCCTGCATCAAATACGTGATATGAGTGATTCACATTAAGATGGCGAACCTTTACTTGGTCAACTATCAGTGTGTAGTTTTGCAAAGTAGGCAATTTAGTCGTGCGAATAAGCACATTACCTGCAGAATCAACAGCATCTTTACCATCAATTACCAAACCTTGCAGTTTTAAGCTGCCACCATCAGCAATTTCAAGCATCACTGGGCGCAAATTAAATAAGATGGCTTTACCAGGATTTTCAGCTTGAATACTCACCACGGTGTTGATTTCCATGATCTTGTCTAAGATATATTCGCCGTCAGCCAATATAAATTGCTCGCCCCGTTCTGCTGTTTTTAGGCCTAGAACCAATTGTTCGCTATTGCTGATGGTAGTTTGCTTGCCTGCGCTAAAATCCACGGGTTTCGATTGTTTCTCATACCAAGTAACACCCACTTGCGCTTTAGTGATGGGCTGAAGATTTCTCGATGCACCTAGCTCAACGGATTTTATGTCGCTTGGATACCACAAACCGTTTTCTGCCATGACTAATTCCGCGCTAACAAGCTCAAACCCATTTTCAATTTCACTCGGCGCGGCTTGACTCATAGCATTGTTAGAAAATGCTATTCCGCTTACGTCATCCAATAAGTGAAAAGGGTCTTGTTTATTTCTATTAATGATAAGGTTGTTTTTAAAATGGCTATTAATAGGCGCTGCTGTGCGCTCTTCATCACTACCAGCGGCTAAATTGATGTTACTCACATCAATTAAGGTATTGTTTTCAATTAAAGCATTATCCACTTGGTGATAGCGGTTAATTTTAGAGTTAGGTACACCATTCATGACCACCAAACCACCACCAAAGCGGGTTCCAGTCAAGCCAGATAAATAATTATTACGGATGGTTTGGTTGCCATTAATAACGCGTATGCCACCAGTATGATCTTGACCATTTCCCAAAAACACATTGCCTTCCACCAAATTTCCGCTGCCATGGCGTAAGGTCAAGGTGCCGCGAGATTCAAAAAAAACGTTGTTACGGAACGTATTACTACCCGATTTGTTGGAGATAATTTCTACCTCCCCGTTGCAGCGGTCAAAATAGTTGTTTTCTACAACAGTAAATGAATCACTGAGTGAATAATGACTTGTGCCAATCCGTAATGTTTCTCCGCCGTTAGAGCCTAAAATAGGCCGAGGACCAAAATAATTATGGTCAATCTGATGGTGGTTCTGTTGGCTTGCCTCATTATTTAAGCGCACTGCCATGGTCACACCCGCATTACTTTTACCGACGATATGGTTATGATCAAAGCGATTATGCTGGCCATACATTAATACCCAGCTATCGGACGAAAACTTGTCGGGGTTATTAAAGTGGTCGATGACTGTTTCCGTTACCCGACTATGATTTGCCAATGTGCTGGCATTTTGACGAAAGGAGATAACTTCACCCGTCGGGCTATAACCATTTTTAAATACCAAACCAGATACCACTAAATATTCACCGGCTAAACGCAGATTTGACTGGCCTGACAATATAACTTGCCCTTTCGTTTGCGCCGTTAATTCAATAGGTTGTTTTTCCGTACCTTGGCCCTTGAATAAAATTTCAAAATCATGCCAAACACCGTCAGCTAAAACGATTTTATCGCCTGCTTTAATATTTTTTGCGGCATGACCATATTCTTCTTGGCTATGCACTACCCATTGCTCAGCACTGACCATGTTGTGACAACACAACAAAACAAACAATAAGGCTGCTTGGGAGAAGCGATTTTTACATTGCTCTGATAACATTTTGACCCCAGATAAAAAATTAAAAATGGAACCTGACGATAGGACGTTCGTCAGGTTCCACCGACACACTCGTTACAAAATCTGTATTCAATTTAGTCTCAACACCCATACTCATCGCCAACTGACCGCAAAGGGTGAAAATAGCTTGCAAAATCAGTCGCGCCTATTGTTTCACCTTTAGCGATGTTAATGTCATCGGTCGTATCTAAGCGCTCCAAATTGACGCCTGCTACGGTTAATTCATCAAGGTTAAGGCTTTGATATTTTGCTACTCCATCAATGACAAATTCTTGCGAACGCGCCGAAGCTGAAACACCAACCATTATGGCTATTGCACAAACTGCAGTGATAAATGCTGGTTTTCTTGTATGTTCAAGGACAGCCCGACTGATCTTGTTTAACTGTGTGATGAATAACATTAAGTTTCTCGCATAGCTTTTGCACAGACGACGCCATCTAACCAATCAAGCAAACAAATGTCAACCATTTATTAACATAAATTATTACCAATAGTGAATTTATTGGTAATACCAATAAATGGTATATACTAAAAATCGTAAATGAATATAAACAAACTTTTTTTAAAATTGGCTTTGCCTATTCCTGTGGGTATTGGATATGATTAAGCCTATGAGTTTGGTACTCAAACACTATGTAAAAAGGTAATAGATAAAATGAAAAACAAACGTATGTTTTGGAACATAGTCGAAAAAATTGAGACCCTTATCGATTCAGGAGCATATCCCCCTGGAAGTCGTTTACCACCTGAACGTGAATTAGCTGAATCGTTCTCTGTGAGCCGTCCCACTGTTCGTGAGGCGATTATTGCCTTAGAGGTTCGCCAACGTGTCGAAGTAAAAACCAGTTCAGGTGTGTATGTGCTTGAAATGCAACAAGACAAACAAGAAAGCAAACCCGTTAGCGCGTTTGAATTAACGCAAGCCAGAGCCCTTATTGAAGGTGAAGCCGCGGCCTTGGCTGCCATGACAATTACTGAAGCCGAATTAGCCAAGCTAAAGCTCACCTTAGATGCCATGCAAAAAGGTATTAATGCGGACCAAGCTGATAAAGAGTTTCACGTTATAATATCAAACGCTACCCGCAATAATGCCGTTTCTTTAGCAGTTGAGAACTTGTGGCGCCTGCGCGACAGTCGAGATGAAATTAAAGCTGCTTATAAAAACGTTTGTAGTCAAAGCGATAGCGATAGACTAGAGGAGCACCGAGCTATTTACACCGCTTTAGCTAATAAAGACTCACAGGCAGCGCGCAGTGCGATGCATCATCACTTTAACCGCCTGATCAATTCACTTTTTGAAGTCAGTGAAGCGAAAGCCTTAGAAGAAGTGAAGCGTAAATCAAGTGAAACTCGTGGCTTGTATTCGTTAAACCATTTGGTCAGCTAAGCACATCTTGAGTGAATTGCCGGCCATCAAGCGCTGAGAAAAAATAAAAAAAGGGGCACCTGTTACAGTGCCCCTACCGCAGGGTACGCGGGTTTTGAAAAGATTGTTGGCGTTTATGAAAACAACAAACCGCCATTGATATCGACATTATTACCCGTCATATACGACGATTCGTCACTTGCCAAGAAAGCCACTAATTTTGCCACTTCTTCAGATTGCCCTTCTCGTTTAAGGGCGGTCGCTCCAGCGACGTTGGCGCGAATAGTGTCATTAGTAAAGGTATCGTGAAATCCGGTACTTATCATACCCGGGCACACCCCATTCACACGGATATGTGGACCAAGCTCCTTGGCCAACCCTCGAGTAAACGTCATGATTGCCCCTTTCGATGTAGCATACGCTACGGCGCCGCCGCCGCCACCATCTCGGCCCGCTTGTGATGCTAAGGTTACAATAGAACTACCCTTTCCCATGTGTGGAATGCAGGCTTGGCTCATCATAAACAGCGACGTTAAATTCAAATCCATCACCTTGTGCCAATGGGCTAAAGACATATCTGCAATTTTAATTCGCTCAACCAGCCCACCAGAGACATGCACTAAGGTGTCAATCTTGCCAAAACTATCTATTGCTGTTTTAACACAAGCATCAACGCCTTCTTGCGTGGTGAGATCCGCTTGAACAGCCACGGCTTTTACGCCCATTGCTTCCATTTCAGCGACCGCACTTTTTGCCGTCGTTGAACTTGAATGATAGCTAATAACTACATTCGCTCCCCTACTTGCCAATTCCAGCGCGCATGCTCGACCGATATCTCGACCACCCCCTGCCACTATTGCTACTTTTCCTGCCATCGACATTTTCATTCTCCATACAAAAGAGCTTAAGTATTATGTAGACAAACTAAGGCCTTAAACAGTAACCAAAACCCCTTTTCTGTGATGGTCAGAATAATACTTTATATTTGCCTGAAACATAAAAACTAACCAATAAAGAGAATTATGTCAACCAATTATTTTAATTTGGTATTACCAAAATGAAATGCACGCGAATACGAAGACGCCCTCTCATTAATGAATGTTAGAAAAGTGTTACTCATATCTGTCTGTGAGAAAGGTTATGAGGCGAACCTGGCGTTCATCTTGTTAGTCCGATAGAACGCTAAAGCTCAAAGACAATCATTTACTGCACACTGCTATTTATCCCTGAAAGTAAATACTGTTAAACTGCACAAAATGTTTGAGACAAATTTCCATGAATTCAACAAAATTGACCTTTCCCCGTGCTGGTTTTTTTCGCCGCCTCGCTGCAATTGTTTACGACCTCCTTGTTGCTACCGCGATCTTTATGGTTGCAGGAATCGTTTCGACGGTCGTGGTCATCGTGTTATTAGAAAATAAGGTATTAGACAAACAGGGGTACACCCATAGCATGGACGTCATTAGCCATTCACCACTGTATGCTAATATTATTTTCGGCTGGTCACTATTGTGGGTTGTGGGCTTCTTTCTGTGGTTTTGGCGCAATGGCGGTCAGACAATTGGTATGCGGGCTTGGCGACTCAAATTATTTAGCACCTCTGAACAACCTTTTGGCTACGGCAGAGCTTTGCTTCGATTACTGAGTGCTTTAGGCGGCATTGGCACATTGTTTGTTTTGTTCGATGTGAAAAATAAACTGTCATTACAAGATAGAATTGCAAAAACCGAAATGCTGTATTTAAGTAAAGAAGCCAATCATCATGCTGCTTGGAAAGATCTACAAGACTGATTCAAGGTTTGATGAAAAGGCGGAATTAACCCCGCCTTCGCAATAAAAATATCGCAACAATGGCAAATACTGCACTGGGGAAAACCGCACCGAATAATGGTGGTAATTGATACACCGTACTGAGCGTGCCGAAGACTTCATTACTGACAAAAAAACCGAAACCTGTCAGTACTCCCATGATAATCCGAGCGCCCATTGTAACGCTGCGTAAGGGACCGAAAATGAAAGACAGCGCCATAAGGAGCATAACGCCTACTGTCAGTGGCTGAAGCACCTTGCGCCAAAAAGCCAATTTGTAACGATTAGGATCTTGGCTATTATTTTCAAGGTAATCAACGTAACCATATAAGCCTTGGATCGACAAAGCCTCTGGTTTAACCGTCACCACGCCTAGCTTGTCCGGGGTTAACGTAGATACCCATTGCTCTTCGCTCTTTTGTGTCACGTTTATTTGATTGGCAAGATAATCAGTAAATTCGACATTTTTTAATAACCAAGCCTGACCATCATATGTGGCTTGCTCGCCACTCATGATTTGTTGCAAAGCAAGACTGTCATTAAAGCGGTATACGGTAACGTCCCGCAGAGTATTTTTGTCGATAACCTCGCCAATGCTAACAAAATTTTCGGCATCTTTGGCCCACACTAGCCGGTCCGACGAAAATAAACTGCCGCCTGAAATCGCCTGTGTACGAATCTCTTTAGCCTTCGCTTCAGTCAGTGGTGCAACCCATTCACCTATCATCATCACGACTACAACCATCAATAAAGCCGACTTCATTGCTGATACAATAATGTTCCAGCGACTTTGCCCTGATGCCTGCATCACCACCAGCTCACTATTACTGGCTAACATTCCCATGCCAATTAACCCACCTATTAAGGTCGCCATCGGAAAAAACTGCTCAAACTCACGAGGTAGGCTCAGTAATATATAAATGGCGGCAACTGTCATGTCATAGCTGCCTTTGCCCACCTGTTTCATTTGTTCTATAAAACGAATAAGCGCACTTAAACCTGTCAGCACACATAAACTCATTAACGTTGTTGCCAGCAATGTGCGAGCGATATACAAGTCGATTATTTTAAACACGGGCATCACCTCGCAGTTTTGCTCGCAAGCGCACGCCTATTGGCCGCCCTTTTAACAGCAAGGCAATACCAATACTAAAGAGTATGCCATGCACCCACCACAAGCCAATTTGAGGCGGAATATGGCCATCTTCTAGCGCCTTGCGACCAGCCATTAACATCAAGAAGTAGCCAAGATATAACATTAAGGCAGGGAGCATTTTACCAAAACGCCCTTGTCGAGGATTTGCTGCACTTAAGGGCACTGCAATCATCACTAAAAATGGCAAAGACAGAGGCAAAGCCAGTCGCCAATGAAGTTCAGCTATCGCATCAATCGAGGTTTCACTTAATAGTTTGGCAGTGGGATATGCGGTAAGTTTACGTCTTTGCTGCTCGACTTCTTGCTCAGCAATTTGCACCTGATATTCGGCAAATTCGATGACCCGATAATCTTTATTACCGAGAGTTCCCTCGTATTGAACCCCCTCTTTTAGAATTAATTTTTCAGCACCGTTTTTTTCTTCAAATACACCACCATTCTGCGCATACACAATTCGTATATCTTGACGTTCGGTATCCGCAGAGCGCTGAGCTAAAAAGACTTTACGCAGAGGACTCTGACCAGGCTCAATGTCGTGGACAAAAATCACAGCTTGTTCGTTGGCCGTTTGTTGGAAACGACCAGGTACTAGAGCAGTCAAACCACTTTGTGCGCCGGCTTTTTCTTCAAGCTGATATTCGTTTTCTACCGCTAAGGGCGACAGCCACAATGTCAGCGCGCCTGTTAATACAGCCATCACAAGAGCCACAACAAGCATGACACGGGTGATATACCACTCACTAATACCACACGCTCGCATGACACTCATTTCGCTATCAACATATAAACGACCATGAGCCAGCATGATGCCAAGAAATAAACTAAGAGGGAGAATAATTGAGGCCAACACGGGCATACTTAGCGCTAAAAAACCCAGTACTAGGTTAGCAGGGATGTCGCCGCTAGAGGCTTCAGCAAGCACTCGGATAAATTTCTGAGTAATGAAAATTGCCATCAATAACATAAAAACGGCAATTTGAGATTTGACAGTTTCTGTCACTAAATATCGAAATATCAGCACGCGTGTTCCAAAGGAAAAAGTGGTATTTTAGTAGCGCTACAGGAAATTTTAAGTAAACTTAGCGTTTTCTCAAGTTTAATTTATCTACGCTGCATTTTTAATGCATTTCGCCGCAGAATTCTTTAAAAATAATCTGTGGCTCAAATTATTCTTGTAATCTTATCACAGCATTATGTAGAACGATTCGTCATCGACGAATTTTCTAGGGTTTAATTCTGCATAATGACTCTTTATGAAACCAAATAAAAGCGGAGAAAGCGTGTGGAATTTAGCGTAAAAAGCGGCAGTCCGGAAAAACAGCGTAGCGCGTGCATTGTTGTCGGGGTTTTTGAGCCAAGGCGTCTAACTTCCGTCGCAGAGCAACTCGATATTATCAGCGAAGGGTATATCAGCAACTTACTCAGACGTGGTGATTTAGAAGGTCAAGCCGGTCAAATGCTTTTATTGCATCATGTTCCTAACGTATTGAGTGAGCGAGTCTTATTAGTGGGATGCGGTAAAGAACGCGAGCTAGACGAGCGCCAATACAAACAAATTATTGCCAAAACCATTAAGACCTTAAACGAGACTGGCGCAATGGAAGCGGTCAGCTTTTTAACTGATCTGCACGTAAAGGGGCGTGATACCTATTGGAAAGTTCGTCAAGCGGTTGAAGCCACTCAAGATGCCTTGTATACCTTCTTGCAATTAAAAACCAAAAAAGGTGAGCTGCGTCGTCCTATTCGCAAGATCATTTTTAATGTGCCCACCCGTCGCGAATTGCCGATTGGTGAACGAGCACTCGCCCATGGTTTAGCCGTGGCGACAGGAATGAAAACGGCGAAAGACGTAGCCAACATGCCGCCCAATATTTGTAACCCTGCGTATTTGCTCGAACAAGCGGAGTTACTTGAAAAAAATTATCAAAATTTGCATGTTAGCTCGGTGAATGAAACACAAATGGCTGAATTAGGCATGAACTCTTATTTAGCCGTGGGGCGTGGCTCAGCTAACGAATCGATAATGACCATCATGGAACACAAAGGTGGTCCCGTTGATCAAGCGCCTATCGTATTAGTCGGCAAAGGCCTCACCTTTGACTCAGGTGGTATCTCGATTAAACCTGGCGAAGCAATGGATGAAATGAAATACGACATGGGCGGCGCTGCAGGCGTTCTGGGTACCATGCATGCCATTTGTGAGTTAAACCTTCCCATTAATATCGTTGGTATACTTGCTGGATGTGAAAACATGCCTGATGCTAACGCCTATCGTCCGGGCGACATTTTAACCACTATGTCAGGACAAACAGTAGAAGTGCTGAATACGGATGCCGAAGGCAGGTTGGTGCTATGCGACGCACTGACCTACGTTGAGCGTTTTGATCCTGAATTAGTGGTCGACGTGGCAACATTAACTGGTGCGTGTGTGATTGCCTTGGGTAAATACGCATCAGGTGTGATGAGTAATCATAATCCACTTGCTCATGAGCTTCTGAATGCCTCTGAACAAAGTGGTGACAAAGCATGGCGCTTACCTTTGTGGGATGAGTATCAAGAGCAAATCGAAAGCCCCTTTGCCGATATGGCCAATATAGGTGGTCGTCCTGCAGGCACCATTACCGCGGCGTGTTTTTTATCGCGCTTTACACGCAAGTATAACTGGGCACACATGGATATTGCCGGAACCGCATGGCAGAGTGGAAAAAATAAAGGCGCGACAGGTCGCCCTGTGCCCTTATTGTCTCAGTTTTTAATGACCAGAGCCGGTTTAACCACCGAAGATTAATACAGGACACAACAAACACTCATGGCTAATGTGTCATTTTTCTTGCTAGAAGAACCTCAGGTTGGCAGTTCAGTGCTTGCGCATTTTGAACTTGCCTGCCTAGCTGCTGCTCGTTGTTTTAGGCAAAAACAAAAGTGCTTAGTGTTTTGCCAAGATAAACAACAAGCGGAGCAGTTTGATGAACTTTTGTGGCAACTGCCAATTGACGCCTTTGTTCCACACAATTTAGCCGGCGAAGGCCCCGTTGGCGGTGCACCAGTTGAAATAACCTGGCAAGCACCGCAGCGATTTTCGAGACAGGTATTAATCAATTTAGCTGACCTTGTGCCTGAATTTCATACTCGCTTTCATCAAGTCATTGACTTCGTGCCACATGCCGAAGAACTCAAACTCAAGGCTCGCGAGCGCTACAAACATTATCGTGCGGCAGGTAATCAATTAGATACCCAGGCTGCCTCAAGTATTTACGAGAATTAAACCCATGGAAAAAACGTACAGCCCACAAAATATTGAACAGCAATGTTATCAACAGTGGGAAAACCGCGGTTACTTTAAAGCGTCTGGTCAAGGCGAGCCCTATTGTATTTTATTACCGCCGCCAAACGTCACTGGTAGTTTGCATATGGGTCATGGTTTTCAACAAACCATTATGGATGCCCTAACCCGCTATCACCGTATGAAAGGCGATAATACTTTGTGGCAATGTGGTACTGACCACGCCGGTATTGCGACCCAAATGGTGGTAGAACGCCAACTCAATGCACAAAATTTGACGCGCCATGACTTAGGCCGTGAAGCTTTTGTTGAAAAAATCTGGCAATGGAAAGCGGAGTCAGGCGGTAATATCACTCAACAAATGCGTCGTTTAGGCACCTCTCCTGACTGGGAGCGTGAAGCGTTCACTATGGATGACGATTTGTCAGAAGCCGTAAACGAAGTGTTTGTGCGTTTATACCAAGAAGGGCTGATTTACCGTGGAAAACGCTTAGTAAACTGGGACCCAGTCTTACACACTGCGGTATCTGATCTTGAAGTATTAAGTGAAGAAGAAGCCGGTTTTATGTGGCACATGCGTTATCCTTTGGCTGACGGCTCTGGCGAATTAGTGGTGGCCACCACTCGACCAGAAACCATGTTAGGCGATACCGCCGTAGCCGTTCACCCTGAAGATCCGCGCTATCAAGCGTATATTGGTAAACAAATTAAATTGCCTATCACTGGCCGTCTTATCCCTATTATTGCTGACGATTATGTTGAACAAGATTTTGGTACCGGCTGTGTAAAAATCACCCCTGCCCATGACTTTAACGACTATGAAATGGGTAAGCGTCATCAATTAGAAATGATTAATATTTTGACTGATGATGCCAAAATAAATGACGCCGCACCTGCTCAATATCAGGGATTAGACCGCTTTGAGGCACGAAAGCAAATCGTCGCTGATTTAACAGAATCGGGCGTTTTGATTAAAATAGAGGATCACAAACTTAAAGTCCCCCGTGGTGATCGCTCTGGTGCCGTTATCGAACCCTATTTAACCGACCAGTGGTATGTTGCCGTAGAAGAACTCGCCAAGCCTGCTATTGAAGCAGTAAAAAGTGGTGAAATTAAATTTGTCCCTGAGAACTGGGACAAAACCTATTACCAATGGATGAACAACATTCAAGATTGGTGTATTTCTCGCCAGCTTTGGTGGGGGCACCGCATCCCTGCTTGGTATGATGACAGTGGGCAATTTTTTGTCGGTCGAACTGAGGCTGAGGTGCGTGAACAACATCAGCTAGGTGCTGAAATTAACTTACGCCAAGATGCTGATGTTTTGGATACCTGGTTTTCATCGGCGCTCTGGCCATTTGCCACCATGGGCTGGCCAAAACAAACGCCAGAACTCAACACTTTCATACCAAGCGCAGTGCTGGTAACTGGTTTTGACATTATTTTCTTCTGGGTAGCCAGAATGATCATGATGACTAAAAAATTCACTGGTCAAATCCCCTTCAAAGAGATTTATATCACCGGCCTTATTCGCGATGAAAATGGCGATAAAATGTCTAAATCCAAAGGTAACGTCATTGACCCCATCGATTTGATCGACGGTATTAGCATTGAAGAGTTAGTCGCAAAACGCACCTCAGGCATGATGCAGCCAAAATTAGCGGAGAAAATCGCTAAGCGAACTCAAGCCAGCTATCCTGAAGGTTTTGCCGCTTACGGCACTGACGCCCTACGTTTTACCTTTGCTGCAATGGCCTCCACCAGCCGTGACATCAATTTTGATGTAAAACGGGTTGAAGGATACCGTAACTTCTGCAACAAATTATGGAATGCTTCGCGCTTTGTATTGATGAACACCGAAGGGCAAGACACGGGCTTAGCCGGTGGTGAACTTGAGCTAAGCGTAGCTGACCGCTGGATACTGGCGCGTTTACAAACCACCTTAAAAGAGTTTGAAACAGCCGTCGCAGAATATCGCTTTGATATCGCCGCTCAGGTCGTATACGAATTTACCTGGAATCAATTCTGTGATTGGTATTTAGAGCTGACTAAACCCATTCTAAATTCAGAGCAAAGTAGTGACGCACAAAAACGCGGAACTCGTCACACCTTAGTCAATGTATTAGAAAATATTTTGCGCATACTGCACCCCATCATGCCGTTTATTACGGAAGAAATTTGGCAACGAGTGGTTCCTCTGTGTCGTGAATTATCCGCTGATGGTTCGCAAAGTATTATGATGCAACGTTTCCCTGCACAAAACGAAAGTTTGATTGATAAACAGGTTATTGATGACATCGAATGGATGAAGAGTTTTGTTCTTGGTATTCGTAATATCCGGGGTGAAATGGATATTCCACCCAGCAAACCTCTTGCGGTATTGTTGCGTAACGCCAGCGCTAAAGATTGGCAACGCTTGCAGAATACTCGCGCGTTTTTAGGTACCATTGCCCGATTAGAAAGCATTAATTTGTTAGAAGCGGATGAAGAAGCACCAGCCAGTGCAACGGCCTTAGTGGGGGAAATGGAAATTTTAATCCCAATGGCAGGTCTTATTGATAAAAATGCCGAACTTGCCCGTATTGCCAAAGCGCTTGAAAAAGTGCAAAAAGACTTTGACCGAACTCAAGGTAAATTGGCTAATGAAAAATTTGTGAGTAACGCACCGGCCGAAGTAATTGAAAAAGAGCAAGCTAAACTGGCTGACTTTTCAATGCAAATTGCCAAGCTAAAGGAACAAAAACTGACCATTGAAGCCTTATAATTTTAGGTAGCTTGGCCTTACGTAATACCTGCATCATCACAAGGTGGTGCAGGCTCATTTTTCAGTAGTGACGGTTCTATTCATGTTGGTTAAGAATGTTTATTAAATATCGCGTTTTGTTGACTGTTTTATTAGCCCTTATGACTAATTTGGCGCTTGGCGAACCAACACGAGAAAATAAACTGTCTTTGGTATTTGCTGCCAATATGCCAGAGATAACCAAAAGTAAGAAATTGGGCTATGCAAAACTCGCCAGTTTATTGGAGCAAAGTCGTCAAGAAGACGAATTCACTATATTTATTTTTGGTGGTGGAAGCTTAGGGCCGAGCCCATTATCAAGCTTAGACCGCGGCTCTCATATCATCGACATCCTCAATACCCTAGAGCCCGATTTAATGACTATCGATAAACGCGAGTTTAGTTATTTTGAAGACGAACTCACATTGCGCTCTTATGAAGCAGCCTTTCCTTTTGTTAGTACAAATCTGTATGACCCGCTAAATAAAGGAAATTTAGAGGGTATTAATACCAATCTATTAATTAATAAAGGCGGCTTGCACATTGGTATTATCTCTATTTTAGACGAAGAGGTGGTAACAGAATATTTGTTACAACGAGCCAATATAGAAGAGCCTAGAGAAGTCATTAATCAACAAATAAAGCAATTGCAGCGCAAAGGTGCTGACATCATCGTAATGATTTACTCTAAGCACAAAGACTATTACCAGCCGCTAATAGAGTCGAATAAAATCGCCTTTGCTTTGCGCCTCGCCTCCACTAGCGATATTGCGACTCCTCAAGAAAACATGCTTCGTACATTTACTGTGACAGACAAAGATCCGGTAATACGTTTGAATATATCTTGGCAGGCAGATTCTCCTCATAAAGTCAGCGTAGAAGAAAGTAAAGTCGATTTTGATTCTTTGATTGCTCACCGAACAACTTCATTGCTAATAGACGAATACAACATGCGTCTAAATCGATTGTTAAATCAATCCATAGGACGCACTAGCACCACATTTAACACTCAACGCCAATTAGTTAGAACCCAAGAAGTCGCGTTTGGCAACTTTATTGCGGATGCCCTGAAAGAAGCCACCAAGGCCGATATTGCCCTAGTCAATGGTGGCATTATTAGGGGCGACAAAGCCTACCAAGCTCAAAGCGTGATCACTCGTGGTGATATTGCTAGAGAATTGCCCTTCAGAAGCCATATCGCCACCGCAACTATCACGGGGCAGCAATTATTGTTGGCCTTAGAAAACGGGCTGAGCGAAGTAGAATCAGCCAAAGGCCGCTTTCCTCAGGTGGCAGGAATGAAATTCCGTTATTCAATGAAACATCCCGCTGGTTCGCGAATCCAGGCTATCAGCATTAATGATCAGCCCTTGCAGCCAACTAAACAGTACAAGTTAGCGACATCAGATTACCTATTAAAAGGCGGAGACGGTTACACCACATTATTGATGACTCAAGATAAAAGCGTTACAACCTTAGATACCCCCTTACTTTCTGATGTGGTGATACGAGCCATACAAAGCCAGCAAGTCATATCACCCAAAATTGAAGAACGAATAGTGAGATTAGACGAATGATCTCAGCCATAGACAAATCGAGGAAACATAGAATATCTCTCAATCGAATTTTTAGTATTACTTCGGGTGGGATGTTACTGCTGTTTCTTATTCTTACGTGGTTAATCTATTCCAGTTTGATGGGTTTCAAAACCTTGTTAGACGATATCGCAGACGAGTCACTGCCTAACATTGTTTTTTCCAGCAAATTATACGGTGAATCTTCACGCTTATTAGAAGCAACACAACAGCTATCAAAATCAAATTCAGACGCCAGTAAGCGCTTAGCCGAAGAAAAAGTCGAGCAATATTTAGCTCAGTTAAAACGCATTTCTGAACAATATTTTAAAAATGAATTTTTAGACGTCCAGCTCAATATTATCAGTTTGGAAATCGCTGAATTTACCGCTCTAATTAAAAAAAACTTACTGATAAATCAGCAAATAAGTGAAAAAGAAAAAGCCATTTATCGGCTATTTACTCTTTCTTTGGCCTTTGAATCTAACGTAAATGACTTTGGCCAAACCAAAGAAAATTCGTTTTGGGCAATGCAATTATCTAAGACCATTGTTAATGTCAGCCGTAGTATCAATATGAATCGACTGCAGGAAGTAAGAGACCTTTTTAGACAATTCAATACTGATCTTGAGCTCTTACGCCAATATGCTCAGCAAGAGACTAACAGTAGTCAAAAACTTAAGTTAACCAATAACTTAGCTCAACTTATTGTGCAAGAAGAAGGTCTGCTTCCTTTAAAAATATTGCAGCTACGCACTGCGGGAAGAGCGATTGGGCGCGAGAATTTTGTTCACAATTTAATTCAAGATTTTGGCCGATTGCTCGAGTATTCAGCTAAAGAGACAGAAGAAAAAATTACTAAAAAAATGGGGGCGACAATAAACAAAGCCGAAAGTGAAACTTCGATTATTGGCGTTGCCTTAATTGTTGGAGTTATATTTTTAATTGTTCTGATCATCTTTATACAAAAAAATATCATGGCGCGTTTAGATATGCTCAACACCATGGTGAAAGGCAAGATAAAGGGTCAAGTCATGTCTGCGAACTTAAAAGGCAATGACGAAATTACAGATATCGCTAATAGTTTTGTGCTGTTTAGCGAAACCATAGAACAGCAAAACGTTAAATTAGAGCAAATGTCGCTATCAGATGGTTTAACCAATATCGCCAATCGCCGTGCATTAGATATCAGGCTGTTACACGACATTGAGTTATCTATACGTAAAAAATCTTACGTAGCAGTCCTCTTAATGGATGTAGACTTTTTCAAACTGTATAACGACAACTACGGGCATGCGGCGGGTGATGAATGTTTAAAAGTAATTGCTCATACCATTAAGCATGCCTTAAAACGTAACTCAGATTTTATTGCCCGTTATGGTGGTGAAGAGTTTGTTTGTGTATTGCCTGACACTGACTTACAAGGAGCGGAAGACATTGCTCAGCAAATATTGCAAAGCGTTCGCGATAGTAAGGTGCAGCATAAAATGAGTGCCATTAGCGATGTTGTGACCTTAAGTATAGGCATTGCTGTTTCAGGCCCAGATAAGGTACTAATGCCAGAACAGTTGTTAAATCAATCAGACAAGGCGCTTTATCTGGCGAAGAGTAAGGGGCGAAACCAATATTGCACCTACTCGGCTTTAGTCAATAACTAAGATTAATTCGTCTCAGTCACTGAGCCAATAAAAAAGCTGCCTAAGCAGCTTTTTACAATTGTGTAGTTGACTCAGTTCTTAACCACCAAGGCCGGAAATTCAGCGTCAAACCAGCTTTTCAACATGTTTTTTTCATACCGTAAATTTTCGGAATCAAAAAAACGATTTGCTCTGTCCATAAACGCCATATCTTTTAGATCAACCTCTGCTTGTTGCACAATTTCACCCGCCTTATTTGTAAGCGTATAAGAAAAGCTCATTCGAGGTATGTCGATGTTTTTTACGACTCTTACATCGTTCGTGCTGTGCCCAAGACCAACAAAAGAGGCTGGCCAAACCTGACCTGCTAAATCCAGATTAGTCACATTGAGCGTGAGTTTTTGCCCTTGAGGTAACTGCTCTGCCAATTTAACAATATAGTCTTGTAGCTCGGCAAATGTGTGCTCCCGAAAGCGTTTTCGTGATTCGCCCGTAGGCCTAACGTCACGATAACTTTCTGGGTTTTGCCAATTTACTTCTACCTCAGCCTGGCTAAAACTTGGGACTGAAATTAACGCCAAAGAACTTGCCACTAAAGGTACAATTAACTTTTTCATTTATCTCTCCTCGCTCTTGTTTAATAGAGTCGAGTGTAAACTCAACGCTATGAACTTAAACTGAATCGCGTTTAATAGCTAGGCACTTAGACTATGCGAGTTCAGACTGGTATCTAATTTAACACCTGTATTTTGAACCCCGTCGCTGAGTTAGGTTCACTTTCAAAGGTCATAATAGTATTTTTGCCTTGCATGAATTCTACTCCTTCAATACGATCAAGTAACAATTTATTATTATCAAGCTCGGCCAAAACAACAATTTGATAGTTATCTTGCGGTAAAGTAATGGCCTTATTTTTTGCAAGGTTTAATCCAGAAACATGGTATCTAGCGGTTTCTAAGGTCTCATCCGAACGAACAAAAAATACATTGATAAACGGATAATCAGTGACCAAATTTACCACCTGAATATTGAAGTCATGCACCTGTGGCAGTTTACTTTCGTCAAATGTTAATACGTTTAACTGACTTTCTTGGTTTCGATAAAGCACGATTGCTTTGCTATCTCCCTGATTTAAGGTGAGCAAGCGATTGTTAAACACTAAAGCGGTTTCACTCTCTACCTGCGCAGATAAACGATAGTCTCCGAAATTTACTGCTGAATAGGCGCTTAACGTATGAGCGTTAACTGTAGCGGCACTCGTATTGCCTGAAATGCCTTCTAAGCTCACTTGTGCTGTTAGGCCCTCAGCCAAACTGTTGTAAATTCGGTATTGAGCGGTTTCATTCAAATCAGGATAGGTGCTAACCGTGCTGGCATTCGCAATAACATCTAACTCGATATGGCCACTGTTTGCACCTGCAGTTTCGCGTAGTATCAACAGGTATTCAGTAGAAAAAGTAAAATTGATATTGGCACTTTGGAACACTGGCTCACTTTGCCCGGGTAAGGTTAAAAACACCACATACTCACCAAGGGTAAAATCCACATTCGCCCCATCCCAATGCACAACCTCACTAAACTCATTATTTGTCAGCTGACTCAGCTTGTGGGCATCAGCAAAGCTGCCACCCGCATTAGCCATATATAAGTCGTACTCTTGATTTGAGTTTGTAACAGATAAACCAAACAATCGCAGGTGCGCGTTTAATTCTTCTCGGGCAAACTGATATAAAGTTAACTCGGTAGCACTGGCGTTTTCGCTCATGACAAGCACATTTTTTTCACCTGCTTTGAGAGTTACTTGTATTTCATCAATTAACACCTCTTTACCGTCTGTATCCAGTCGATATAAGGCCAGTGAATAATCACCACGTTCAAGGGTAAGTAAGCTTGTTACATCACCGTAGGAAGCGGAGCCCAATGTTTTGCCATCTACTATTTTCATGTAGGTAAGGGCGCTGCTAGATGCGCCATTATAAAATTGCAGGTAGGCATCTGGGTAGGTGGGATCACTGTCCTTGTTGTCTGAGCCACCGCAGGCGCTAACTAAAAGTGTCAATAGCATCAATAAATAGTGCACTACATATTTGTTTTTCATACTTGCTTTGCATTCCCTGATAGTGGATTTTCATGAGTAATTATTTGTGGCATCACAACGTAAAAGTCGTTAAACGTGCAAAAGTGTAGAGAGAACTACGTTTAAAAAGCGATTCAAATTGGCATCAATTGTTAATATTTGTAATCAAAGAGTCTGCCTTTTAGATAAATCTGCTAGCATATTGCCTCTTCTAATATTCAGCTATCACTGCGGATTTAATGTGAGTATTCGTTCTAAAATTGTGTTTACTGTGTTGTTGCTAATAGCGCCTTGGTGCCGTGCAGCTTGCACGCATGATGAGCAGTGTGTGTCGCCACAAAGTTGGCAATTTGGTGTAGCGTTAGGTCTCGGTTTTGGTTCTAATCCGCTAAAAGACGGGGATACTATTCCTTTATTTATTCTGCCTGATATCGCATGGTATGGAGAAGCCGCTTATTTTGACAATGGTGAATTAGGCTATCAATGGACGGAACATGCTCATTCCGCGTTCGTGACCTTTTTAGAGGTCGACCAAGAACGCGCTTATTTTAGTTTTTGGCACCCAGTCAACATTCTTAACCCTATTAATAAAAATAGTAATTTGACCGCCCTAGATGGTGGCTTGAGTACTGGCCCAGAAAAGTTGTCTATCGACCATATAGCAACACGGGATTGGGCTATTTTAGCCGGCACCCGTTGGCATTATTATACTCAAGATGCACAGTGGCAAATCTCTGTATGGCAAGATGTAACAGGCACCCATAATGGTCAAAAAATGTCTGTGTATTATCAACATAGTTGGAATTGGCAGACACTGCGATTGGTGGCTGAGCTTGATGTCGTTTGGAAAAGCAGCAAGCTACTCAATTACTATTATGGAATTCGACCATTGGATAAAGTGGACCCGTTTTTTTATTATCAGGCCAAAGGGGGCTGGCAACCCGCGCTGACCTTATCCATACAAAAGCCATTAAATGACAAATGGCTGTGGCTAACTAAGCTAAGTGTGCAAAAACTCAATAAAGGCATGACGCAAAGTCCACTTGTAGAAGACTCGTCGATTTATCGTTTTTTTAGTGGTTTTGCTTATCAATTTTAACGGAATCTAACTTGAAGCTAGCTGTGCTGTGTCTGTTTTGTTGTTTACTATGTAGTTACCGAGTCAGCGCCAAGTCGCCTAATTGGCACGTCAAACCAACGACCTGTATCAGTGCCTTGCCAGAGGTATCTTGTGTGTTTACCTTATTCATTGCACTGGAAAATATGACTGCAGAACAATACTGTTTGAGCCTGGATTCACGCAATTTAGGCTGCTACTCGATTACTGAATTTCCTCTCGAGCTCACCGTAAAATTAGAGCAAAGTGAGCAACTCACTTTACTTGATACAAAACAAACCACACTGTTGACGACTACCTTGTTTATTAAGTCTCAACGACAAAAACAACGACGCAGACTTCGCAGTCCTTGGAGTATTTTTTAATGGCCTATGTATTATTGGTAGAGGATGATCAAAGACTTAGCGAATTAATTGTGAGTTATTTAAGCCAGCAAGGTTTTGAGGTTAAACACCTTTCCAACGGCGACACTTTACTCAGCCAAGTAAAACAGACAAAACCCGACATCGTATTATTGGACGTTATGTTACCTGGTGAAAACGGCTTCACTTTGTGTCGGCAAATACGTCCCTTTTATAACGGGCCATTATTATTTATGACCGCCAAGGGCGATGATTTCGACCAAGTACTGGGGCTTGAAATAGGCGCGGATGATTATATTGTCAAACCTGTTGAACCACGAGTACTCCTGGCAAGGATTAATGCCTTGTTGCGCCGAGCTCGGCACCTAAGCTCTCCTTCTTTGCCAGTGCAAAAATTAGTGTTTGGCCAATTGGTTATTGATAAAAATGCTCGCTGCGCCTTGCTCAAAGGACGCAATGTACAATTGACTAGCCACGAATTTGATATGTTATGGAAACTTGCAGAAAATGCCTCAACGCTTGTCGAACGCAGTGTGTTATATGATGAATTAATTGGTCGAGAATACGACGGTTTAGATCGCTCTGCCGACGTCAGAATTTCACGCCTACGCAAGAAACTAGAAGATAATCCTTTGCACCCTTACCGTATTAAAACGATTTGGGGCAAAGGCTTCTTTTTTGTCGCTGAAGCCTGGGACGAATAACATAAATGGCTAAATTGTTTATTAGTCTTTATGTATTCATTACCTTGGCTCTACTTGGTCTCAGTGCTGGCTTAGATAGCTTTTTTACCCCACCTGCAACACCGGCGCGTTCACACTTACATCAACTTTTAGCTGCAGCAAACAAACAAAATATTGATATACAGAGCTTACTGCAGCACACCAATATTGCTTATCGCTTGTTAGATAACAGTGATATTGCATGGCCCCCCGACAACCAACATCAATTAGATAGTGGTGAAGCGGTGAGTGTTTTTGACCCACTGTTAGGCGAACAAATTTATCTCTTACTCGAATCAGGCCGCTTACTAGAATTATCGCTTAATGATGCAGCGCCAGACAGAACAAGCTTTTTCTTATACCGCACAATATTTTTTATTGCATTAGGCGGGCTGGTTGCCCTTTGGATTTGGCCGCTTTGGCGCGATTTGGAGGCCTTGAAAAAAAGTGTCACGACGGTTTTACCCGATGGTAACATCAGCAAAAATCATATCAGTAGTTCGTCTTTAGTCGCCCCCGTTGCAATTGCCTTAAACAGTATGCGCGACCAAATTTCAGCATTGATACAAAGCCAACGAGAGCTGTCGGGTGGGGTCGCTCATGAGTTTCGAACGCCATTAGCGCGCTTAAAATTTGCTTTAGGCATGTTAGATGAAAACCAAGACCAGTTACTCGCTAATATGCGTATGGATGTGCTTGAACTTGAGAAACTTGTCCAAGAGATGTTGGATTTTTCGGCGGGAGAGGCGCACATGCCGAACTTACACTTTTGCGAAATTCCTCTTAAGGCAATCTGCCTAAATGTAGTCGATAGATTAAACACGAGTCACTTAGCCCACCTGTCGGTTAGCGTTGAGGGTAATGATGAGCAAATAATCGGTGACGGACACTTTATTGAAAGGGCAATAGAAAACCTCTTACTTAATGCTGCCCGTTACGCGACACAGTGTATTGTGGTCACGATAAAAACTAATGAAAATAACCTTATGCTATTGGTGGAAGACGATGGCATGGGGGTAAGTGACAAGTTAGCTGAGAAGATTTTTGAGCCTTTTTTTCGTCCTGATGAGGCCCGCGATCGGGTTCAAGGAGGCGCGGGTTTAGGTCTTGCTATCGTCAAACGGGTCATGCAGTGGCATCAAGGTACATGCTCCGTTAGTAAAAGTGCGTTGGGTGGCGCTCAATTTACCTTGTACTTCCCGATGAAGATAACCAGAAATTAATTGGCCACTATTTGACTGCTGGCTATTTCACTACAAAGATAACGTAAATTAGCCCCATAAAAATATGGGTTTTTATCATTGGCTTGACAATAAAGGCTATCAAAATGGCTGACTGACATTTTGTTAGCGGTGATGGTTTCTAAATAGGCTAATTGAGATTCAGTTAAATTATTTGTATGTGAAATAATGGCTTGTCGAAAGATTGATAATTCATTTCTTTCGGCCATCAACGATATATCTAACATCCAATCCGCCACTTTGCTCTGCACATCGTCAAACCAATAATGTATAAACGGCGAGCGCAACAGTGCAACAAGAGCCAATATTTCAAAGGAGATTATAAAAAAACGCGTCATAACACTTATTGATTGATTTACCTATTACTAGAGTAAATGAAGTTGAGTGAATAGAGTACTAACATTAGTTATGTGCTGCCATAACTGGGGATAAACTCTTGTGCTAAATTTAACTGGGCGGTTAGAGCATGATTTGTTGATAGAAATCAAACAATAAGACACACAACAGCAGCAGCGATGATGAGTAACTGATATACTAAATCGTTTTTAGATTTTGCAGCATTTTCTAGCAAGGACACCACATGAGTGAACGAATCCCAGTTAAAGTGATTTCTCCCGTTAAAGTTCACAAACCCGACTCCAGTCAACATGATAACCACTACACTCCTCGTAGCCGCATTTATGTCCGTGCTGTATCAGGTACTCTGGAAAACTTTCGCCGTTTCTTTGGGCTTATTTTCTTAAGTGTATTTGCCATTCTTCCTTGGATCCAATATGACGGGCACCAGGCCATCTTGTTAGATATTGGTAGTCAACGATTTAATATTTTTGGCTTAACTTTATGGCCACAAGATTTAACTCTGCTTGCTTGGATTTTTATTGTTGCCGCTTTTGCCCTATTTTTTATCACGACCTTTGCAGGCAGAGTATGGTGCGGCTTTATGTGCCCGCAAACCACGTGGACGTTTATTTATATTTGGTTTGAAGAGTTAATTGAAGGCTCTCGACATCAGCGGATCAAATTAGATGAGCGAGCCATGAATTTTGATAAATTTTGGCGAAAGGCCTTAAAACATCTTGCATGGGTAGCGGTTGCTCTACTTACCTCTCTTTTATTTGTCGGTTATTTCACCCCTATCGACCAATTGTTTATTGAATTTTTTACCTTTTCTAGCTCTGCATGGACGGTGGGCTTTGTGCTGTTTTTTACCTTTTGCACCTATGGCAATGCAGGTTGGATGCGCGAAATAATGTGCACCCATATTTGTCCTTATGCGCGTTTTCAGTCAGCTATGTTTGACAAAGATACTTTCACTGTTGCCTATGATGCAACACGCGGTGAACAGCGAGGTCCGCGCAGTCGCAAAACGACAAGAGAAGCGAATCAAGAGAAAGGCTTAGGTGATTGCATCGATTGCAACCTATGTGTTCAGGTTTGCCCCACCGGCATTGATATTCGTAACGGTTTACAATACGAATGCATCAATTGTGGGGCGTGTGTCGATGCCTGTAACGGCGTGATGGAGAAAATGAATTATCCCAAAGGCTTAATCAGTTTCACCTCTGAAACCGAATTAGCGGGCGGAACAACTAAAATTATTAGGCCCAAATTAGTCGGTTATGCACTAGTGCTTGTTTTAATGTCTGGGTTATTAGTGTTTGAAATCATGACTCGCGTGCCCTTAGAAGTGGATATTATTCGCGATCGTAACTCCTTGTACCGTGAAACCAACGATGGCTTGATTGAAAACGTTTATACCTTAAAAATTCTCAACAAGTCACAACAAAAGCAAACTTATCTAATTAGCATAGTGGGCTTAGAGGGCGCTAAATTTATTGGTGAAAATACCGTTGTGGTAGATGGCGGCGAAGTGCTGACTTGGCCTATAAGCTTAGCCATCGACCCTTATAAAATAGAGCAAGATGTGACTGAATTCGAGGTCAAAGTTGAAGTGATCAATGACCCTTTAATTGACGTTCAAGTACAAGAGCCAAGTAACTTCTTATACCCTGACAATTAATACTTGGTGGAGCCAGGCAAATGACAAAATTTGATTTTTCTGGCTTAGGGCCTGACCTTATTTTAGACGCGATTGAGTCGTTAGGTATCCGAGTGGAGTCTGGCTTACTCGCACTTAACTCTTATGAAAACAGAGTGTATCAATTTATCGCTGAAGACCGTTTACGCTATGTAGTGAAGTTCTATCGGCCGATGCGTTGGACTGAGCTACAAATTAAAGAAGAACATGACTTTAGCCTCGAATTGGCGAGCCACGAAATTCCAGTAGTCGCCCCAATCATCTATCAGAATAATACCTTGCATCAATACCAAGGGTACTACTTCGCTCTCTTCCCCTCTGTGGGAGGTAGGCAGTTTGAAGTGGATAACCTTGACCAACTTGAGTGGATGGGCCGCTTTATTGGGCGAATTCATGCCGTAGCAAAAAGTGCAACTTTCGTACATCGCCCAAAATTTTCAGTTGAAGAACACTTGCTTGAGCCTTTGGAGCACTTGAAAAAAAGTGAGCTCATACCTGACTACTTGCACACCTCATTCTTTGCCATCCTAGAGCCTGTAGTCAACAAGACTTTGCAGCTCTACCGCGCTAACAAGACTGACAATATCCGACTGCATGGTGATTGCCACCCCGGTAATATATTATGGCGTGATGGCCCGACCTTTGTTGATTTAGACGATTGTCGCAGTGGTCCTGCTATCCAAGATCTTTGGATGATGTTGTCCGGTGACCGACATCAACAAATGCTGCAATTAGATACCTTAATAAATGCCTATGAAGAGTTTGCTGAATTTGACAACGAACAACTCAAATTGATCGAACCTTTAAGAGCCATGCGCATGGTGCATTACATGGCATGGTTAAACAAACGCTGGCAAGACCCCGCTTTTCCGCAAGCTTTTCCTTGGTTTGCCGATGGCAAATATTGGGAGCAACAAATTCTCTCTTTAAAAGAGCAAATGTCTGCCTTACAAGAAGCCCCCCTTACTTTGTTTTAACTGCACTTTCTATTTACTTGTCTTTTCAATATACTGCGCCGCGTTTAAGGTGCCTCGATAGTACTAACCCAGTTTCTACTATCAGGTTAAACGGGAAGTTGGTGAATATCTTAAGGTACTAAGATGTAAAGCCTACGCTGCCCCCGCAACGGTAAATAAGACATGTTTTGCAGGCATACCACTGTTCGATCGAATGGGAAGGTTGCAAAGCAGTCCAACATTGTTTGGTCACTTATGAGCCCGGATACCGGCCTTAATCTGGTGCTAAACCAGCATAGCTTGTTTAGTTTGTATTTTATGTACTCGGGCGGAGTGCATCAATTAGGCCTAAAATTAATGAAATCAATGAATTACCGCAATAGATCGTGTTGCATCAGCTTATTTTGTAGCAGCGTGATTTTTACCCCTTCTGTACTTGCCAATACGCTTAGTCCTTCCTTATCCAATGCAGAACTTGAAACAATAACTGTGGTTTCTAGCAAAATCCCCTTGTCAATGCGAGAACTCGCAACCAGTGTAAGTGTGATTGAAAAAGAAGATATTGAAGCGCGAGGGAATATATCCTTAGCCGATGTTATGCGTCACGAAGTGGGAGTCGGCGTGTCAAATTCTGGTGGTATCGGCAAAAACACCACCTTGCGTGTTCGTGGTGAAGATGGCTTTAGAACCAAAGTCTATATCGATGGCGTGGAGCTAAGCGATCCTACGGCCCCGCAAGTCACGCCTATCTTCGACGATATGTTGACTACATTTATCGATAGAGTTGAAATTCTTAGGGGTCCGCAAGGCTTGATGTATGGGGCTGATGCCGGTGGGGTGGTAAGCATTACCACCAAACAAAGCGAGATGGGTTTAACAGGATCGGTAAACACACAAATTGGCAGTTACTCAAGCTCTCTATTAAGTGCAGATATTGGCTATGCCAATAAAACAGGACACATTTATGTAGCCGCAGCGCAATTTGAAACCGATGGGTTCAATGCCCAAACAGCAGATGAAACTGGCGACAAAGACGGGTATCAAAACACAAGCTTACATTTGAATACAGGCCTTCAGATAAACGAGTCACTTTTACTAAATGTTGTCTTGCGTAATGTCGATGCTGAAAATGAATATGATGGCTGCTTTGACAATACCACTTTTACCCCCGTTAACGCTTGCCGAACCGAAAGCGAAAATCAAACGGCTCGATTATCATTGCAATATGAACATAAGAATATGCATCACCAGTTAGGCTATGCAAAAACCGATGTCGAACGTCAATATTTTAGTCAAGACCAGTTTAGTTTTGCCAGCGAAGGCGAGATCAATAAGGTTGAATACAGGGGGTATATCAACTTAGCTGAGCAAAAAATCATTTGGGGTGCTGATAATGAATCACAGAAATTGGTCAGCTCTGGGGAGCAAAGAGAACAAACGGGGCTCTTCGCCGAGTACCAAGCCTCTTGGCACGACCAATTTTTTATGACCGCGGGCGTACGTCATGACGACAATGAGACTTTTGGTAGCCACCATAGCTATCGTTTAAGTGCGGCTTATTTACTGCCATTAAATGCACAAGAGCTAATTAAGCTTAAATCGTCTTACGGCACAGGTTTTCGCGCCCCAAGTTTATACGAGCAAGCCTACAATGATGGAGACTATGCCTATGGAGATGCGGCGGGCTTGCAACTTAAAGAAGAGACCAGTAAAGGCTTTGATATTGGCTTAGATTACAGTAATCATTCACAGAAAATGTCTTTGGTTTACTTTAATCAATCCATTGCTAACGAAATCTATTTTGATAGTTTGGCCTACACCGGTTATCTACAAAATAGTCTATCTAGCAATTCTAAAGGTATCGAGTTTGAATTAAGCCAAACGCTTTTCCGTGACATAACACTGTGGTCTAATTATACCTATAACCACACACAAACCAATGCAGATGAGGAGCGTATTAGACGTCCCAAGCACCAAGCTAATGTAGGTGTGCAAACCGCGTTACTAGACGATATGTTGACACTTAATGTAACACTTAAAGTGGTAAGAGATCTGGTGGATATTGGTGGTGTAAGACTTGACGATTACCACTTAGTTAACTTCACTTCTCTTTATACGTTTAACGAGCTCATTCAGTTTACACTTCGCGCAGAAAACCTATTTGATCGCCACTACCAAGATGTTGTTGGATTTAACACTGCTGGCCGCGCTTTTTACGTCGGTGCTGCCATTACTCTGTAATCTTTCTTATTCGCAAGGGGAAACCCCTCCCCTTGCAAGATATTTTCATTTCAACCTTGCTCTTTCTGAAAATTGTCTATAATTCGGGGGCTTAAGTTCGTTTTAGCTATAAATTGATTTTAATCTAATCTTTTTTGTTACCTTCGTAGTCATGTGGATACGCAGGTTTAGTCACATTAAAAGCGAACAATGGAACCAAAAAAATTGCAGGAAACGTGTACGTTTTTGATGATGAGAAATGGTCATTAAATCGGCAATAGTCAGCGAGTATTTGCCTTCCAATAGATAGGAAAAAGCGAAATGAATAAAAAACATACAGGATACAGATCAATAACTAGGTATACATATACATACCCATTAAGCCAGACACCGGGCACCTAATACGGCATAATTCGCGCCCTCGAATTCACCTGACAAACTTTATTAACTGAGACGAGCTAGAACCCATTAAAAATAACGCATTATTTTTAATGTGTTTCAGACTTCTGAAATAACAAAAGTGATGTTCTTTTTTAAACACATATAAGGGTAACCACCATGTTAAAAAAAACCTTAACTACCACACTGATTAGCGCTGTTATTGGGTGCTCAATCTCGTTTTATAGCAATGCAGAAGTCGTTCTGATTGTTCATCCTTCGAACGATGCCTCTATTGATGCTAAAACCGCTCAAAGGATTTTTTTAGGAAAAGAAAATAAGTTTTCAAATGGCAAAGAAGCGCTACCAATTAATCAGGTACCAGAATCAGCTAGTCGCGCATCGTTCGATACCGACACCCTAGGCAGAAGCTCTACCCAAGTAGCGGCTTATTGGTCGAAATTAGTTTTCACTGGTAAAGGAATTCCCCCTAAAGAGGTTAACAACGATGCGGAAGTGATTGCCATTGTATCAGGCAATCAAGATGCCGTTGGTTATGTTGATAGTGCATCGGTTACTGGTGCTGTTAAAGCCATTTCACTGAACTAATTAGGAAGATAAAAAATGAAAAAATTAATCGCATTAAGTGTACTGACACTTGCTAGTTTGTCAGCACAAGCTGAAGTTCGCATAAACGGCTTTGCCAATTTAATTGGCGGTATTACCAGCTCTGATGACGTTGTTTACGGTTACGATGACAGCATTTCCTTTACCGATGAGAGTTTATTCGCTATCCAAGTAAGTGGCGACATTAATAGTAAAATGACAGCAACGGCACAAATGGTCGCTCGTGGTTCCGACGATTATAGTCCAGAGTTTGAATGGGCATATATGACGTATCAAGCAACTGACAAATTAGCTATTTCTGCTGGTCGCATTCGTTTACCACTGTTCCGCTATTCTGCATCATCTGATGTAGGCTATTCTTATCACTGGGTATCTGCGCCTCGTTCTGTTTATGATGTAGGTTTTAGTAACGTTGATGGTGTTAAGTTTGATTACAGCACCTACTCAGGTGACTGGGAATACAATCTACAAGCAGTAGCGGGCACTTACAACTCAGACTTTCTAGGTGGTGATTTGTCTGGTAAAAACTTATTGCTTTTCTCTGCTGAAGCAACTTACGAGTGGTTTAAAATGCGTGGGGTATACGGCACTAACAAGTCTACTTATAGCCGTACTGACATCGATGGTACTCTTGGCACATTAACTAGCTTAGGTTTGCCTGAATTAGCTGACGACCTTGCCCTTGACAACAACACTGGTACTTTCTTTGGTTTTGGAACTGAAGTTGACACCTTCGATTATTTTGCCAGCGCAGAAATTACCATAACGGAAAATAAAGATTCCTTCAGCCCCAAAGCCACCGCATTCTATGTTACTGCGGGTATGCGCTCAGGCAAGTTTACGCCTTCAATTACCTATGAAAAGTTTAAAGAAGACGATCAGTATAAGTTCTTAGACCGTGTTGCTGCTGCTCCAGAGGCGCTTAGACCTACCGCAACAGCCATAACTGTTGGTTTACAACAAGCTGTGATGAACGAGTACAGTGTTATCACTGCCGGCGTTCGTTATGATGTTGACACTAACGTTGCATTAAAAGCAGACTTAAGTAAGTATTCTGATGATTTAAATGACTCCTTAGATGCTACGTTATTACGCTTTGCGATTAACTACGTTTTCTAGTCGAAAATGCTTGATATAAAATGAGCTAACAGCTTGTCAGTTCAAGAAGGTCGTACTAAGTACGACCTTCTTTTATTTCAAGCGCCAACACAATACATTTAACACTCATTTACAATCTTGTCTAAAACAGACTATCGGTATTTTATACTAGCTATGGTAACCTCCCATATTAGTCCAAGTTTTACCTTTAAATTAGCCTTAAGAGATAATATTGAAAATGAAGAAAATCTTACTAAGTTTACTCATCGCTGTTTTAATTCCTTTACAAGCCTGTGCACAAGAGACATGGAAAGAAGGCACTCACTACACAGTCATTAGTGACGAGGCTACTGCTAAACCAGAGGTGCTTGAGTTCTTTTCTTACTGGTGCCCACACTGCTTTCAGTTTGAGCCACTTGTAAAAAGCATTAAAGCAAAATTAGACAGTGACACGACATTTACCAAGGTTCATGTCAATTTTATGCGCTTTACAACTGAAGCGATCCAAGATGATGCCACACGTGCATTAATGGTTGCCCGTGCTCTTAAACAAGAAGAAGCAATGAATAAGGCAATCTTCAATTATATTCATGTTCAGCGCTCCACTGTTGCGGGCAGTAAAGACCTTCAAAACGTATTTGCCGTAAATGGAGTTGAACCCGCCGAGTTTACAAAATTAAGCGCTAGCTTTGGCGTAAATAGCATGCTGCAAAAAAACAACAAAACGGTAGATCAGTACCGTAAGCACTTAAGCGGTGTTCCTAACTTTATTGTTAACGGTAAATACCAAGCGAAATTTGCCGCAGGCATGAAAGAAGAAGATTTTGTTGATTTGGTTGTCTGGTTGACAAAGCAAAAATAATACTTCGACTCTGAAAGACAGGCTTAAAGAAAAGACTTACTGGTAAATACCAGCAAGTCTTTTTCGCCTACATTGATTCAGCCCCAATTTGATCGACCATAATCGTATAGTCTACGGATCGTTTTTGCCATGGTCGTTATTCAAGGGTAATGACTTTCGATATACCTCTTTTAGCTGTAATTGTTTTAGCCTAGGTAAAAACGCTTAACGCCGAATTGAATTGTTAGCAATCACTCTCCAACATGAATAGTTGTTCAGCCCACTAATCGTTATACAGGCGATAATTCCAACTACAAACCCGCCACACTTCATCAACAACTTGTTCTAAGCCCAAACCAGCTATACACCGTAAATTGACTACATTACTGCACGATGCTGCAACTACAGACATAACATCGCCAGTAAGATGCGTTTTTACTCATCATTACCTAACCCGATTTAGCGATGATTTAAGCGATTGAACATCACATCCACGTGATGAATTGAGGTACGAACAGGATACGTCAGTCAATTGGACTTGAGCGGCGTTTTACAAGAATAGTAAGCATAAAAAAAGGCCACCGAAGTGACCTTTTTTAGAACGTGAGTTAAATCAGCTATTAAGCGATGATTTTAGCTACTACGCCAGCACCTACTGTACGGCCACCTTCACGGATTGCGAAGCGTAAACCTTCGTCCATCGCGATTGGGTGAATCAACGTAACAACAAATTTAAGGTTGTCACCAGGCATTACCATTTCTACGCCTTCTGGAAGCTCTACAGCGCCAGTTACGTCAGTTGTACGGAAGTAGAACTGTGGACGGTAGCCTTTGAAGAATGGAGTATGACGGCCACCTTCATCTTTAGACAATACGTAAACTTCGGCTTCGAAAGTGGTGTGGGGCTTGATTGAACCAGGCTTACACAATACTTGACCACGCTCTACGTCTTCACGCTTAGTACCACGTAGTAACACACCTACGTTTTCACCAGCACGACCTTCGTCAAGCAATTTACGGAACATTTCTACACCAGTACACGTAGTCGTAGTTGTATCTTTGATACCAACGATTTCTACTGGCTCACCTACTTTAACGATACCTTGCTCAACACGGCCTGTTACAACAGTACCACGACCTGAGATTGAGAATACGTCTTCGATTGGTAAGATGAACGGACGGTCAATGGCACGCTCTGGCTCTGGGATATAAGTATCAAGGGCTTCTGCTAACTCAACCACTTTTGCTTCCCATTCTGGGTCGCCTTCAAGGGCTTTTAACGCTGAACCTTTGATTACGGGCAAGTCGTCGCCTGGGAAATCGTATTCAGAAAGTAATTCACGTACTTCCATTTCTACTAGCTCTAACAACTCTTCGTCGTCAACCATGTCACATTTGTTCATGAATACGATGATGTAAGGTACGCCAACCTGACGACCTAGCAAGATGTGTTCACGAGTTTGTGGCATAGGACCATCTGTCGCCGCTACTACTAATATTGCGCCGTCCATCTGAGCTGCACCGGTGATCATGTTTTTAACATAGTCAGCGTGTCCAGGACAGTCAACGTGTGCGTAGTGACGTGCAGGTGTGTCGTATTCTACGTGTGAAGTATTGATTGTAATACCACGCTCACGCTCTTCTGGAGCGTTATCGATTGCTGCGAAGTTCTTCGCAGTTCCGCCGTAGGTTTTTGCCAATACAGTTGTGATAGCTGCAGTTAAGGTGGTTTTACCGTGGTCAACGTGGCCGATAGTACCTACGTTTACGTGCGGTTTAGTACGTTCAAACTTTGATTTTGCCATTTTACAATTTTCCTAAGTTAAAAGTCCGGCCCCTATATAGATAGATAACCGGACCAGACCTTCATTATTAAGAGTGTCTAGCGTCAATAATCGCTTTAGCCACGTTATTGGGCGCTTCTGCGTAATTAAAAAATTCCATTGAGTATGACGCACGGCCCTGAGTTGCAGAACGCAGTGCAGTTGCATAACCAAACATTTCTGACAATGGCACTTTAGCACGAATTATTTTTATTCCAGCTAAACCGTCTTCCATGCCTTCAATCATTCCGCGGCGACGATTTAAATCGCCAACCACATCACCCATCCAATCCTCTGGCGTGGTGACTTCTACTTTCATGGTAGGTTCAAGTAATACAGGATTCGCTTGCGCAGCACCATTCTTGAAACCCATAGAACCAGCGATTTTAAACGCCATTTCTGAAGAGTCAACATCATGGTAAGAGCCGTCGAACAGAGTCACTTTTACGTCAAGTACCGGATAGCCCGCCAACGCACCATTTTGTAACTGTTCTTGAATACCTTTATCAACCGCTGCGATATAGTCTTTAGGCACTACGCCACCGACTATTGCATTCGTAAATTGGTATCCAGCCCCTTCTTCATTGGGTTCTAAGGTTAACCATACATGGCCATATTGTCCTTTACCACCAGACTGACGAATGAATTTACCTTCGGCATCGACTTTAGAGCGTATTGTCTCTCTATAGGCTACCTGCGGCTTACCGACATTACATTCAACGTTAAATTCTCGTTTCATGCGATCAACAATAATATCGAGGTGTAATTCCCCCATACCAGAGATGATAATTTGCCCTGTTTCTTCATCCGTTTTGACTTTGAAAGAAGGATCTTCAGCGGTAAGTTTGCTTAACGCTATGCCCATCTTTTCTTGGTCAGCTTGAGAGCGCGCCTCAACTGCAATTGATATTACAGGCTCAGGAAACTCCATGCGTTCTAGGGTGATTATATGGTTTGGATCACACAGGGTATCACCCGTTGTGACATCTTTTAAACCTATAGCTGCAGCTATATCCCCAGCTCGAACTTCTTTTAGTTCAACCCGGTCTTTAGCATGCATCTGCACTATACGTCCAAAGCGTTCACGCTTAGCTTTAACTGGGTTATAAACCGCGTCACCGCTGTTTACCACACCTGAATAACAACGGAAGAAGGTCAGTGTTCCAACAAAGGGATCACTGGCTATCTTAAACGCTAAAGCTGCAAATGGCGCTTCATCGTCAGCAGGTCTTTCTGCTTCTGTTTCATTTTTATCATCGAGTATTCCCTTAATGGGTGGCACATCAGTTGGCGATGGCAAATATTCAATGACAGAATCTAGAACAGCTTGAACACCCTTATTTTTAAAGGCAGAACCACATGTAGCTAAAACGATCTCATTGTTTAAAGTGCGTTTACGCAAGCCAAATTTAATTTCTTCCTCAGTCAGCTCTTCGCCTTCTAAGTACTTATCCATTAATTCATCCGTTGCTTCCGCAGCAGCCTCAACTAATTCAATACGCATCGCTTTAGCTTGCGCTTCTAAATCAGCAGGAACTGGTTCATAGCTGAACGTCATACCTTGGTCGGTATCACTCCAGTTAATCGCTTTAAACTTAATTAAATCAATAACACCTTTGAATGTCTCTTCTGAACCTATATTCAAATGAATAGGCACACAGTTAGCACCCAAACGAGTACGAATTTGCTTTATTACACGTTTAAAATCAGCACCAGCTCGGTCCATCTTGTTAACAAATACAATACGCGGAACGTGGTACTTATTAGCTTGACGCCATACAGTTTCTGATTGAGGTTCTACACCCGATGAACCGCAGAATACGACCACGGCACCATCAAGCACACGCAAAGACCGCTCAACTTCAATTGTAAAGTCAACGTGCCCAGGCGTGTCTATGATATTAATACGGTGTTGCTCGTACTGTTTGTCCATCCCTGCCCAAAAACAGGTGATAGCCGCTGACGTTATAGTAATACCACGTTCTTGTTCCTGCTCCATCCAATCCATGGTGGCTGCACCATCATGTACCTCACCAATTTTATGGGATACACCGGTGTAAAACAAAACGCGCTCAGTTGTCGTGGTTTTACCCGCGTCAACATGAGCAACAATACCAATATTTCGATAACGAACAATGGGGGTAATACGAGCCATAGCTTTTTCTTACTACCAGCGATAGTGAGCGAAAGCTTTGTTAGCTTCAGCCATACGGTGAACGTCTTCACGTTTTTTAACCGCAGAGCCTTTGTTTTCAGCAGCGTCGAGCATTTCAGCTGCAAGGCGTTGAGCCATTGATTTTTCGCCACGTTTACGAGCAGCGTCTACTAACCAACGCATACCTAACGCATTACGACGAACTGGACGAACTTCTACTGGAACTTGATAAGTAGAACCACCAACACGACGAGATTTAACCTCAACCGTAGGACGGATGTTGTCTAGTGCATCTTCAAATACGTCTAAGTGTGCTTTGCCAGCTTTCGCAGCAACAATTTCTAGTGCACCGTAAACGATCTTTTCCGCAGTCGATTTTTTGCCGTCTAACATAACGACATTCATAAATTTAGCGAGTAACTGTGATCCGAACTTAGGATCTGGTAGGATTTTTCGTTGACCTACAACTCTTCTTCTTGGCATCTTTAATTCTCCGTAGAATTTTCAGGGATATCCCAAAACTCAATTAATACTTAGTTTGGCCTTACTAACGGAGAACCGTTAAGACTTAGGCCTTTTTGCGCCGTATTTAGAACGGGCTTGTCTACGCTTAGTAACACCTGCACAGTCCAAAGTACCGCGCACAGTGTGGTAACGCACACCTGGTAAATCTTTAACACGGCCACCACGGATAAGAACAACACTGTGCTCTTGTAGGTTATGGCCTTCACCACCGATGTAAGAAGAAACTTCAAAACCGTTGGTTAAACGAACACGACAAACTTTACGTAATGCAGAGTTTGGCTTTTTTGGTGTGGTGGTATATACACGAGTACATACTCCACGACGTTGTGGACAAGCTTGCAAAGCAGCGACGTTGCTCTTCGTCTCTGGTGCTTGGCGAGGCTTGCGCACTAACTGGTTAACTGTTGCCATTAACTAGCTCCTGATTAAAATTACGACTGATTACCCTTTTATGGGCCTATAACGCGAAAAATCCGCGCCCTCGATTTGGATTACCAAATTTTGGGTCGCGGAAGTCTAATGATCAAAGTGGGGGCTGTCAAGTAAGAGTGCCGCTAAACTGCATATAATATGGGTTTAGCGGCTTTATCTTGCTTTTCAGATCCTAAGCGATCGATTCTCTATTCATCAATTTCAGAAGATTCATTCACTTCTGCATTTAACGCTTCGCTCAAAGCTGCTTCGGCATCTGATGCAGAAACTGAAGGCTCTGGGAACGGATTACGAGCTGCTAATTTAGCTGCTGTCCGTTTTTGGTGATACGCAAAACCGGTACCCGCTGGAATCAAACGGCCTACAATAACGTTCTCTTTCAAACCACGTAGTTCGTCTTCTTTACCTTGCACCGCTGCTTCGGTAAGAACACGAGTCGTCTCTTGGAAAGATGCTGCTGAAATAAATGACTCAGTAGACAAAGACGCTTTAGTGATACCCAACAATTGAGTTTCATATTGCGCGGGGATTTTGCCTTGCTTCTCTATTTCACGGTTAGCAATCTTAACATTTGAGACTTCTACTTGCTCACCTTCAAGGAAGTTAGTATCGCCTGCATAGGTAATCATACACTTACGCAACATCTGGCGAATAACCACCTCGATATGCTTATCGTTAATTTTTACACCTTGCAAACGGTAAACTTCTTGAACTTCGTTAACAATGTAATTTGAAACCGCAGAGATACCACGTAAACGTAAAATATCATGAGGCGACTCTGGACCGTCCGCAATAACTTCACCTTTTTCAACGTTTTCACCTTCGAATACGTTGAGGTTACGCCATTTAGGGATCATTTCCTCATAAGGCTCACCTTCTTTAGGTGTAATTACTAAACGTTTCTTGCCCTTAGTTTCTTTACCAAAGCCAATGGTTCCAGATACTTCAGCAAGAATAGCTGGCTCTTTAGGCTTACGTGCTTCGAACAAGTCAGCAACACGAGGTAGACCACCCGTAATATCTCGAGTCTTAGAACTTTCTTGCGGTATACGCGCTAGAACATCACCTGGTTTTGCCATCATGCCATCAGTGGCTTCGATAGTTGTAAAACTAGGTAAACGAATTTCTTGTAAACCAAACTCATCACTTTCAAGGATCAGCTTAGGTTCTTTAGCATTCGCTTTAGACAAGTCGTTAACCACGATACGGGTTAAACCTGTAAGATCGTCTTGCTGCATTTCAGTGTTACTGTCATCGATATCAGCAAAGCTAATTTTCGCTGCGCGTTCAGTAACGATTGGATGCGAGTGCGGATCCCAGTTTGCCACTACTTCACCAGAAACAACTTTTGAACCGTCGTTAGTGGTCAGTATTGCACCGTAAGGGACTTTATAACGCTCTTTCTCACGACCTTGATCATCAATGATAGTGATCTCAGTTGAACGTGAAACAATAACCACTTTGTCATCTGTATTTCGAACGTATTTAGCATTATGTAGCTTCAGCGTACCAGTGGTTTTAACTTGAACACTGTTTTCTGCTGATGCTCTAGATGCCGCACCACCGATGTGGAACGTACGCATGGTAAGCTGAGTACCCGGCTCACCGATTGATTGTGCTGCAATAACACCAACCGCCTCACCATGACCAACCATGTGACCACGAGCCAAATCACGACCATAACATTTAGCACAAACACCAAAGTCATTTTCACAAGTGATAACAGAGCGAACCATAATTTGGTCGACTGAGTTAGCCTCTAACATGTCTACTAATGCTTCATCTAACAGAACATTACGTTCAACTAGTACTTCATCAGAGCCAGGCTTGATAACATCTTCAGCGACAGTACGACCCAATACGCGTTCACGTAATGGCTCAACAACATCACCACCTTCGATTAACGGTGTCATTTTAACACCTTCGAAAGTACCGCAGTCATCGTTATTAATAACCAAATCTTGGGCTACGTCTACTAAACGACGAGTTAAGTAACCCGAGTTTGCCGTTTTCAGAGCCGTATCGGCCAAACCTTTACGAGCACCGTGAGTAGAAATAAAGTATTGCAGTACGTTCAAACCTTCACGGAAGTTGGCGGTGATTGGTGTTTCGATGATTGAACCGTCTGGCTTAGCCATCAGACCACGCATACCAGCCAACTGACGAATCTGAGCAGCACTACCACGAGCACCAGAGTCGGCCATCATAAACACTGAGTTAAAAGACGCTTGTTCTTCCATCTCTCCATCACGGTTCATGACTTTTTCGGTTGACAGGTTGGTCATCATGGCTTTCGCAACACGCTCGTTCGCGTTAGACCAAATATCGATAACTTTGTTATAACGCTCACCCGCAGTCACCAAACCTGATTGGAACTGCTCTTGGATCTCACGGACTTCTGCTTCTGCTTCTTCGATAATGTCTTTCTTAGCTGCAGGAATAACCATGTCATCAATACCAACAGAAGCACCAGCGATCATCGCATAGTGAAAACCGGTATACATGATTTGGTCAGCAGTGATAACCGTATCTTTCAAACCTAGGGTACGGTAACAAACGTTTAATAAACGTGATATTGCCTTTTTGCCCATAGCTTGGTTGATGGTTTCAAAAGGTAAACCTTTTGGCAAAATCAACGACAAGATAGCGCGACCAACAGTGGTATCGGTTAATGTGACTTTTTCAATTTTGTTACCCTCTTCGTCAAAATCGTATTCAGTGATACGAACTTTGACACGAGCATGTAACTCAGCCGCTTCGGTACGGTAAGCTTTTTCTGCTTCGTGCGGACTAGTAAATACCATGCCTTCACCACGACCATTTACACGGTCACGAGTCATGTAATACAAGCCCATTACAACGTCTTGTGAAGGAACAATGATCGGCTCACCGTTCGCTGGAGACAAAATGTTGTTAGTTGACATCATTAAGGCACGAGCTTCAAGCTGCGCTTCGATGGTCAATGGAATGTGTACTGCCATTTGGTCACCATCGAAGTCAGCGTTATACGCCGCACATACGAGTGGATGCAATTGGATTGCTTTACCTTCGATTAAGATAGGTTCAAAAGCTTGAATACCTAATCTGTGAAGTGTGGGTGCACGGTTAAGTAAAACTGGGTGTTCACGAATAACTTCGTCAAGAACATCCCAAACTTCCGGATCTTCACGTTCAACTAATTTTTTAGCTGCTTTAATCGTAGTTGCTAAGCCACGGCCTTCTAACTTTCCGTAAATAAACGGCTTAAATAGCTCAAGTGCCATTTTTTTAGGTAAACCACACTGGTGCAAACGTAGCGTAGGACCAACGGTAATAACCGAACGACCTGAATAATCAACACGTTTACCTAATAAGTTCTGACGGAAACGACCTTGTTTACCTTTGATCATATCAGCCAAAGATTTTAAAGGGCGTTTGTTAGAACCAGTAATCGCACGACCGCGACGACCATTATCTAATAAAGCATCAACAGCCTCTTGCAACATACGTTTTTCGTTACGTACGATAATGTCTGGTGCAGCTAGATCTAAAAGACGCTTTAAACGGTTGTTACGGTTAATAACACGACGGTATAAATCGTTAAGATCAGAAGTCGCAAAACGGCCGCCATCCAATGGTACCAAGGGACGTAAGTCTGGTGGTAAAACAGGAAGGACAGTCAAAATCATCCACTCTGGTTTGTTACCAGATTGTTGAAATGACTCAAGTAATTTTAAACGCTTGGTAATCTTCTTACGTTTTGTTTCAGAATTAATACTGGGCAATTCTTCACGCATAGAAGCAACGTCGGCATCAACGTCTAGGGCTTTTAGCAATTCAAAAACTGCTTCCGCTCCCATTTTGGCTTCAAATTCGTCGCCATGTTCTTCTAAGGCATCCAAGTATTCTTCTTCATTAAGAAGTTGGCTACGTTCAAGTGTTGTCATACCCGGTTCAGAAACCACGTATGATTCAAAATACAAAACGCGTTCAATGTCACGCAATGTCATATCTAACATCAAACCAATACGAGATGGTAATGATTTTAGGAACCAAATATGTGCAACCGGACTGGCTAATTCAATGTGACCCATGCGTTCACGACGCACTTTGGTTAATGTAACTTCAACGCCACATTTTTCACAGATTACACCACGGTGCTTAAGGCGTTTATATTTTCCACATAAACACTCATAGTCTTTTACCGGACCGAAAATACGTGCACAGAATAAACCATCACGCTCAGGTTTAAAGGTACGATAGTTGATCGTTTCTGGCTTCTTAACTTCCCCAAAAGACCACGAACGGATCATATCAGGTGAGGCAAGGCCAATTTTGATATTGTCGAATTCTTCAGTCTTATTTTGTTGCTTAAGAAACTTTAATAAATCTTTCACATTTCTCTCCCAGCGGAGTCAGTTGCAAATGTCCGGTATTAGGTACCGCGTACCCAAATACCGAACTATCCTGTCTATCAGCTCAGTAAGAGCGGTTTATTGCTCTTCTAATTCGATGTTGATACCTAGCGAACGAATTTCTTTCAACAATACGTTGAATGATTCCGGCATACCAGGTTCCATACGATGATCACCGTCCACAATGTTTTTATACATTTTGGTACGACCATTCACGTCATCGGATTTAACGGTTAACATTTCTTGCAAGGTATAGGCGGCACCATATGCTTCAAGTGCCCACACTTCCATCTCTCCAAAACGTTGTCCACCAAACTGTGCTTTACCACCTAGAGGCTGTTGCGTTACCAAGCTGTAAGAACCAGTAGAACGAGCGTGCATTTTGTCGTCAACTAAGTGGTTCAATTTCAGCATGTACATGTAACCAACAGTCACAGGGCGTTCAAATGCACGACCAGTACGGCCATCAAACAAGGTAATTTGGCCGCTTTCAGGCAGATCAGCAAGGGTTAACATGTGTTTAATTTCGGCTTCTGTCGCGCCATCAAACACTGGCGTAGCCATTGGCACACCCTTACGCAAGTTACCTGCTAGACGGGTAATTTCGTCATCGCTGAAACTGTCTAAATCAACTTCTTGGTGAGACTTGCCTGCACTGTAAACCTCTTTTAAGAAGTTACGTAGCTTTGACATTTCTTCATGTTCTTTCAACATGCGATCGATTTTCACACCGATACCACTCGCTGCCATACCAAGGTGAGTTTCAAGTACCTGACCGATGTTCATACGCGAAGGTACACCCAACGGGTTCAATACGATATCAACCGGTGTGCCGTTTTCGTCGTAAGGCATATCTTCAACAGGTTTAATGGTTGAGATAACACCTTTGTTTCCGTGACGGCCCGCCATTTTATCACCAGGCTGGATATGGCGTTTAACGGCCAAATACACTTTAACTATTTTAAGCACGCCTGGTGCTAAATCATCACCTTGGGTAATTTTACGGCGTTTGGTTTCGAACTTCGTATCGAAATCGGCTTTGATTTCAGAATGCTGTTCAGCAATTTGATCCAATTCAGTTTGAGCGTCGTCATCTTTCAACGTTAAATCAAACCATTTCTCTCTTGGAACATTGTCTAAACGCGCTTCGTCAATGCCTGCTTTTATCAATACGTTTCGGGCGCGAGCAAAAATACCATCAGCAAGAATATTAAATTCATCTGATAAGTCTTTTTTGACTTCACGTAGTTGCATATCTTCGATTTCACGAGCACGTTTGTCTTTTTCAACACCATCACGGGTGAATACTTGAACATCAATAACGGTACCGTGAACACTGTTAGGTACACGTAGAGACGTATCTTTAACATCAGACGCCTTCTCACCAAATATCGCACGTAAAAGTTTTTCTTCTGGCGTTAATTGGGTTTCACCTTTAGGAGTGACCTTACCTACTAGGATGTCGCCGCCTTTAACTTCAGCACCGATATATACAACACCAGACTCATCTAACTTACCTAGTGCCGATTCGCCGACATTAGGAATATCAGCTGAAATCTCTTCTGGCCCAAGCTTGGTATCGCGCGCAATACAGCTAAGTTCTTGAATATGGATAGAAGTAAATCTGTCTTCCATCGCTACACGCTCAGAAATTAAGATCGAGTCTTCGAAGTTGTAACCATTCCAAGGCATAAATGCGATACGCATATTTTGACCTAACGCCAATTCACCCATATCGGTTGAAGGACCATCGGCCAAAACATCACCAGCAACAACCGGCTCACCAACGTTACACGTCGGACGTTGGTTGATACAGGTGTTCTGGTTAGAACGGGTGTACTTAGTCAAGTTATAAATATCGATACCTGCTTCACCAGCAGTCATTTCATGTTCATTAACTTTAATTACAATACGGCTAGCATCAACGTAGCTTACAGAACCACCACGTTTAGCAACAACAGTTACGCCTGAGTCAACGGCTACTGTTTTTTCCATACCTGTTCCGACCAAAGGCTTTTCGGCGCGTAAGGTTGGAACAGCTTGACGTTGCATGTTTGCACCCATCAATGCACGGTTTGCATCGTCGTGTTCTAAGAACGGGATAATACTTGCCGCTACTGATACGATTTGTTGAGGTGATACGTCCATGTAAGTGATTTGGTCACTTGACATTAACGTTGTCTCACCACGGTAACGACAAGGAATCAAATCTTCTGCCAATTTACCGTTTTCATCTAGTACGACGTTAGCCTGTGCAATCGCAAACTGGCCTTCTTCAATAGCAGACAAATAGTCGATTTCGTCAGTAACAACACCGTCTATAATTTTACGATAAGGGGTTTCAAGGAAACCAAAATCGTTAGTACGTGCGAAGCTTGCCAAAGAGTTAATCAAACCAATGTTTGGTCCCTCTGGTGTTTCGATTGGACATACACGACCGTAATGAGTCGGGTGTACGTCACGTACTTCAAAGCCTGCACGCTCACGAGTCAAACCACCTGGACCTAATGCAGAAATACGACGTTTGTGCGTCACTTCTGATAAGGGGTTATTTTGATCCATAAATTGCGACAATTGGCTAGAGCCGAAGAATTCTTTCACTGCTGCCGAAATAGGCTTAGCGTTAATTAAATCTTGAGGCATAACCGCATCTAAGTCACCTAGACTCAAACGCTCTTTAACTGCACGTTCAACACGCACTAATCCAACACGAAATTGGTTTTCTGCCATCTCACCAACCGAACGAATACGACGGTTACCTAGGTGGTCGATGTCATCAACTTCGTCTTTACCATCACGAATGGTAATTAGTTGTTTTATTACCGCTACGATGTCCATTTTGCTCAAAGTACCTTCACCGGTCAGTTCTTCACGACCCAAGCGACGGTTGAACTTCATGCGACCTACTGATGACAAGTCATAGCGGTCTGAAGAAAAGAACAAGTTGTTGAACAAGGTTTCAGCTGCATCTTTAGTAGGTGGCTCACCAGGACGCATCATGCGGTAAATTTCAACTAATGCTTCTAACTTATTTGATGAACTATCTATTCTCAAGGTATCAGATATATAAGCACCGTGATCTAATTCGTTGATATACAAAGTGTCAAAACTAGTAAAACCAGCTTCTTTGATCGCTTCAATATTTTCCAACGTTAATTCATCGTTAGCACTAACGATAACTTCGCCAGTTTCTTTACTAACATAATCTTTAGCAAATACACGACCAACTAGATAAGTAGCGGGTACTTCTAGTTCTGTAATATTTGCTTTTTCTAGAGCGCGAGTGTGTCTTGCAGAGATACGACGCCCTGCCTCAACCAACACATTACCTTTGGCATCTAGAATATCAAACTGTGCGGTCTCACCACGAAGACGGTCTGGCACGATATCTGATAAAAACTTGTCGTCTGCAATGCGAACTTGGTTTTTCTCGAAGAATAAATCAAGAATCTCTTCTGTTCCCATTTCTAATGCACGTAGGATGATAGTCGCAGGTAGTTTACGGCGACGGTCAATACGTACAAAAAGGTTATCTTTAGGGTCAAATTCAAAGTCCAACCACGAACCACGGTAAGGAATAACGCGCGCGTTATACAATACTTTACCTGATGAGTGAGTTTTACCTTTATCGTGATCAAAGAACACGCCTGGAGAACGGTGCAATTGCGACACGATAACGCGCTCAGTTCCATTGATAACGAAAGTACCGTTATCAGTCATGAGTGGAATTTCACCCATGTAGACTTCTTGCTCTTTGATGTCTTTGACTGTGCCTGGCGCTGCTTCTCTATCAAACAACACTAAGCGGAGCTTTACACGTAAGGGAGCTGAATAAGTTACACCGCGTATTTGACATTCTTTAACATCAAATATGGGGTCACCTAAACGATAACTTACATATTGCAATTCAGCGTTACCAGAGTAACTTTTTATTGGAAAAACGGATCTAAATGCTGCTTCCAGTCCATGTTGACCATCGGTATCGAGGTCAATAAATTTCTTAAAAGAATCTAATTGGATTGAAAGTAGATACGGTATTTCCAATACCTGTGGGCGTTTGCCAAAATCCTTACGGATACGTTTCTTTTCGCTATAAGAGTAAACCATGGGTTCCTCAGCCTGCCGATTTTTGACCCAACTTGCTCATTAGAATTGACTAATAAAGCAAACTTCCACCATCCTTAAAGCTTGTCTGCAACGCATTGACCAAATTCATTAAGAGGCTTACTTAACTTATTGGTTTTATTAATGTTTGTAGACAATTTGCACCGAAAAACTAGAACCGATATCAAAGGATGAAAATATCAAATCCTACAGCGCAAAAAGGCTGGTGACTATTAAATCACCAGCCTATGCCATTTCAGGCAACTAATCTGTCGTTAGGCAGATTATTTAAGCTCAACTGTTGCACCAGCTTCTTCAAGCTCTTTCTTAAGTGCTTCAGCGTCAGCTTTTGCGATGCCTTCTTTGATCGCTTTTGGAGCAGCTTCAACTAAGTCTTTAGCTTCTTTCAAGCCAAGGCCAGTTGCGCCACGTACGCATTTGATAACAGCAACTTTGTTCGCACCGAATGAAGTCATTACAACGTCAAATTCAGTTTGTTCAGCAGCAGCTTCAGCAGCGGCTGCAGGAGCAGCAGCAGCAACAGCGGCAGTCGCAGTTACACCGAATTTTTCTTCGGCTGCAGCGATTAATTCAACTAATTCCATTACTGGCATTTCAGCAATAGCGTTCAAGATATCTTCTTTGGTTAGAGCCATTTCTCTAAACTCCTGGGGTTAATGTTAATATTCAAAAATACAAAGAGCCAAATTATTTGGTTTCTTTGATCGCCGCCAATACACGCGCAAACTTGGAAGGCACTTCGTTGATTGTTTGAACGAATTTGCCAACCGGCGCTTTGAAGGTAGCAAGTAATCTTGCCAACGCTTCGTCGCGGGTAGGTAGAGAAGCTACTGCATCCAATTTTTCTGGACCCAATAAACCACTACCGATGGTCAATGCGGTAACTTTAAGCTTGCTGTTAGTTTTACTAAAGTCTTTGAAAAGACGGGCTGCACCACCAGGTGCCTCCATAGAAAAACCATAAATCAACGGACCAACTAAGGCACTGTCGATGTCAGCAAAATTACTGTCTGCTAAAGCACGTTTTGCAAGAGTGTTACGAATTACACGAATGTAAACACCTTGTTCACGGGCTTTAATACGCAGGGCAGTTAGTTCCCCAACTTCCATTCCACGGTATTCAGCGACGGCAACGGATAGAGCTTTAGACGCAACATCGCTTATCTCTGCTACGATCTCTTTCTTTGCTGCTAAGCCTAGTGCCACTGAGTTCACCTCTTAAAGTCTGAAAAATCATTTCATTTCTGTCGAAATATCATTTTCAGGATTCACAGATAGATACTGTTAGTAAAATAAACCTCATTTTAACAACAATACCGCTCTACGGTGTTCGTTAATCCCAGAGAGTCTGAGTCGAAATCACCGTCTGCGCAGGCTGTTAGTTTAAGCAAACTGTTAATGCGAAAGTTCTCTTACTGCTTCCACCAGTTTACGCCTGCGGTCTTGGACGGGAGTCTAAGTTTGCGAACAAACCAGACTCCAACCCATAACCTTTACAGAGAAGCAGTTAAACTCTAAGGTTTAACTGCCAGAACAAATCAACCTTAAAGGCTGCCTTGCTCAATAGCTATACCTGCGCCCATTGTGGTGCTCAAGCTAACTTTCTTAATAAATACACCTTTTGCTGATGAAGGCTTAGCACGCTTAAGTGCTTCCAACAGAGCGTTAAGGTTTTCTTCAATTTGTTGTGGTTCAAAAGCGATTTTACCAATGCTAGCATGGATAATACCATTTTTGTCATTACGGTAACGTACTTGACCTGCTTTTGCATTTTTAACAGCGGTTACTACGTCTGGAGTTACCGTACCCGTTTTAGGGTTAGGCATTAGACCACGTGGACCTAAGATTTGACCTAATTGACCAACAACACGCATTGCATCTGGAGAAGCAACAACGACGTCAAAGTTCATTTCGCCTTTCTTAACTAATTCTGCTAAGTCTTCCATACCAACGATGTCAGCGCCAGCAGCTTTTGCAGCTTCAGCATTTGCACCAGAGGTGAAAACCGCAACGCGAACGTCTTTACCAGTACCATTTGGAAGTACTGTTGCACCACGAACGTTTTGATCAGATTTACGTGCATCGATACCAAGATTAACTGATACATCGATGCTTTCTGCGAATTTAGCTGTCGCTAATTCTTTTAATAAAGCAACAGCATCATTAAATGAGTATTCTTTACGTGAATCAACTTTGCTGCGCACTAAACGCATACGTTTTGATAATTTAGCCATTGTCTTATCCTTCTACTACTAAGCCCATGCTGCGTGCAGAGCCAGCGATGGTATTAACAGCTGCATCTAAACTTGCTGCTGTAAGATCTGATTCTTTCGCTTTAGCAATATCTTCTAATTGCGCGCGAGTCACCTTGCCTACTTTTTCAGTATTTGGACGACCAGAACCACTCTTGATACCTGCGGCTTTTTTCAATAAATAAGAAGCTGGAGGTGTTTTAGTTTCAAAGGTAAATGAACGATCTTCATATACAGTGATAACAACAGGAACTGGAGAGCCTTTCTCCATGTCAGCTGTTTTAGCATTAAATGCCTTACAGAATTCCATGATGTTAACACCTTTTTGACCCAACGCAGGACCAACTGGTGGACTTGGGTTAGCAGCGCCAGCTGCAACCTGTAGCTTAATTAAGCCAGTGACTTTCTTTGCCATGATTCATACTCTCAAATTTGGGTTAAACGCCTCGTAATCACTGAGGATGATTACTCAATCGGCTTCCCGTTCCATAAAAAGGGCGCAAATTATAGATGAAGCCCAAGGGCAACACAAGTGCTATTGTTGACTTTTTATGCTTTTATGCTTGTGCGGTTTATTGATAATGACGCCGCGTACTAAGTGCCAACCCCCATCTTATTTTATCAACGAGATTCGTTCTTCTGTTGCTGAAAATAAAAAGATGCCATAAAGGCATCTTTTATAGATTATAAACCGATGAGGTTGAAGGAATTAGCCTTTTTCTACTTGACCAAACTCTAATTCTACAGGTGTCGAGCGACCAAAAATCAATACTGATACTTTCAGGCGGCTTTTTTCATAATCGACTACTTCAACTACGCCATTAAAGTCAGCAAACGGGCCTTCAGTAACACGAACCACTTCACCAGGTTCAAACATGGTTTTAGGTTTAGGCTTGTCATGTGACTCTTCTAAACGGTTAAGAATGGCATTTGCTTCTTTGGTTGTAATGGGCGCGGGACGATCCGATGTGCCACCAATAAAACCTAATACACGAGGGATACTTTTCACTAAATGCCATGAATCTTCATTCATATCCATTTGTACCAATACATAACCAGGGAAAAATTTGCGTTCGCTCTTACGTTGTTGACCAGAGCGCATTTCTACCACTTCCTCAGTCGGAACTAAAATATCGCCAAAGTAGTCTTCCATCGCGTTCATTTTAATGTGTTCAAGTAAGGTTTTTTGAACTCTACCTTCGTAGCCAGAAAAGGCTTGTACGACGTACCATTTTTTGTCTGACATCGTTTATATTCCCAAACCAGTTATTAATGAGACCAACTCAACAATCACCATATCCAGCAGATATAGCAAAAGAGACATGACAGCCGTTGCAATAAGCACAATGATGGTTGTTTGAGTTGTTTCTTGGCGTGTTGGCCAAACCACTTTGCGCACTTCAATTCGAGCATCTTTAGCAAACGTAATAAATGCACTACCTTTGGTTGTAGTCGCTGCGATAAAAAGCGCAACAGCGACAGCAATTACAGCAATCGAAGCACGGATTACAACTGACTCTTCTGCGAACAGATGGTTGGCTGCAACAATACCGCCCAATATACCTAAGGCTACCAACCATTTGACTACGTCTAATGGGTTGGAGTTATTTTCTGTGTTTTCGCTCATGCTAGACCCTAATTCTCATTCTATTTAGTTGGACTCATAAGCCGTTTTCTGAACGCTTAAAGTCTGTCACATATTGCCTAAAGTGGCAGGGGCGGAGGGATTCGAACCCCCAACCATCGGTTTTGGAGACCGCTGTTCTACCAATTGGAACTACGCCCCTAAAATCTCGTTGCCTTCCTAAAGAGAAAGCCTACATTTTAGTTACATCAGCCTTGGGTAATTATAGATTTTTTAGGAAAAATTCTGAATCACTATCAAGGCGGGACGCGTATTATACTGATTAAAAGGCTTTATACAACAACTGATCTTGATCAAGCTATTTAGTCAAGCTAAGGACGTTAAAACGCGCTGAATGCTCTAAGATTATCTATCGTTATCTACTTGATCAGCGACGTTCGATTCCGCTATCACTTGGCTAATAGCTTGTTCGACATCGGCTTTTAAAAACTGGTATTTAGGGTGCAGAATATGGAATGAGTCGGTTCTAAATAATTCAAAAAAGCGGTAACTGAGTTTATCCACTTTCCCCATAAGCTCTTCTGTTAGTATGTAAACCCCGTATTCAAAGCGCTTTTCCGTAATTAATTGTGGGATTACGGCAAGATTATTAATCAAATAAAAGCTAATTTCTAATTGCTTACCATACCATCGGTTTAAACCACTTTGACTGGCTGCAGTTGACACTAATAGTTTTTTTGGGTCTCTCAGAATGCTAGCATCGCAGGTGAGGTGGGGTTGGCACAACACGACAAAAACTGAGCTGACTAAAGGGGGTTCTACCAACACAAATTCTGGATAGTCTTTCAGCAGTAGACGGCTAAAAACCACGTCGCCATCCACGAGTCCATTTTTAATCGCTCTGAGATTGCGGTTAGACGGCTGTTCTACAAATTCTGTTTTAATACCAAGACTGTCATAAGCTTTTTGGATGATAGGTATTAATTCAGCCACTATAACCGGGTGGTTGACGTAATAGAACGTCATTTTTTTTGGCCTGACTAATTCTTGGCTATAAATAGTAAAAGACGTGCACCACAAAATCACTAGGCTTGCGAAGACTATTTGCAAACTTATCCCCTTATGTAAATTATTGTGCGTCAAAATTAACGGCTTTTGGTATCGATGGTTTTGGGGTAAAACAAGTTTTTGGAAATGGCTTAATAATAGAAAGGCAAAGTTAGTGTAGGTGCTATGGTAAAAAAAGCAATATACGCCTATAGAACCTCAGCCTCATTAAGTTTACAGGCTAGCCACACGGCGACCAATATATAAGAATAAAAGGCCTCGCAGTAAACTACAATCTCTTAGAAGGCGGACCATAGTGTGTTTTACACTTATGGTCCTTTTTTTGATTTTGGCTAGCTAATTAAGATGGAAAGGTAAAGCTGACACCTTCACGTATACCACTCGATGGCCAACGCTGAGTAATGGTTTTACGCTTCGTATAAAACCGCACCCCATCCGGCCCATACGCATGTAAATCACCAAATAATGAACGTTTCCAGCCTCCGAAGCTGTGGTACGCCACCGGAACAGGTAAAGGGACATTAATACCCACCATACCAACCTGAATGTGGTCTGAAAAATAACGGGCAGCCTCACCATCTCGAGTGAAGATGCAGGTTCCATTGCCATATTCATGTTCATCAATGAGTTGCATCGCTTGTTCCATTGTATCAACGCGCATTACTTGCAGAACAGGACCAAAGATTTCAGCTTGATAACTGTCCATGTCGGCAGTGACCCCATCTATCAGGGTAGCGCCGACAAAAAATCCGTTTTCATGACCGCTAACTTTTAAGTCCCGCCCGTCTACTACAATTTTAGCGCCTTGCTGTTCGGCACCTGTAATGTAGGCGATGACCTTGGCACGATGTTCGGCGGTAATTAAGGGCCCAAAATCATTGCTCGGTTTATCAAAAGCACCAACGTTGAGATTGGTCATGGCCTTATGCATTTTGGCGACCAAGTCGTCTGCGGCCTTTTGGCCAACAGCCACCACTACAGATAGCGCCATGCAGCGCTCGCCAGAAGAGCCAAAGGCAGCGCCTAATAGCTGATTAACCGCATTATCCATGTCGGCATCAGGCATGACAATCGCGTGATTCTTCGCGCCACCAAGCGCTTGGCAACGCTTACCATTTGCACTCGCCGTTGAATAGATATACTCAGCAATAGGCGTTGAACCAACAAAACTCACCGCTTTGACGCGAGAATCAGTCAACAATAAATCAACAGCTTCTTTATCACCATTGACCACATTTAATACCCCTTTGGGTAATCCTGCTTCGCTTAATAACTGGGCAATGTATAGCGCTGTGCTAGGATCCCGTTCAGAAGGTTTTAGTATGAAGGTATTGCCACATACAATGGCCAGCGGAAACATCCACAGAGGTACCATTGCAGGAAAATTAAAGGGTGTAATGCCAGTCACAACACCGAGTGGTTGAAACTCACTCCATGAATCAATATTAGGCCCCACATTTTTACTGTGCTCACCTTTTAAAAATTGCGGCGCTCCACAAGCAAATTCAACATTTTCAATGCCCCTTTGAATTTCACCTGCAGCATCATGACTAATCTTACCGTGCTCTTGACCGATTAGTTGTGCAATTGTTTCGGCGTGTTCTTCTAAGAGTTGTTTAAACTTAAACATAATACGCGCCCGCTTTATGACCGGTGTATTACGCCAACCAGGAAAAGCCGCTTGTGCGCTAGTAATGGCCTGATCAAGGGTTTGTTTTGATGCCAATAGCACACTGTTGGCAATTTCACCCGTTGCCGGATTGTATACATTTTGCGTGCGTTCTTGTGGTGTCGTTAACTGACCATTTATAAAGTGACCGATGATAGCCATTGAATATCCTTGCAATGTATGACTGGGAAAAAATTAAGATAGCCTTAACACAAACACAGCTGGGTGTTTTGAATACAGCGAATGTTCGTGCGGCTTTGGGTGGATTAAAATAACCAGTGCAATTTATTTTTCGAGGTGATGATAAGCACGTTGGAAGTACAAAAGTGCACCTGCTTCATCATTTTGTTTAATAGCAAGTACCTCGCAGAAAAATACATCATGGGTTGCGACACTCTGTCTTGCGGTTATTTTGCAGTCAAATGAGACTGCAGCGCTTGCTAAAATCGGGGCTCCCGTGACTAACGTATCCCACTGCCCTTGAGCAAAACGCTCTTCCATGGGCGCTTTACCACCAAAGACATTAGACAAAGCATCTTGACCTGCACCTAAGGTATTAATCGCTAGGTTTGTTGCTTGGCTAAAACGTTGATGAACTGAGGCACTGCGGTTCAAACACACCAGCAACGTTGGGGGATTATCACTAACACTACAAACTGCCGTGGCAGTAAATCCCGCTTTTTCAGCACCTAAGTTCGTTGTTACGATATTTACTGCGCCGGGCAAACACGCCATGCCATTACGAAATGCGTCAGCCGAAATGCACTTGGCAGCATCGTCCATTTTTAGATTACTTAGTGCGCTCATGCAGACTGAACTCCTTATTTTATTGGGTTGTGTTTATAGAATCTGACAAGATTGTTCAAATTCAAGACGGGGTAAACGTTTGTGTACTTTCAGACCATCGCCGTAGCCCAAGTTGATTAAAAAGTTTACTTTCCAAGAGCTATCAGCAAAAAAGAGTTCATTTAATCGTTTAGCATCGAAACCTGACATCGGCCCAGTATCTAAGCCAAGCGCCCTAGCCGCGCTAATCAAATAGGCACCTTGCAAAGAACTATTGCGTATCGCGGTTTCATAAGCCGCTTCAGGGCTAGAAGTAAACCAACTTTTAGCATCCGCATAAGGAAACAGCATGGGTAAGTGCTCGTAAAATGTTTCATCATAGGCCACGATCACGGTGCACGGCGCTGTCATAGTTTTTTCTAAGTTACCGCTCGACAATGCAGGCTTTAGCTTTTCTCTGCCCTCATTGGAGGTAATAAATACAAAACGAGCTGGACAACAATTTGCAGAGGTAGGACCAAGCTTAACTAAATCGTAAAGCTGATGAATTAGCGATTCAGGAATCACTTTGTCTTGCCAGCTTACGTGGGTATGGGCTTCACTAAAAAGCTGTTCAAGTGATGATGTATCTAATGGTGTTGTCATAATGTTTATCTAATCAGGTGCAATAATCTGCGTTTACGCCACAGAAAATCGACCTAGTTGCTCCAATAATAATGAATTAAAAGTTTCAGGGGTGGTAATGCTTGACGCATGACCGCCGTAATCAAATAACGTTAAGGTAGCCGCCGGTAGTTTGTTTGCCAACCACTGGGAGCGCTGCCAAGGCACTAACATGTCATCTTTGTTGGCAACAACCAATGTTGGAACGTGAATGTCACGTAGCTGTGCCTCATTATCAAACTGACTTAAAGCACTGATCCGCGCTAACAAATTTGTTTTGTCAGGAAAGTGTCTCAAAGCAAGCTGTTCTTCCTTTTGCAGTAAATTAATATTGTTTACGATCCAATCTGGCGGATACAAAAGCAGGGCTTGGGTCTGCAGATAAATTTCTGCAGAACAACTCTCTAATATCGCCTTTCTTATATTGAAGCAACGTAAGGTATGAGGATTGGGGCTACTCCACGCATTTATCAGCACCATAGATTGCAATATTGCTGGACGGTCTGCGGCTAGCTGCATACCCACTAAACCACCTAGCGCATGACCAACAAAATGGCATTGGGTAATGTCGAGTGAATCAAGCAATTGTGATAATTCGTCACTCATATGCTGTATGGAATAGTCCTTGGGCAAACCTGCAGGGCTGCGTCCTGTACCAAGCTGATCATAAACAATAACGTGGTAATCGGTGCGCAAAGCTTCTAGTTGTCTTTGCCAGAAATGCGCTGAGCCCCCCAATCCTGAGCTTAACACAACCGTTGCAGCCCTAGCTTTTTTAGCTGGTAGTCGTTCAAAATACATTACATGCCTCATGCCGCCCAAAGTCAGCGTATGCGCTGATGACTAAGCTCCCAACTAACTTGAAAGTTAAGTCCACTCTCATCACCTAACGCTAAGCAATATGTGCAATGCTGGCAATTTCTACCAAGGCATCAGGTTTAACTAAGCCACACTGAATGCAATACCGAGCAGGTTTTTCACCAGGAAAATACTCTGCATATACTTTATTCAAGGCTGGATAGTCGTCCCAGTTAGTCAGCATAATAGTGTTAAACGTAACATCATCCATCGTGCCTCCAGCAGCTTCTACCACTCCTTTAATCGTCTCTAATACATGACGAGTTTGCGCTTCTGCATCACCGACATGTACCACGTTGTTTTCTTTATCAAAGGCTAATGTACCTGAAACATACAGGATGTTATCTGCCATTGAACCTGGGACATAGGGCGCTAAAGGCTTGCCTGTACCTGGGGGGATAATCGATTTTTTAGTCATGCTGTTTCCCTATTTGAAAATACGTAGTAGTAACAAATTGCACTTAAGCAATTTTGCTATTAATGGTTTGGTTAAACGCTTCTACCGTTGATACCCAACCAAAAAACGTGGCTATGTTAAATAGCGACGACTCTTGGATGGCACTTGAACCCGCTTGATGAGTAGCATCAGCCAGCACAACCCCAAAGTATTCTAGAAAAAATCCGTCTCGTAAGGTGGACTCCACGCATACATTGGTGGCAATACCGGTAAACACTAAGTTACGAATGCCACGGCTGCGCAACATGCTGTCTAAGTTGGTATTGTAAAAGCCGCTATACCGAGTCTTAGGAATAACAATGTCACCTTCCTGCGGTTGCAACTCATCAACTAGCTGATAATCCCATGTTCCTTTTGCCAACAAAGTGCCCATTAACTCTGGGTGTTTACGCATGGTCTTTAGGGCGTTAGATTTATACCAATTGGGTGAACCAGGGCCCCCCGCTTCGCTATATTGTTGATCCCAGCCATTTTGAAAAAACACAATGTGCATACCGGCTTTTCGAGCCATTTCTATTGCTTTAGCGGTTTGCTCAATCACAGGCCCGGTGCTTGAAATGTCAAAGCCTGCTTTGTCTAAATAGCCATTTTTAGAGGCATAAGCGTTTTGCATATCGACGACGATTAAAGCGCTTTCGCTCAGTTTCAAAGCTAAAGGCTCTGGCTGTGCGGGAAGGATAACCTCACCCACCTCAGTACCTGAGCAGTAACCCGCAACGGTAAATTCAGTGACGGTCGGCATTAGGCTACCTGCTCACACTTAGACGCGATGATATGCTGACGAGACTTCATCAACGGTTGAATTTTTTGACCGTAGTCATCCATACCCTGAATAAAATCATCAAACGTCAGTAATACCCCTTCACAGCCGTCAACAGTATCAATTTCATCTAACATCGCTGCCACTGAGGCAAAGGAGCCGACTAAGGTTCCCATATTTAAATTTACTGCTGAAGTAGGATCGGTCATGTCACGTACATTGGTGTCTTTACCGGATTTTTTATCTACTGCGCCTTGGGTTGTCATCCAATCAAGGGCATCTTGATCTTTACCCGCTTTATAACGCTCCCATTTAGCCATCGCCAGCTCGTCAGTTTCATCTGCGATGACCATAATTAGGACAACTGAACCGACCTTGCGGCCAATATTATCAGCTACTTGTTTTAATCTTTGGGCGGTTGGTGCAAAAGCGGTTGGCGTGTTTAATCCTTTGCCAAAACAGAAGTTATAGTTGGCATGCTGAGCGGAAAACTCCATTCCTGCGGCACTTTGCCCGGCACAAATAATGGGAATATCTGCTTGCGGTTTAGGTAGCATGTGGCAATCATCCATTTTGAAATGCTCACCTTTAAAATCACTGCGCCCAGTAGTCCAAAGTTCTTTACACACTTGAATATACTCAGCAAGATATTCGTAGCGATTCGAGAAAAACTCATCTCCAGGCCACATTCCCATTTGCGAATATTCAGGACGTTGCCAGCCGGTAATTAAGTTAACACCAAAACGACCATGGGAGATGGAGTCGATAGTTGTGGTCATTCTAGCCATAATCGCTGGAGGCATAACCAGTGTGGCAGCAGTCGCATATAGTTTTATTTTTTGCGTGACCGCTGCCAAACCAGCCATCAGAGTGAAAGACTCTAGGTTATAATCCCAAAACTCGGTTTTACCACCAAAGCCCCTCAATTTTATCATCGACAACGCGAAATCCATTCCGTAGTGCTCGGCTTTTTGCACTATCTCTTTATTCAAATCAAAGCTTGGTTTGTATTGTGGTGACGTACTGGAAATTAACCAGCCGTTGTTGCCAATTGGAATAAATATACCCACGTCCATAATCGTCTCACTTTTGTTTTTGTTATCGATTTTCACGCCACATCAAGGCGCACCGTTTGTGCCACTGATGACAAGCAAGCAACCCTTTGCTCTCAGTATGATTTAGCACAAACTAAGCCAAACATTGAAAGTCAATTAAAAACAATGAGTTAGATTAAAAAATTACTTATTTTAGACCATCCGGTCTAGGTTAATGCATTGGTGTTGTGCAGATTGTGCAAAAATGATGCAACTAGGCAAAAGAACATGGCGGATAAAAAAAGCATAGTAGAGCGCAGTTTCACTCCACTGTATTAAACAATGAGTTGAAATACCTTGATAATCATTTAGCTCAATTGGGCATGACTGTAAATCGGGTAAGATAGTGCAAAGGAAGTGAGCTTACTTCACTGCTGGGGCAAAGTAAGCTCAGGCGATTATATTACTCTAGGCCGATAAAACCACCGGTCTGATGAGCCCATAGTTTTGCGTAGATGCCACCTAGTGCGATTAAATCGGCATGAGAGCCACTTTCGACAATACGACCTTGATCGAGTATCAGTAATCTGTCCATTTGCGCAATGGTCGACAAACGATGGGCAATGGCCAACACCGTTTTATTTTCCATGATTTTATCAAGGCACTGCTGAATAGCCGCTTCTACTTCCGAATCAAGAGCGGATGTGGCTTCATCAAGGATCAAAATAGGCGCATCTTTGAGCATAACTCGTGCTATTGCAATACGCTGGCGCTGACCACCGGAAAGTTTCACACCGCGATCGCCTACGTGAGCATCATAGCCAACCCGCCCCTCTCCATCAGATAACGCTTGAATGAACTCATGAGATTCAGCCTGACGTGCTGCTCGTAGCATATCTTCTTCAGTGGCATCGAGTCGGCCGTAAAGGATGTTTTCTCGCACCGACCGATGCAGTAAGGACGTATCTTGGGTGACCATACTGATATTTGCTCTGAGACTTTCTTGACTGAGCTCAGCAATATTCTGCCCGTCAATTTTAATCTCACCACTTTGGATATCGTAAAAACGCAACAGCAAATTCACTAAACTTGATTTACCCGCGCCAGAACGACCTACCAAGCCTACTTTTTCGCCGGGCTTGATTGAAATGTTGAGCTCGTTAAATACCGCATTTGCTGCGCGGTCAGGCCCTTCGTAAGCAAAGTTTACTTGTTTAAATTCGATAGCACCGCCACTTACCTTGAGTTCAGGCGCATTATCGATGTCTTTTACGGCTACCGGAACCGACAAGCTGTTGATGCCATCCTGCACGGTACCGATATTCTCAAACAGATTAGACACTTCCCACATTATCCACTGTGACATACCGTTGAGTCGCAAACTTAAACTCACCGCAATCGCAATATCACCAGGACTTATTGCCTGTTGCAACCAAAGATAAATGGACAAACTACTTATACAAAATACTAAAAATGCATTGTTGAACCACACACAAGCGTTTAATACTGTCACTAAGCGCATTTGCGGATAAACACTATGTAAAAAATCAACCATACCCTGTTTGGCATAGTCTGCTTCGCGACTGGTGTGGGCAAAAAGTTTAACCGTGGCAATATTGGTATAACTATCAACAATTCGTCCTGTCATCACTGAACGGGCGTCGGCTTGCTTTTGCGATACTTTTTTTAGTTTTGGAACCAATTTACGTAAAATAAAGACGTAAATAACAAACCACAGGGCCAAAGGTGTTGCCAAGCGCCAATCTGCACTAAAAACCAACACCACAATGCTAAGAAAATACACGCTGACATACACAAAGATATCTAGCGACTTCATCACCGCCTCTCGCACGGCCAAGGCAGTTTGCATGACTTTGGTGGCCACACGCCCAGCAAATTCATTTTGGAAAAAACTCATACTTTGACCAATCACATAACGATGGGCCTGCCAGCGAATACGCATGGGAAAATTTCCAAGCAAAGCTTGGTGAGTCAACAAAGATTGCACTATCACAAGGCAAGGCAACACTAGCAGGATCAAGGCCGCCATCCATAACAGGGTAGAAAATTCTTGCTCTAAGAAGGTTGCCCTATCACGCTCAGAGAGCCAATCAACTAGCTGGCCTAAAAAACCAAAAATAGAGACTTCAATCATGGCGATGCTGGCCGCTAGAATTGATACAGCAATCAGGGCCCCCCACATCCCTTGCGAATAATAACGGCAAAAAGCAAACAAGGTGGTGGGCGGCTGCTCCGGGGTATAAGTGGGAAAAGCCTTAGTTAAACGTTCAAAAAATGCAAACATAGAGTCATGATAATAACAGCAATAATGTGGGCTTATGATACCGCACGTAAGCCCCTATCGTTGTTAAATTTTTAGCGGGAAATTGTAAAACTACTCGTTGAAGCCTAATGCCTGAAGCTTTGCTTCAATTTTCTGCGAATGTTGTTTTTCCCATTGCGCTAGATCCATGGCAGCATCTTTATCAGTTCGCGATTTTCCCGCGGTATAAATCTGTATCAGTTGCGCTTGCGGGATCACAGCAATGCCGTCTTCATCTGCAACAATATAATCGCCTGCATAAACAGTGACCCCGCCGCATTGAATAGGTTGGTTAAAAGGATAAATTTTATCTTTAGCGGCAGGGACAGGGATTACGCCACGTGCGTAAACTGGAAATTGAATACCGCGAATTTCACCAATGTCTCTGACTAATCCATCAATAATCATGGCCACAACACCACGTTGTTTCGCCACTGCGCATACATTACCGCCGGTGGAGGCAAAATCGTGATCGGCTTCAACCACCAGCACATCGCCTGGCTTAGCACGATAAATAGCCGCATGCAGGCTTAGATGGTCACCTTTACCACATTTAACCGTAAATGCGGGGCCTGCTATTCGTGGCATCGGGGTCCATAACTGATGAATAGCCGGATCAATATATTGTTCACGAGGCAAAGCTTCTGCATATTCACAAGGTGAAACACTCAATAAATCCTGTATCAAAGGGACATCAGACATCACTACAATCCTATAAATTTAAGACCAAACATACCAACCCAATATAGACAAATAGCCACTTGGGTTAAAAAGAAAGCAAAACGTATTTGCACCGCCAATACTGATGTAGACACTAAGTGACTGATTGATTGGCCAAATCGCGCTAGCAGTAAAACATAAGCGAAATCATTAGTGACCATCGTGGAATTGGTGGCCAAAGAAAACAATAACAAACCTCCGATGAAAGCAAAACTTTCGACACAATTGGCTTGAGCACGGGTTAACCGCTGGCCAAATGGCGGCGAATCAGAGCCATCAGCCTTAAAAGCATTTGGGGCTTTTTTGCGTTTCATGACCAAATCAGTACGATAAATAGCTAGCGCCACCAGCAACAATAAAGTCCATGCAATATAACCAAGCAGAGCAACAATAGTGGCATTCATACTTAAATCTCTTAGTTTGTAGATATTTGACTGGATGATGACTTCAAAAAATAAAGCTTTATTCTACACTTTTGTGAGCTAACTTGTGGCCGCCTTGCTCCCAATTTTGCCCATCAAATTTTGTTATGTTAATTGATTTAGGTCGAGAGTCTAAGCAATGAACATTGATATCTATGCCGTCTGGATTAGAGCGCGGAGTATAAAATGGTTTCACGCCACAGACAGAACAAAAAGTATGTTTAGCCACACCAGTATTAAAAGTGTAGCTAGTGAGTTTGTTAGCACCACTAAGTAATTTGAATTTACTCAGTGGTACAATTAAGTGTAAAAATCCTGATTTGCTGCATATCGAACAATTACAGTCATCTGCTTCTATGACATCAGGCGCTTCAACTTCAAAGGTAAGCGCCCTGCAATGACAACTGCCCCGATACTTCATTTGCAAATCCTCTTGCGTGGCTAAAAGTTGGCTAACTCAATTTACGTGCTTTAAATTTACGGCCTTTTAATTTACCTTCACTAAATTGTTTTAAACTACGTTTTACACTTCTGGTTTTAATCGCTACATAAGTATGAGTGGTAGTGACATTTATTTTACCCACGTCTTCAAAAGGCACATCAGCATCCTTAGTTAGAGCCCCAAGAATATCGCCAGGACGTAATTTGTCTTTTTTACCGCCATCAATACACACTGTCACAAACTCAGGTTCAACCAAACGATTTTGGTGAAAGCGAATCGATTGAATACCAAGCCACTTAACCTTGCTACCTTGATAGTCTTCAATAGCATTAGCTCTAGCCATTTCTTTTGGTGCGACCAAGGTTAATGCTAAACCTTTAGCATCAGCACGACCAGTGCGACCAATCCGATGAACATGGACTTCAGGATCAGGGGTAATTTGATATGAGATAACCGCATTGACTTCTTTTACATCCAAACCTCGGGAAGCAACATCAGTAGCAATGAGCACAGAAGCACTCTTATTAGCGAAACGTGTTAATACTTGGGTACGATCTTTTTGCTCTAAATCGCCATGTAAGGCCAAGGCTGAAACGCCCAAACTAATTAACTCATCGGCGACTTCTTGGCAGGCTATTTTAGTATTACAAAAAATAATCGCTGATTCAGGTTGATAATGGCTTAGTAAAGCCGCTACAGCTTTTACGCGATGCGGCTCATCAACTTCAAAAAAGATTTGTTCAATACTGCTGGTATCGTGGGTGGCATCAACACTCACTTCAACAGGGTTAGTTTGTACTTGCTCGCTTATTTGGGCAATAGATTCAGGGTAGGTTGCTGAAAACAATAAAGTTTGACGATCACGTGGAATATGGCGGACAACCGCTGCCATTTCGTCTTCAAATCCCATATCCAGCATACGGTCAGCTTCATCTAATACCAGAGTATTCACTTCACTCAGATCGAGGCGTTGGCGTGATAAGTGGTCAATGATGCGACCTGGCGTACCGACAATAATATGCGCTCCGTGCTCCAACGAACCAATTTGTGGCCCCATAGGAACCCCACCACACAGTGTGAGTACCTTGATATTGTGGATACCGCGGGCGAGTCGGCGAATTTCTTCGGCAACTTGCTCAGCGAGCTCGCGAGTGGGACACAGCACTAATGACTGGATACGAAAACGCTCTACTCGCAAGTTTTGAAGTAAACCCAAACCAAAGGCAGCGGTTTTTCCGCTCCCTGTCTTGGCTTTAGCCACAACATCTTTACCTTCCAATATTGGCGGTAAACTGACAGCTTGGATATCCGTCATTTGACTAAAACCAAGGGTTGCTAAATTGTCGAGCAGGGCTGCTTTTAGGCCTAATGACGCAAATTCTTTATTCAAAATATTCTCTATTTAGGTAATAACGATGCTGAGCTTACTATGCAAAAAACACCAATGGTCATTTAAGACAACTGCTTTATTTTTCGCTAATGGATTGTGCAGAACTGCACATCATCCAGCTCTGGCGTTTAATTTTGTTTGCTTATGTGACCTCAGGTAGAACTTTATTCCAACTCAAGCGAAGGCTGTAATCACTGCCTTAACTCAAGCCCACGCAAACTTCATCTTTAAAGCTAAGGTTTATCGCTTTGTGGCGATTTTATCATCGCAAGTATAACAGTTCAGTTAAAAATTACAGGAGCCAAACGTGCTGCAGACTCATCTACATCAACTTAATCTAAGGTCATAAATAATGCACCTTAGTTTAGCCTTACTCTAAATTTACCTACAGAACCAATACAACAATCTTTTAATAACAGTATTATTGCCCTTACAGCATTGTTCTGTTTTGCTTTACTGTTTCGCCCATAAATTTACTATGTCCTTATCTAAATGTGCATGTAGGCCATTTTGTTGCTGATAGAGCGTTAACCACTGCTGAGTAATCTGGCTATACTGTGCTGAACGTTTATAGTTCTCTGCGGCTTCGATTAACTTAGTGACCATTTCCATATCAGAGCCTTTCGATAGGGCAAGGTAACTGGTCACCTGCCGGTAAACAAATCTTTGTTTTACCTGGCTACAATCAAGGTTTAATTGATGACAGAAGTACTGTATTCCTATCGACGACAAAAACACGTTTTTGACTTCACCATTGACTAAGGCTGTGACACCCTGCCCCCAGTTTTGTAACTTTACGATATTGTTAATACCTGCTTGCTGCAAGACATCGATTCGATAATCACCGTCTAATACGGCGTATTTTTCATTGACCTCAAGTTGTTCAATGTCCGAAACGAACTGTCCATTTAGACTAAAAATACCAACAATATTGTTAGTTAATGGACTTATCCAAAAAAAATCATTTTCTCGTTCTGGCAAACGCGCTAAAGAAAAAAGCAAGACATTAGATTTACTCTGCGCTTCTTTAAAAACTCGCTCCCACGGTGCCACTAATATTTCTTGCTCTATGCCTGCTTCACGTAAAATACCTTTTACGGTATCAATAGTCAGGCCAGTTAAATGCCCGCGGCTATCAAGCTGACTAAACGGTGGCTCTAAACTGGTAATGACCCAGAATGGAGGCTGTTTGGCCAGGACAAGCTTCGTTTGTAACAACAGCACAAATACGAAAAAGATCAATTTAGGTGCTATTACCATCTTCATTTCACTTTTTGTGCAATTGCCAGTTAATGGTTTGCCCTGCAAAAAACGGCACGATAGGGTTTTCATTCGGCAAGGTAATAGACTCAGGCACTTGCCACGCTTGTTTTACTAATGTGACCGTGTCGGTGTTGCGGGGTAAGCCATAAAAGTCAGCGCCATAAAAACTCGCAAAACCTTCGAGCTTATCTAAAGCGCCAAGCTCTTCAAAGACTTGAGCATAGAGCTCTAACGCACTCCAAGCACTGTAGCAACCGGCACAACCACAAGCAGATTCTTTACGATGTTTTTCATGAGGCGCAGAATCCGTTCCTAAGAAGAACCGCGACGAGCCGCTAGCAACGGCTTCTCGTAAAGCCTGTTGATGAGTGCTACGTTTGAGCACAGGTAAACAATAGTTATGCGGCCGTACGCCACCCACAAGCATATCGTTGCGATTAAGCAGTAAATGTTGAGGGGTAATGGTTGCAGCGACATTGACCGAGCTTTCATTCACAAAATCCACCGCACCTGCGGTAGTAATATGTTCAAAAACCACTTTTAATTGTGGGAAATCACTGACCAATTTACTCAGGTAGAGGTCGATAAAAACTTGCTCACGGTCAAAGATATCAACATGACTGTCTGTCACTTCTCCATGCACAAGCAATAACATGCCAACTTCAGCCATGGCAGCAAACACTGAGTATAAACTTTCGATGCCTTTTACAGCGGCATCTGAATTTGTCGTTGCTCCAGCAGGATAGAGTTTTGCAGCCAAAATGCCAGCTTGTTTCGCTTCTATAATATCTTTTGCGGTGGTTTGGTTTGTTAGGTACAAAGTCATCAGAGGTTCAAAGCCTTGAAACTCACCTCTGGCTTGCAGAATTCTGTCGCGGTACTCCAGTGCCATTTTAGCAGTCGTCACAGGTGGAACTAGGTTAGGCATTACGATCGCACGAGAAAAACATCGGGCGGTAGCAGGCACCGTTTCAGCGAGCATGTCGCCATCACGAAAATGAAGATGCCAATCATCTGGTGTTGTTATCGTTAATGTTTGCATAGAAACCCTTTGACTGAAACTGATAGATTACGCGTTTTTAATCACGCTATTATGCCGTAATTTTCAGTGCAAAATAACTATTGTTTTTTTGGATTGCTCTGCCTAGCCGATTACAAGCTCAGAATGAACTTTTGGTTAAACTAAAAGATTGAGATTTGCGGTCAAAATCGCCACCGCATAAGACTGAACTTAAGAAAATAGGGCTGAATTAAAATGTCTATATATGCACCCAAGCTATAGGCAATCGGATAGACTGCAAGGTAAACCTTTTGATTATAGCTAAAGTTTTTTAACGTTACGGTGGTGGAGTTGCAAAATTCAATGCGAATTTTGCCAAGAATTGGTAAAGACTAGTTTTCACCCCGACATCCCTGCCGGAGCTTTTACGAGAAGGGTGAATTATACTTTTTTGACAAATTCCGACTTTAATTTCATGGCTCCAATACCATCAATTTTGCAGTCGATATCATGATCGCCATCCACTAAACGGATGTTTTTCACTTTTGTTCCTACTTTGACCACCAAAGAAGACCCCTTCACTTTCAGATCTTTAATCACGGTAATGGTGTCACCATCTTGCAAGGTATTACCATTTGAGTCCTTAATCACTTTTTCATCTTCCTGCATTGCAACGATGGACCATTCATGGGCGCATTCTGGGCAAATATAATTTAGGCCATCTTCGTAGGTGTATTCTGACTGGCAAGCGGGACAATTGGGTAAATCGCTCATTGAGCTTCCTTTAACGGTAATAACAGCGCACTTCGCACTAAATGACATTTGAAGGAGTAATTATCCCTACTTTTTATAAGGATTACTAGACTACTCAATTGATTTAGATTAGCGCGCCTAAAAAATTATTACGCTCACTGACTGTTGTGATCCACCCAAATGATTTTACTGGTATCGAAACCAGCTTCTCGCGCTTGCTCGACAAGTTGTGCTTGCAATTCTGTCGAAAGCTGTGGCGTTCTCGCCAACAGCCAAAAATAGTCACGATCAGGGCCCGTGATCAGCGCATAATTATAGTGTTGTTTATCTAATTCAAATATCACGTAACTGGCATAAAAAGGACCAAAAAATGACACTTTTAAATGGCCAACATCGCTGCTGTTAACAAAATAGGCCTTACCTTGAGCTTCATCCCATTCTTGCTTTTTAGGATTAAAACCTCGATTCAGCACACTGACGCCACCGTCGTCGCGCATTGAATATTCAGCTGTTACCTGCTGTAGTCCCTCTTCAAAAGAATGGTCGAAACGTCCTATCTCGTACCATTTACCTAAATATCGTGGTAATTCAAAATTATTCACTGGCTTAATCCCCTCAGGGACAGCAGTGCAGGCAACGAGCATATTTAGGCTCGTTATACTCAATATCAGTTTTAAGAAGTGGCCTGCTTTCATCTCGACTTTATTCCTGCTTAGTTGGGTAAATGCCCGGTTTTCACCAATATAATGGTCTCTTGATTTTCAACAAAAGGTTGGTGCTGGCTTAAATGCGGGCTTCGGATCCACGTTAAAGCGGGATAACGACCGTGTTCATCACAAAACTCACCTTTAAGTACGAATATTTCTTCCCCGCCCCAATGACGATGTGGATTAAAGCGAGTATTACTGCGCCACTTCACTAGTGCAGTATTTTGTGCTTCAAAGCTATGTAAGGGCATAACATGTAATCCCTCAACCATGCCTTGTAGCCAAGGCTGCTCGTTAGTATTAATAACTGTTTGCAGTTGGTCTTGTGCATCAAAGTAACAAAGTTTAACCAATAAAGTGCAGCCCTCTTTTGAAAAAGGCGCATGAGCACTGCCAGCGGGATTACGCAGATAAGTTCCCGCCGGATAATCGCCGTTTTCGTCAGAGAAAACGCCCTCTAAAACGAATATTTCTTCACCAAAAGGATGTTGGTGAGTCGGAAAAGCTGAGCCCGGTGCATACCGCACAATTGAGGTGGCTCTGCCTCTTTCTGCTTCTTGTCGTTCCAGTTTTTTTCGGGTGATGCCTTTGGCTGGCGATGGCTCCCAAGCCATAGAAGATGTCTCAATTACCACCTTGTGACTGTAGTCTTGATTTAGCATGATTTATTGAACATAAGTAAGTTTGTGCTCTTATACTTTGAGCATAAGATAATGGATGTATTTGAGCAAAAAACAAGAGCGCCGGAGCGCTCTTGTTTTGCATATTGTCATAATATTATGAGCCTAGAAGCGCAAAGTGGCACCGAGGTTGTACAGAGTAGTCGATCCAATATTATCATCCATATAAGACACTGCAGCTGATACAGCAAAATGCTCACTAACAAACCATTGGCTGCGCACAGTACTTAAACCATCACTGAAACCATCAGACCATTCATAGCCCAAACCAAGGGATAAATTACGGTTCAAATAATAGTCAGCCGATACGGCAAAACTATCATCAAAGTCGTCAGGATTAATATACGTGCCTTCTAGACTAACAAACCTATCACCTCCTAAATCAAATAGCTTTTTACTGGCTAAGCTAAAAGCTTGATAGTTCATATCGTCATCAAATTGCGTATCAACCGATACCGACCAATCACGACTTAAATAGTAACCGCCACCCAGTGTATAAATATTTTCTGAATAACCATTTAGGTGCTGAACGTCAGCGTTTAAAAATAAACCTGTATTTTGCAATACGTATGTTCCACCAACTGCCCAACTATTTAGATTCTCGTCATCGAAATCAGAGCGAGTAAAAAATGCTTCCACTGAACTTTGCAAATCAAGAAAACTCGCTTCAGCTAGCGGCCCCTTGTTTGTATTGATGCTATCGAAGTAGTAACTCCCACCGACTGAATACACTTTAAGCTCATCCGCTTTTAATGCTGCCCCGTTGAGTTCAGTGTTAAAATTTGCATGGGCAACACCGCTGATAAGACTAATAGTGAAGAGTGAAGCTGCAAAAGCTATTTTTTTCATTTGTTACTTTTCCTTAAATAAAAAATCGAATTGACTCAGATAAAAAATCCACAAAAATGTTTAGCACTAAGTGAAAAAACTAATTTCTATAGCGGCTAAACGTGCGACATTTATACGGTTATTGAGCTTAACCATAACTGAATAAACTCTGAATTTACTCGCATAACGTGAAGCCACGTACTGGCGATGCTATCTCCCTCAGCTTCGCATTGTCTCCTTGGATATTTGTCATATTTATGGAGATCAATTCATCAGTGTGTGAACGTCACTTTCGACAAGCTGTTACACTGCCTCCACTACGTTTTTCATTACTGAGAGTTATGACTATGCAATCATCCAAACAACTATTTACTTTGATTACCTCAGAAGGGCAGTTAGAAATGACACTGCGTGAGGTTAACGTTCCTACTCCTAAACCTCATGAGGTTGTGGTACGAATTGAAGCTGCGCCAATTAATCCCTCTGATATGTGGCCAATGTTTGGTCCGGCTAATCTAGCAGAAGCAACACTCGATAAAGCCAAAATGAAGCTACATGCAGCCCTATATCCTGGCATGTTGAGCCGAATTTCATCTCGTTTAGACCAAGAACTACCCATTGGTAATGAAGGCGCCGGCACGGTAGTCGCCGCTGGAGAACACCCTGCCGCCCAAGCCATGATAGGTAAAACCGTTGCGGTTTTATCCGGTGCAACATATGCAGAATACTGCTGCGTACCGATGCAAGCGTGTATCGTTCATCATGAGAATACGTCAGCCAAGGACGCCGCCTCTTCTTTTGTTAACCCTTTGACGGCACTGGGTATGGTGGAAACCATGCGAATGGAAGGTCACAGCGCTTTAGTCCACACGGCCGCTGCATCAGCTTTAGGTCAAATGCTCAACAAAATTTGCTTAGCCCAAGGAGTAAAACTCGTCAACGTAGTTCGCAATCAACAGCAAGCCACACTACTGAAAAACATTGGCGCGCAGTATATTTGTGATTCTTCTGCAGCCAGCTTTAAGAAAGACTTACTTATGGCCATAGAAGAAACCGGTGCAACCTTAGCTTTTGACGCAATCGGCGGTGGTGAGTTAGTCAGTGATATTCTGGCGGCAATGGAGCGCGTAGGCAGTAAGGATGCAAAAGGTTTCAATACTTATGGCTCAGCGTCTAATAAGCAAGTGTACATATATGGCGGCTTGGATTTTTCACCAACGATTCTAAACCGAGCTTTCGGCATGACCTGGAGTGTGGGTGGTTGGCTATTAATGCGCTTTTTAGGCAAACTTCAACCAGAACGCGTTGCTCAATTGCATAAACAAGTCGCTGATGAAATTAAAACGACTTTTGCTACAACCTTTACTGATGAACTAAGCTTTGAACAGGCACTTACTCCCGCCACTATTGCACAATACAATGCTAAAAAGACAGGCGCTAAATACTTCATTAATCCAAGTAAAGTCTAAATTTTGATATACCTTGATCAAGCTTCGTTATTGAAGCTTGGTCAAGGTATGTTCAACTGGAACTCATTCGGTTAAAAAAATATACTTTCATACGGCTTTTCGTTTAATCAAACCACAAACTACGCTAAGATAAGCATGTTTTTTCACACTAAGAGTTTTGCATGCTACGCTTATTTTTCTTGTTTATTTGCTTTTGGCACCTGCCTTTAAAAGCTGAAAAATACACAGTCGCGTCACAAGATTTTAATTACTACCCTCATTATAATTTTCAATCAAAAACTGACAAAGGTTTAATTTGGGCGGTTCTCCAGGCTTTTAGCGAATACAGCGGGCACGAATTTAGTTACGACACCATGCCTGTTTTACGACTACAGAGGGAGCTTGAGAAAGGTACCGTTGATTTAGTTTATCCAGATAACCCTTTGTTTGATAACGCTGACGCTTTTGCACTGGGTAAATACTACAGTGATACGATTGTACAAACTTTGGGTGGTACAATGGTAGAAGCTACCCGAGTCAATCAAGACATAACTAAAATTAGACGTTTAAGTATTCCATTAGGGTTCACACCTCAGTTAGGCTGGTTGCAACAAATTGAAAAAGGCAAAGTAAAACTAATCTCAGTGGTCACGCCGCTTGCTGAGCTTCATTTATTAGCTTTAGGCAGAGTGGATGCTGCTGAAGTCGACTATTTTGTTAGTCAATATCAGATACAAAACAACCCTGATTTTAAACAATTTCGCTTTGATCCTACCCTACCGAATTCAGCGGTAGATTTTAAATTATCTACCATTAAGCAGATAGGCTTAATTGACGAAATTAACGATTTCATGCACTCTCACCCCGAAATTATTCGTAAAATCAAACTGCAATATGGCATCTCAGAGCCCGAATTAATCATACAGAATTTGATGAGTTCTGTGCCTCGATCCCATTGATGTAGTCGGCCATTTACGTCCTTATTTTCGCCTTAAATGGGCAGTTTTATTAAACACTAATTGGCAGATAATCACTCTTTTATTCTACTTAGCGCCCGTCGACGGTATGCGGATTGGCGGCAAAATACACATGTTTGACCTTACCCCAATGGATGAGCAATTCCCCGGTGCGAGTCGAAAGTCTCAGGCCCCATCGTCTTTTCAGTCGCTTAATCGTTAACGTCAAGAAAGCACCTACTACCCAACGCTGCATAGCTCGTCGACCAATAATTATATTGACTTAAATCAAACAATGTTTAAACTTTCAGAAATTACTGAAATTTCAGAAGGTAAATGTATGCAACTTACTCCAATGATTGAATCATTTGTAATGCACTTTGGTGAAATGGGCAGCCGATGGGGCTTTAATCGCACAGTAGGGCAAATTGTGGCGCTATTAGTAGTGAGTGAAGAACCCATCACAGCAAATGATATTGCCGATGCCTTACGTATTTCTCGCGGGAACGTCAGCATGGGGTTAAAAGAATTGCAGGCGTGGCGCTTAGTGCAACTTCAACACAAACCCGGTGATCGAAAAGAGTACTTTCAGGCTAATGGCAGCATTTGGGATATGGCTAACAGGGTCTTTGAAGAGCGGCGTAAACGGGAGATGGATCCAACGTTGAGTTTATTGCGCGATATTCTGCTCGATGAACCTGCTAACCAACAAGAGGTGCACGCGCAACAAAAATTCCAAGAAGTTCATGATTTACTTGAAGGGATCACAAAATGGTCAAGCGAGCTACAGCGTTTAAGTCCAGAAAAACTTAATGCCCTAATGAAGTTGGGTTCTGGGGTGGGCAAGGTACTTGATATTAAAGATAAGCTTTTGGCTAAATCAAAAAGTTAATTAGTATTCACTTTCAACATAATCGAGGATTATATGGTCGATGTACTACTGCTTTCAAGAATGCAGTTTGCCGCTAATATTAGCTTTCACATACTTTTTCCTAGTATCACTATTGCGCTTGGCTGGTTCTTATTCTATTTCAAATTACGCTTTAATTTGAGTGGTCATCCGGTGTGGATGCGCATTTATCGATTTTGGGTCAAAGTATTTGCCTTAACCTTTGCATTGGGTGTAGTCAGTGGCATAACGATGTCGTTTCAATTTGGTACAAATTGGCCGGGCTTCATGGCGACAGTTGGCAATATTGCTGGTCCCTTACTCGGCTACGAAGTATTAACGGCATTTTTCTTAGAGGCCACATTTTTAGGCATCATGCTCTTTGGTATTAATCGGGTACCGCCCTGGGTGCATACTCTGGCAACATTAATTGTCGCAGTGGGCACTACCCTATCAGCCTTTTGGATTATCAGCCTAAATTCGTGGATGCACACCCCTGCAGGCTTTGAAATGATCGATGGCGTTGCTCACGCGGTTGATTGGTGGGCAATAATATTTAATCCCTCCATGCCCTATCGCTTGCTCCACGTTTTGCTTGCTTCAGGTTTGACAGCCGCTTTTTTAATTGCAGGTATCTCAGCTTATCGCATTAGTCGAGGCGATGACAAAAAAGCGCCGAAGTTAAGCTTAAAGTCTGCCGTTATTGTTGCTGCCATATTGATACCTATTCAAATACTCGTTGGCGATCAACATGGTCTAAATACCCTTGAGCATCAACCACAAAAAGTGGCAGCAATGGAAGCCGCGTGGGAAACACAAGAAGGATTACCTTTGGTCTTGTTTGCGGTACCCGATGCCAAACAAAAAACCAATCATTTTGAAGTGGCTATTCCAAATGGGGCAAGTTTGATACTCACGCATGAACTGCATGGCAAGGTTAAAGGGATTAATGAATTTGAAGAACATCCTCCCGTAGCACCTGTGTTTTACGCATTTAGGGTGATGCTAGCAACAGGCGGCTTAATGTTACTGATTTCATGGTTTGCAAGCTTTAGCGTGTTACGCAATAAACCGCTGCCTAAGGTATTGGTCAAGGCTCTGATTTGGATGACCTTTTCAGGCTGGCTTGCAACAATTGCAGGCTGGTATGTCACAGAAATTGGCCGACAACCGTACTTAGTGAGTGGTATTTTAACCACTGCCGATGCGGTAACTGATATTCCCTCTGGTAACGTGCTGTTCAGTTTTATTGGGTATCTTGTGGTATACGCGTTATTGCTAGTAGCGTATATCAAGACAATATTTCGAATGGCGCGTAATTCTGTATTAATAGAAGAAATAAAACTAGAAGAGCGCAACGCGCAAAAAGGTTTTGTGCCACTAACTTCGCAACACACTGATTCAGAGGTATCTGTATGATAGCCGATCACAATTTACCCATTATATTTGCCGGATTAATGGCCCTTGCCGTGGTGGTGTATGCCATTTTAGATGGCTACGATCTTGGAGTTGGCGTGCTTTTACCCTTAGATAACGAAGAGCAAAGCGACGAAATGATAGCCTCCATAGGACCGTTCTGGGACGCCAATGAGACATGGTTAGTGTTAGCCGTTGGCTTGTTACTCATCGCCTTTCCAGAAGCGTACAACTTAGTATTTAAGGAGTTGTATATCCCTGCATTTGCTTTGTTGATAGGCCTGATTTTGCGTGGTGTAGCGTTTGACTTTAGAGCCAAAGTTCACCTCGATCACAAGCGCACTTGGGATAAAATCTTTAAACTGGGCTCGATTGTCGCCTCTGCCGCTCAGGGCTATATGCTGGGCATGTATGTTATGGGTTTTGAAAGCTCCCTTCAGGCACATTTTTTTGCTGGCTTGAGCGCTTTGGGCGTGACTTGTGCGTATGCCTTGATAGGCAGTGCTTGGTTAATCATGAAAACTGAAGGAGAGCTCCAACTCAAAGCAATCTGCTGGGCCAAACTTACGGGGAAAATCAGTTTTGTCGGCATTATCGCCGTGTGTATTGTTAACCCTTTAATTAATCCCTTTGTTTTTGAGCGTTGGACAAGCGCTCCATACGCCTATTTTATGGCCATAATCCCGGTCATTAGTTTTGTGTTGTTATTTGTAGGAAATGCGGTACTAAATCGGCTGCCACTTAAAGATGACCACGGTTGCTGGCTACCCTTTGTTATTACCTTGGTATTGTTTATCTGTTGCTTTAGTGGACTTGCTTTTAGCTTTTTTCCTTGGGTAGTACCGCAGCAACTCACTATTTGGCAAGCAGCAAGTGCTCCCGAGTCCTTACGTTTTATCTTAGTAGGTGCGCTCATTGTGATACCTTGTATCTTGGCCTATACCGCTTTTTCATATCGAGTATTTTGGGGCAAAGTAGAACATCTGCGTTATTACTAATAGCAGCATTACTGGGCCGTTCTCTCTAGCGCGGTGGTGACAGCCCAGTAATGAATGTGTAATAAATAGGTCATTAATCCGTCATTCGAGTGTAATTTAACTGTCACACCCTACTTTTATCCTGACTAAAATCAAAATGTTAGTAAAGGATAACGAATGAAATTGGGTAAACAGATCTCTTATACAGCTATCGCTATAGCACTAAGTACCGCTTTAACCGGCTGTTTTTTAGATGGCGATGAAGGAGCACCAGGTCCAGTAGGTGAACAAGGCGCTGTGGGTGCAAGTGGTTCTGATGGCGCAGACGGTCAAAACGCAAGCGCTGGGGTATATTTAGAACTGATTGGCCGAGCCCAACTTAATCCAAGCAATCCCCTCGGTGCGGCTGAAATAGTACAATTCCATGCTGCCAGCAAAATGATTTATGCCATTAACAGTGCTGCGACGCAACCCACGGTTGAAATGATAGATGCATCAAGCCTTACAAACGAAGCGGTAAGCAATCCACTTACTGCCGATAACATGACCGCCAGTCCTCTTGTATTACCCACTTCGGCTAATAATATTCCGCTTGCTAGCCCTACAAGTGTCGCAATACATGATGATTGGATGGCTGTAGCTGTTCCCGCCGCCGCAAAAGCCAATAACGGATTTGTACTTTTTTATAATGGCCTCAATGCTACAACACCGGTATTTGTCAAAGCGGTAGAAGTGGGCAACTTACCAGATATGGTGACGTTCAATGCTCAAGGTAATAAAGTGCTCACAGCCAACGAAGGAGAGCCTAGTGGTGACTATGGCGTTGATCCTGAAGGCTCAATTTCAATCATTAACTTAGTAGATAACGTACCTGCAGATGTGGCAATAGCGCTAACGTTCAGCGCTTATAATGATAAACAAGCTGAGCTTGAAGCGATGGGTATGCACTTCCCCAATCCAACTGGGCGCACCATAAACGGCAAACTCATCAACACCACCGTTGCACAAGATTTAGAGCCAGAATACATCACTATTAGTAACAATATTGCTTATGTGACTCTGCAAGAAAACAACGGGCTTGCCATCGTCGATTTGAGTGATAACTCTCTTACCATCAAAGGTTTAGGCTTTAAGGATTGGAGTAAGTACCAACTTGATGGGATGGAAGACGGTACAGTGAGTTTTGGTCAATACCAAGATGTTTACGGTATATATATGCCTGACACCATTGCATCATTTACCTGGAAAGGCGCAAGCTTTGTTATAACAGCCAATGAAGGTGATGCTCGTGAATACTTTTTCGCTACCCTGAACGAGGCGGGTGAACAAGACGAAGACTTATGTATTGCGGCTGGGGGTCAAGACTTCGATTCAGACGATGGTTGTTTAGCGTTCACTGAAGAAACCCAAGCCCGTCGTTTAGATTACGCACCCAGCTCAAATCTTGAGATGATTGCAGGCGGCGATCCACGTAATTCAGACTTTACTGCTCACCCCTTAGGCCGACTTACTGTCAGTAAGGTGTTAGGAGACCAGGATAAAGATGGTACTTATGAAGCGATTTATGCCTACGGTGCACGTTCATTTACTATTTGGGATAGCAACGGAATGGCCGTATTTGACTCGGGGGATGACTTAGAGCGCATTACAGCTTCCATTCATGGCAACGCATTTAATAATGAAAATGATGAGAATACGGGCGACGGCCGTTCAGCTAATAAAGGGCCAGAACCCGAAGCTTTAGCCGTTGGTCAGGTTGGTGACCACACTTACGCGTTTATCGGCACCGAACGCATGAGTGGCATTTTTGTTTATGACATCACTAACCCCTACGACACTAAATTTGTCGACTACGTGATAAATCGGGACGTAACGGAAGGTGGCGACCTGATGGGTGACCTAGGTCCTGAAGGAATGGCTTTTGTCGCTGCAAACGACAGCCCAACAGGGGAACCATTAGTGATTATCGGAAATGAAATTAGCGGTACAGTGGCAGTTTGGCAAGTGAAAGCCAAATAAAGCGACGAGATTCGAGAAAAATTAGGCCGAACAAAAAAAGGTACGACACTGCTGTCGTACCTTTTTGTTTATTCTATAGGGGCACAGCTAAGAAAGTGACGGGCCCTCTTTTAATCACCCAGTTGCCACAAAAGACACCTTTACCCGTTTAGCTGCTTAACCAAGGCTTTTGCAACGGCATGAGCACTACTTGGGTTTTGACCAGTAATCACTCGGCCATCTTCAATCACAAATTCTTGCCATGGCTGCACTTTTCGATACTGACTGGCCGAACGAGTTAAAGATTCTTCTAACAAAAATGGCACATCGTTAATAGTACCGTAGTCAATCTCCTCTTCGCGAGTGAACCCTGTTACGGTATGGCTAGCGAGTAATTTTTCACCTGAGCTCAATATAATTGGTAATAAACCGGCTGGGCCATGACAAACCGCTGCCAATACTCCACCATTTTCGTAATGTTTAGCCGCCAAACTAGCAACTTCTTGGTTACTTGCTAAATCTGATAGTAAACCAAAACCACCTGGATAGAAAATCGCAGCGTAATCAGTCACCGACACTTGATTTATCGGTATGGAGTGATTCATGCGGTTTTGAAATTCTGTATCAGCCAGTACCTCACTATTGACTGAATCTCCCTCAATATCGGTGCCATAGATGGGCGCTTTACCACCCTTAATGGAAGTAATGTCGTAATCAAAGCCGTTTTGAGTAAACACATGTAGAGCATGGGTGATTTCTGGCGAGTATGTACCATTGGCTTGCTCAGTTGTACCTAAGGTACCGTGATTGGTAACGATGACGAGTATCTTTTTCATTTTGATTGCTCCTAAAGCATTAGTCCTGCTTGAAATAATGAAACCAGTGTAGTTCATCCCCATACAAATGATAATATAACCAATCAGCAAATTATTTTTGCTATATAGCAACAATAAAAACAGGACTATTATGAATAGCTTTGAAGGTATCATCGAATTTGTGGCAGTAGCAGAATCTCAAGGGTTTTCATCTGCAGCCAAACGACTTGCCTGCAGCACAAGTCATATCAGCCGTCAAATTTCACGACTCGAAGAGCGCCTAGCTTGCACTTTATTTGCGCGAACTACGCGGCAAATTCACTTAACTCAAGCTGGCCTCACTTACTATCAACAATGTAAAGAACTGGTGCATGGCTTAGAGCAAGCAAATGAACAAGTCAGCTCTCAGCAATTCCAAATTAACGGCACACTTCGAGTGAGTGGAGCAGGCACGTTTTGTGAGCAATATGTGGCACCAGCCTTGATGCAGTTTGCTGAACATCATCCTAAACTTTCTATTGAAATGGACTTTAATACTCGCATGGTTAACTTTATTGATGACGGGTTTGATTTTGCTATTCGCTATGGTGAACTAAGCGACTCTAGTCTAGTCGCTCGTAAATTAGCCAACAGACCGATGATGGCAGTCGCAAGTCCTGCTTATTTGCAACAATATGGCGAGCCCAAGCAACCAAGTCACCTAAAAAATCATCGATGCATTATTTCCAACAATGATCATTGGCTATTTAGTCAAGATGGCACTCAAGAAAGTATTAAGGTTAGTGGGCGGTGGCGCAGTAATAATGCCCACGCCGTAGTCAAAGCCGCAGAACAAGGTTTAGGCATTGCCTATATGCCTAAGAGTAGTTTCACGCAATCAATCGAATTAGGATTACTACTACCCGTATTGAGTACGTTTTGGGGGAAAGGCGCAAGTAGTTGGATAGTCTATCAGAACAAGCGTTTTTTGCCCCTTCGCGCTCGTTTGGCTATTGACTATTTAGTGCAATATTTTGCTACGTGGAGTGAATGAAAAAGGTCGATTTTCTTTGGCGTTACTCGATTAATACCTCAGTTTTTTCGCAGAAAAAAAAGCAAAAAAAAAGACAATACGTGATGTTATTGCCTTTATCATTTAGTAGAAATCGAACTTTTGTAAATATAATACGCTCTTGCTCTAAGCTTGCGGTTTGAACTTGTCTGCTTAGATATCGTACTTGTCTTTCATCAAATAGCCATATGCCACATCAAAAGCAATTTGTTGAAAGCCTTTTAACCCCGTCTCAGCAAAATCCACTGGCACCGGATTACGCTTTATCGCCTCTTTAATGGCAGTGGGTGCCATTATCACTGCGTCTACGTCCGCAATGAGTTCAAGCGCGGCTTCTAATTTAAAGCCTACTGCACCGCCGGCAAATTTGCCTTTCATAGGCCGCTCGCGGATGACTATTTTATCAATTTTGTAGTCTTGAACGAGTTTAGCGAACGTTGCTTGAAAGTAACGTAAATCTTTACTGGTTGCATTTTTAGGTAAAGATATTTTGCGCGCGCGACAATCTGGAATTTGAAATAATTCATTCTCCAACGATAAAAAACATACATTTGCATCGTTGGCACTTAGTTCTACACCAATCACTCTCATCTTAATTTACTCAATTTTAATTACTTCAACAGTTGCGGTGATTATAAACTACAAGCCCGTTATTAGGGCTAACAATTTAAATTCTCAGTAAAATTACTTACCTTCAAAGGCTAGTTTCGTTCGTCACCGTTTTAATATCACTGGCAAAACACGGTTTACCAAAGAAATAGCCTTGACCAATACGGCATCCTAGCTCATACAATTTTTCAGCTTGTTCGGCGGTTTCGATGCCTTCGGCGATGACATTTTTTTCCAAGCTTTGGCACATTGATATGAGCCCTTTTACGACCAATTCATTGCGCCTATCGTCCAGCATGCTTGCAACGAACGAGCGGTCGATTTTGACAAAATCCATATCTAATTCACGCAAGTACGCAAACGAACTCATGCCGGTACCAAAATCATCTATTGATAACTTTACGCCTAACTCATGCAATTGCTTGAAAGCAGTTTGAGTCACTTTAATATCCGTCATGCTGGCACTCTCTGTTAACTCGACTTCTAACAATTCAGCAGGCACTTTAAATTGTGCAAACTGGTTTTGGAAGAATGTAACGAGTTCAGGGTCGGCCAAGTTATAGACCGATAAATTGATTGAAATAGGCATAGGTGTACCGGCGTCTAACCACAATTTTGCTTGCTTTATCGCATCGGTAATGACAAAACGACTGAAACTATGAATGGCGCCGCTTTGCTCTATGAGATCAATAAAGTCCACCGGGCTCAACAAACCATCGAGTGGGTGTTGCCACCTTGCTAGCGCTTCTACACCGATTATTTTGCCATCAGGTAAAGACACTTTGGGTTGATACACTAAAAAAAATTGCTGCAATGCTAATGCTTGAGTTAATTGCCCCCGCAATAACACATGCCTTTCACTGAAAACCGGCAATTGTTTTTGGTAAAACTCGAAACCACTGCGTAATTTTTTAGCGTGATACATGGCGATGTCAGCATGTTTCACCAAGGTATCTAACTTTTCGCCGTCCTGGGGGTAATAAGCAATACCGATACTCGCACCCACTTCAAACTGATTGTTTGCCAATGGAACAGGACGCCCGCAGCAATTTAATAACTCGGATGCAAAGGGCATAACATCTCTTGAATCGTCTAGATTAAGCCACACCAAAAACTCATCGCCACCATAACGAAACAAAGCATCGTTTTCCCCTATTACTGCTTGCAAACGAAGTGCAATAATTTTTATTAACTCATCACCAGTTGCATGACCAAAGATGTCATTTACATCTTTAAACTTATTCAAATCGATCATTAAAATAGCGGCTTGTTCTTGGTCGATTTTTTGCCTAAGCGGCTTACTATTATTTACCTCGGCATTAAAATATTCATGTAAATAGGTCCGATTTTTTAAGCCGGTAAGGGGGTCATGCAAGGCCAAAAAAGTCAGTTTTTGATTGTTTTCTTCGAATCGCTTTGTGATCACGGCCGACATGACCAAAGCAGCCCAAATAGCCAACCAAAACGTTAAGAATGCTGTGATGGACAAGCGATTCGCAATGAAACTTAAAGCTTGGTCGAGACTACTGATTTTGCGTACTAACAGTAACGAGAAAGTGTTTCCTGGGGTGCGTTGAAACTGCCAAAATAAATGCTGATCTTGATATTTTAGAGCCCCGTTTGCCTCTAAAGACTCCCCTATCGATGCAAGTTCATTAATCATGTCCGCTGCATTGATGCGATTAAGTACCTTATGCAGCTTTTGATTTGACCAAACCTCCACTGCAACTAGTTCACTTTCTAAGTTTTGAAAAACAGGGTTGTCCTGCACCGCAGTTATCAATTGCTCAGGGTCTTCAATTTGCCTATTTAAAGATTCAAGCTCAGTAAAAAACCAACGAAATTGTTTGTTAAACTCTTTTACCTCGATTGACTCAGCTAAATCGCTGGACAATCGATAGGCCACTACAATAAAAATTATGGATACCGCGACCGCCAAACTAATTGACCCAATGATCAGCCTGCGGCGTAGGTTAGCGTCAGAGATTGAAGAGCTAAAATTAGACAATAGTCACCCTTAAAAAAACTTAGCCTTTAAAAGTAGAGATATTCGCTAATTTATAAACTGGGCACCATCCGATGGTAAAGGAAATGAGGTTTAATACAGCAAAAATAATAATAAGAGCCTGCAGTAGCACATCGCCTATTTGTTCAGACCAAAAAACCGCGAATATAATTAAGACAATGCTTAAAACACCTCGAATAAGACGGTCGGCCTTAGACAAATTCATTTTGGGAAGGGTCATCGTTGTTCATCTCTTTCAAAATATAAATACCAATCATTAACCAGACGTCAGTAATCTCGACGACTTCATGAATTCACTTTAGTCTAAAAATAAAACTACGCCTTTAAACGGCGCAGCTAAACTGACCACACTGTTAACTGTCAACAGCCTAGCAGATACCAACACTAATTATGGGCGTTGCCATATTCAGATTTTTCTATTTCAGCCAAACGTTTTTCTGTCGGATTAAATAAGTAGTTATATAGCAATCCTGCAAAGAGTATCGCAGTAAACGCGGTTGCTACAATAAATCCGTATTTCGCATCGCCACCGTAAGCATCACTGATCACACCCATGATGAATGGCCCGGCGGCGGCTCCAGCAGCGGTAAAAAACAATATAACACCGGCAACCGTTCCGTGCTCGCGTTTTGTAAAGCAGCTTATACCTTTAGAATTGAATGTTGGGTATATGACCGACATAAAAATCCCCGTCAATGGGAAGGTGTAAAGGGCGACACCTTTGCCGCCAAGAAGCCCCGCAACAAAACAGACCATGATAGCAAAGCTAAACAACATCAAAACTAAAGACCAGTTGTAGCGTTGCATCATCCAAATGCCAACAAAACGACCTGCTGCGCGTAAGGAGAAAAAGACAGATACGGCATACATAGCTAGCATTTTATCGGGGCCATCGGTATAACAAGCAAAGGTATCACTAAGGCTCGCAGCATCACACACTAAGTAACTTGGCATCCATACGTAAATCGCACTTTCGGCTGCAACATACAAAAATGCCCCCACTGAAAAACCCATTGCATAGGGGTTCTTAAGTAGTTTTAAGCTACTCATAAAGTTTATGGGTTCTTTGTTTGAGGTTTGCTTTTTGTGAGTTGGATAGTCAGCTTTCCAAGCTAACAGAATAAGTAACGTGCACATACCACCAGCAAGCACATACAGTAATTTCCAATCCACGCCCTCTCTAACCATCCAGGCTACAATCAAGGGCCCGATAATAGCGCCTATACCAAAAAAAGCTTCAGCCCCATTCATTGTACCAGTATGCTCTTTAGTCGATGTCGATATATCACCTATCAACGCCAATGCTGCCGTTTTAAATACACCAACCGCAATACCCGATAAGGTGATAAGGCCTAGAATGAAGCCAAAACTATTAGCTGCGAGGAAAAAATAACAAGAAAGAGCGAATAAACTTAAACCCAAGATTATGGTGATTTTTCTACCAAATTTATCCGCTAAGAAACCCAGAAAAAGTCCAGAAAATGCAATACCTATCATAAACAATGAATGTAACAAACTGGCTTCCGTGTTACTTACATCAAATTCACGTTTGACCTCTTTAATAATTTCACCAACAGAATCTGATGTCATGGCAAACATCATAAACATGAGGTAAGTAAGCCAACGAATAAGCGTAGTACTGCTTCCTATTTGATCTTTTGTCATTGCCTATTACCCTTTAATCAATTCAATTCGGTTAACGTTTTTACGTAAAATATGTTATCAACAGCTAATCTTAAGCGAATATCTTTCTTTATGTCATACTAAAATAAACACTTAATCGATTAAGCATCAATGAATTAACATTAACAAATCAGAATTTATTTGTAAATACCTTGTAAAAATAACCTAGCAAAGTATTTACTTTATGCGGTAGAATCAATAATAATTAGCACACACACTTTTAACTTAAACGTATCAGAAGATTAATTAATTATGAACTTATTACAAGAAAGTCAACGCTCATTGAATCGCATCCTAATCAGTCTCGATCGTTCTCAGTTGTCGAAAAGTGATATGGCCGTATTTGAAGCTAGGCTAAATACAGAGTTTCCAAGGTTGTTTGAACTATTATTCCAACTTTATGGTCACCGTTACGATTTCTATTACTATTTACAGCAATTAGTCGATACCTTGGCGCAAGGCTTTAGTCAGCGATCTAGAGCCCTAAAGAGCAAAGACAAAAAACGTTTGAATGATCCTAACTGGTATCAATCGGAAAACATGCTAGGTATGGCATGTTATGTAGATTTATTCGCGGGTGACCTAACTAATCTGCAGGCTAAGATCCCCTACTTAAAGGAACTAGGCATTACTTATCTGCATCTAATGCCTCTTTATGACTCGCCCAAAGGCGATAGTGACGGTGGTTATGCCGTATCTGATTATCGGAAGGTAAATGAAAAATTAGGGGATATAGACGACCTTAAAACGCTAGCCAAAGCATTAGAAAAATCTGGTATCAGTTTGGTACTGGATTTTGTATTTAACCATACATCTGATGAACACCGTTGGGCCATGGCAGCCAAAGAGGGTGACAGTGAGTACACCGATTTCTATCATATGTTTGATGATCGCACCCTGCCTGATCAGTACGAACACACACTTCGAGAAATATTTCCTCAAGTAAGAAGAGGAAACTTTACCTGGAATGAGCAGGCTAAAAAATGGGTGTGGACAACATTTAATAGTTTTCAGTGGGATTTAAATTACTCTAACCCCGCTGTATTTAACGGTATTACAGACGAGATGCTATTTTTAGCGAACTTGGGTTGTGAAGCATTACGCCTTGATGCCCTAGCGTTTATTTGGAAAGAAATGGGCACGACTTGTGAAAATCAAGACAAAGCCCATACTTTGATTCAAGCATTTAATAGTTGCCTGCAAATCAGTGCTCCAGCTGTCGTCTTTAAGTCAGAAGCCATTGTTCATCCTGACGAAGTGCTTAAATATATCGATAAACAAGAGTGCCAGTTATCCTATAATCCCTTATTAATGGCTTTAGTGTGGGAGAGTTTAGCAACGCGTAAAACACAATTGTTAACGCAATCTATGCGCAAGAGCTTTGCTATTTCAAACCAGTGTGCATGGGTCAACTATATTCGTTGTCATGACGATATTGGCTGGACGTTTGACGATGATGTTGCGCAACAACTTGGCATCAATGGTAACGACCACCGTTACTTTCTCAATCAGTTTTATACTGGTCGCTTTGAAGGTTCTTTTGCCAGCGGCGTTGCTTTTGGCGAAAACCCCAGCACAGGAGACTGTCGAGTATGCGGCTCGTTGGCATCCTTAGCAGGCTTAGAAAGCGCTATTGAGCATAATGACTCTCAAAATATCGACCACGCGATCAAACGTATCCTACTGGTTCATAGTATTATTTTGAGCATTGGTGGCGTACCTCTGCTTTATTCGGGTGATGAATTAGGGTTGTTGAACGATTACTCTTATCAACATGACGACAGTAAAAAGCACGATGACCGTTGGGTAAATAGGATTGCTGTAACCGATTCCGCCATTGATCAGGCAAATATCCCACAATCAGCGCAATACAAAATATCGCAAGGTTTGAAAACATTAATTCAAATAAGGCAACAAAACAGTATCTTTGGACAAGCAGAGACTCAGATACTTGAAACAAACAACGGTCATATATTTGCTTTTGCCAGACACGACAACGAAGGTAAAACATTATTAGTATTGTGCAACTTCAGTGAATTTGAACAACACGTAGACAGTAAAATTGTCGATCAACTCTACAGCTCACTGGGTCATGATTTAATCACCCAACAGTCTGTGTCATCTAATCAGGGGCAAATTGCACTTCAAGCTTATCAAGTGATGTGGTTGGCCTAAAGTAATATTAAGACAAGCTGCTGACGGTAAATGAATGTCAGCAGCTTTTTTATTTACAGGTTTGACGGACGACCAAACGAGTTTCAAGAATGACTTTTTCCTTTGAATTTCCCTCAAGTAACATAGTGGCAGCTAATCTACCTTTTTCCAAATTTTGCTGACAGACAGTAGATAACGGTGGCGTGCTGCGGGATGCCTCGGGTATGTCATCAAAGCCTGTTACTTGCACTTGCCCCGGCACGGCGATATTCAATTCATTCGCCACCCTTAAGGCTGCTAAAGCAATTACATCGCTCATACACAGTAACACAGTGGGTAAAGGTGAAGAGGTCAACGCCTCTCTGGCAGCTACTTCTGCTTTTTCAGGAGAATTGATTGGTATATGCCATATTTTATCGACCGGTATACTGACTTTATTCGCTTCGGCGGCTCGCATATAACCCGCTAACCTTAATCGAGAAATCTCTTGGCTGGGCATGCTTAGATCCTCTTGACTTAGGCGACAGATTCGAGAGGAGTCAATCAGACGAAGGCCCAAAACCGCCACTTGGCTGTTGTCTTCTTTTTGCAGCGCATGTTCAGCAATGTTATAGGCGCCCTGCTCGTTATCTATATTTACTGAGCCACTATCGGCAAATTCAAAATCTACCACAACCACTGGTTTACCGGTGCGTTTGATGTGTTCAAATCCGTTGCCTTGCAAAGCGCCATAAAGAATAAAACCGTCGGGTAAAGACTCTGCACTACTTTGCTCTGCAGATGTCATACCGCTAGACAACAGCAATAATTGCTTTTTGTTTTCAACTAAAACTTCTGCGATTCCTTGCATCAGTTGATTAGCCACAGGATCAGAAAAGCTATAGCTGATCGAGTCGGCCAACATAACACCAATAACGCCCGACTCTCCCCGTCGTAACGAGCGCGCAGCTAAATTAGGACCGTAGTAACCTAGTTCAGCGGACTCTCGTAAAATTCGCTCTCTTAACTTTTCTGACAACTGATCTGGTCTGTTATATGCGTTAGAAACCGTCGCTGTCGAAACACCTAACTGCGCTGCAACTTGTTTCAAATTGAGTTTCTTTTTAATCACTATTTCCTGACTTTTTTACTTTGTGCATCTTGCAATACTACCGGAATCTACTAGTGAAACCTAACAGTGATTTGTTCTAATTATCGCGGCATGTCAACCTAATCAGCGCTAATTTACGCGATGAAATTTTGTAATAATCCCTCAGTGTTTTTTCTAATCAATGTTAACTAAACAACACTCTCAAGGCTTTGCGTCAGCAACATCTAAACAACAAGTGACAAAACACCTAAATTGCTTAACCGATTAATAAAGATTAAAACAACAACTAACGGACACTAATTTAACAATAAAAGTTCAAAAAATCGTAAAAAAAATAAGCTATATTTATCATGCACATAGAGTTTTATTGGCGTGAATAAGCAGGCATTTTTAAAATTCATTGTTATTTTATTGTTATAATTTATTTACAAGTCAGATTTTAAGCACTATCATTTGCGCAACATCTTAAACGATTAAGCCGGTTTCTAGCTGTTTTGAATAGCGCTTAATTACTTTGGTTACACAAACACACTAAAACTAAATGAGGTTCACAATGACTAATTCCGTTTTTAACAAGAACAAAATTAGTGCCGCGATCGCTATTGCAACTTTAAGTCTAAGCGTCCAAGCATTCGCACAGGAAACCCAAGCACCGGAAGCGCAAAAGGCCAAAGAGACTTATGAACAAATCGTAGTCACCGCTTCTCCTGCTGGCGCAACCATGCAAGAGGCGAGTGTTTCAGTTAGTGCCTTAGGCGAAGATGACATACTTAAACTTGCTCCGCGTTCTACCGCAGAAGTTTTTCGTGCTATCCCTGGTATACGCGCCGAATCGTCTGGCGGTGGTGGTAATGCGAACATTACTATTCGTGGTATTCCTCTAGCTACTGGTGGTTCTAAATTCCTGCAAATACATGAAGATGGCCTGCCAGTATTAGAATACGGTGATATCAACTTCGGTAATGCCGATAACTTCCTACGTTACGATTGGTCTGTAGCTACAGTAGAATCTGTTCGTGGTGGTTCTGCCTCGACGTTTGCAAGTAACTCTCCAGGCGGTGTAATCAACCTAATCAGCAACACCGGTGAATCAGGTGGTGGTGCTATCGGAACATCTTTTGGTGTTGACTATGATGAGTTTCGCTTAGATTTTCGCTACGGCGGAGAGCTTGCTGATGACTTGTTTTACCATGTCGCTGGTTTTGCCCGCAACGGTGAAGGCCCTCGTGAAACGGGTTACAATGGTGACCAAGGTGGTCAGATCAAACTAAACATCACCAAGGTACTTGATAAAGGCCATCTTCGTTTTTACTTCAAAAACTTAGATGACAAAGTCTCAACTTACTTGCCGTCTCCTGTGCGTTTCAACGGCAATGGCGAATTTGGTCCAGTAGACAACTACGATGCTAGCTCACAAGCGCTTAACTCAGCTTACAACACTAATATTTCCACTTTTGATAGCTACGGTAACGCGCAAAACCGTGATCTTCGTGATGGCATTGAATCAAAAGTAACGTCTTTTGGAATGGAAGTTGACTTAGAAGTAGCGGACAACGTGTTCTTTTTAAATAAATTCCGTATGTCTGATATCTCTGGTGGCTTTATTGCACCGTTCACAGACGGATTTCCTGTAGGCCCTCAAAGTGCTAATGGTTTTGCTGCCGCTTTATGTTCAGGCGCAACAGCTGGTGATGGCAGTGCATTAAACTGTGATTCAACGTCTGTTACGTTAGCAAATGGACCAAACGCCGGTGATGCATATAATGGCTTAGCATTTACTAACTTGTTGTTTGATACTCGCATTAACGACTTAGGCAACATGATCAACGACATGAGCCTACGTAAAGAATTTGATAATGGCGTATCTGTGACAGCGGGTTATTACTACTCAAATCAAAACATCGCTACAAGCTGGGCTAGCTGGCAGACTTTTATCCAAACCTTGGATGGCAGTAACTCTCAGATGCTTAACATCACCGATGGCGATGGCACACAACTCGTTGCTGATGGCTTATTATCAGCCAGCTTCTTGTCTTGGGATTGGGATTTAAACTACGTTACTAAAGCACCTTACATGAACATCGGCTTCGAATTGTCAGACAATATCTTAGTAGATGCCTCTGTTCGTTACGACGAAGTGACTGCTTCTGGCGAACTTATTAGCTCATGTTGTGGTGGCAATACTGACTTTGACTTAAACGGCAACGGTACCATCGAGCAAATCGAAGACGCTTCAGCAGTTAACAGTGGATTTATTGCTGGTGGTGTCATCAACTTAAATCGTGCTGGCGCAAGCTCACAAATTGTTGACTACACAGCAAGCAATGTTTCTTACTCGTTAGGTGGTTCTTACTTACTTGACGATACAAAAACAATTTTCGCCCGTTACAGTAAAGGTAGCCGAGCAATTGCCGACCGCTTATTACAAATTGCTGGTACATTAAATTCTGATGGCAGCTTGACTAGCACAACCTCAGGTTTTGATGAAACGACGCAATTAGAAATAGGCTTTAAATACGGAACGCGTGACTTAATGTTAAACGCGACGTTATTTGACACTGTAACTGAAGATACGCAAGCAGAGCTTACTAGTGGCCTAACCTTCATTCGTGAATATAAAGCGACAGGTCTTGAGTTCGAAGGCAGATGGAATGCAACTGATGACATCCGGGTTACTGGTAACTTGACTTGGACTGACGCTGAAATCAGTAAAGATGCTTTCAACCCTGCCCTAGAAGGCAAAACACCACGTCGTCAAGCTGATTGGATCTACACCATCACCCCTGAATACGTGCAAGATGACTGGTCAGTTGGTGCTTCTATCCAAGGTTCTACTGAATTTTATGTTCAAGATTCAAATGAACTTAAACAGGATGGTTACAACTTAGTTAACCTGTTTGCGACCTATTGGATCAGTGACCGTTTCTCAGTTGCACTTAACGTAAACAACGCAACCGATGAATTTGTCATTACTGAATCTGAAGAAGCAACGGCAAACGCAGGCGACATCATTCGTGCTCGCCCACTTAACGGACGTACTACCGTACTTTCAGTTAAATATATGTTTGATTAATCTCGCTTAACAACGACATGTAAACGCCCGCTCACTGCGGGCGTTTTTGTTTGTTGTGTTGTTCAAATTATAAACATCTATAAATGAAATAATCTTGTTACTAGGACTAAATTATCCCATGCTAAAACGCAGTATAATAATAGGAGCATAGAATGTTAACCCTGCATGGCTTTGATGTAAGTAACTACTTCAACATGATTAAATTAGCTTTGGCTTATAAAGATGTTGAATACACGAAAAACACTGTCTATCCAAATCAATCGAGCGACTTTCTGAGGCTGAGTCCTATGGGCAAGGTACCTGCTTTAGAAACACATCAAGGCACCTTATGTGAAACGAATGTTATTCTCGAATATTTAGAAGAAACTTTTCCCCTTCCAGCACTTTACCCTGCTGAACCTTTTGCGAAATCAAAAGTAAAAGAGCTAGTTAAAATGTGCGAACTGTATCTCGAATTACCTGCTCGGCGTTGCCACCCAGAAGTGTTTTTTGGGCAGGTGGTGAGTGACGCCACTAAAAAAGAAGTAAAACGCGCACTATATAAAGGCATGGAAGGCTTAGCCAGAACAGCAAAATTTAGCCCTTATATTGCCGGAAGTGAGTTTAGCGCTGCTGATATCATGTTTTTATACAGTGCAGACCTTGCTTCGGTGGTAGCTAAAAAGTGTTTTGATTTTGACTTGTTAGCGCTTGCGCCGGGCGCCCACGAATTGATGGCTTTGTTGACCGAAAATCCACATGTCCAAAAAATTGCCGAAGAGCGCAAAGCAGGCAATATTGCCTTTAAAGAATATATTGCGAGCCTGAGTTAATTACACAGAAATAAATTAAATTTATCCGTATTTTTGGTCTATGTTTGAGTTTGTGCCGTAATAATATCGGCAAAGACGTCTCAAATTTAAAGGATATAAAATGAGTTTGACCACTAATGCAGAGTTTAGCTGTCCCTATTGTATGGAAATCAATGATATAGAGGTTGATCCCGATAACGATCTCAACCAACAACAAATTGTAGATTGTCAAATTTGTTGTAGTCCTATCGAAATAACCGTGACCCTTGGGAGACATGATCAGTTTAATATTCTTGCTATGACTGACAGCGAGTAGCATGATAGTGCCACCCAGTGTTGCTTTGATGCTCAATTCGCTTGCGTACCAATAAACAAGGCTATTTCTTTACTATGATCGCAATGTATTACGCCCCGCCTGAACTTCAAACCCGGTTAACTCAAGTGAACGGCGAGCGTGAATTACTCAAACTCGTCACTAAAGAAATAGCCCTGTATGACTTTGCCACTAAAATAGACAGTTTTGAGTTGGACCTCGCTTTTGCTGCCGCAGGCGGCATATCTCCTTGGGTTATGGCTGACAACTTGCCTGAAGTGCTCAACCAACCTTTGCTTCGAACTGCAACTTTTGGTGATTTATTAGTTGAAACCGTACAGGGCTACGTCAACCTTGCAACGCCAGCAGGTTTTATTCCTGTAATTGATGTGGAATACAATCTTGGACTTTTACGGCAAAAACAATTCAATTAGTTGCTAGCCTGCGTTATGTATTAAACTAGCCTCAAGTAAATTTATCTGTAGTCCTTAATGCAATTTGAAACCATATTAGTCGACTTCCTTAACTGGGTCGCATCTTACAGAACCAATCTGTTGGCAACATGCTTAGCGCTGGTTGGTTATGTCTTGGTCACTCGTATCACCCTGCCTCGTTTGACTAAATCAACCGATGACAGCGGCTTTAAAAGTGAACAAGTAGCAAAAGCCTATCACATGGTCAGACTAGTATGTGCCACTGTGACTATCGCGGTCGTTTTACTCATTTGGGGAATTGATTTTAGTGGCCTTTTAATATTTTCTACTTCGATCATAACCCTGTTAGGGGTCGCCCTCTTTGCTAGTTGGTCTATCTTAAGTAACGTAACATCCTTTTTTATCCTGTTGTTTCATACCTCCTTTCGCCGTGGCAATTATATTCGTGTGATTGATGCAGATAACTATATAGAAGGCTATATTGCAGAGTTGGGTTTACTAAATACCAAACTCACCACCAGCACTAATGAGCATGTGGTCTATCCTAATAATTTATTATTAGCCCGTCCGGTTTTTGTTAACCCAGACAGAAAACTTAATGCCTTAGGTAAAATTACCGATAGTTTAGTTATTCCTAAGGCAAGTGAACATCAAACCGCGGATGAAGGCCTGGCGACGAATAAACATGATATGTTGGAAATTGAACAAACAAACCACCGCAGCAGCCCAACGCAAAAACCGAGAGAATAATGCGTTTACGCGCTTTTTTTTGACGCCTACTACAAGCTCATTTTGCTGTGTTCGGTGGATTGCAAAAATAAGCGCCATCCTATTCTTTACTGTCCATTATCAGGTGTTTGCTGAGCAAGTAAGTTTTAAGAAGGCCAAAGAAAATCAAAAAACAATGTTTAGTTATCAATGGATTGATAGCTTTTCTCAAACACAAAACCTCACCTTTGATTTAGCGAACAAACAAAACGCCAAACAAGTTCATAAACGATACGTGCCCGAATTAGCGCAACAATACGTCTTTATCGAGCTACATAAAGCTGCACGGTTAATCGACCCACGCGAGGCTCGCATTGAAATCCAACGAAGCACTCAAGATATTAACGTTAAAGTCAGCAGTCGCTCACCTAAGCTTTTAACAAAATGGCAAGGATCCATGGCGAAAAGCCAGGAGAAAGCGTTTGACAAGTATTTACATGACCATTACTACACCCGTTTTTACTCCCATCTTGGTCAAGAAGCGGTGAAAGCCGATCACTTACGATACATAAACGAAAATAAAGCCCCTTTATTACCGATTGCACAAGCGATATATGAAAAACTCCCGCCTAATAGTGAAAGTAGAATATATGTAAACTTACTTTTAAGCTGGGTTCAAAGCATTCCCTATAACGAATTAGAAGACAGAATGAGCTCAAATGGTGCAGGTTTTTTGCCGCCGCTTGCTCTTATTAGAGAAAATATTGGCGACTGTGATAGTAAGTCCGTTCTCACAGCAGGCTTGATTCGTTCTCTATTGCCAGAAATAAAATTAGTTATGGTGTATTTGCCACAACACGCTTTATTAGGTATCAGCCTTCCTCACAGAAACAATGAACAAACCTTCAATTTTGGTGGCTCTGACTACTTACTTATGGAGCCAACGGGTCCCGCTCTCATGCCCCTAGGCACTGTCGCTGCATCGAGTGAACGAGCGATCAATAGTAGGTTATTTAGTTACGAGCAAGTACCCTAACCTGCATTTAGCTTGTATTTTATCCCAGTCCCTTGCGCAAAATAACCAAGAACATAGACAAATGGTATGAATTTAAATACCTACGTACCCAGCCCTATACTAAAGTTATTTCTTACAATTCGCTAATTTAACTTAATCGACTAAGATTTAATAACAACTCCTTAGCATGGATGCGAATTCACAAATCTTATAAGGTCGTGACATGTTAAAAAAACAAGCTTTAATTAAGGCTATACTCAGTTCAAGTGTTTTTCTGTCTGTTAGTTTTTCCGCTCTTTCTGAAACCGTTATTATCGTCAATCCCAATAATGACTCTGCAATAGACGCAAAAGTTGCACAACGCATTTTTTTGGGTAAAGAAGGTAAATTTTCAAATGGCAAAGAAGCCATTCCCGTCAACCAAATCGCAGATTCCCCTAGTCGTACAGATTTTGATACAACAGTATTAGGACGAAGCTCTGCTCAAGTTTCAGCCTATTGGTCCAAGTTGGTATTTACTGGCAAAGGGATCCCTCCAAAAGAAGTGCAAAATGATGCAGAGGCCATCGCGTTGGTGGCTGACAACCAAGATGCCATTAGCTATGTGGATAGTTCGGCAGTTACCGCAAATGTAAAAGCAATCCCACTTAACTAATCTCAGGAGCATCTAAAATGAAAAAATTAATACTAATAGGTTCTCTTTCTTTACTTGCAACAAGCGTTCAAGCTGAACTTCGTATAAACGGTTTTGCCAACCTAATTGGTGGTATTACTAGCTCTGATGACAGTATGTATGGTTATGATGATGATTTTTCTTTTACTTCAGAAAGCTTATTTGCCGTACAAGTGAGTGGCGACATCAACAGTAAGATGACGGCCACAGGGCAAATAGTCGCTCGAGGAAAGAATGATTATGAACCTGATTTTGAATGGGCTTATATTACTTACCATGCAACGGATAATTTATCTGTCTCTGCAGGGCGTTTACGCCAGCCTTTGTTTCGTTATTCTACTTCAAGTGATGTGGGGTATTCCTATCACTGGGTAAATGCGCCTAGAGTTATTTATGATGTGCCTTTTGCCAACATGGATGGCGTGCGTTTTGACTATAGTGGTTACTCTGGCGATTGGGAATACAATTTGCAGTTAGGTTTGGGGGGCTTTTCAGCAGATTTTCAGGGGGCTAAAGCTAAAGCATCTAACCTTGGCATATTTAGTGCTGAGCTAGTTAGAGATTGGTTTAAAGTGAGAGGGGTATATGGAAGAATAAACCTTGTTAATTCTAGCCCTGAATTAGAGGACGCATTTGATACGCTTAGGAATTTAGGTTTGCCTCAACTGGCCAGCGACTTAGAAATTAAAGATGACACAGGTACTTTTGCAGGTGTGGGTATAGAGGTGGATAAGTATGATTGGTTTGTGAGTGGGGAATATACTCAGGCTAAGACGGAAAATTCATTTCGTCCAAAAGTTGACTCTTATTATGTTACGGCCGGAATGCGTAAAGGTAAATGGACACCATCCATAACATACGAAAGTCAGGATTCTAATAAGCCAGCTAAGTTCACTGAGCAGTTGATCGGATTGCCTTCAGATATTTTACCTATTGCAACGGATATTAGTTTTGGATTACAGAGTATTTTTATAGAGGAATATAGCGTGACGTCAGTTGGTGTGCGTTATGACTTAGACACGAATGTGGCATTAAAAGCGGATGTGAGCAAACGTAGTGATGATTTGGATGATACTAGAGATGCAACGGCCGTTCGTTTTGCCATTAACTACATATTTTAGGTAGCCCTAATAATAGGGTCTGATACGTGTTTAAAGTATCAGACCCTTTGTAAATCTCACTTAATGCACCCCGACCTAGTAATAGTGATTCGTATATCCCATCCACTTACATTTGTTCTTCGGCAAACTCAGCTAAGCGGCTACGCACTACGCCATCTAGGTTAATGGTGGAGCTACCCGAAAAATTCTTAAATTTCTCGACTAAATACGTCAATCCAGATGTAACAGCGCTCAAGTAGTTACTGTCTATCTGAGCTAAATTACCAGAGCAAATAAGCTTGGTCCCTTCACCGCATCGGGTAATGATGGTTTTGAGTTGAGAGGCAGTTAAATTTTGCGACTCATCCAAAATCACGATGGCGTTTTGAATGCTTCGCCCGCGCATAAAGTTGACTGACTTAAACTGAATATTGGCTTTTTCCATAATGTAACTCATGGAGCCTTTTACATTTTCATCATGTTTATGCAGCACTTCTAAGCTGTCAGTGATAGCTGCAAGCCAAGGTGCCATTTTTTCTTCTTCGGTACCCGGTAAAAAACCAATAGATTCGGCAATTTCTGGTGTGCTACGCGTGACAATAATCTTATCGTACATGTTTTTCTCTACCACCATCTCCAAGGCGGCAGCCAATGCCAGCAGGGTTTTACCGCTACCTGCAGGACCCGTTAGAATCACCAAATCGATATGCGGATCGAGCAAGGCATGTAAGCTCATCGCTTGGCCTATATTTTTCGGTGTAATGCCCCAAGCTCTGCGTCCCATCAAACGGTCAACTCCGAGGTCCAATACTTCAAGATGCTCGTCAGTCATCGACTCAACTATGCCTGCAAACTTACCTTCTTCATCAATTAAGAATTCATTGACATACGCTTCAGGTAATACTTTTCGCTCAATGGTATGGATGGTATCGCGCCCTTCGGTACGACTATCGACCGACTTGACTTGATTCCAGAATTGACCGGAGAAGGTATGGTAGCCTTTTGATAGATACTTAATGTCACTAATCAGTTGGTCGGTACGGTAATCCTCAACTAAAGCCAAACCTGCACCTTTTGCTTTGAGTCGCATATTGATGTCTTTGGTAACTAAGACCACTTGACGAGGTGCAAACTCCGCCTGTAAATGCAGGGCACTATTGATGATGCGATTGTCATTTTCATTACTGGTAAACACGTGTTTGTCGATAGGCAGACCATGATCAACAAAGATTGAAAGGCTACCCGAAGGCGCCGTGTCGCCTGCTCCTAGGCCTTTCATTGACACGCCATCGACCATTTGCTCTGGCGTGGCATCGTGTAGCAAATCTTCCATCGCGCGAATTGATACGCGAGCATCTCGCGCAACGTCTTTTTTACTATCTTTAATATAATCTAGCTCTTCGAGCACCGTCATGGGTACAACAACGTCATTTTCTTTAAAGGATAAAAAGGCGAGTGGTTCGTGAAGGAGTATATTGGTATCTAACACATAAATTTTTGAATCTAGTGCTGCTTTTTTTGGCATCCGTATCTCCACATCAATGAGGCTTGAATATCTGTGGTAGGCATGGTTGGCTGCAGATTTGATCGGACAAAAGTCTAACCGTGAACCTCGCAAACCTCACTCACAGACTAGTCTACAGTCTGAACAATTTTTGATTTATTGCTCAGCTGTAAATCAACAATAAACCACTTTTTCTCCATATTCATCAACTTTTCCACCCATCGTCCTATTAATTTTTAGGAAAAAATAACGGATCAGCACGTAAGTCGATTTTAATTTGATACAATATGACGCTGCACTCGGCGCAGTGCGTGACAAAATGGGCGTCGTGCATCTTGCTTAAGCAAATCTGCCATACTGCTGCCATAATCATATTCACAACAATACAGAAAATTCATTTAGACAGGAAACCGTAATAACGATGGCGAAACAACAACTATTTGCTTTGGGACAACGTTGGTTGAGCGACACTGAGTCAGATCTGGGGTTAGGCACGATCATTCTGCTCGACAATCGCACGCTTACGGTACTTTTCCCTGCAACGGGTGAAACAAGAGTATATGCAGCGCAGTCAGCCCCTCTTACTCGTATTCAATTTGAAGCGGGTGATACCGTTAAATGCCATGAAGGCTGGGAACTATTAGTTGAACGCATCACCGAGCAAGATGGCCAACTTACCTATTATGGAACTCGTCTCGATAACAAACACGCTGCTGCGCTGAAAGAAACATTTATCGACCATCATTTTCAATTAAGCCAGCCTGAGCAGCGTTTGTTTAATGGTCAATTTGATCATCCAAAATGGTTTAACTTACGTGAGCAATGCTTACAACATCAATTTAATCATAGTGTATCGGACTTATTAGGCTTTGTTGGCGCTCGTGTGGATTTAATTCCTCATCAGTTGCACATCGCTTCAGAAGTGGGGCGTAGACATGCCCCACGAGTCCTGCTTGCTGACGAAGTAGGGTTAGGTAAAACTATTGAAGCTGCCCTGATCATTCACCAACAATTACTCACAGCACGAGCACAACGAGTGTTAATAGTCGTGCCATCAAGTTTGGTGCATCAATGGTTGGTCGAGATGTTACGTCGGGTCAATTTAGCGTTTTCAGTGTTTGACGAAGAACGTTGCGAGGCGATGTCAGAAGATGCAAGTAACCCCTTCGATGCAGAGCAATTAGTCATTTGCAGCTTGGATTTTTTAACCCATAACAGCCGCTATTATCAACAAGCCTTAGCGGCTCAATGGGATTTAATGGTAGTCGATGAGGCGCACCACCTTAAATGGTCACAGGGGCAACCGTCACAAGAGTATCAAGTCATCGAAGAATTAGCTCAAGCCACTGCAGGTGTTTTGCTATTAACCGCGACGCCAGACCAGCTTGGACATGAAAGCCACTTCGCTCGTTTACGCCTGCTTGACCCTGCGCGTTTTCACGACTATCAACGTTTTGTTCATGAAGAACAGCAATATAGCCAGTTAGCGCAAGCCATCACGCCCTTATTAAGTGGTGAGAGTTTAAGCGCTAATGACATAGCGGCTATCAGCCAGTTTGCTGATAGCAGCATGCTTGAAAACATCAATCAAGCGGATCGCCAGCAAAGAACCAAATTACTGCATACCCTGCTCGACCGCCATGGTACTGGGCGAATGTTGTTTAGAAATAGTCGCGCAGGAGTTGCTGGCTTTCCTGGCAGAAAACTTCTGTCTTATGGCTTAAGTCAGCCACTCGAATATCAAATGCTATTAGCGCTTGAACCCAATAATCTGCAGTTGCACCTCACTCCAGAGCGTCACCCTAATGTAGTGAACAGTTGGGTGGATGTTGATCCGCGCGTTGTATGGTTTGCCGATAAACTCAAAGAATTAAAGGGCGAAAAAGTCCTGACAATCTGTGCGAATGCTGCCACTGCCATGCAGTTATCTGAGGCTTTGCGCATTAAAACGGGCATACGCTCAACGGTTTTTCATGAAGGCATGAGTATTGTTGAACGAGACAAAGCGGCCGTTTATTTTTCTCAAAGTGAAGAAGGCGCACAGGTACTGATATGCAGTGAAATTGGTAGTGAAGGTCGTAACTTCCAGTTCGCCCATCATTTGGTCTTATTTGACCTGCCACGCGTTCCCGATTTATTAGAACAACGAATTGGACGCTTAGATCGAATAGGACAAAAGTTCGATGTGTGCATCCATGTGCCGTATTTTAAAGAAAGCGCTCAGCAAGTCTTACTTGATTGGTATCATCAAGGCTTAAATGCCTTTGAACAAACTTGTCCCAGCGGCATGATAGTTTACGAAGAAACCCAAGAAGCCTTGTTGAATTGCTTGCAAAACCCTGAGGATGAAACGCAATGTCATCACTTGATTAATCAAACCGCCGAACTGCATAGAACACTTAAGTTAAAAATGGAGCAAGGACGTGACAAATTACTAGAGCTTAATTCTTCTGGCCAGGGTCGTGTAGAACAATTTTTGGCTCGCATCTTAAATGCCGAAGAGTCTCCAACTCTTGAGTTATTTATGACAAAGTTGTTTGATGCAATTGGTGTATTACAAGAAGAAAAAGACGAAAGTTGCTATTTACTTCGCCCGACGGAAACCATGTTAAGTCCGCTTCCCGGTTTAGATGAGGAGGGAATGACCGTTACGTACGAGCGCACTACGGCTACTCGGATCGAAAACGCCCATTTTCTCAGCTGGGATCATCCCATGATCACTCATGCGATGGACATGTTAACTACCGAAGTCATTGGTAAAAGTTCTGTTGGCTTGTGCCAAGATAGATCGCTACCCGCTGGTGCATATTGGCTTGAATGTTTGTTTGTCCTCTCGGCCAAGGCAGAAAAAACCATGCAGTTAGCGCGTTTTTTACCACCAACTCCCATTAAAGTTTGTATTAATACCAAACTAGAAAACGAAGATAAGTCGTTTTTTAAAATTGAGTCTGTACGGCCTAAAATGGGTGTGCAACTGATTAATGCTCTCCGCACACAGGTTGTTAGTGCATTAGAAACGGCCCAAGTACAAGCAGAGCAATTGGCAGGAGAAATTAAGACTGAACGTCAACAGCAAATGCAAACCTTACTTGGCGATGAATTAGCGCGCTTACAAAGTTTATGTGAAGTGAATCCAGCGATTAGGCCTGAAGAAATAAGCCATCTAGAAGAACAGATAGGCAGCCTGACTCACTTAATTACAAGTGCTAAACTGAATTTGGAAGCCGTACGCTTGGTCGTCAATAACCCCTAATGGCGCTACTAAACTACCAACCACCACTCTCGCCCTATTTAAGGATAATTTATCAAGATGACGATATCGTGATACTTGATAAACCTTCAGGGCTGCTGAGTGTACCCGGTAAAGCGCCTGAACATGCTGATTCACTGCAAGCTCGTGTGCAGCGTGTATTTCCAAGCGCAAGTATTGTTCATCGTTTAGACATGGCCACATCTGGCATTATGCTTATGGCCATGAATAAAGCTGCGCACCGGCACTTGTCTCGCCAATTTGAATTAAGACAAACAGAAAAAAGTTACGAAGCTATTGTGTACGGCTGGCCATCAGAAGAATCCGGGGAGGTGAATCTTCCTCTCATCTGTGACTGGCCGAATCGCCCTAAGCAAATGGTGGATCATGAACGAGGCAAAAAAGCACTGACTCGTTGGCAAGTACTCAGTAAGGGCAAGGACACATCAAGGATTGAACTGTTTCCTATCACTGGGCGTTCCCACCAGCTTAGAGTGCACATGTTGAGTCTTGGTCACCCTATTATTGGCGATCGCTTGTACGCACACCCTACTGCACTTTCGCTGGCCTCACGTCTTCACTTACATGCCAAATATCTGAGCTTTAATCACCCAAGCAATGGAATAAAACAACGCTTTTTCAGCCCAGTTCCATTTTAAGTTAAAGTCTGGTGCTATGGGGTACGATATAAGTGTAAGGTTAGTCAGGGCGAACACGTGTGGCATTTAATCAAACAGTAGTAATTCTCTTAGCTTGCTTGATGTGTGTGCCTGTGACAGCCGCAGTTAACCCATCCGTGTTAGCCACCCTAGACTTAGAAAGAGAATTTTTTAGCGATCGATATATAAAGCTAAAAGTGGGCGATGAATATGTTCTAGTGATGCTGCAAGAAAACACCAATGCTATTGCTAGAGGAGTCGCTATTTTAGTTACGCAGAGTCATACCACCTTAACGAGCAAACACGGCTTAAGCCCTTTGGTATCAGAACTAAATGAACTTGGTTGGGTAACTATGTTAGTGCCTAGCCCCCCCACGCAGTTTCTTACACCGCGAGAAAATATCGAGCCCGTGACAGACAGTACGTCTTCCCTTCCTTCGATTAAAGATTCTGGCAAATACCTCTCTCAACAAACCTTGGATGAACATTTACAACGTTTATCGGTAACCATGCTAGCGGCAATTGAAAAAGCCAAAGAATATCCAGGGTTTATTCTGGTTATTGCTCAGGGGACTAGTGCAGCCAGTCTCATCCATCTATACGCAGAGCAAAGCCTCCCCTCACCCGACGCGATGGTCGTCATCGAGCCGTATTGGCCTGATAGACTAACCAATCAAAAACTCGCCAAACAATTAGCGAGTACATCTATGCCGGTTTTAGATTTTTACAGTGATGGGGACAACGTCTGGAGTGCCTCTACCGTTCAAAAACGCAAAGTCGCAACCATTAGATCGCTAAAATTGCACTATCGACAGAGAAAAATCATTGGTCTTAACGCAATGGATAGCGCTGCACCTTATATTAGTAAAGAAATTTACGGTTGGTTAAGTCACATGGGCTGGTGAGCAATATTTATCAAAAAATGCTATTAAATTTCAAATACATAAAGTTTACACAATCTTTACACTGTCAAACTTCGACAAACCTTTAGAATCTTAACTATAATTACTCGCATCTAACTCAAAAGAGCTGAACTAAAAGACTCGTGCAAACCGTCCACAGCTTCATCAAAAATAAATCTAAGCAATTGGCCTACTTTGTCAATGCGTATTTAGACTACAAAATTGTCTATGAAGAACTCGATTTATTCTTTTGGGATACCATGGAAGAATGGGCGCAAATTCAACAAGGTAAACACCTGCCATACGGTCAAAATGAAAACGTATTTTGGCACCTTATGCATCAAATTCACTATTGGCCGCAAGAAACCTTGCTCACTGATTTGTTCTTACGAGATGAATTAATGACTTGCGTAGATGCCTTGTTAGGCCAGAAAAAATATCCCTTCCCCATGGATTGCATTGGAATAAGACCTTAACCCCTTAGCGATTGTGATATTCGCCACGCTCTAAACGTCCAATATGGTCACGGATGGTCCACAAGAAAATAAGACTCGGGACGACCATCACTGCGGTCAAAACAAAAAATGCACTCCAGTTGCCGTCCATCCAGTCTACTAAGAAACCACTGCTTGATGCCATAAACGTCCTGCCTAATACTCCAAGCGATGCCATCAAGGCATATTGCGAAGCGGAAAAAGCCTGATTACATAACAAAGAAATAAACGCAACTAAGGCCACCGAGCTCCAAGCAGCTGTGAATCCATCTACAAAGATCGTTGCTGCATACAGCGCTTTGTCAGGGCCAACTTGGGCCATTAAAGCAAACATTAGATTACTTGCAGCCATCGCAATACCACTGACCATTAAACCTCGATATATCCCATAACGAATATTCACCATGCCACCGATCACCGAAAATACGATCGTGATCCACCAGGTTAATAGCTTTGAATAGCTACCAATATCACTATTAGAAAAGCCTAATTCTTTGTAGAAAACAATACTCATTCTGCCTAAAAATGCTTCACCTATTTTAAATAAAAAGATAAACATCAAAATTGAAAAAGCTAACTTAAAGGTATTCCGTTGAAAAAAATCACGGAAGGGTTCAACCAAGGTAACTAATAACCAATTAAGCATTTTTTGCCTAGTATCGAGTAACGCTCCGCTAGCAGCTTGCCATTCAGAATAAGCTTTAGCCGCAAGCTGCTGCCGATATTCTCGATCTGTCACCGGTTCTTCAGAAACCAATACCACCAAGGCTAAAAGCGCCATAATTCCAGCTAAGACAAAATAAATTTCGGACCATTGCCAATTAGGTAAATCAGCAATAAAAAAAGGAATTGCCCCCAAGCCACCAAAGCCGGTCCACCAGCCTGCCGTAGCCATAGCGGAGGCGGCAGAAAGCGTGTCTTTTTCTTCTGGTTTAATGATGTCGATACGATAGGCATCAATCGAAATATCTTGAGTGGCTGAGAATAAGGCCAATGAAAAGCCAATCAGTCCAGCAAGCAGTAGCTGCTCTTTCACCGGAATGACGGCTAAGCCTATACATGCCAGAATAATAAGGATTTGAGTACTTAGTATCCAGCCCCGTCGCTGTCCTAAAAACGGCGGTTTCACTCTATCTAACAATGGCGACCACATAAAATTAATCGAATAAGCAATAAACATGGAGCCAAATAAGCCAATAGAAGAGCGGCTTAAACCGGATTCTTGCAGCCAAGCCGATAAGGCTGAGCCAATCATAACCCAAGGAAAACCACTGGCTATACCAAATAAAAAGATGAAAAGGAGACGTTTATCTTTGTAGCACAATAAAGTGGATTTAAAGGTGTGGATCACAGGAAAAATCTATAAAAAATCATAAGGCTATTGGATCACGTCCACTGATTATATTCAATCAATTATTCGATTACGCACAAGTGAAGCTGGTGCTTTATTCACCAGCAACGACTACCTTGTTTCTACCCGAAGCCTTAGCTCGATAAAGCGCTTGGTCAGCAGCTTCAAGCCATTGGGTATGACTCTTAAATTCACCATTAAAACCTGCAATACCAATACTAATAGTAAAGTTAATTTCATGTTCTTCATGGATAACTGTGTATTTTTCAACTAAGCGACGGATCCGTTCAGTCAAAAATTCTACATTCGCCACTGGCGTATCAGGTAACAAAATAGCAAACTCTTCACCGCCATAACGCCCACACACATCGGTTTCTCTTGTTGCTTTTTTAATGATGTGCGCTAATGAGCGAATGACATCGTCACCAGCAGGATGACCATAGGTATCGTTTACTCTCTTAAAGTGGTCGATATCGATCATCACTACACTAGAGGGATGGTCATTACGTTTTTCACGTTTAAACTCTAAATCAAACTGTTCTTCCCAATACCGCCTATTGTACAAACCAGTTAAACCATCCACTCGGCTGATTTTTTCTAGTTCTTTGTTGAGTGTTTGAATACCTTGACGATTTACCGCTTCATCCGTTACGTCATAAACCAGTATACAAATTTGCTCTACTTGACCACTGAGTGAAGCGAGTGGAAAAATAGTGATATTTTGGTACATGTAGTCACTTTGTGAAGTAATGGGTCGAATGGTACCAAATTTAAACAAATAGGGACGTTGCTCCCAAATCACAAAAACCGGACAGCGTAATTTAAAAGCAGGCTCTGCTTTGCGCTTGAACCACTGTTCATCTATCTCAGGAAAAAACTCGAAAATACTTTTATCTAATATGAAGCCAGGCACAATATTACTGTGGTTTTCCATAAACTGGTTCCATACCTGCACTTCAAAATTTTTATTAAGTACAACAATACCGACTTCAATAGAACCTAGCAGGTCATGTTTCCAATGCATTTCTGCTAAGCTTGAATCAATGGCCATCACTGCTCCTCAGTATTAAATTTTAACTAATTTATCTAGAATCAAATCAATCGAATGATTTGGAAATAGTAAGAGTAAATCAAAGTTTATATCTTGGCTTTTTATTGAATAAGCAATTTCAATCGCCAATATCTTGTCTTGTTTTTTCATATTACTTTTGAGAATGTCGTCTAAATCACAGTGCCGCCCCAATATGATCGGGTGATTATGGCTGAAGGTGACATGCAGTTGCTCAGAAAGCGCATTAAGACATGCTCCAATCAAAATATTTGATACGTCCATAAGCGCTTCGAGTTCTAACTTTTCGGTACTGGTGCCTTTATCATATTTGAGTAATTTCACCATATTGGCAAAATTAGATTCATTGAAAATAACTAGGGCTTCGCCATTGATACCTGAGCCGATAAACCCTTTAGAAACGGCTGATACCTGCTCATTACGCTGAATATCGGTAATGGCCATATGCAATTCATTATTAGTGATTAAATTAACATTGGGGATGGGTAAGTTGATAAACTCGCCTAGCATCTTGGCCAAACTTTCACCCGCTTGCCCCATTGCGACATTGGCCATTTCTCTGTAAGCGTCTAAGCTTTCGTCGCGAGACTCCATCTGGAATTGAGGCACGCTCTCAGCGCGATGACTGGCAATCGCTTCACCCGAATAAAGACCATATTGGTTAAGAATTTCTATTAATTTGCCATTGTCGATAGGTTTGCGAATAAAATCGATCGCACCCATACCCATCATTCTTACTCGAGCCTCAGGTTGCACATCACCAGAAACAACAATAACTAGGGTTGGTAAATCCTCATCACGTATGGCTTGCATGGTTTCATAACCATCCATCACTGGCATGTTGAGGTCAAGAAACATTACATCGGCTTTACCAGCACGGATGAATTCTAAGGCTTGCAAACCATTTTCAGCATGACTAATTTCAACATCCCAACCATCGGGAATTGATCTTTCCATTTGCCTGCGGGCAAAACCAGAATCATCACAAATGAGTACGGGTGTTGTCATATGACTGTATTACCTTTTACAAAAATCAAATTGCGATTGGTGCTTTAATATGAGCATGCGATTGATAATTTAGTAGCTCAAAATCGTCAATCGTAAAATCAAAAATATTTTTTATACTAGGGTTAATCACCATATTGGGCAAGGGAAATGGCTCTCGGCTTAGTTGTAATGTCGCTTGCTCAAGGTGGTTAACATATAAGTGTGCATCGCCGAATGTGTGAATAAAATCGCCTACCTGCAAATTACACACTTGAGCAATCATCATAGTCAGTAAGGCATAACTTGCAATATTAAATGGCACACCAAGGAACACGTCGCCAGAGCGTTGATACAACTGACAAGACAACTTGCCGTTGAGAACATAAAACTGAAACATTGTGTGACAGGGTGGTAGAGCCTGTCGTCCTTGCTGGGCATTTTCTTTTGGTGAAAATTGAGTATCAGGTAGAACGCTGGGATTCCACGCACTGACAATCAGGCGTCGAGAATCAGGATTATGCTTTATTTGCTCTATTAACTCACTAATTTGGTCGATAACTTGGCCGTCAACCCCTTCCCAACTGCGCCATTGCTTACCATAAACAGGGCCTAATTCACCTTCCTCAGTTGCCCATTCATCCCAAATTTTTACATTGTGCTGGCTTAAATAGGCAATATTGGTTTCTCCTTTAAGAAACCATAACAACTCATGAATAATAGACCGTAAGTGACACTTTTTGGTCGTCACCAACGGAAAACCTCGACTCAAGTCAAAGCGCATTTGATAACCGAATACACTCAGGGTGCCGGTGCCGGTGCGATCTTCTTTTTTTGTGCCCGTATCAAGTACATGGCGCATTAGTTGTAAATATTGCTGCATATCTGAGTCTCTACATTTTTAACGAACTAAGATTTTACGTTCTTATTTATCTTTGTCTTTGGTAGGGCTTGCTCTGGATGGGCATTGTATCGATAAGCCCACACAATTAGGGCAAGTCCGGTAATAATCATCGGCAATGACAAAATTTGCCCACGGGAAATAAAGTCATGATACAAACCCAGATGTTGGTCAGGCTCGCGGAAATACTCAATTAAGAAACGAAAGGCACCATATCCCAGTAAAAACAGCCCACTTACAGCGCCCCTCGGGCGTGGTTTACTTGAGAATAACCATAGAATAATAAATAAAGCTACGCCTTCTAAAGCAAACTCATAAAGCTGAGATGGATGACGAGGTAAATTGCCTGCATTAGGAAAAATAACCGCCCATGGAACGTCAGTGGTGCGCCCCCAAAGCTCAGCATTTAAGAAGTTCCCAACACGTCCAGCGCCCAGACCGATAGGCACTAACGGCGCGACAAAATCACCAACCGTTAATAAATGACTCTGCGTTTTGCGAGCAAATAACCACAGCGCACAAATCACACCAATCAAGCCCCCGTGGAAAGACATTCCGCCGGTCCAGATTTTAAATAAATATAGAGGATCTTCTAAAAAAGTAGGGAATTGATAAAAGAACACATAGCCGACACGACCGCCTAAGATGACGCCCAAAAATCCCCAAAATAACATGTCGCTGAGCTGATCTTTACTCCAGTTAGTGCGAGATAATCGTTTACTTGCCAGCCAAAATGCAGCAACAAAACCCACTAAATACATTAGCCCGTACCATCTTAAACTGATGGGTCCTAAGCTAACGATAACCGGATCAATATGGGGAAAAACAAAATAACTATCATTCATTGGTTTTTACTTATCCTAACAACATACGCAGGCTGACGAGTATCAGAAATCCTGCAAAAATTTTCTTTATAAGTTGCGTATCTAATTTTTGCCCTACCTTGGCACCCCAAGAGGCCGTAAACACCGATAGCAACACAATCCCCAAACTCGCTGGCAAATAAACATAGCCAAATGACAATGGTGGCAAGTCTGTATGATGCCAACCCGCTTGTACAAAACTTAAGGAGCCAAATACTGCGATAACTAAACCACAAAATGCAGCGCAGCCAATAGCGTGTTTAATATTAACGTTAAACCACACTAAGGACGGCACTAGAATGGCACCACCGCCTATCCCCATTAAGGCCGACAAACTCCCCGTAGCCAAGCCAATGCCGCTTAAAATGCCTTTACTCACCTCTTGAGCAGAGGCTTTACGTTTACCAAAAACCATATAAATAACTATGGCAATCACCAAAACAGCAAATATCTTTTTCAACAACTCACCGGGGATCATACTGGCAAATTGAGCGCCAACGATAGCCCCTATGGCCATACTCACACCGCTGTAGCTGAGTATGTAACGGTCTAAATTACCCAATTTATAATGCGCGAACGACGCGGACAAACCGGTAAACATGATGGTTGAAAGTGAAGTCGCAATGGCCATTGGCATGGCAAATGAAATATCAAGCCCTAGTTTATTCATGAATAAATAAACTAGGGCAGGCACCATAATAAGACCACCGCCTATGCCTAAAAGGCCAGCCAGAAATCCAACCCCCGCCCCCATCGCTAAACACCAGAAAAATATAGTGATTACTACGTCCAATTATTGACCTGCATACTTATATTTTATCTGCATTATATGCCAGCTCGTACGAGGCCGCCCAAACCAATTGTTTCTAAATAAAGATTCACTTCTTGACGCACTTCCTTGGGATTATCAAGGGTCAATACTCTGTGTAATAACAACTCAGATTGCTGCAAACTGACATTACGCACCACCCATTTAACTTTAAGTAAATTATGGTTGTTCATACTGAGTTTACGATATCCCATGCCCAACAACAGTACGGCACCCGCAGGCTCGCCTGCAAGTTCGCCACACACCGTAACCGGTACGTTCAAAGCATTTGCTTGTTGCACAATATGATATAGAGCAGTGAGTACTGCAGGGTGATAACTGTCATATAGATCGGCGACTCGTGCATTATTGCGGTCCACCGCCAATAAATACTGTGTTAAATCGTTGCTTCCGACCGAGAAAAAGTCCACGTGTTTGGCCAATTGGGGTAGCTGATAAATCACTGCAGGGACTTCAAGCATCACGCCTATTTTGGGTTTTATAATTTTCTCACCCAATTCGGCAGCTTCTTCCGACACTTCAAATAAAGCTTGGGCCAACAATCTTTTTGCCTCTTTCACTTCATTTACCGAAGTGATCATCGGCAACATAATGTTGAGGTTATCTAGACCAATACTTGCACGCAACATAGCCCGAATTTGCACTAAAAATATTTCGGGATGGTCAAGGGTTAAGCGAATACCACGCCAACCTAAGAAAGGGTTTTCTTCACTAATTGGAAAATAGGGTAAGGGTTTATCTCCCCCCACGTCCAACGTTCGCATGGTAAAAGGTTTCGAAGGTTGGCTTTGTAATAACGTCCGGTAAAGTTTTACTTGTTCTTGTTCGGTGGGGAATCGTTCACGCATCATAAAAGGAATTTCAGTGCGGAATAAGCCTACGCCATCTGAGTAGGGATTATCGTTTTTTTCTGCTTCAAGTGATAAGCCAGCGTTGACCAACAGACTCATTGAACAGTTATCCACGGTAATCGCCGGTAAACTATCTTGTGAGTGAATTCGCTCTGTGAGTGCTGCCTCTTCTTGAATTAACAATCCAAACTCGTGACGTATGGTGGCACTGGGCGACACAATCACATCACCGGTATAACCGTCTAATAGTATGTCCTTTTCATTGAGTAAGGAAAAAGGCACGTTAGACAAGCCCATAACGGCCGGCACACCCATTGCTCTGGCCATGATAGCAGCATGAGAGTTGGTTGAGCCACGCATGGATATAATACCCACCAGTTTTTCGCTTGGAAACTCGGCCAGCATTGACGCCGTCACTTCCTCTGCAATCAAAATGGCCTGCTCAGGGTATTGACGTTCAATGACCTTGCCGCTTGCGATGCCAAGAATATTCGCCAATACACGATTTCCCATGTCTTCAACATCCACTGCGCGCTCACGCATATAAGGATCAGACATGGTTTGAAACTGACTAATATAGGTTTCAACCACCATTTTTAGCGAACTAGGGGCGTCCCAACCTGCATTGATTTTTTGCTCTACTTCACGGCCTAGGCTGTTGGCATCCAATAAATGATGATAGAGCTGGAAGATGGCCTGCACATCATCGGGCACTTCCCCTTGAATGCGCTGTGACAGCACACTGACATCTTCTCGTGTTTGTTTTACCGCGTTGCGATACAGCAATATTTGCTTAGCTGCGTCCATGTTGCGAGTGGGCACATGGTTACGAATATTTACTAGTAGGTTACTGACATAGCCAATACCGACTGCTAAGCCCGAGGAACCAGGCACTCCTTTAAGCGATTTTTGCCAATCTTTAGGCACATTTTGCTCGAGTAGATGTACCGAGCCTCGCGCTTTTGCATTTGCAATTTGCACCGCGAGTTGGGTGGCTAGGGTAACCAGAAACGCTTCTTCGTCTTCACTAAAACGTCGTTTCTTTTTCTGCTGCAAGGTAATAACCCCGAGCACCTTACGTTGATGAATAATGGGCGCGCCAAGAAAAGCATGAAAATGATCTTCTTGTACTTCAGCATAATATTTAAAACGAGGATGGGAAGGCGCATCTTTGAGGTTTATGGGCTCTTCACGTTGCCCAATAAAACCAATTAAACCTTCAGAAAAGCCAATGGTGACTTGACCAATAGCCTCTTTGGCTAGGCCTTGGGTAGCAACGAGTAAAAAATGTTGTTGGTCGTAATTTGCAAGATAAATACTACAAGAATCGACTTTAAGCGCTTCGATTAAACGATTTGCAAGACACGTCAACGCCTCATCTAAGTTAGGCGCTTGATTAACTTCCTGTACAATTCGCTTTAACGTTTTCAACATAGTCTATTATGCCTTGCGTCGACGCTTAGGTTTACTCGTTGGGGTTTGGCCAATACTCGCTGTCTCTGGCATTGCCGTTGGGGCAAACTCTTTCATCACACGTCGATACACTTCCCGTTTAAACGACACCACGTTTCTGACGGGATACCAAAAACTCACCCAGCGCCAATTATCAAACTCAGGATGGCTTGAATGTAGTAGATCTACGTCTTCTTCTTTACAGGTCAATTGTAACAAAAACCACTTTTGTTTTTGCCCAATACAGACTGGATTACTCCCCTGTCTTACTAGTCGTTTCGGTAATTTGTATCGTAACCAATTCTTGGTTACCGCCAGGATTTTTACGTCTTCTGGTTTTAAGCCCACTTCTTCATGGAGTTCGCGATACATCGTTTGTTCGGCAGTTTCATTTTCATCGATTCCGCCTTGCGGAAACTGCCAAGAATGTTGTCCATAGCGCCTTGCCCAAAATACTTGTCCTAGTTCATTGCAAATTACTATGCCAACATTGGCGCGGAATCCTTCGGCATCAATCACTTAGACTCCCAAGAACTCTATTCTTTTAATGTCTGGCATTCTTCCATAAACTACTTGGCTTTCAAAGGAATAAAACGCGTCAAACAGACACTAGATGATTATTTCTGCAAACTTGTTAGCTAAGAGATATAAATGAATATCAGACATATCCGTCTCATCCCGCTATTTTATTGGCTATTGGCCCTATGCTACATAATTGCAGCGTCGTTTTATCATTATCCTTTGCAAGCCATGCACAAAGCAGCGCCTATCCTGTTTTTAGCCATCATGACAATAAAAGGACCCAAAGGAAGAATACGTCTGTGGTTAACACTGGCATTAATTGCTAGTGCTACTGGGGATATATTATTAGCGAGTGCCCTACATAACCGTTTTATTTTTGGCTTAATAGCGTTCGCTATCGCTCACCTGTGCTACGCCATTGGTTTTATTCCTTGGGCCCAAATTACTCAACGAAACCTGCTAAAGGCGCTTCCTTTGATAGGGATATTGGTTATTATTCTGTATGTTGTGTTGCCCCAAACCGCACAACTCAAACTACCTGTCATAGTGTATATGCTTATTATTAGTGCAATGGCATTATTGGCCATTTTTGCCCAAACCCACGGTTTATATTTGCTAAGCGGTGCTTATTTGTTTGTTATTTCAGACAGTTTGATCGCTCTAAATAAGTTTGTCATCGCCCTGCCAGCAGAACACTTGCTAGTTATGTCAACCTACTATGTGGCGCAATACTGCTTATTTACTGGCTGCATGAAACAAGAGAAAACTCATGTTATTTAGTAGTTCACCACCTCGAGACCGTGAGGAGTTATTAGAACGTGCCCAACAGATAGCGGGACTAACCTTAGGCGAGTTGGCAAGTATGGTTAATGTCAAAGTGCCAAGTAATTTTAAAAGGGAAAAGGGCTGGACAGGTCAATTACTTGAACTCTATTTAGGCGCCAACGCGGGCTCTAAAAGCCAACAAGATTTTGCCTCCCTTGGGATTGAACTTAAAACCATCCCCATCGATTTACAAGGCAAACCCTTAGAAACCACCTACGTTTGTTATGCCCATTTAACCCAAATAGCCGGTATAGAATGGCACAATTGCAACGTTAAAAATAAGCTTAGCCAAGTGCTGTGGGTGCCGATTGATGGCCGACGAGATGTCGCCCCTAAAGATCGCATGATCGCCACGCCTTTTTTGTGGACGGCTAATGCGCAACAAGAGCAACAGTTGCGCCAAGACTGGGAAGAATTAATGGAGTATATCGCCCTGGGTAAAATCGAAAAAATTACCGCACGTCATGGGCAATATCTGCAACTGAGACCCAAGGCTGCAGATGGCAAAGCCTTAACCGACGCCATTGGTCCACATGGCTCGGTGATCCAAACACGACCTCGCGGGTTTTATTTACGTAAAGAATTTACTCACGCTATTTTATCTGCGGTGTTTAACTAGACTTTTCGATAATCTATCAGAGCCTGATGTACTAGGACCTTACACGACGCTAGGCAAATCAACGCCTCCGAATGAGCTGTTAGCCCTTATATAAGGTCATGATGATAGTGAATATAACAATTAATGCACACAGTTAGACAATACCTTGAATTACTATATGGTTATGTCAACCAACAAGCATTGTCGGCTAAAAACTGGCACACAGTAGCCACTGCCTTTGGTTAGTCAAATCGCCAAGTGCACAATAATAAGGTTAACGACATGCTTGAAGTCACCAACAAAACCGATTTAAACATCCTAACCGCCACGGTGGCGTATCAAATACTCACTGGTTTTGATAAAAGTTTTCGGTGGTATTGTCGAATCACCGGCGGTGCTCAGCAACGGTTCGAGCAAGGCGAATGGCAGGCCACTCAGCAAGCAGTAAAAGAACGTATCACTATCTACGAACAAAGTTTGTCAGCTGCAGTGAGTGATATCTACCACCATGTCTTCCCCTTGCAACAAAACCATGCGTTTTGGCAAGGGCTCAAAAGTGCTTATTTGAAACTGCTCGATGAACATCCTCAATTTGAATTAGCGGAAACCTTTTATAACTCTGTAATTGGGCGGATTTTCAAACATCAAGTTATCGATAATTCTGTGATGTTTATCTTGCCTAGCCGCTGTTTTTTAGCCGGTCATTATCGTGCAAAAGTGGTTAACAGTTTTGATACCACCGGCACGGTTAGAAACCTGTTAGACGATATTTTTAAGACGTATCGATTTAACCTTGATTTTGCTCACAAAGAACATGATCTTGCTTTAGTAGAGCAAGTGATTCGACAACATTTAAGCCGCCAACAACTTGCCAGCATTCATACTATTGAGATGTTAAAGCCGGTATTTTATCGCAGTAAATCTGCTTATTTGGTGGGCCGAATCTGCATGCCTGAGCAAACGATCCCTTTTGTTATTGCCTTAATGTTAGACCAACAAAAGCAACTGCAAATTGACGCTATTTTGTTAGAGCCTGCAGATCTCAGTGTTATTTTTGGTTTTGCCCGCGCCTATTTTATGGCCGATACTCAACATCCTGCAGAAGTTGTCGCATTTTTGCATGAGCTTCTTCCTAACAAAAAACATTTCGAATTATACATTTCCCTTGGATTATACAAACACGGCAAAACCGTTTTTTATCGTAACTTTTTACAACACATGGATCACAGCGACGATCAGTTTACTTTTGCACCTGGCATACGAGGACTAGTGATGTCAGTGTTTCATCTGCCATCTTACGGGGTGGTATTTAAAATTATTAAAGACCACTTTCCCGAAAGCAAAAAAGTCACTCGTGAGCGGGTTAAGGAATGCTATCGACTGGTCAAAATGACAGATCGGGTGGGCCGCATGGCCGACACACACGAATATATGAATTTTCGTTTACCCTTAAATCGGATGGTTCCTGCCTTATTGCAAGAACTCCAAGAAGAATGCGCGGGTAGCATCGAAGTCACCTCAGAGGCTGTGATCATCAAACATTTGTATATAGAACGTAAGATGACCCCGCTGAATCTGTACTTAGAGCAAGAGACCGACCCCGATAAAATACGCCACGCCATTGATGAACTGGGTTTGTGCATTAAACAAATCGCCGCAGCCAACATCTTTGCTGGTGACATGCTACACAAAAATTTTGGAATTACCCGCCATGGCCGAGTAATATTTTATGATTACGATGAGATTTGTTACATGCACGAAAGAGAGTTTCGATTATTGCCCCGCTCTGACGACCCATATGCACTCGACACCTTATCTGTAGGACCAACAGACGTCTTCCCCGAACAATTTGAACATTTTATTGTGGGTAAAAAACACCTTAAACTATTACTCAAAGAGTTACACGGGGATTTGATGACACAAGCGTTTTGGTTAGGCGCCCAAGAAAAGGCCAAAACCAGAGAAGTACAATATTTTTGGCCCTACTCAGAAGCAAAACGACTGATCAATCAAACCCTAACGCATTCAACTTTGTAGGAGCGGGAATCAAATTAAAGCCAGTATCAACAGCCCTACAGAGCAGAAAAAACCGACGCTCCAACAGATGCTGCGAACAAGGTGATAGTTAAACCAGTAGCATAATAAATAGGCGATGCGCGCCACGACAAAGGCTACACACAAATATTGTGCGATGGGCCCAACTTGATTGAGTGCGATTAATGCCAACGCACCAGGCATAAACATGATCAAGGCTTCAAAACAATTTTCATGGGCGGCTTTAGCCCGAGCACCAAAACCAAGCAAAGCATTTTGTTGACTACGAGGATGGCGGTTATCATAGCCGCCTTGTTGCTTATTTTGCGCCAACGCTAAAGGGGCTTTAGCTAAAATAGGCATGATGGTCGCAATGAGCAAGCAAGTTAATATGAGGGTCATAATGGTCCTCCAGCGTTCCGAAAATGGTAAAAACGCATGATGAATTAGCCCAAGCAGAATTGAAAGCAAATTTGTATTCACGCCGTTTTACCCAAGACCGTCGCTTTCCTGCATATTGATAAAACGTTATAGTCCCAAGTCTTTGAAACAAGCGCTATTATTCGTCGCAAACAGCGATACGTAAGATAAGAATGAAAGGAATGAAAGTAACATGCTGAATTTGAAACGTTTGTATCAAATCACCTCAGACAATAGCTTATCTTTCTCGCAAAAAATGGAATCTTTACTGCAACTAGGCAGTAGCTATTATAAATTAGAGCTCGGTATCATTAGTGAAATAAGCGGTGAGGTCTACACTGTGCGTCATGCTGTTTCACCGGACAATGCCCTGCTTCTAGGTACGACGTTTCCAGTATGCGATACCTATTGTGTTCATACCCTTGCAACTAATGAGGCCCTGTCGTTTCATCACGCTGGCAAAAGTCGCATTGCCCAACATCCTTGCTATCAAAATTTTGGCTTAGAGAGTTATATAGGCGCCCCACTGCTAGTTGAGGGAGAACGTTTTGGCACCATTAATTTTTCTTCAAGCACCCCTCGTACCTCCCCTTTTAGTGAAGAAGAGCATGATTTTATCGAACTATTAGCTCATTGGGCTGGTAATGAAATAGCCCGCCATGAAAAAATCACCCTATTGCAGGCTCAGCAAAAAAAGATGGCCCGTCAGCAACATATACTCGAACAAATGGGCCAACTGGCTGGCGTTGGCGCATGGGAAGTGGATTTAATTACTAACAAAGCGTATTGGTCACAAGTGACCAAACAAATTCATGAAGTACCCTCAGATTATGAACCGCAATTGAGCTCGGCAATCAATTTCTACAAAGAAGGAGAGAATCGTCAACGCCTCAGTAATTTAGTCAACAGGGCGATTGAAAAAGGCGGGCACTTTTCTGGCGAATTTGAAATTATCACACACAAGGGCAATACAAAATGGGTAGCGAGCAAAGGTAGGGCTGAATTAGAAAATGGCCAATGCGTGAGGCTTATTGGCGCATTTCAAGATATTACCGAGCAGGTTTATTATCGTGAACAACTCGAAAATCGGCATAAAGAATTAAGCTTAGCACTAGAAGCACGAGGCTTGTTTTTAGCCAATATGAGTCACGAAATTCGCACGCCTATCAATGGGGTGCTAGGCATGTTACAGATATTACAAGACTCACCACTGACCGAAAAACAACAACATTTTTTGAATTTGGCCAAAGACAGCGGCTTGTCTTTACTTGGCATCGTTAACGACATATTAGATTTTACAAAGGTTGACTCAGGTAAGCTAAATTTAGAAATTATTCCAATTAAGCTACATTCCTTACTCAATAGCTGCATTGATGTTTTTATGCCAAGAGCAGGGGATAAATCCATCAAGGTGAGCAAGGACTTTAACATTAGCGATGATATGATCATCCTCAGTGATCCAACTCGTTTGAGGCAGATATGTTCTAATTTAGTCTCTAATGCCATCAAGTTTACGCATCAAGGTGGTATTGATATCCATGTTCAACTAACGCCATTAAATACTGAAAAGGCTCGTTTAACGCTTACCGTTAAAGACAGCGGCATTGGCATAAGCGAAGCGCAACTCGCCACCTTATTTCAACCTTTTAATCAGGCGGATGTGTCAACGACTCGAAAATTTGGTGGCACTGGTCTGGGTTTGTCTATCACCAAACACTTATGCAAATTAATGAATGGCGATGTGACCGTGCAAAGTGCTGTTGATGGTGGCAGTGTGTTTCAAGCATCGATTGAAGTCACCTTGCCACAAACAAATCAGATCAATAAGACTAAAGCTAGCCTTATCCACCAAACAAAAACGCTTAGCCAATTGAAAGTATTAGTGGTTGAAGATAACGAAATTAACCAAGTTGTGGTGGGTGAGATGTTGAAACAACATAAAATCGAATTTGACATTGCTGCTGATGGCCTTGAAGCCTTAGCCATTTTGCAGCATGAAGCAAAACAAAGCCGGTTTTATTCCTTAGTGTTGATGGATTGTCAAATGCCCAACATGGATGGCTATGAAGCCACAAAGCATATTCGACAATTACCCGAACCTCTTGCCAGCTTGCCCATTGTAGCGCTAACTGCAAATGCCCTTACTGGTGAAAAAGAAAAATGCCTCGCCTGTGGTATGAGTGATTATTTGAGCAAACCCATTGAGCAAGACATGCTTCATGCCCTGCTGCAAAGATTTGCGTAACCAAGCGCAAAAACACTGACTTGTTAAAGGTAGTCAAACAATGTCTTCATTATTAATGGTTATTTTAGTCACATCGTTGGCCGGCTTAGGCATGCCCTTGGGCGGACTGTTGGCCAAACTTGAACATTTTCAATCTGATTGGCTAGCGCAAGAGTTTCGCCACGGTGTCATGGCATTTGGTGGCGGCGCTTTACTATCAGCGGTTGGCTTAGTGTTAGTGCCTGAAAGCATCGAATACGTATCTATGACACAGGCAACACTCTATTTTTTAGGGGGGAGCTTCGCTTTTATGGGCTTAGATATTTGGTTAAGAAAAACCAATACGCCTGCCAGCCAATTGGCCGCGATGTTAGCTGACTTTATTCCAGAATCTATTGCGCTTGGTGCAGCCATCGCACTTGATAGCCCTAGCAGTTATCTGCTGGCTGGTTTAATCTCCCTACAAAACATTCCTGAAGGATTTAATGCCTACCGCGAGTTGCGCTCCTCACCTCAGTTTAGTCCAGCAAAGATTTTAATTGTGTTTACCTTACTCGCCTTATTAGGGCCTATTGCAGGAGTAAGTGGTTATGTGTGGTTAACCGATTACCACCATATTGTCTCAGCCATCATGTTATTTGCCTCTGGCGGCATTTTGTATTCCATATTTCAAGACATTGCTCCTCAAGTAAAACTGGAAAAACATTGGTTTCCTCCCATGGGAGCGGTGTTTGGCTTTTTACTAGGCATGTTAGGGTATATGTTGGTGCATTAGTGGAAAGAAAAACATTGATCACATCCACCAGAAACTTAGCCCAGCTTTTCGCCACGTTAGAGGTCAAAGAGGCATCACCTCAATACAGTCTAGATTTAGCTTGGCCAAACTCACATAACATTAGCGTTTCTATCAAGCGAGATGACTTGCTACACCCTATTATTTCAGGCAATAAATGGCGAAAACTGAAATATTCGCTAGCGCAAATATTGGGTAGCAGAACACTCCACATCGTCAGTTTTGGTGGTGGCTTTTCTAATCATCTGCACGCATTAGGCTTTTGTTGTCACCGGCTCAACATACGTTTTACTGCGATTGTGCGAGGCGACTACTCGGCTAATCCCAGCCCTATGTTGCACGATCTACAAATGTGGCAAACTGATATTCAATATGTCAATAAAATAACCTATCAACAGCGCGAGTCCCCTGCCTATTTGACTCTGTTGCACCAACAGTACCCAAATGCTTTAATCATTCCAGAGGGCGGTTCAAATAAATTGGCTTTGCAAGGTGTGGCTGAGATTATCAGCGAATTAGACCAACATTATGATTATATTATCGCGCCAGTTGCCAGTGGCGGTACATTGGCAGGGCTAATCAAAGCCACCGCACACAGCGCAACTCATATTCTGGGTATTGCCGCGTTAAAAGGTCAAGGTTATTTGGAAGAACACGTGCAGGCTTTGCTACCACAAACCTATCAACACTGGGGCATATGCCATGACTATCATTTTGGTGGCTATGCTAAACGTTCTAACGAACTCGTGGATTTTTGCAACGATTTTTATCACCAAACACGCATTGAAATTGAACCTATCTATAGTGGTAAGCTGATGTATGCGGTGAAAGACTTAATCAACAGAAATTATTTCAACAAAGGCAGTCGCTTGTTAATTTTGCATACTGGCGGATTGCAAGGTAGCCGCGCAATTGGGCAGCGTGCATCAATTTTGTGACTTGCTAAATTTGCCTTTGTCCTTGTAAGCTAGCCACCTACTTTTTAAAAATCATTCAGGGAAGACATCATGCTCAAACGTCAGCGATTTCACGCCATTATATTATTCGTCTTAACCTTAGTAATAACAGCCTGCGCGTCTCAAGCCCCATCACCAACAAACACTACATTGCGTTTACCTACGCCACTTTACGGCCATGCTGTTGCCAACAATGGTAAACATATATTTGTCCTTGGTGGGGCAAATAAAGAGGGGTTTTCAAGAGATATCGTGATTATTGAACCTGCTACTCAATCTGTTACGCAATTAAAAGATAAACTGTTACCTAGGCGATATCATTCAGCGGTGTGGGATGGTGCTGACTTAATTTATGTGCTTGGCGGCGTCTCTAATTGGAAAAATCGTAGCAGACTCCAACCTTTAGTCGAGGTGTATAACATTCGCACTCAAGAAGTGAAGATAATTGGTGAGATGCCCGTTCCACGGCGCTTTGGCAGTGCGGTTCTTCTTGATGGAAAAATAGTAGTCAGCGGTGGCGGGGTCTGGTCTCGTCAAACGCGCAACAAACTTGTCCCTACCAATACGGTAGCCATTTACGATATTAACAATGATAGTTGGAAAAAAGGCGCAGACCTACCTGACAAAGAAAGTACTAGAGCTGTTGTACTAGGTGAACATATTTATACCGTTGGCGGTTTTAACGGTAAAACGCCCTCTAGTCATTTTTACCGTTATGATTTAGCACTCGATAGTTGGACTGAACTTGCTGAGCTTCCTCAGCCTTTGAGCGCCCATTCAGCCGTCGCCAGCAAAAGTAAAATCTACACCTTTGGCGATTACACAAACTTAAATAGTGCTTACGTTTTTGATGCGACGTCCAGCACTTGGCAACTCGCTCCTTTTACCTTGGAGGCGAGTCGTCACAATGCAGCCACCATTTTGAATGGAAACATCTATGTGCTAGGGGGAACAATAGGTTCTAATGGACCTTTTTTAGATACAATCCAAATATTTCCTGTGAATGAAAACTGATGAATTTTACTGAATGGTTTCAAGGTTTTGCCGGCGCCTCAGAACTTGAATGGATAGCGACGGTTGCAGGCTTTTTGTGTGTTTATTTACTTATTCAACGCAGTATATGGAGCTTTGCCTTTGGCCTTGTTCAAGTTTCAATTTACACGTGGATTTTTTACGATGTGAAACTGTATTCTGATATGGCACTGCAGCTGTTTTATATCGGCTTTCAATTTTATGGCTGGTTTATCTGGCGTCGTTCACAACAAGAGCATGGAGAGGTTATCGTCAATCGCGGAAGTACCGTTGAATATACATCGTGGATGGGTGCGGTAATTATTGGAACAATAATAGTGGGTTACTTCATGAACAATAATACCGATGCGAGCCTTCCCTACCCTGATGCTTTTACAACATGTGCAAGTTTGGCCGCACAGTGGTTGCTGTCACATAAAAAATTATTGAATTGGGCCTTTTGGATTGTTGTTGATATTGTTGCCATAGGCATATATTGGCACAAGCAATTGTACCCAACCTCGCTGCTGTATTTGTGCTTTTTAGTCATGGCGATTATTGGGCAAATACAATGGTACACATCTTGGCGAAATACCACCAATACCGTATCGAATGCAGCGCCAGCATAAATGACAGCAGGCTTTACCCTCGGCAAATTTGCCCCCTTACATAAGGGTCATCAGTTTCTCATCGAGTCAGCCCTAGCTAACGTTGATAGGTTAGTAGTGGTGATCTATGCCTGTGATGAATTACCGCAATGTGATGTAAGGACAAGAGCATCGTGGATTGCACGGCTTTATCCGCAGGTGGATCTAGTTTTGGCTTCTAATGGCCCAAAAGAAACCGGATATACCCCCGAGATAATCGCCAGCCAAGAGCAATACTTATTGGGACTACTGGCGGAATACCGCTTCGATAGTTTTTTCAGTAGTGAACCTTATGGTGAGCACATTAGTAAAGCTTTTAGCTGTAGGAATGTCCAAGTCGATTGCAACAGATTACAGGTCCCCATTAGCGCAAGCATGATCAGAGATAACCTGCCGAGGTATCAGGACTTTTTGTCACCACTGGTATTCAATGATTTAATGAACGCTAGAGCCATCACACTTTTCAATCATAAAGTAGAGTCATGATAAAAAAAATCGTTTTCCTCGGCGGACCATCCACCGGAAAAACCACCCTGTGTGAAGCGCTAGCCAAAAAGCTTCACACCCTCACCGTGGCAGAATATGGTCGAGAGTATTGGTTAGAACATCAAGTAGACCGACGCCTAAGTCCTGAGCAATTATTGCATATTGCGCAAACTCAAGTTCGCTGGGAAGACGAAGCGCTCGACAAGGCCAATGACGTGTTATTGTGTGATACCAATGCGTTTACGACGTGGCACTTTGCCCTGCATTATCATGGCGACGCCTTGCCTGAACTTGAGCAACTTGCGCAAGCATCATGGCAGCGTTACGACCTCGTTGTGCTATGCGGTGATGAAATTCCCTACGACGATACGTGGGAACGCTCTGGGGACGCTAACAGACATGAATTTCAAGCCTTTATCAAAGCCTATTTAATAGAAAAACACATCCCACATATTATCGTATCGGGCTCGGTAGAGCAGAGAATCAATGCAGTGATGACATCACTATGTCATAATCAAGCACTACAACAATCCCGTGGTTAAACTGGAAATAGCCAATAAAACCACCTATTTTATTGCAGCTATTGCATGCTACAAATTTACTGATAGCATGCGCGTTTTTTATATCTTAAAAACTAAAAGGATCATCTTATGTCTCGTGTATTGATCATTGGTGCTGGCGGCGTTGCTGCTGTAACTGTCAAAAAATGTGCGCGTTTACCTGAGTTTTTTGACGAAATTTACTTAGCAAGTCGCACCGTGTCAAAATGCGAAGCGCTACAAAAAGAAATTGGCGCAGACCGCATCAAAGGGGTCTTTGCTGTTGACGCAGATCACGCCAGTGAAGTGGTTAAGGTAATTGAGCAAGTCAAACCTGACTTAGTGGTAAACTTAGCCTTACCTTACCAAGATTTAGCCATCATGGATGCCTGTTTAGAAACTGGCGTACATTATTTAGATACAGCAAATTACGAACCTAAAGATGTGGCTAAATTTGAATATTCTTGGCAGTGGGCTTACCAAGAAAAGTTCGAAAAAGCTGGTTTAATGGCTTTATTAGGTAGTGGCTTTGATCCTGGCGTGACTAACGTTTATACCGCTTATGCAGCCAAACACTATTTTGATGAAATCCATTATTTAGATATCGTCGATTGTAACGGGGGTGATCACGGCAAAGCTTTCGCCACTAACTTCAATCCTGAAATCAATATTCGTGAAATTACCCAACGTGGTCGTTTTTGGGAAAATGGTGAGTGGAAAGAAACCGATCCACTGAGCGTACGTGAAGACCTGGATTATCAAAACATCGGTGTACGCGCTTCATATTTGATGTTTCATGAAGAATTAGAATCTATCGTTAAACACTTTCCAACACTGAAACGTGCCCGTTTTTGGATGACTTTTGGCGAAGCTTATCTAACTCACTTACGTGTATTAGAAGGCATAGGCATGACCAGTATTGCGCCTATCGATTTCCAAGGTCAGCAAATCGTACCTTTAGAGTTTTTGAAAGCGGTATTGCCTAACCCTGGCACCTTAGCCGAAGGCTACTCAGGCATGACCTGTATCGGTACTTATATTACCGGTATCAAAGATGGCAAAGAAAAGACTATCTTTATTTATAACAACTGTGACCACGCTGCTTGTTATGAAGAAGTAGGCGCTCAAGCCGTATCTTACACTACAGGCGTACCTGCTATGATAGGCGCGGCTTTAATGTTAAATGGTACTTGGAAAAAAGCAGGTGTGTGGAACATGGAGCAATTTGATCCTGATCCCTTTATGGAATTACTCAATGTACACGGCCTACCATGGCATGTCATTGAAGTAGAACAGAGCCCGTTTAAAAAGTAAGTTAACGCTTTTTGCAAAAGCAATTAGGGCAGCGTCATTCAGTGACCCTGCCCTTTGATTTTTAATGAATTACACCATTAAAGTGGACATATAAATGACTGTTGATGCCGCCGACCCGATGTTAAACCCTGCGATCCCCTCGCCCTGCTATGTGTGTGAAGAAGCTAAACTCGAAGCCAATTTACAATTAATGCAACGAGTACAGGACGAAAGTGGTGTCGAAATCATTTTGGCACTCAAGGGCTTTTCCATGTGGTCTACCTTCGATTTAGTCAAACAATATCTACAAGGTTCAACTGCCAGTGCGGTGTGGGAAGCACGATTAGGTAAAGAAACCATAGGCAAACAAGTGCATGCTTTTTCGCCGGCCTTTAAACCTGCAGATATCGATCAGTTAGTAGACTTAGTTGACCACATCTCATTTAATAGCCTTGGTCAGTGGCAGCGTTATAAACAACAAATTTTGGCCTCTGATGTATCGCCAGGTATTCGTTTAAACGCAGAGCACCGCGAAGCCGAAACCGAATTGTACGACCCCAGCGCGCCGGGTTCACGTTTTGGTATTCTAGCTAAAGATCTCGTTGGTGTAGATTTAACTGGTATAGAAGGTTTTCATATACACAACTTATGTGAATGTGACTCCTTTGCTACCGAACGGACTATTCTTGCAGTTGAAAAGAAATTCTCTCAGTACTTTGGCCAGTTAAAATGGATCAACTTTGGTGGCGGTCATTTGATGACGAAGAAAGGCTACGATGTTGAACATCTTATCGGCGTATTAAAAGCTTTTAAGGCTCGTTATCCACACTTAAACGTGATCTTAGAGCCTGGCTCAGCTGTGGCGTGGCAAACGGGTCCATTAGTGTGTGAAGTGATTGATATAGTCGAAAACCGCGACAAAATTGCCATTGTCGATATGTCAGCAACGGCACACATGCCTGATGTACTCGAAATGCCTTATCGTCCTGAAGTTCGTGGGGCGGGTAAAGCCGGAGAAAAAGCCCACACTTATCGCTTTGGCGGAAACTCTTGTTTAACCGGTGATGCAATCGACCTATACAGTTTCGACCATGAGCTGCAAATTGGTGAACGAATAATCTTTGAAGACATGATCCATTACACCATGGTGAAAACAACCTTTTTTAACGGTGTTGAGCATCCCTCTATTGGCATTTTACGCAAAAACGGTAGCTTTGAATTAGTGCGTAAATTCACCTACGAGGACTTCAAAAATAAATTGTCCTAGCTTCGTTGGGTAAATTTTACTTATGACAGGAGAGTCACTCAGTAAGATTTACCCGCGAATAAACTCAAAGCAATTTAAAGTGTTAAAAGCAGGTGTGTGGCCTGTTAAACGTTGACGTTTTGCGACGATTCTATGTAGCCAATTAGAGACAAAGTGTACTATTTTTATGGCAGCGAGAATCTAAAAAAGCGTTATTTTTCAGTCTTATTGACATTGTCCCCTCTAACGCCCTATTGGACAGCCCCATTACGTTGCTGCTTAGCGACGCAGTGTTAAACCGTTAAAAAAGAAATATAAAAAGTGGTATAGCTTGTGCTTAGCAAAGCTAAAGATACCTGTGTTGGTTTTGTGCCTTAGAGGTAAAGATCACCATCACTCACGCAGATTACTCACAATCATAATTTAGGAACCTTTATTTTGATCAGCAAATCCATTCAAACAGTGCTTCTTTGCGTCTTTGTTTTACTTACATCGACCCTGACTTTTGCGCAAGACGACAGACCCACTCATAAATTTAACCGCCAGTGGCTTGAAGAAAAAGCCAAAGAGCTTGCTGCTAAAGAATTTGTTGAGCCTAAATTAGCACCAGACAGCCCACTCAATAATTTAAATTATGATGACTATCGAAAAATCCAATTTCAACGTGGTGCAAGCGTGTGGAAAAATGAAGATCGTAATTTTCGTCTCAGCCCTATGCATCCAGGCTTCTTGTTCAAAACACCGGTTAAATTGAATTTAGTGGTGGGCGGCACATCTCGGCGCATTTTGTACACCAGTGATATTTTTAACTACGACAAAGAACAAAAAGCGGCCAAAGAAACGCAAGCTGAAGGGTATTCTGGTTTTAAATTGACCACGCCCATCAATAAACCAGATGTATGGGATGAGTTTTTGGTGTACCAAGGCGGCACCTATTTTAGAGGCTTAGGTAAAGACAATTGGTATGGCTTATCAGCCCGAGGGTTGGCAGTAAACACGGCAAAGCCCACTGGTGAAGAATTTCCAGTATTTACTGAGTTTTGGATTGAACGGCCTAAAGAACAAGGTCAGTCTATCGTGATCCATGCTCTGTTAGAAAGCGCGTCACTCACTGGTGCATTTACCTTTAAAGCCACGCCTGGCGAAAATACCGAAATCGAAGTGAACAGTGCCTTGTATCCAAGAAAACAAATTGATTCTTTTGGCATTGGCCCCTTAACTTCGATGTTTTTATACAATGGGGTTAACCGCACTCGTTTTGACGACACCAGACCAGCAGTGCATGATTCAGACGGCTTGTTCATGATCAATAGTCAAAATGAACGTATCTGGCGTCCATTAACTAATCCACGCAAATTACAAGTTTCAGCTTTTGGTGATAAAACACTGAAAGGGTTTGGTTTATTCCAACGTCACCGCAAGTTTACAGATTTTGAGGATATGGAAGCCCATTATGAAGCGCGACCTTCTGCCTGGGTTGAGCCTATTGGCAATTGGGGTCCAGGCCACGTTGAATTAGTCGAAATTCCTACCAACTCAGAAATTCACGACAACATTGTCGCTTTTTGGCAACCCTCTGAACCAATGAAAGCAAATCGTGCTTATTCGTTTCAATATAAAATTTCTTGGGGCTCAGTTTTTGCTTTGGAAGATAAGGGGGGGCGCATCTTATCTACCGCTACCGGTAAAGCTCTAGGCAGTGAGACCGTCAGAGATTTTGTTATCGACTACAGCTCGTTGAATTTACCCGATGATGTGGTGGTAAGCGCCTCAGCCAGTACCGGCAAAATAGTGGGTACAATTCAGAAATTTATGGATAAAACTGGTTTATACCGTGTGGTTGTTAAGTTTGAACCAGGCAGAGAAGATCTTTCAGAACTGCGCGTATCATTATCATCAAAAGACAAAGCATGGGGTGAAACATGGCTTTACAGATGGAACCGTTAACCGTGGATGAAGCCAACAAAGAATCCCAAGGAGCCATCCCGACTGAATGCCCCTTGCATATGCCACCACAAGATTTTTCTCAGCATAAAAAGGTGAAATATGCAGCGCAGTCTTGGTCAACGTGGTTAGCGCGATTAATCACCTTTGGTGGTGCAAGCGCCCTCACGATATTTGCTACGTATCAGATGATATTGATCGTGTCTCAAGTCGACGTAACCTTTTTGCAGTGGTTAATGGTTGGCTTTTTTGCTCTAACCTTCGTGTGGATTGCGCTGGCCGCTTGCGGTGCAATCGCAGGTTTTATTTGCCCTATCAAAGACTACAGTAAAATAGACAGTGATCTGAGCGGCAAAAAAACGGCCTTGCTTATGCCTATTTACAATGAAGACGCCGCGCAAACTTGCGCAGCACTATTGAGTATGGGCAAAGCCTTAGCTGCACAAGGTTTCGGTGAACAATTTGAAATTTTTATTATTTCTGATTCTAATAAACCTGATGTATGGCTTAAAGAGACCGCTGCAGTAAAAAAACTTCAACAAGCTCTCCAAGGCCAGATGCAGGTTTGGTATCGCCGCCGCTTTGACAACAAAGCTAAAAAAGCCGGTAACGTGCATGAGTTTGTGAGTCGCTGGGGCGGTCGTTATGATTATATGTTAGTGCTTGATGCCGATAGTTTATTGTGTGCAAACACTCTAGTTCAGTTAATGAAAGAGATGGCCGCAGATGAGCGTAGTGGCATTATTCAAACGCTGCCATGTCTGTATCGCGGCGATACACTATTTGCTCGCCTTCAGCAGTTTGCTGGCACAATTTATGGCCCTATCGTGGCTAACGGCATAACAGCTTGGCAAGGCGATGACGGCAACTATTGGGGTCACAATGCCATTATCCGAGTCAGTGCATTTTCTCAAGCTGCAGGTTTACCAACTTTAGGTGGGCAAAAACCCTTCAGCGGCGACATTTTATCTCATGATTTTGTTGAAGCCGCGCTTATCCGCAGAGCGGGGTGGTCTGTGCGCATGGTGCCTTTACTGAAAGGCTCATGGGAAGAAAGTCCACCTAGTTTATCTGATGTGGCAATCCGCGATAGACGTTGGGCACAAGGTAATATTCAGCATTTGGCTGTTTTGTCGGCTAAAGGATTACGCTGGCCAAATCGTTTTCATATGTTAACTGGGATTATGGGCTATATGGCCTCGCCTATTTGGTTTGCCTTAATCATGATTGGTATTGTGATGGCTATTCAAATTCACTACATTAACGTCGAATATTTTTCCGATGAAATGAGCTTGTTTCCCCATTGGCCGGTCTTTGATTCTGAACGCATGGTGCAACTGTTTGTTTTTACTATGGGGATCTTATTAGTACCGAAAATTTTAGGTATTACCCGCGCGATATTTACTCCCTCTTTACGTCGCCCCTTAGGGATCATCAGGCTGATTCTGGGCGCCTGTGTTGAAATCATATTTTCAGTCTTGTATGCGCCTATTTTTATGCTGATCCACAGTAAGCACATTCTTGATATTTTCAGAGGTAGGGATTCAGGTTGGTCGACTCAACAAAGGCAATATAACGGTCTACCGTGGGCTCAATTATTTGGCCAACATATTTGGCATACGCTCATTGGCTTGGTCATGACTGCAGTATTGTACTATTACTCGCCCCCCTTATTACTTTGGTTGGCACCAACGCTGGTAGGACTGGTATTTTCGATCCCACTTTCTGCCTTAAGTGGCAGTAAGTGGTTAGCCAAATTTTTGAGATTTTGTGGCTTGCTGTCTATCCCAGAAGAAGTTGATGTACCGGAAATAATGCATAAACGTGACGAATACGTGGACGACTTTTCTAAAGTCACTCACGAGTTAAGTTTTGAGCAACTGTTACAACAACAACCATTGTGGGCGTCGCATTTTTCAATGACGCAAGTACCACCGGCACCAAAACGCGGATATCCGCCTATCGATAAAATTAGCGCTGAATATAAAATTGCTGATGCGCAATCTCAACTGGAAGCGTTAAACTGGATGACGGATAAAGAGAAGCTGGCTTTATTATCCCATCACGACTCATTTACTTCCTTGCTAAAATTAAAATCGGTAAACGACATGAGTTCTGTCGCCTAACACCGACTGTTCATTTCATCATACTTAATCTTTTTCTTTGTGTGGCTTAAATATAAGCCACACAAGGTATGACACCACAAGCACATTTAGGCTAAATGCGCCGAGCGTGAAAAGGTTAACATGCTGGTACATTTCTCGAATTTCAAACGGAATGTAAATTCCACCACTAACTAAAGCAAACCACTCAGTCCACCGCTTTTGATGCCATAAACCATACGCTTCTATAAACCGGATAAGGGTATACAACAGTACACCAGCAGCAATCAGACGAATATTACTGGATGTAACCTGACTGGAAGCTTCAATCAAAATATGTGGATAGTGACTTGCGGGATTCAGGTGGAGGTGGCGCACTAAGCTTTCTGCAATACTTTGCACGTTTTCACCCGCTAAGGTGTGTAAGCCAATAGCAACCATAAAAGCTAAGCAGCCCTTCGTTCCTTCCAGAATCGCGATGCTGCGCAAGACACCTACAGAATCTTTCACCCAGCTTACCTTCAATAATTACTGATCACTTGCAATGAGCACAATTGGTTGACCACCTGTGGAAATTTTAACCGCATCAGCAGCCACTGATTGCATCTCTGCACTCATCATTGTTTGTTGTAAGGCCTCCATCGAATCAAATGGCAAGCTAAACATTTGATAATACGCCGCATTTCCCAAAGGAGTAGCATGGAATTTACTCACGGTATACGGCGGTTTATCTTTAGGTATCTTGGTCTTTTCATGAAATAAGGCAAGATGTTGCTGATAGTCTTGGTCAAATTTTTCTGCGTCGGTGGGATGAGGGTAAAGTACGCGTAAACTAGCCTTGGTCATATTGACTCCTGTGGATTATTGGGTGAATGCGTTTACTCAATGTATCACTGAGTATTCTAAACATGATTATGCCTCAATGACGTAGTAATATGGTGTAAAGATGTCAAAGTAAGCGAAAAGATGAACACTGATCTGATTAAACAATATTTTGAGCACAGCTTGTTATTAGTGCAACAAACCCTCAGCACGCCATTTACATACTTACAAATTGCTATCGTCTTATTGGTTTACCTTTTGGCCTTTTTGTTAGCAAAAAAAATCCGCAATCACATCGGTGTCACAAATCATCAACCGCCAGAGACCGCCCACCCTTTACATAAACTGGCCTTTCGTTTAGGCGGCATTATTTATCCTTTGTTATCCATCATCATGTTACGGGTATCCACTGAAATTAGCGGCCACACTGCGCACACCGCGTGGGTCATTAATACCGCTTATTTTATTGCGGTCATCCTGTTTTTCCACTTTTGCATTCAGGCCTTTGTTACCCATCGATTTGCCGCAAATTTATTTAGATGGGTAGGTTTACCAACGCTGATCTTGCACTTATTAGGCTATTTACCGATTTTTATTGCTGAGCTTGAAGATGTCTCGCTAAATGTGGGAAACGTAAGTGTGTCAGCTTATGGGGTCTTACGTGTGCTAATTTTTGGCACCTTACTTTTTTGGTTGGGCCGAGCATCAAGTAGCCTGGGTAAGGACATTATTCGCAAACAAGAACATCTTGATGTTCCTACTCGAGAGGTGTTTTCTAAACTTTTTGAGGTCGCCCTATTTTGTGTCGTATTTTTGCTTTTACTCAACGTAATGGGCATAAACCTGACCACATTGGCAGTATTTGGCGGCGCGGTGGGCGTGGGCCTTGGCCTCGGCTTGCAATCGATTGCCTCAAACTTCATTTCAGGGATCATCATCTTATTAGACCGGTCATTGACGGTAGGTGATTATGTGCAATTGGATGATAACACCAAGGGGTTTGTCAGAGAGTTTCGTATGCGCTACGCCGTACTAGAGACCTACGATGGTAAAGATATCGTGGTACCCAATGAAATGTTTATCTCGTCTCAATTTATTAATTGGACTCACAAAGATCCCAAACAGCGCTATCGAGTTGACTTCTCAGTACCCTATGCAACCGACGTGCGAGCGATGGTGGAAATAATCAAAGTCGTCGTTGCGGAGCACCCACAAGTGATTAGCGGTGAGGACGTACCTTTTGAAGAACGTCCAGACTGTGAAATTGACAGTTTCGGCGATTCTGGCATCAATATGTTTGTAGAATTTTGGATGCAAGGTGTCGATGACGGCAAAAACCGGGTGGGGGGAGATTTAATGCTCAGTATTTTGGAAACCCTCAAAGCCCATGATATACATATGCCATTCCCGCAACGTGAAGTGACAATTCTAAACGCCGAGCAAATGGCTAAACCCATATCCAATAATAACCCGCAATAGAGTAGCGTACTAATGCTAAATGAGAGCGCTTATGCAACGGTTTAATCGACAAGCACTAGGTTTTTTCCCCACGCCTTTTCATGCTTTACCCAATTTTAGCGCTGCGTTAGGCGCAGTTGACATTTACATTAAGCGTGACGATTTGACTGGACTTGCCATGGGCGGCAATAAAACCCGTAAGCTAGAATATTTACTAGCAGAGGCAGTCAGCCAAGGCTGCGACTGCATTATTACCGCTGGCGCAATACAGTCCAATCATTGTCGTCAAACAGCGGCCGCAGCAGCCTTACTTTCATTACCCTGTCATTTATTGTTAGGTGGCCACAAACCTTCCAAGGTAAATGGCAACTTATTGCTGGATTATTTGCTAGGCAGTACCATTCATTGGCAAGGTGAAAACCGAAAAGGAGAAGGCATCCCTGACCTCGTTGCACGCCTAAAACAGCAAGGCTTAACACCTTATGTGGTGCCTTATGGTGGCTCAAATAAAGTAGGCGCCCTGGGTTATGTTAACGCCATGCAAGAATTACAACAGCAGTTGGCAAACACCTCTATTAGCCACATCGTATTTGCCTCATCTTCTGGTGCAACCCACGCTGGCATGATGGTTGGCAAGAGCCTAGTGCAACAAGATTACCAAATCGTGGGAATTAATATAGACAAAGACGAAAATGCCAACAAACCTTTCAAACAAGTTATTGTCGATATTGCGAATGAAACGGCACAGCAGCTCGATTTAGCCGAGCGATTTGACTTGCATGACCTCGACCTACGCGATGATTATATCGGTCAAGGTTATGGCGTGGTAGGCAGCGCAGAACAAGAAGCCATTAGTCTACTAGCCCAAAGTGAGGGAATTTTACTTGATCCCGTATATACTGGCCGCGCTATGGCGGGTCTAATCCATCTTGTTCGGAGTGGCCAGATACCCGCATCAGCTAAGGTCCTCTTTTGGCATACTGGCGGTAACCCCGCCCTTTTTGCTTATGCTGACGCATTAACCTAGGCGCGGCTTGTGCAATCTTCTCCTCTACACAGCGCTAAGAAATTTTGTGTTAGGCTAGGGCCATCTTATTGCGAAGTTGAAAGATAAACATGCGTTTGTATTGTCTCCCCTTACTCATCATATCAATGGTCACGGTGTTGTCGTCAACCCATACCTTTGCCGCTTCCAAGCAAACCATATCGATTGTTATCGGACATGAAAACACCGCCCTACTCGACATATTGAACACCTTTACCCAACAAACAGGATACGAGATCAACACCCGTATTTTTGACAACGCGGACCTAAAGGCACAGTTATTAAAGCATGCTAATACAGATTTACCTGATGTAGCCTTGATTCCAGGTGATTTTCTTGGTCTTCCTTATTTGCAACTAAGTGAAATTAAACCGAGTGTATTAAACAAAAATATTGGCGAGCGATTCAAAAAAAGCGCTATGGTAGATGGAAAGTATCTTGGTATCCCCATTATCGCAGGCAATCACCTCGTACTGTATTATAACAAAAGTATGGTCACATCCCCGGCCACTCATTGGCCCGAATTACGTTCGCAGCAGCAAGCCATAAAGCAAGGTAATAGCATTATAGCGTGGAGCTTTAACGAAATGTATTGGTTTATCCCCACTATTACTGCCATGCAAACACTGCCCTTAATTGGAGAACAGATTCAGCTCAACACCCCCGAAATGCAGAGGGCTATTCAATTTTATTGGAACTTGGCTGTTACAGGTGTCGTTGATGAACAATGTGACTATCAATGTGGTATCGACAAATTTGAGCGAGAGCAAAATGCCTATTTAATTTCCGGATTTTGGTCCTTTCGACAACTTAGCACGCGTCTTGGCAGTAAGTTGGGGATTGCACCGTTGCCAGCCATTAACGGCCAGCCTATGCGATCTTACTTCACCTCACATGTATTGGCTTTTCTAAACCATTCGTTAACAGGTAATAAGCGCGAAGCCCTATTGGCATTAGCAAATTTTATGCAAACAGAGGAAGTGCAACAAGCGTTGTGGCATCAGCTCAATGCTCTACCGGTCAATTCCTTGGTATTGAACAAGATTGAAATGCAAGCCAGTAGCAATGTTCAAGTTGTTATTGATTTGCTTAACCAATCAGAGCCAATGCCCAATAATTTTAAGATGGCCGTAGTATGGGAAGCGATATCCATCGGATTTAAACGGTATGCTGCGGGTGTTATTGATGCCAAACAAGCAACAGAGCTTATGCAGCATCTAGCCGAAGAGTCGACTCAAACGACGGCGAGTGATGCACGATGAAACAGATTCCCTTCATCCATTTGTTATTTAGGCAAGTTGGCTTGTTTATTCTGATCCCTATTATTTTGGTGATCTCTTACTCTTTAATAATGGCTTACCGAGCTGAAACCACCTTGATGAAAAATGCGATTCAGTCAAGGGGTTATGCCGTCGCTTCAGACATCAACGGAAAGTTAACCCGCTATCAATACGCAACTATCGAGCTAAGCCAGAATAAAGGGCTCGCTGAAGTAGCAAAAAATATTTTGTATTCGCAGTTTGTTGATAAAAGCTTACAACAATTTGTACAGCACTATGATGGTATAGAAAGTGCCTTCATTATGGATGAAAAAGGCTTTGTTGTATCAGGTTATCCCCTAGTAACACTGCGCGCTAAATCCCCCGAACTTCAGCAAATTGTGCAACGGAAATTGGCGAATACACACCATGCCTCTAACCTTCCTGAACTGCATTATTTTGATGGTGCAATGCTCAATCTGCAACAGACTTCCACCAGCCTTGATACTGGGCATCTTGTATTTATCACCCGCTTACAAAGAGAGACCGAATCCATTATTAACCCGATGGAAACCAACTCAATGCTATTTGTGGTGCTATCACAAGAACAGTTATTACAGGTATCTTCGACAAAAAGTACGGATTTATCATCACAAGAATACAACGTACTGAGTAGTCGAGAACAGACTCTCTCAACCATTGATGTTGAAACAAAAACCTATGCCAACAATCCGTTTTTACTCGAGCTACCTATTTGGATAAACGATCGACCAATGCCACTTAGTGTCATTAATTATCACCAAACGTCCAATTACTTCTTAGCCGTTTATCAGAATATCGCCGTCACATTGTTAGCGCTATTGATTATCTTTGTTGTGACTTATTATTTTTTACGGGTTTGGATGCAAAAACTTAATACGCCTATTCGAGAAATGGTGCAACTTAGCCATCAAATCGCAAAAGGGAATTACAAGCTTCCTGCCGAACAGAATCCTTTTATAGAGTTTCACCAGATTCACGACGCATTAAAAAAAATGGCGCTGCAGATCAGTAATCAAATATTTGATTTGCAAGAAGCGCGGCTCAAAGCCGAAAGTTCAGACAAATTAAAATCGCAGTTTTTGGCCAACATGAGTCACGAAATACGCACACCTATGAACGGGGTCCTTGGCGTTTTGCAATTATTAGAGCAGCAAATAACTGATCCTCGACAAGCTAAAATGCTGGATACGGCAATTACGTCAGGTGGCAATTTAATGCGTATCCTCAACGATATTCTTGATTTATCAAAAATTGAAGCCGAGCAACTAGAAATCGAACACGTAGCATTCAATCCAAAACTATTAATAGAAGATGTGTGTGATTTAAGCCGCGCAAACTGTCAAGAAAAAGGCCTCGTGTTTAATGTGCGTATTGACGAACAACTCAATATGCTGTGGTCGAGCGACAGCCTTAGAATAAGCCAAATCTTGTATAATTTGCTCTCTAACGCCGTTAAATTTACTGCCAAAGGATGCATTTCATTTGAGGCACACTATTGTCTTAAAGAAGGTCGTCATCTTCTGCAATGCAGTATCAGCGATCAAGGTATTGGCATTAGCCCATCGCAACTGAAATTGTTGTTTACCCCGTTTAAACAGGCTGATGCTTCAACCACCAGAGAGTTTGGCGGAACAGGCTTAGGGCTCGTTATTTGTAAAAAACTTGTGGAGCTTATGCACGGCGAATTTTCGGTGGTCAGTGAGCCTGGTGTTGGTTCATGTTTTACCTTTAATGTTGAGCTTCAACAGGTGGTCGTCACACACCCTGAACCAAGCGTTCAAATAAAAGATGAAAGGCCTCCTAACTTGCAAGACAAACGCATTTTGATCGCTGAAGACAATATGATTAACCAAGAAATAATCAAACTAATGCTAGAAGACACCCAAGCAAAGATTTGTTTGGTTAATAATGGAGAAGAAGCCCTAGAAGCTTACCAAACCTTCCTGCCCGACCTCATTTTGATGGATGTACAAATGCCAATAATGGACGGCGTCACGGCAATACAACAACTAAGAGCACAAGGAATGGACCAGCCCATCGTGATGCTAACCGCAAATGTGAGTCAACGCGATGTGAGTCACTATCTTTCGATAGGCGCCGATCAAGTACTGGGTAAGCCCACTCAATTAGAAGAACTGTACACGGTACTGAGGCATTTCTTAACGCGCACCGAAATAGTAAAATAAGCAAGTCGCGTGACGTCTATCGCCTATGTATCAGAAGCTTAGGTTCAATGCATGAATGTTAGCTTTGCTGGAGCGTAGATTTCCTTTTAAATGAATAAAGCTCGTGTCCCGAATCAAGCCCTTACTTAGCGAGTATGGCGGCTAAGTCCTGAGCAATATTGTTATCTGGTTTCTCAATAATACGGCCTAATTCTTTGTCCCCATCAAATAGGATAATGGTGGGAGTGAAGCGTAAATCCAAACGTCGATACAGACCGCTGGGCTCCTGTTTATTTTGATTAACGCTTATAAGCTGCAGATTGTCTTGGCTTAGCCCGACAAGATCAAACAATTTAAGTAAGCGAGGTACTTCTCGCTCGCTGTCATGACACCAAGTACCAAACAACACCACTACTTTTAAGCCGTTTAACTTCGCCGCTGCTGATAGCTCTGCAGCAGTGGGTTGGTAAGCGCGGTATTCAGCCTCAAAAGCGGGATAGGCAGACAATAATTCGGCAGAACTTAGTTCACCCACTGCTATTTTTTCTTGAGCGACCTGGCCGTTCGTTGATTGGCAGCCCCAGATCAATACGAGCAATAGGCATAAAAATACCACACGCATTAGGTATTCCTCTCTTAACAAGCGCTAAAATGCAGTAATGCCAGCATGAGTGCTAGTGATTTAGCGCAAGGACCTCTTCTTGTTTTGGAAGGTTCAATAAAAATTCAATGAACTCGGCCAAACCAACATGATTAACTTCTTTCAAAAAAGCAATTTGGAGTGAGCAATTAAACTCACCGCAATCGTCTAACTTAGTCAAAAGACCCTTGAGCACATACTCTTCGGCAATGGTAACTGGTAATAAGGCCATGCCCCCTTGAGTTAACAATAAATCCAAGGCGATTCGAATGGAACTGGTATTAAATTTCGCCTCTTTGGCTTTAGGAAAAAGCTTTTCAACCTCTTCACGAGCCTTACCGTGCCAATCTAGACTAATATAACGTTTGGCCATAGACTCAAGGTCCTCTTCACCAAACTGCTTAACATAAAGAGCAAGCGGCACGTTTAATAAGGGTAACGTTTCGATCTGCTCAGACTTGAGGGGCTCACTTACCACGGCTAAATCAATCGTGCGGTTATGCAATTGGCGCAACAATAAATCATTGGTCATGATTTCAGCTCGCACGGTCAATGCCGGAAAGTATTCACTGATGCAGGTTAAGGCGTTGCTTAGGTACAACTCCCATGCATTAGGTGTGCCGGCTAATGCAATGTGTTGTACATTAAAATTATTGATAGCTTTAACAGCATCATTTAAGGTCGCGGCTAAATTTTCAGCAAAAGGCACTAACTTTTGGCCTGCTACCGTAAGTTGGATGCTATTACGATTGCGAATAAATAGAGGACTGTTGAAGTACTCTTCTAACTGCTTAATTCGAGCACTGACCGCGGAAGGAGTAAGATAAAGATTTTCTGCTGTCTTACCAAAATGGCGTGTTTTCACCACTTCAAGAAAGGTAACAAGGAAACGCACGTCCATAGATAAAGCTTGTTGCTGAGTTGATAAGTAATTCATACCTTGAATAGGCCTGAAATACAATACTTAACATGCTGAATTACTCTGCTCACGTTAAGTATTGTTCAGTATTTTAGAATCAGTCTTACAACTTCTTCACTGGAGCATAACCTTCTGACTCCAGTTCTTCGTTAACGCAGCTGAGTAGATAAGCAGCTAGTTTATCTGCCGCAATACCATCGTCTTCTGCCATTTCTGTACAGAACTGCTTTAACTCTTTCAACAAAGCTTCGTCGGCCGCTGGTTTTTCGTCGGCATACAAAGAAAAACTTAATAACCCTACAAACAATAATGCAACAGTTTTCATGCTTTCTCCGCAATAAAAAAACACCAAATAAGCCAAAAATTTTGGCCATTTACACAAAAGGCGCATCAAACAGTTACCTGTTGATGCGCCTTATACCCGAGCACTCAAAACTCACCAAAACAATCAAATAGAAAAAACGGTGAAACGTTTAATTGCTACTCGGCTGTGAGGTGTTTATTTTTTGACTCAATATTCTTTTGTCTTTTTTCCCGCTGTTTTTTCTCAAGCTCTGCTCGAACTTTAGCGGATTTTTTATCTTTTGCTGAAGCATCAAAATCATCTTCATCAAATTCGTCTAAACTAACGCGATTATCTTTGCCCATAACATTTATCAAAGGTTGCTAACACCACTTGATTCTAAAACACTGTGCGTAAAAGCAAAGTGAAATAAATTGAACGTCATGATGAAAAAATTTTGTTCAACTACCTGCATATTGCTACGCTTAATAAGAGTAGTATTCGCGCAAATTTCTGTTGTTCTATTTGCAGCCTCTAATCTGCATTAAAAAAGGTAAACCATGTTTAAAACCTTAGTTGTTGTCGACCATCCACTCAACTTACCTGATAGCGAATTAACCATTGTTAATTTCGAGCAATATCTGGCTGAATATCCAAAAGCCGGCGAGCCTAAAATTCGTATTATTAACTTGTGCGATACGGAAAAATACTTAAGCCAAGGCTATTACTGCTCCTTGCTGGCCGAAGCTCGCCAACATAAAGTATTACCCAGCGTAAATACCATTAATGACTTGTCGTTAATGCCGCCTAAAGATCAAGAATGGGTCGAAATTCCCTTAAGCAAAAGTCAAATACCTGCGGTGATCAGTGCTGACGAAAAAGAATTCTTGGTATTTTTCGGCTGGACAAAAAACGAATCGCTACGCAAGTTAGCTAAATTCGCTTTTGAAAAGTTTCCGGCGCCTATTTTAAAGCTGTCTGTTGCTCGCGATGCGCATCAAACTCAACTTATTTGTAGTGCGATTGGCGTGAATGAAATTGCCCCTGAACTTTGGGACCAATTTACTGCCAGCTTAGAACATTTCACTTTAAAAGTGTGGCGTAACCCTCCAGGTCGGAAGCGCGCTCGCTGGGATATGGGCATATTAGTCAACCCTGATGAAAAAACACCGCCAAGCGATGCCAAGGCAATTCAGTTGTTTATAAAAGCAGCCAATAAAGTGGGGATTAATGCCGAAGTATTTACTGCCGCACAAAGTGCTCAGTTATACCAATATGACGCGTTATTTATTCGTGAGACAACCTCGATCAAGCACCATACCTATGAATTAGCCCGCAAAGGTGAAAAAGAGGGCATGGTGGTGATGGACGATCCTACGTCTATCTTACGTTGCTGCAATAAGGTGTTTTTGCACGATGCTTTTAGCTACCACAATATTTCTGCACCTAAAACGCACTTTGTGTCTAAATCTGACCCTGCGACCATTGACCGCTTGGAGACGGAGTTTAGTTACCCTATCGTGCTTAAGTTGCCAGAGAGTTCGTTTTCGCTAGGTGTTTTTAAAGCGAAGGACAGAAGCGAATTAACCAGCAAGTTAGAGATGATGCTTAAGCAATCGGCTTTAGTGCTAATTCAAGAGTACTTGTATACCGAATACGATTGGCGCATTGGTGTACTAAACGGTCGTGCGATCTATGCTTGTCGTTATTTTATGGCGCGTAACCACTGGCAAATTTATAACCATGGCTCTAAGCGCAACAATGCCGGTAACTTTGAAACGATCCCAACCTTTGAAGTCCCTCGAGCAGTATTAGCCACTGCGATTAAGTCTTGTGAGATTGTTGGCAATGGCTTGTATGGTGTTGACTTAAAACAAGTTAATGACAAAGTTTACGTTATCGAAGTCAATGACAACCCTAACCTAGACAGTAAAATTGAAGACAAGTATTTAGGTGACGAGCTATATCGTGTCATCATGCAAGAGTTTGCAGATCGCCTTGAATACCGAGGCCGCTAGATTGCAAGCACTCAACCAACATTTGGCTGAGGTGGTAACACCTACCCAAACGATAGAAGTCCGAGATGCAAAATACTCGGACTTGGCTCAATTAATGGCATTGGAAAATCGTTGTTTTGCCGGCGACCGTCTTAGTAAACGCAGTTTTCAACATTGGCTGAAGGCACCTAACTGTGTGTTTCAAGTGATCTTGATTAAGCAAGTTGTGGTGGCATATGGCCTGATCATTATGCGTAAAGGAACGCATTTGGCGCGTCTGTATTCCATTGCGGTTGATAGCGAGATTCGAGGACTAGGCATCGGTAAAAGGCTGTTGCTTACCCTGGAACAACAAACCTTAGAAGCCGGTAAATTGTTTATTCGTTTAGAAGTGGCAAAAAATAACGAAACCGCGATTAATTTGTACAAGGGGCTCGGCTACAAAATTTTTGGTAGTTATGAAGCCTATTATGAAGACAATACTGATGCCTTGCGCATGCAAAAAAACGTACGCCAGAAGCAATCGTTGCAACAACTAACATCGTATCCTTGGTATCAACAAACCACAGAGTTTACTTGTGGTCCGTCTTCATTAATGATGGCCATGGCTAAAATTGATGAGAAAGTTAACTTAAATCAAGCGCTTGAACTGGATATTTGGCGAGAAGCTACCACCATTTACATGACCTCAGGCCACGGTGGTTGCCATCCTTATGGCCTAGCCTTAGCGGCAAACAAAAGAGGCTTTGAAGTACTAGTTTACGTCAATCTCACCGGTCCCTTATTTATTGGGGGAGTACGCAGTCAACACAAAAAAGACATCATGCAAGCCGTCGAACACCAGTTCCGTAGTCAAGTAGAAGAGGCCAATATTGAGGTTCGTTTTACAGATGTCAGCCCCGAAGATCTTGAATTTCATATTCGACAAGGGGCCAGTGTCATTAGTTTAATTAGCACCTATCAATTGGACGACAAAAAAGCGCCACATTGGGTATGTGTCACAGAAATTGATGAAGACTATTTGTATGTTCATGATCCTGACCCTGATGATCACGACGTTGAGTCTTTAGATTGTCAACATATTCCCATTGCGAAACAAGATTTCTATAGCATGTCTTGTTTTGGAAAAGAGCGTTTACGTACCGCGGTGATTATTCACAAACGTTAAGCAGAACTTTAAAATTTGTAGCCGTTATACTTGCCAATTAATGGCTGATTTACCTTGTTCAAGCAGTAGTTGATTAGTCTGTGAGAAGTGTTTGCAGCCAAAAAAACCGCGATACGCTGACAAGGGTGAGGGATGCGGGGCATGCAGTACATGATGTTTGTTCGCATCTATCGCTGCCCCTTTTTTCTGAGCATGACTGCCCCACAATAAAAATACCGTACCACAGGTGTGCTCATTGAGTAGCTCAATCACTTTATCGGTAAACCTTTCCCAACCAATTTTACTGTGTGAATGCGCCTTACCCTGCTCTACTGTTAGGACCGTATTTAATAACAGCACTCCTTGTTCTGCCCAAGACTGCAAATAACCATGAGATGGTAAAGCAAAACCTGTTACGTCGTTGAGCAATTCTTTATAGATATTCGCTAAGGAAGGAGGTGGCTTAACGCCAGGTAAAACTGAAAAACTTAAACCATGTGCTTGTTTAGGACCGTGATAAGGATCTTGTCCTAGTATAACGACTTTGACCTTGTTAATTTCAGTGACTTTAAATGCGTTAAATACATCAGCTTGCGCTGGAAAAATGCACTTTCCAGCTGCTCGTTGCGCAGCGACATAGGTGATTATATGCTGAAAATAAGCGTGCTGCTTTTCTGCTGCTAATAACGCTTCCCATGTCGCCATGTAACTTAGCCTAAAAGTGCAAAGAGATGTGCTTTTAAAGCCTCGTAGTCGTTCGCTAAATCAACAGAGAAGCTCTCTTTGCCAGCACACTCCGCTAAAGGTTGCGGTAAACTAATAGGCTGTCCTAATACATTTTCAACTGTCTCACGGAATTTAGCAGGGTGAGCCGTTCCTAAGAAAATGCCCGTTTGACCCGGCTCCAAATGACGCACCAAGGCTTTATAGGCAATCGCTGCATGAGGCTCACTCACATAACCCAGTTGCGCTAATTGACGCATAGCCACTTGAGTATATTCTTCGTCAACCGTATCACCACTAAGCACAGATTTATCTAAATAACCTTGTTCAATAATCGCTTCAATGCGAGGCCAGTTATTTGGCTGACTTACGTCCATGGCATTTGACAACGTGGCGACGGTAGCCTTAGGATCCCATTCGCCGGTTTTTAGATAACGAGGCACGGTATCGTTGAGGTTAGTTGCTGCCACAAAGTGACTGATAGGCAATCCCATTACCTTAGCAATCATCCCAGCGGTTAAATTACCAAAGTTTCCACTCGGTACGGAAACCACCACATCTTCGCGCTGTTCGGCGCTTAGTTGCGATAAGGCCTCAAAGTAATAGCAAACCTGAGCCACTAAACGGCTTATATTAATGGAGTTCGCCGAGTTAAGGTGTAAACCAACTCGCACATCTGCATCATCAAACGCGGTTTTAACTAATTGCTGACATGCATCAAAATCGGCATCAATTGCCACCGTGTGAATATTGTCGCCCAGTGTGGTAAACAGTTTTTCTTGCAGCTGACTGATTTTGCCTTTGGGGTACAAAATCACCACATCAATATTTTCGATACCGTGGAAGGCATGAGCCACTGCAGCACCAGTATCACCAGAGGTGGCAGTTAAAATCGTGATTTTTTCGCCTTTGGCAATTTCAGTTAAACACTGTGCCATAAAACGACCACCAAAATCTTTAAATGCCAGTGTTGGACCGTGATATAACTCTAAACTGAAAATATTGTCAGTGACCTTGACTAATGGCGCAGGAAAAACAAATGCCCGTTCCACAATACCTTGAATGGTTTCTTTAGGTAATTCGTCACCAATAAGTGTGCTCAGAATTTCTACACTGCGCTCAACAAAAGGCTTCGCCAACAACGTTTCAATATCATCAAATGTAGGCAATTTTTTAGGGAAAAATAAACCCTGATTTTTGCCTAAACCTTTTTTTACTGCTTCTGCAAAACTAGCTGTATCTGCAGCATCTTTTAAATTTTCGAGTTCCAAAATTTAATTACCTTATCTTTTTTTAAAAGCAGGGAGTCAATAAACGACTGCACCTTGCTGGTCTAACTGGCAGATATGACTAAAGCCAGTGTCATTTTGAATATAATTATCCGCCAACCATTGGTTGATAATTGTAGCTTTTTCTAATGAATCGCACACAGCAAAAACCGAAGGGCCTGAACCTGATATACCAAAAGCCAGAGCACCCTGCTGCTTTGCAAATTCACGGGATTCATCAAAATGGGGTAATAACGACTTTCTATAGGGCTCTGCTATGACATCCGTCATCATCGCTGCCGCTAAGTTTTCATCTTGGCGATATAATGCATCAACAAATACCGCCAGCTGTCGGCCAAATTGTATGGTTATGGCCATGGGCACTTCTTTAGGTAAAATAGCTCGTGCAGCTGCCGTTGACACCGTAATACCTGAATAACATGACACCCAATACCAATTGTTAAAAGACGGCAAAGGCAAGGCGACCTGATCTTTGTACTCAGACATCAGGGTTAATCCACCTAAAAAGCAAGGGGCAACGTTATCATAGTGCACACTGCCGCTAATCTGCCCTTCTAACTCCCCCATCATCAGCAATAAATCACTTTTATTGAACGGGGTCGTACCTAATACATCAGTAAAAAACTGATTTAAACCATGAAACGCAGCAACAATTGAGCTGGCGCTCGAGCCTAAACCACTGCCGATCGGCAAGTGTTTATACAATGTCATTGCCACTTTAGGCAACGCGTCGACATCAACACCTTTATTGACCAAACACTGTAAATAATGGTGATAACATTGGGTCACGATATTACTGGCAGGGTCAGCGGGAAGCTTATCGGCAAAGCGTCCCTCGACGGTTAATTCAAATTGCTCAGCTGATTCTATTTTGACTTCATCACCTAATAAGCTTCCATCAATCGGCTTCAATGCGGCGCCTAATAAATCAAAACCTAAACTGACATTACCAATTGAGGCAGGCGCATAGGCTGTCAGAGATGTGTGTTGTATTATTGAATTACTCATTAGATATTTTGCTTCCACGGCATAGTACGTAATACATCAGCAAATACGCCAGCAGCGGTAACCGCAGCACCAGCGCCGTACCCTCTTATTACAAAGGGAATAGGTTGGTAATAATGACTATGGATAGCCAAGGCATTTTCCCCTTCTTTTATCATATACAGGGGGTGACTCGCATCAACGGCCTCGATAGAAACAACACAATTTCCCTTACTAATTGAGCCGACATAACGCAGTACTTTACCCTGTTGCTTAGCATGCTGTACTTTTTCGTTGAAGTAGCTGTCTATGTCAGGAAGGCGAGCCATAAACTCGTCTACAGAGCCGCTTGCATCAAAGAAGTTGGGTAATACCGGTTCAATTTTAATGTCGCTAAGCTCTAATTTCAGGTCTGCTTCACGCGCCATGATAAGTAGCTTACGAGCCACGTCAGTGCCACTTAGATCATCACGAGGATCAGGCTCAGTGAAGCCATTTTTCTTTGCTATTTCAGTTGCTTGCGAAAGACTTAAGCCTTCCTCGAGCTTACCAAACACAAAAGATAATGAACCAGATAAAATGCCTTCAAAACGAATCAATTCGTCACCGGCGTAAATCAATTTTTGTAAATTATCAATAACCGGTAAACCCGCACCTACGGTAGTTTCATATAAGAACTGACGATTCGTTTGTTGCGCAGTGTCCCTTAATAATTGATAAAACTCGGTGCTGGCGGTATTGGCTTTTTTGTTTGGTGTAACGACGTGAAAACCATCTAACATCATTTGAGGATATTGATTAGCGATCAACTCGCTGCTAGTGCAATCTACAATAACCGGATTAACCAAACTGTTGTCTTCTACAAACTTTTGCAACGTTGATAAGGTAAATGTGTGCGCACTTTGGCTTAATTCACTCGCCCAAGCACCTGTTAAATCAATGCCACCCTCTTGCAGTAACAATTTTCTGCTGTTTGCAATACCATATACTTTTACGCTAATTTTGCGATCTAACAATGCTGGTTGTTGTTTGGCTATTTGCCCAAGTAACTCTTTACCTACGGTGCCACAACCTACCAAAAACACGTCAATAGTGTGTAAATTTGAGAAAAAGTTTTGATGTACAATTTTTACCGCTTTTTTAGCTTTATCCATTTCAATTACCGTAGAAATAGAGCGTTCTGAAGAACCTTGCGCGATGGCAACATTGTTAACTCTCGCCTGTGCTAATGAACTAAAAAACTTAGCGGCTAAGCCTTTGGTGTGACGCATACCATCACCCACTAATGTCACAATTGCCAATTTCTGCCTTACTTCGATCGGGTCAAGTAAGTGATTCGAAAGTTCAAGGGCAAAAGAATCTTCCAACAAGGCTAAAGCACGATTAGCGTCCTTGTCATGGATACAAAAACTGATGCTGTATTCAGAAGAGGATTGCGTAATTAAACTAATTGAAATATTCGCGTTTGACATCACCTCAAACACTCGACTGGCCATACCCACCATGCCTTTCATGCCAGGACCGGCAACATTAAACATCGCCATATTGTCTAAATGTGAAATGCCTTTAACACTTGTCCACACTGTACTGGCTTCATTGCTGATTAACGTGCCGGGGGCGCTAGGATTGAGGGTATTACGAATTAAACAAGGAATATGGTGCTGAGCAATGGGACCGATGGTTTTTGGGTGCAATACTTTAGCGCCGAAATAAGAGAGTTCCATGGCCTCCTGATAAGTCAACTTATCAAGTAATACCGCCCCTTCGACTTGATTAGGATCAGCGTTATAAACGCCATCTACATCAGTCCAAATTTCGCAGCATTGTGCGTCAATGCAAGCAGCAAGTATGGCTGCAGAGTAATCTGAACCGTTACGTCCTAAGGTTACTTTTTCGCCTTCTACATTAACTGCTACAAAACCTGGCATAATCAGCACAATATCACCAGAGCTATCTACATCAGTGAAACGCGCCTTACTGGCAGCCACATCAGCGATGCTATCTAAGTAGTCACCTTCAGCGATAATGTAATCAACCGGGTCAATAATCTGATTTTGTTGTCCTAACGCGGTGAGTATCTCACTAAAAATATGCACACTAACGTATTCGCCAATACTCAAAATTTTAGCTACAACCGATTCAGGGGCGCAATTTAACAGGGCAAAGCCTTCTAAATTTTGATTAAGCTCTTGTAATATTTGCTGAACATAGTCGGATAACTTAGCTTGATTAATATTGGGAATGCGCTCTTGAAGTTCATCTAAGATGCCGAACAACACCATATTCAATTTGGCGAATAACTCACCATAATCTTTACCAAGGGCTGCTTCGTCGCATAACAATGACAGGGCATTGGTCACACCTTTAGGAGCAGATAAAACAACCGCAGCGCCACTTTCTTTGTGGCAGGCCATACTAATGTCTTTCACCATTAAGTATTTTTCAGCATCAGCTAAAGATGACCCACCAAACTTCAACACCTTCATTTATTTGCTCCTTGACTTATTTAACCAATACCTAGCGATAGGCACTTTTCATTTTTACGACATCCAATAACAAAAAAGCCCGCTTTAGGTCGCGGGCTTTTTTGTTTAATGCTTGTGCACTAGCCAGCGACCACCTCTGAGAGGGTGGTAATAATCATCATGCCGGTGGTGCGTATTATTTTTATTTTCATGTGCGCAATTTGCCGTATAGACGTCTATATGTCAACTGGCAAACCAAGTTGTTTGGTTATTAATTATGCTTGTTTTGATCTCAGCTACGCATGCATGTCTGATTAGCGGCATAAACGCTGCACTGAAATCCCCTTTTTGCTCAAGCTTCACTGAGCCATTGCATCATATCCAGTTGCAACAAAATCATCGATTTCCCTAAGACAAAAGCACGCAATGCTTGTTTGGCCTCTGCTTGCTGTATACTTTCTGGCTTACAGGCGCTTACAGCCTGTTGTCTTTTGCTCAGTTCATCCTGAAAAGCGCACATATGATGCAAACAATGCTGCAGCACGGCGTTATGATTAGCATGATTTAGCCGTTTAACAATGACCCTTAACAGTACCAATAACTCGCTTAGCTCAACACTACGGCCTAACAAATTGTGATCCTGACTCAAATCCATTTTTTGCCATTGCTCTAATACTTTGGCTAGTTGGTCAGGTAACAAGGCAGGAATAATTTGGTTAAGTTCTTCCGCATTGCTCAGAGTCTGTTGCGTTTTCAAAAATGCAGGGGCCTGTGCTGAGGCCATGTCTATCAAACGATAACCTCGGGCAGCTTTGCTTTGCAAACCTATTGCTAAAGGCATTAAATCGGCCAGTTGCCTCGCTAAACTGAAAAGACGTTCTACTTTACCTTTTTTAAGTTCTAGCTCTATCTCATTGATGGGATCGCTTAAACCCGAAGCTTGCACGAGCCCCCAGTCCCATACTAGTTCAACTTGAGTCTCATCAGGCCAAGTCAATAAAAACTGTTCGCGGGTAAATTGCGTAGAAAATTGACAGACTAAGGTTTGTTGGATGTGCTCAAGATGAAAGCCAGTTGGCCAAATATCAGCTGGAAACAAATGTAAATCGGGACAACTCGGCTCTTCTGTTTCGAATAGCCCCAAAGACACATTGTATTCAGGACGATGTTGCAAACCAGCCACACCCTTACCTGCCGTTTTTAAGGTTTGTTCATATACATGTTGTAAACCACGAATACGCAACCCCATATCATTTTTCCTAAAATCGCGATTTGGCGTGTCAAAATAACTATTACTTAACTCGATTTCTTGGTGCTCAACCTTAATTTTACTTTGTCCTTGCAACCATTTGGCGATAATGGGCCCTGCCTCGGCTTGAGTATTTAGCTTTAACTCTATTTCAACTTCCATAAGGCGTATTTAATCTCCAATATTGATGAATGCTTTGCTTGATAAAGCGTCTTTAAGGGTAAACTGTGCACAAAATACGCTGATTAGAGCATTTAACGTTAGTATTTTAATGTAAGCTTGCCTTTCACTAAGTCAGGCAATACCATTTGTTCATATTATAAAGGTAAGTTTTAAGATTATGCGTCAGCAGCTAGTGTTATTTTTTATTATGTTAAGTGTGTCATTTTTTGGCAATTTCGTTAGTGCCCAAGAGCCCAATGATAGCGAAGGTGAAGTTCGATATATTTCGGATGACTTATTTACCTTCTTACACGCTGGCCCTGGTCGTAATTATCGCATTTTAGGCTCAGTAGTTGCTGGCAGTCGCGTAATTATGCTTCAGCAAGACAGAGACAATGGTTTTATTGAAATTATTGACGACAAACAGCGTACCGGTTGGGTAGACGCCGAATTTATCAACAAAACACCTAGTGTTAGAGAGCAGATCCCCAGTTTGCAGCAAAATTTACAAGATGCAAACGCAGCATTAAAGCAACAGCGCACTGAGAACGATTTGTTGAATCAGCAAATTGCAGATCTGCAATCTCAAAATACGACACTGGCACGCAAGTTAACCGAAATCGAAAGTCAAAACGAGCAGATGAGTATTGAGTTAGCTGATCAAGACCAAACCGCTCAAATAGAATGGTTTACTCGTGGCGGGATCGTTGCCGTTATCAGTCTTATTCTTGGGATTGTAATCACTTATTTACCCAAAAAACGTCGTCGGAACGACAACTGGATGTAAGAATGGTAGGCGCCTCTTTCGTCGCGCCTTAAACCTTATTACTGAAGGAATAAGCAGACAAGGCGATTTCAAGACGCTTAATCTCTCGAAGCATCGACGCTCGATTCATTTCCATAAACAACCAGTTTTTTAAACCAATTTGCAGTTGCAAAGTGACGATTAAACATACTCCCCAAAACACCTGCTGATTAACGTGCTGTGCCACAAAAGACTCGTAGCCTGACCACAACATTAAAGCACTGGTTAACAAAGCGAGGCCGTTTACCAACCAGACCCAACGACGCATGCCACCTCGATAAATGGGCAGTAATCGACTGAACAAACCTTTATTGTCCAATAACATGGGCTCTAGGCGCTTTTCTTCTGCCTCTAAGACTTGGGTGATCTTGTCATCAATATTCATCTGTATTCTCCAATGTGACTTTTAATTTTGCTTTGGCCCGAAATAAACGGGTTTTAACCTTACTCATCGGCAGGTAAGCCTTGTAAAGCCTGGGTCAACTCATCATTATTGACTGTTTGCTCGGCCACCAGCTCATCCACAACAATTGCAGAACTGCGTTGCAGCTGAATATGGTCTTGCCGCAATAAATCACTAGCTGACCAACTAACCGCCCGATAGATCTAACTTTTAAACACCACAGGATTATGTAAAGCCCTTAAGTTTTTCAAGGTAGAAAGCCAGGCATTTTGCACCGCATCCTAAGCCATACTATGCGCACGCAACAAACGGTAAGCAAACTGTACTAAGTCAGGTTGATAGTGTTCAAATAACAGCAAAAAAGCCGGTTCGTCACCTTGCTGTGCCCTTAATACCAGCATGTCGAGTTCAGCTTGTAACATGGTTTTTCCTTTTTTATATGCCAAAGGCGAACTGAATCAAGCAAAGGCTCTTGTGACGTAAAAATAAACCTAAAATCGCTACTATCGAATAGGTAATATGCAGTAAATTGACATTCACCTTGGCTTAGGTAAAGTGGCGCGCTTTTAATGGTCACTCAACTCAGCTGTAACACCCACTATGCCTTCATTTGAAACATTAGCCACGTTTAGCTTGGCTGCTTTTTTACTTTGTATCGCACCTGGCCCCTCGAATTTATATATTATGGCGAGAAGCATAAGTCAGGGTCATAAAGCCGGTGTTGTCGCTGCGACCGGAATGGCGCTTGGTTCATTCATCTATGTTATTGCTAGTGCATTTGGTTTAGCCGCTATTTTTTTGTATTCAACTTGGGCCTATACCTCAGTTAAACTGTTTGGGGCCGCTTACCTTGTTTACCTAGCAGCTCAGTATATACGCTTGGCAAGACCGGCCACTGAACACACGACAGAGCTCAAGGGACTAAACAACAACGCTATTTTTAAACAAAGCCTGGTTGTAGAGCTAACAAATCCTAAAACAGCCTTATTTTTTATTGCGTTTTTACCGTTATTTGTTAACCCAGAACAGAGCAATGTAAGGTTACAACTGATTATTTTGGGCGTCATTTATGCGGTAATTGGTTTGCTGTGCGACCTTTGTGTGGCAACATTGTCGGGTAAAATAGGAGCTTGGATGAATACTCATCCTAAATCTCAACAATGGCAAAATCGTTTGTCTGCACTATTGTTATTCGCCATCGGCGGATTTATTGTGTTTGACGAAATAATGATGCACTAAGATCCACCCCGCAATAGTCTTTACCCCTACAAGGAGAGAACGATGGGCTTACTAGTCAAACTGTTTAAAGCATTAAATTCAGATTCAAGTCCTTGGCAACTCGCCTTTGGTTTCACCTTAGGCATGATTATGGGGCTAACGCCAATTTTAGGGTTACACAGCCTAATTCTGTTATTTTCGGTGCTATTTTTTAGAGTCAATCTCTCGAGTTTTTTGGTTGCTTGGGCGCTGTTTTCAATTTTTACCTTACCCTTAGATGCTTTTATGTCCTCGATAGGTGAGTCTTTATTAACTGCCGAGAGCTTGACCCCGATGTGGACAGCGTTTTATAGCAATACCGTTGGCCAACTAACTCAGTTTTACCATACCCTCACATTAGGTAGCCTTATTGTAGCGCTATTGTTATCGCCCTTTATATTGCTAATAAGTCAGTTCTTGGTGGTTAAATACCGAGAAAAGGTCATGGTGTGGGTGAATAAAATTAAACTTGTACAGTTTATAAAAGGCAGCAATTTTTATCGTCTATATCAGGGATTAGGAGAGTAAGGTAATGAAAAATATCATCAGATGGCCAGGCTTAATCGCCTTTTTTGTTATTACCGGCCTTATTGCTGCCATCATCATACTTTTTTTTGATTTTTGGATAAAACTTGCAGCCCAAAAAGGGTTAGAAGTAGCGACTGGAGCTGAGGTCAACATCAGCAGTGCTGAACATAGCTTTTCACCTTTTGGCATTAGTTTGATTGGCGTGCAACTTACGGATCCGAATAAACCTACCAGCAATCAATTAGAGGCCGCTAAAATTAGTGCAGATATTGAATTGTCTCCTCTACTTTTACGTAAAGTGATTATTGATAATCTTATTGTCAGTGGTGTTCAGTTTGGTACTGAACGGGCGTCAGAAGGTGAAGTTTTCAGAGTGAATAGTGCTGATGCAGCCAAAACGGCATTAAAAGAATTATTCCCAAGCAAAGCCGATTTACCCAGTGTTGACGAAGTGTTGGCTCGTTCCCCCCTAAAAACCACTCGTGCTATTGAAGAAGCCCAAGCGGCCTATCAAAAACACAAAGACACGATAGCTGGTGAGTACCAAAAATTACCCAGTAAAGACAAACTCGGGGAGTACAAAAAACAAATCGAAGTGCTGTCTAAAACAAATTACAAGGACCCTGCAGAATTATTAGCTGCCAAAGAAAAATTCGATTTATTGAAAAAAGAAATCAAAGTTGACAAACAAGTCTTGAGTGATTTTAAAAATTCAGTAAGTGCAGCCAAACAAGATCTTTCACCCAAAATAGCGCAGTTAAAAGCGGCACCCGGACAAGATTATGAACAACTAAAATCACTAGTTGCGGGCGATGCGGGTGCTATAAATGACGTAACTACCTTGGTGTTTGGAGAAAAAGCGGCACAGTGGACAGAGTACGGTTTAGCGGCATTTGATATTGTCGCACCTATGTTAAAAAGCAAAGAGCAACAGCAAACAGAAGAGGCTGTTTCAGCTGGACGCTGGGTTAGTTTTGATGACCGCAGCGGCTTACCCGAACTATGGATAAAAAATGCCGACATTTCTATTAGCTGGCAACAAGAAACAATCCTAAGCGTTTGGCACAACATTACATATCAACACGACATCATTGGCCGTGCGACCACGTTTAAAATAGACTCAGACAAGAGCAGTTTATGGCAATCGTTTAAATTAGATGGTGATTTTTGGCTAAAAGACAGTGGCGTTTCCGCTCAGCAAAGTTGGCAGTTAGCAGGGCTAAAACTCAGCAATATTGATTTAGTTAATCAAGATAAGTTAAGCAGTAAATTGCTTGCAGGCATAGTGTCTAGTAAAGGTAACGTTAAGGTAAACCAAAATACCCTAAGTGGTGAAGGCGTAATCAATTTAGCCAATTTAAGCATGGAAGCACAAGGTAGTAATAAGATAACCAATATTATTGCTAACACCTTGGCACAACTCACCCAATTAACCCTCAATACAGATGTTGCAGGCGTAATAGGAGACTTAGATTTATCTTTTAGTTCTGACCTGAATCAACAACTCGGTAGTGCCTTGTTGACCAACATTGGTAAAGAAGAACAGGGTAAACTAGATGAGTTGAAGGCTAAGTTGAACGCTCAGATGCAGAGCGCGTTGGGGACTCAAGATGCACAATTATGTGAATGGTTAGACTGGGAAAACCTTGCAGAGGGTGACATGGGAAGCCTAGAAGAAATGTTAAATTCAAAAATGAACAGTGTGGTTGACAATAAAAAGAATGAGCTTGAGGATAAGCTGAAAGATAAATTGAAAGGGAAATTATTTGGTAACTGAAGCACTTTTACTGCCCTTGGTGCGCGCTATACGGATGATGCACCAAGCGCTTTTAGTGCCAGTAAAACATTTGTGTGCTAAATGATATGTCTATCCACCATTAGAACAACTTAGCTTAACTAGGGAGTAGTAGATGTTTAGTGTGGTGCTTGGGGTACTTTTTGCTGTGTTTGTTGTTGCCGTGACATGGGTGAGTTACAAAATAGCCACCACAAAATTTAACAATCCGGTTTGGTGTGCCATTGCAGGATTTATACTTGCCTTCTTGCCCCCTATTGCATTGATATACCTAATTATTTTACTTAGAAAAGACGTTCGGATTAATATTAGTTAAACGCATTTTTGCACAAAATAATAGATTATTACCCATTACGAGTCTTCTGTAGTCCGTTTCACTGGAGGATCGTTTAAAAGCTCGGCATAATAGCTCTATTCGCTAACGAGGAGGACAAAGTCATGAGATGGGTAACAATTTTGTTACTTTGCCTTCTTGGTATGCTGCAGTACCGCTTGTGGATGGGCAAAAATAGTATTCCAGATTATTTAAGTATGCAAAAACAGGTACGTGAACAGGACTTACAAAATGCTAATCTCACGCAACGCAACAGTTTGTTAAAAGCCGATATTGAAGATCTTAAAATTGGACTTGAAGCTGCTGAAGAAAGAGCGCGCAACGATCTTGGTTTGATCAAACAAGGCGAAACATTTTATCGTATTTTACCAGCTGAAAATTAATTACCCATGACGTTAAATTCAACATTTACGGTAGTCGTACCTGCCGCAGGGATCGGTAAAAGAATGGGGGCAGCGGTACCCAAACAGTATTTGTTTATTGCAGAAAAAACGGTCATCGAACACACCTTATCGAATTTGATGGCTCATCCGCAAATTGCTAAGGTCGTGGTTGTATTGCATCCCGAAGACCACTATTTTAAAGAACTTAACATTGCTCGATCTCCTAAAATCACCACGGTGATAGGCGGCGACGAGCGCAGTGATTCAGTTTTAGCTGGCTTGGCGGCGGTAAATTGCAATGAAACTTGGGTCTTGGTGCATGATGCAGCACGGCCTTGTTTGCATCATGATGATCTTAGCGCCTTGTTACAATTAGCCGAGCACGGCCAAGTTGGTGGCATACTAGCGACACCGGTTCGAGATACAATGAAACGTGGTAATCCAAAGCATCTAGTGGTCAAAACAGAATCACGAGACCATCTTTGGCACGCTTTAACCCCGCAGCTCTTCCCTTTAAAAATACTGACCAGCGCTCTCAGTAAGGCGCAGAAAATGCAAATTAGTATGACTGATGAAGCTTCGGCGATAGAGTACTTTGGGGGTCAAGTAAAGCTCGTCAGTGGTCGAGCGTCCAATATCAAAATCACCCAACATGAAGATTTGTTACTAGCAGAATTTTATTTGAGCCAATTACTCAAGGAAGCAAAATAAACATGAATATGCGTATAGGTCATGGTTATGACGTACACAAATTTGGGGGTTCAGGCCCAATTATAATTGGTGGTGTATCAATCGATTATGCACAAGGCTTACTGGCCCATTCAGATGGCGATGTAGCGATTCATGCTTTGTGCGATGCACTGTTGGGGGCCTTAGGCAAGGGCGATATCGGGCGCCACTTCCCTGATACTGATCCGGCGTTAGCAGGTGTTGATAGCCGTAATTTACTGCGCAAAGTCATAGCGTTAATGCTAAGTGAAGGGTATGTTATTGGCAATGTGGATATTACCATTGTTGCTCAAGCACCAAAAATGGCGCCTCACATCCATGCCATGGTTCATCATCTTGCCAGTGACCTACAGTCGCAGCCCTCGCAAATCAATGTAAAAGCCACTACAACCGAAAAGCTCGGTTTTGCTGGCCGCAAAGAAGGTATTGCGGCGTATGCAGTCGCTTTAATAGTCAATCATTCAATCTAGGCGAATTAATGCAAACTCAGCATTGGCAATATTTAATGCCTGCTCCCCAAGCTACCGGACAATTGAAAGTTGAACTACAAGACTTCCAAGTTACCGAAAAATTAGGATATGAACCTACTGGACAAGGTGAACACATCTATTTGTGGGTGCAAAAAACCGGCTTAAACACTGCTTTTTTGGCAGAAGAAATAGCTAAATTTGCCAGAGTACCTTTACGCGATGTAACTTATGCAGGACGTAAAGATAAGTATGCAGTGACACAACAATGGTTTAGCGTGCACAAACCTGGCAAGGCAGAGTTTGACTGGTCTCAATTGCAAGTAGAAGGTGCCGCGGTTCTTAAGGCTATTCGGCATGATAAAAAGCTTAGAACAGGGGTACTTAAGGGCAATCGATTTAACATTGTGGTACGCAATATCACTGACACCCGACAACTAAGTGAGCGCCTACTCTATATTTCGGTCCACGGTGTTCCTAATTATTATGGCGCACAGCGCTTCGGCGATAGTCGTTATGATGCCCGAGGTGGAAATTTAGTGCTGGCAGAAAAAATGTTAGCCGGCGAAGAAATTCGTAATCGCAATAAACGCTCGATGGCTATTTCGGCATTGCGCTCATGGTTATTTAATGAATTTGTGAGTCACCGCATTGAAGATGGATTATTTAGTCAGGCTATGGACGGTGACGTTATGCTTCTATCCGGCAGTGCCAGCTATTTTTGTGCTCAAAACATTGATGAGGTGATTGTTCAGCGTATAGCAAGTCGAGACATTCAGTTGTCAGCCCCGTTGTGGGGACAGGGACAACTACCCTCACTCGTTAAAGCGGGTCTATATGAACAGAACATCGCAAACCGTTACCCTGAGCAAACAGCGATGCTCGAAAAACTTGGCCTTAAACAAGAAAGACGTGCCTTACGATTATTACCTGATGATATGCGATGGACGATTGAAGACAATCAGTTGCATATTAGTTTTGATTTACCCGCTGGTGCCTTTGCCACCTCGGTGATTAGAGAGTTGGTGGATATTAAACAGCACTATGAAGTTGATTAGCAACGAGCTGTCACTTTGAGTATTGGCATTCTTGTTTTAAGCTAAGCAATCTTAGCGAATATTCGAGTAAGGACACCAATAAGCGGATATTATTCCCTGTGCCATGATTCTAGTTCGATTGCACTTTCAGTCGACAAACATAACAATGTATAAAGCGCTAAACACATCGTGTTTAGGTAACGGATTTTCACACAAAATAATAATAATAAATTTAACCTATATTTGACTCTGGAACAGCCATAAACATGAGAGCCACGTTTCGCAAGGGTGATAGCCTCGCCCAACTCATAGCCCAAGAGGGTATCAGCAATAGTAAGGTGCTAGGAGCTATTGCCAATATTCCGAGGGAGTTATTTATCCCTGATGCATTGCGCCATAAAGCCTATCAAAATACTGCTTTACCAATTGGGCAAGGTCAAACAATATCACAGCCATATATTGTTGCCCGTATGACAGAATTGCTTTTACAGTCACAAAATAGTCCACAAAATGTATTAGAAATTGGTACTGGCTCTGGCTATCAGACCGCAGTGTTAGCACAGCTATTTCAAAAAGTTTATTCGGTCGAACGGATCAAAACCCTACAATTTCAAGCAAAACGCCGGATGAATCAGCTAAATTTTCATAACGTTTCGATGAAACATGGCGATGGTTGGCAAGGATGGGCGAGTAAAGGCCCCTTTGACGCTATCATCGTGACTGCCGCGGCGAGCAGGATCCCAGAACAACTGTTCGCTCAGTTGAACGTAGGCGGAAGATTAATCATCCCTGTCGGCCAAGAAAATCAGCAGTTGCAATGTGTCACTCGACACGAAGAATCATTTGAAACGCAAATAATAGAAGCAGTGCGCTTTGTTCCTTTGGTACCTGGAAATATTATTTAAACCTAACAGCGCCAATACGCAAGGAACACCATGAGTAACAACAGAACAACTAAAGATTATGCGGGAATAACAGCCCGCGGTGTGTTAATGGGCGCTGCCGATGCAGTGCCTGGCGTATCCGGCGGTACCATCGCATTTATGACAGGTATTTACGAAGAGCTGATCACTTCGCTAAAGCAATGTAGCAGCGCACCTAAAATTTTAATTTCTCAAGGTATCGCCGCGACGTGGAAACATATCAACGGTGCTTTTTTACTGGCGCTATTTGGCGGTGTCATTGTAAGTCTGATTACCATCTCTCGCCTTGTGGTATTTCTCTTAGATAATTATCCAGCCTTACTGTGGGCATTCTTTTTTGGATTAATAGCAGCAGGTGTGTGGTCGGTTATACGGCACATTGACCGCTGGTCAGTACCCACTATCATCGCATTTATAATAGGTGCGCTAGGCGCTTTTTGGATTACGATGATTTCGCCAACGCACATAGAGTCAACTCCTCTAATTGTGTTTTTTTCTGGAATGATAGCGATATGCGCCATGATATTACCAGGCATATCGGGTAGTTTCATATTATTACTGCTGGGTATGTATGCACCAATGATGAATGCAATCAAAGAGTTTCAGTTGGTCACATTGAGCTGTTTTGCTGCAGGTTGTGTCGCCGGCTTAATTAGCTTTTCACACGTTCTAAGTTGGATGTTTCAACATTATAAAACGCAAACTCTGGCATTGTTGGGCGGCTTCATGTTGGGCTCGCTTAATAAAGTATGGCCTTGGAAAATAACCATCGAATCCGTTATTGATCGCCATGGCAAAGTGATTCCATTGGTGCAAGAAAACGTATTACCCCATACTTTTGAAGCCAATACCCAACAGCCTGCTTATTTGCTCCTTACACTTGGATTAATCACCTTAGGTGTATTGGCTGTCGTTTTGCTTGAACGCTTTGGAAATAAAACCACACCTCAAACGTGATTGTCTTAAAAATGCTATGCTTCAAACCTTTGTTTAAACAATCTAATATGGGCAACCTCAGTCAGGGTTTCTTGTTGCTTTGTTTGGCACTACTTCTCATTTCCTGCTCTAGTAGAAAACAACCAGCCCCAGTAGTAGAAATATACCAAGGGAAGACTTTTAGGGACTACGAGGCTTCTTCTTTTTCAGGAAATGGCTATACCGTGCAAAAAGGCGAGACCCTGTTTTCTATCGCTTGGCACACAGGCAACGATTATCGCGATCTTGCTAAACTCAATAATATTGCACCTCCATACAACATTTACCCGGGTCAAATAATTAACCTTACGAAACAAAAGGTGACATCTAAAGCAAACGAAGCCCTCCCGCGTGGTCAGACCTCAAAAATAAAGTCAAATCAACCAGTTGACCCTCCCGCAAAGCAGGCGTATGGTAAAAGTGAAAAAAATGTTAACGGAGGTGCCAGTGGTCCTCCTGTCGGTGAATTTCCTGAGCAAGTATCAGCGTGGATTTGGCCTACTTCTAACGCGATTACAAATATGTTTTCAGCTAAAGAAGCAGGCAATAAAGGCTTAGATTTTTCAGGCAGTATAGGTCAGCCCATTTTGGCTGCAGCCGATGGTAAAGTGGTTTATACCGGAAATGCCCTACGTGGTTTTGGTAATTTGGTCATCATTAAGCATTCAGATGCCTACTTAACGGCTTATGCTCACAATGACAAAATTCTAGTTAAAGAACAGCAATGGGTTAAGTCTGGGCAAAATATTGCCACCATGGGTAAAAGTGGAACCGATACGGTTAAGCTTCACTTTGAAGTAAGATACAAAGGAAAATCAATTGACCCTTTGCAATTTTTACCCAAAAGAAAATAACAATAAATAATTATAAGGAATCAAGGAGATGTATTAGTAACAACAATAGTTTTTCAGGAGGCACCGTAATGAATCAAAAAAAAGTCGAGTTAGTTGATGTAGAAGCCCTAGATGATGTTGAGGCTTTAATTGAGTTTGACCCTAGCAAAGCAGAGAAAGAAGAGGACACAGAGTTAGAAGATATACTGCTAAAGCAAGAAGACATTGTTAAAAATCTAGATGCCACCCAACTCTATTTAGGAGAAATTGGGTTTTCCCCTCTACTTAGCGCCGAAGAAGAAGTTTATTTCTCCCGTAAAGCGCTCAAAGGCCATGAGCCATCACGTAAACGAATGATAGTCAGTAATTTACGTTTAGTCGTTAAAATTGCCCGTCGATACAATAACCGCGGTCTTGCCCTATTAGATTTAATTGAAGAAGGAAATCTCGGCTTAATTAGGGCTGTAGAAAAATTTGATCCTGAAAGAGGTTTTAGATTTTCAACGTATGCAACTTGGTGGATAAGACAAACTATTGAAAGAGCTATCATGAACCAAACGCGTACTATTCGTTTACCAATTCATGTAGTCAAAGAGCTTAATGTTTATTTACGAGCAGCCAGAGAATTAGCGCAAAAATTAGATCATGAACCAAGCGCTGAAGAAATCGCTGCGTCCTTAGATAAGCCTGTGGTTGATGTAGTAAAAATGCTGCGGTTAAACGAGCGTATAAGCTCAATAGACACCCCAATTGGTAGCGATGGTGATAAAGGCTTATTGGATGTTATTGCCGATGAACGTGGCCACGGGCCAGAAGAAGAACTCCAAGAAACAGATATGTGCGCTAATATCGTTCACTGGCTTGAAGACTTAAACCCCAAACAACGTGAAGTACTTGCAAGACGATTTGGCTTATTAGGATATGAACCATCAACACTTGAAGATGTTGGAGCTGAAATTGGTTTAACCCGAGAAAGAGTCAGACAAATTCAAGTTGAAGCATTACGTAGACTGAGAGACATGTTAGGCCATAAAGGGCTTAACCTTGAATCTCTGTTTGATACTCTCAGCTAAGTTGATTGGTCAGCAGTGATTAAAAAAGCCTCTACAGAGTAATGCCGCTCAGTTAAGTAAAATACATTGACGATCGGCATAATGAGATAAAAATCCTATGAACACAGGTCATAGGATTTTTTTTGCAACTTGCTCACGAGTTAACCACCACCCTCAACGCTTCTAATACCTTCCATACATTCGACAAGTATGCCGAAATACTCTCTCCAAAAGTAATCGAACAAGGATTTCAACATGCAGGAGTTGCGACGATTAAAAAGCGCCGTTAACCCTTAGTAACGGTCTTATGGTCAATCATTGGTATGAGCTTATTTCGTCGGTGCACTGTATGGGATATTTCAACCCAAATTAACATCATGTTGCTAGATAAAAAGCCGTTAAATGCGCTCTGTGCGATAGAACAAGGCAGACAACGTGTAGGCTATAAAGCGGTGAAACAAGTATCCTTGGTGATGGCGAAACGACACTAACGAAGTGATAAGTTTGAAACATGGGCAGGACTCAACTTACTGGCCTTTGATGGCCCCGTTTGACGGACAAACGATACACCATAAAATCATAAAACGTTGAAAGCACAGAGTAATGGAGCCAGTGACAATATATTTCCTAAAATTCGTATGGTCTGCCATATGAAAATCACCAGTCAGCAACTCATCAACAGTGCATTTCTGATTTTCGAACCAATGAAAAGGTATTGGCAGAGCAACTCGTTGAACGTATGTCAGATATCTCGTTGACGATATTTGACAAGGAAATTATTCATTAGGACGACTGCATCGTTGGCAGTAAACAGGTTATCAAAGGCATTGGGTGATACCCGCCCGAAAAGACCATCAGTGTGAGGTGATACAGAAACTAAGCCCGAATAACATACTTATTCGATTAACGCCGCAGTCACGAAAATCATTAAAGTGAAAACGTATCAAATTTTAATCTCAATGCTCGACCCAATGTATGTTCCAAGTGAAGACATGGCTGAATTGTATTTTTACCGCTGGAAAATTACACTCGGCTCGAGAGAAATGAAACAAACCCTGCTGAACAGTATGTATCCCCTGAGAAGTAAACGCCCAGATACGACAGAGCATGAATTAAGGGGAGGATTGCTTACTTACAATCAGGCAATTTAAACAGCCCCAGCAATGCGAAGTCAGGGCTTATTGAAGGTGGGGAAAACCATCGAAATACCCTTTCAACAAAAATAAAAAATGCCAGTCAGCTTAACTGACTGGCATTTCTCTAAAGAGGCTTTTGATCGGGTAAAACTACAGTACTGCGATAGCCGCTTCGTAATTAGGCTCTTCAGTTGTTTCAGCAACTTGCTCAGTGAATATCACCTCGCCTGCCTCGTTAATCACCACTAAGCTTCGAGATAATAGACCCGTCAAAGGGCCCGTGGTAAAAGCAACACCATAATTGCCACCAAAATCACTTCTAAAACTTGAACCCGTTGTCACGTTTTCAATCCCTTCAGCTCCACAAAAGCGGGCCAATGCAAAGGGTAAATCAGCAGATACACATAGCACTTTTGTGTTCTCTAACTCTGATGCCTTTTTATTAAAGGTTCGTACCGAAGTCGCACAAACGGCAGTATCCACCGACGGAAAAATATTAAGGATCAATTTAGAACCGGCATAATCAGCAAGGCTCACTTCCGAAAGATCGGTTTTTACTAATTTAAAATCAGGTGCTTTAGTACCAATAGCAGGCAAGGTACCCACTGTTTCAAATGTGTTACCTTTTAATGTTACTGTAGTCATTTAGATCTCCTTTATATCGATGTAGAAGCACTATCCAAATTATGACAGCGCCCGAATTCAAAAAACCAGATAAAAAAGCTATCTGTGAATTATGCCTAAGTATGTTGTGTGGGCATTTGAATGTAAATCAAGGAGGGCAGTTAAAAGCCACGTAACTTAATTTTCCAATGTAACTTTTCTTTAATATTTGCAGGCGCTCATTAGCCTACGTATTTGAAGAGTAATTTAAGCCAATTTATCTAAGGTAATAAATCGACAATCATGAGGATTTTTTTCATCTGCTGGTAACACCTCATCCGAGGCCTTTTGCCATGACGCTGACGTTAGATAGTCAGGAAAGAAAGTATCCCCCTCTACCGCTAAGTCGATTTCAGTAAGATATAGTCTGCTGCACAAAGGTAAAAACGTATTATAAATGCTACCTCCACCGATGATCATGACTTCTTTAGCCCCATTAGCCGCCGTTAAAGCGGCTTTTGTGCTGGTAACTGTTGTGGCATCGTGTAGACGTAAGTTTTCGTCACGAGTAATAACAATATTTAGGCGTCCTGGCAGTGCTTTACCAATAGAGTCATAAGTAAGACGCCCCATAATGACTGGCTTGCCCAATGTAATGGCTTTAAAGTGCTTAAGATCGGCAGGAAGATGCCAAGGCATCTTGTTATTTGCCCCGATAACCCGTTCTTTAGCCATCGCTACAATCATGGAAATTATCATCGTCAACGCTCTACACTTTATTTTTTGTAAATAACTTCAACGTCATAATCGTCTTCGTCAAAGTCATCATCGTCATCGAGGTCGTCCTGTAAGTCATCAAAATCAGTGTAAGGCTTGTTCATCGCTTCTTGATGGTATGTGTCCCACTTAAAGCCAACATCTTCAGTTAAATCTTCTACTTCTTCAGCAGGTAAAGCACTGATGAAGTCCATGACTTTATGACACAGCTCTAAGGTGCCATCTTTTTGAATTCCTGATATTTGATGATATTCGCCATCCCACTCTAACGCACTAAGTATATTGTGAATGAGCTCTTCAACTTCTTCTTCGAGTAACAAATCGATTTTGTTAAACACTAACCAGCGTGGTTTAGCTGCCAATTTAGGATTATAATTTTCTAACTCTGCAACTATGGCTTTAGCATTGTGGATTGGATCTGAGCCATCTGCAGGCAACAAATCGATCATATGCAACAAGACCCTACAGCGCTCTAAATGCTTTAAAAACTGAATACCAAGACCAGCACCATCTGCAGCACCTTCAATCAAACCAGGAATATCAGCAATAACAAAGCTGCGCATAGAATCCAATCTAACCACACCTAAGTTGGGTACCAAGGTAGTAAATGGATAGTCAGCAACCTTTGGTTTAGCTGCTGAAACACTGCGAATAAAGGTTGATTTACCTGCGTTTGGCATTCCCAGTAATCCAACATCAGCTAACAACATCAGTTCTAATTTTAGCTGTCTAATTTCGCCCGGCGTACCATTCGATTTTTGTCTCGGCGCACGGTTGGTACTGGTTTTAAAACGAGCATTGCCCAAACCATGGTAACCACCTTGCGCTACTTTCATACGTTGTAGGTTTTGTGTCAAATCACCCAAAACTTCGCCAGTTTCTAAATCACTAGCCCGAGTACCAACAGGCACCCTTAATTCAAGATCAGCACCACCGCGACCTGTACAATTTGCACTTGCGCCATTTTTACCGCGCTCAGCGCGATGGAAGCGTTCAAAACGGTAATCGATTAAGGTATTTAAGTTTTCGTCTGCAACTAAATAGACACTGCCACCGTCGCCACCGTCTCCACCGTCAGGACCACCATCAGGCACATATTTTTCACGACGGAATCCGACAACACCGTTACCACCGTCACCGGCTTCTACACGAATAATCGCTTCATCTACAAATTTCATTACTTACTCAATACTCAATTAATTACCGAAGGTGAAACCAGTATAGATAATTTATCTGATTCCAACAAAAAGCCCCGCTACAGCGGGGCCTTTCAAAACGTGTAGCAAACGTTACTTATTCAGCAACAATACTTACGAATTTGCGGTTGTTAGGACCTTTAACTTCGAATTGTACCTTGCCGTTAGACAAAGCAAATAAAGTGTGGTCTTTACCAATACCCATGTTAGTACCAGCGTGGAATTTAGTACCACGTTGACGAACAATGATATTACCCGCTAAAACTGACTCACCACCGAAACGCTTAACACCAAGACGTTTACTTTCCGAGTCACGGCCGTTGTTTGTACTACCACCAGCTTTTTTATGTGCCATCTCTGCGAACTCCTATTAAGCGCTAATGCCAGTGATTTTCACTTCTGTGAACCACTGACGGTGCCCCATTTGTTTACGTGAATGTTTACGACGACGGAACTTAACGATATTAACTTTATCGCCACGACCATGAGTTACAACTTCAGCTGTAACCTTGCCACCATTAACAAAAGGCATACCAATTTTAACATCGTCACCATTGCTCACCATCAAAATATCACCGAATTCTACTGACTCACCAGGAGCCACTTCGATTTTTTCAAGGCGAACGGTTTGGCCTTCAGCCACACGGTGTTGTTTACCACCACTTTGGAAAACCGCGTACATATTTAACTCCGCTCTGCGTTTCATAACGCTATATTCAAAAACAGGGCGCGAATTGTACGTGATGGGGTATTTTCAAGCAAGCCCCTATTGCAATTTATTTGGTTAAATTTACGTCATTTTTTCTGAATCGCAAACTTATTGATTTTTAGGGTGAAACTGGTGCTGGATACTCAGGCTAATTTCTGTAAAATCCGTCGCTTATTCTACTAGCAATTGCACAAAGTGAGCACTCTATTTTGAGTATGGAATTAGAAGAAATCCACCAACTAGCCCAGTCAGACATGTTGGCGGTTAATGCATTAATTCAACAGCAAGTTAATTCAGATGTTTCCTTAATAAATCAATTAGGGTTTTACATTGTTAACAGCGGCGGAAAAAGACTGCGCCCCTTGTTAACAGTATTAGCCGCGCGCGCTGTAAACATTCAAAGTGATCAACATCATACATTGGCGGCAATTATCGAATTTATTCATACTGCTACCTTGTTACATGATGACGTTGTTGATGAGTCGACCATGAGACGTGGCCGAGAAACAGCCAACGCCGTCTTTGGTAACCAGGCAAGCGTATTAGTAGGTGACTTTTTATATACCCGCTCATTTCAAATGATGGTCAGTCTAAAGCGTATGCGTGTGATGGAAATTCTATCCGATGCAACCAATGTTATCGCTGAAGGGGAAGTATTACAGCTAATGAACTGTAATGAGCCTGACACTAGCGAAGCACAATATATGCAAGTCATTTACAGCAAAACCGCACGCTTATTTGAAGCAGCAACCTTATTGGCCGCGGTACTCACTGATCAAAATGAAGAAATTGAAACTGCTATGCAAGACTACGGCAAATATCTAGGTACTGCATTTCAACTAGTGGACGACATATTAGATTACGCCGCAGACAGCGAAGATATGGGCAAAAACGTGGGGGATGATTTGGCCGAGGGTAAACCCACACTCCCATTACTTTATGCCATGTGGCATGGCGATAAAGGCCAAAGCGCCATGATTAGAGAAGCCATTGAAACGGGTAACGGCATGGATAAATTTGAGTTAATCATGCAGGCCATGCAGGACACTGGTGCTCTGGAATACACGAAAAAACAAGCAATAAATGCTGCCGATAAAGCCGTTGCGGCCTTAGCACCCTTGCCAGAATCAAATTACAAACAGGCCTTAATTGGTCTAGCTCATATTTCGGTTGAAAGAGCTGCCTAACAAACAAAATAAGGGCTACCTTGCAGATTAAGTCGTGTCGCTAGGTAGCTCTATTGCCCTTATTTCTTATTTAATTCTACTCGTCCACTGACTGTTGAAATATTCACACTTGCCTTGCCTTGATTAAGGCTAAATTCCAACCAACGACTGGGGCCGTATTTATCTTTTTGTACCTTATCTGATGATAAATTATTGCTGATCCCTCCTCCGGCATGCGCCTGAATATCAAAACGCGCTGAGACTATCGGTTGAAACGCTAATTCTACAGAGCCACCTACAGTAGAAACATTGACTTCGCCACTATCCATCAGAGTCATAGCTGACTCTATGGCACCATTGACTGACTCAATATTCAGTTGTCGTATCTTACCTAAGCTGAGATCTACGTTGCCATTAACGGTTTCTACCCGAATATCTTCACTGTCTGAGGTAACGTCAATATTGCCATTTACTGTGCCATATTTATCTTCAGAACCAGAGTCACTGCCGGATTTAATATTACCATTTACGGTTTCAATGCTGACATTACCTTTTAATTTACGCGCATCGATATTGCCATTAACTGACTCCAGCTTGACTCTACTACTTAAATTTTTAACATCGATTCGTCCATTTACCGTTTCAATGCTAGAGCCGCCCGCTATATCCGTAACCTTAACATCCGCATTTACTGAGCTGTAATCGAGTGTGCTGCCGACGGGTAACCAAATTTTCAGGTCATCGCCTTCGTCAGAGCTCCATTTTCCCCAGCCACTGCTGTTTTTTACTTTTACCTTAATGAAAACGTCGTTACCCTTACGTTCGAAAATAAACTTGTCGGTTCGGTCACCTAGCGTGCCTATCACCTTCACTTCATCTTTATCCCAGCTCTGTATAGTCGCTTCTCCATTAACATGCTCTATCTTCACATAAGACCGGGCGTCAACGTCCATACTTTGTTCCACTTTTTCGCTAGCCTGCCCTGCAAAGCTGAGGCTCAGCAATGCTGCCCCTATATAAAATACTTTCATCATCCTAACCTCTAAATACCGTTAAATTTGGGTCCACTTCGGTGAGTGAACTCGTTCGATCAAATTGATTTGTTGTTGATATACATTTTGCAATAGCTTCAGCAGCGCCATGTTATTAGGTTCATTTTTTAATGCTGCTTTAATAGCAAGCTCGGCCTTATCTAATACTTTGAGTTGCTCTTGCCAGTTTTGTGTCAAAGCAGGTTGACCCTTAACTTGCACCAACAATGCTTGCTTTTGAAGCTGGTGCTGTTCGCTAAGATTTGCCACTAATACACTGTCGTTCAACGGCCTATTGAATTGTTCGAATGTACTCCAAGCAATGAAGCTCAGTACGAGCACGGATGCAGCTATCAGCGATACCTTATTAAAACGATTTGCAGGTTCTTTTATAACGGCTTGATCGACCAGCGCTAATTCGATACCTGGCCACAGATCCCTTTCTGGCAGCGATTCTTTTGCGACACACCTCAGCTTTTCAGCCAGCTTAAGCTCAAAATCTAGATTACTCTTCACTCATCCAGCCCTCTAGTAAATGTTTTGCGCGATGAAACTGTGCCTTACTCGACCCCACGGCCATCTTGGTCATTTGCGCAATTTCTTCATGTCGATACCCCTCAATAGCATGTAATACAAAGACAATTCTAGCCCTTTGAGGTAAGCGCAAAATATACCTTTCAATGTCTACCGAGCTACTACATCCTTCATCTACTTGGCTGTTTTCGATTGCACTTTCGAAGTTCAACATGCGACTAAACCACCCTCGCTGTTTTCGCAAATACGAGATGGTAATATTGCTGGTTACAGTATGCAGCCATGTTGAAAATCGACTCTCTCCCTGATAATTGCCTATTTTACGCCACAGTTGTATAAACACTTCTTGGGCAGCGTCTTCTGCTAACATCTTGTCAGCGGTTAAGCGATAACACAGACCATACACTTGACCAATATATTGCTTATACAACTGATGGTAGGCCAGTTTATCGCCCGCCTTCACCGCAGTAATTAAGTCCAATTCGTCCTTGGCGGCAAACTTATGCTGAGCGGAGACAACATTTCCTTGTGACGTCAATTGTTCATCTTCATTATGTGGGTTGTTAAGTAAGTCGCAGAGTAAACCTAAAAGGTTTAAAAACAGAAAAAATAAATATCTATCGAGCAATTTAATGAAAGTTTTAGGTTTATATAGTGGCAAACGTCACTCAATTGGTCCCAAACTAAGCCCTACAGGGATTTATAAAAAACCTCGTGATGTTGTTGAAGTGAACACTCTCGGCATCATCGATGATGTGCAAGTCGATAAACGCTTTCATGGTGGCCCTGAACGCGCTTTACATCAGTTTTCGTTACAGAGCTACCAAAGAATCATTCAACGGTTTCCTTTACTGTATAAATCAGCTTTGCCGGGCTCAATAGGAGAAAATATCGTTGTTGAAAAGATGAACGAAGACAATGTTTGTATCGGTGATCTTTATGCAGTCGGCACAGTGATCTTACAAGTTAGCGGCCCGCGAATCCCGTGCTGGAAAATTGATGAAAAATTCAAGCAGCCTAAACTGCAGTTATTTATAAGGCAGTATCAACTAAGCGGCTGGTACTTCAGAGTCTTAAAAAACGGACAAATCAGTATTGACGATGAATTCAAACTGCTTGAACGCCCTCAAGCCAAGTTGAGCATTCGGTATTTTTTAAGCCAAATAGACATTCAGCCCAAAACGGCGATATTCATCGAACAGATAAAACAGGCCACAGAACTTGATCCAGACTGGCTGCATAAACTGCTTTGAGTTTGAATAAGCGCTCATAAAAAAACACCGCCAAATGGCGGTGTTTTCATAAATCGAAACTAATTCAGATTCTTAATAATTAAGCTTCTTGAATAATAACAATCTTGATGCTTGCAGTAACTTCAGAGTGCAACTGTAAATCTACAGTGTGCTCACCTGTTTCACGTAAAGTACCGTTAGGTAATTTAACTTCAGCTTTAGTAGTGGCAAAACCAGCAGCTGTAATAGCGTCAGCGATGTCACGAGTACCCACTGAACCAAACAACTTACCTTCGTCGCCGGCAGGAGCTGCAATGGTAACTTCAGCTAACTCAGCAAGCGCTTCAGCACGAGCTTGTGCAGCAGAAAGTTGCTCAGCAATTTTTGCTTCTAATTCAGCACGACGTTGTTCAAATTTCTCAACGTTGACTTTAGTAGCAGGAACCGCTTTGCCCTTTGGGAACAAAAAGTTACGTGCGTAGCCTGATTTTACAGTGACTTTGTCACCTAAGCCGCCCAGGTTGGCAACTTTGTCTAGTAGTATGATTTCCATCTTTGCTACCTCAGCGATTACTTGTGAGAATCAGTATATGGAAGCAAAGCTAGGAAGCGCGCGCGCTTGATAGCAGTTGACAACTGACGCTGATATTTAGCGCTAGTTCCAGTGATACGGCTAGGTACAATTTTACCACTTTCAGTGATGTAGTTTTTCAACATTGCGATATCTTTGTAATCAATCTCAACAACACCTTCAGCTGAAAAACGGCAGAACTTACGACGTCTAAAAAAACGAGACATATTGTTTCTCCTTATTCTTCATCTTCAGAAGCGTTGGCTTCTGAATGAGCAGGTTTGTCGTATGACTTTTCTTCACGCTTTTCACGACGCTCTTCTTTAGCCATAGGAGATTGTTCAGTAACAACACCTTTGGTACGCATAACTAGGTTACGCAAGATAACGTCATTGAAACGGAAAGCAGTCTCTAATTCTTCAATCGCTTCAGCAGTTGCTTCAGCATTGATCAAGACATAATGCGCTTTGTGTAGTTTGTCGATTGGGTAAGCCAACTGACGACGGCCCCAATCTTCTTTGCGGTGAATAGTACCGCCATTTTGGGTCAGAATCCCGGTATAACGCTCGATCATACCTGGAACTTGTTCACTCTGGTCAGGGTGAACCATGAATACGATTTCGTAATGACGCATCATATTGCTCCTCACGGTTGTAGTCTCGACAGCACAGCCAAACTGTATTGAGACAAGGAACTTAATTAGGGTAGCTGTTTTAAGCGGCGCGGATTGTACATAAAGCGGGCAACACGGACAAGACTTATTTAGTACAAATCGACATTAATACCAATATTTGGCGCAAAAACGCCAAAAAACGACTTCATCCTCTGCCATCAGCAATAAATTTGAGAAACTAATCATTTTATTGAACAAAAGTACATTTTTTTTGATGACTACACCTTGTGTTCAACTGGGCTATCCCCATCTATGCTCCCAGAACAAAGTTCTATATAAATTTTCGAACAATTGAAGTTTCAGTTGTTCATCCCAACTCTCGAGTTTTCGAGGTAAAAATTAACTTAATCATTGGAATTTTCAGGAGATTTGAAAATGGCAATTCGTCCCTTAAACGATCGCGTGATCGTTAAACGTCAGGAACAAGAAAGCAAATCAGCTGGCGGCATCGTGCTTACCGGTTCTGCTGCTGAAAAATCAACTCGCGGAAAAGTAATCGCGGTAGGTAATGGCCGTACTTTAGACAACGGTAGCGTGAAAGCGATAGACGTTAAAGTCGGTGACATCGTTATTTTTAATGACGGTTACGGTGTGAAAACTGAAAAAATGGATGGCGAAGAAGTCCTTATCCTTGGCGAGAATGACATTCTTGCTGTCGTTGAATAATCAGTAACTAACCCGTTAAACAGAATTCAGAGGAAATTTAAACATGGCAGCTAAAGAAGTTCGTTTTTCACAAGATGCTCGCAATAAAATGCTTGCTGGCGTTAATATCTTAGCCAATGCAGTAAAAGTAACCCTTGGCCCTAAAGGTCGTCATGTCGTATTAGACAAGTCATTCGGTGCACCAACCATCACTAAAGACGGTGTATCTGTAGCCAAAGAAATCGAACTTGCAGACAAGTTTGAAAATATGGGCGCACAGATGGTTAAAGAAGTGGCGTCTAAAGCAAATGATGAAGCCGGTGACGGAACCACTACTGCGACTGTTCTTGCCCAAGCTATCGTAACTGAAGGTTTAAAATCTGTTGCTGCAGGTATGAACCCAATGGATCTTAAACGTGGTATCGACAAAGCCGTTATCGCTGCTGTTGAACAGCTCAAGTTATTGTCTGTACCTTGCGCCGACAGCAAAGCTATTGCTCAAGTAGGTACTATCTCAGCTAACTCAGATTCAGAAGTGGGCGAGCTTATCGCCAAAGCGATGGATAAAGTAGGCAAAGAAGGCGTTATCACTGTTGAAGAAGGCCAGAGCCTACAAAACGAATTAGACGTTGTTGAAGGTATGCAATTCGACCGTGGCTATTTGTCTCCTTATTTCATGAACAATCAAGAAAACGGCACAGTAGAACTTGATTCTCCCTATATCCTATTGGTTGATAAGAAAATCTCTAACATTCGCGAAATGTTACCTACTTTAGAAGCGGTTGCTAAAGCATCTAAGCCTTTATTAATTATTGCTGAAGATGTTGAAGGCGAAGCACTTGCTACCCTAGTGGTAAACAACATGCGCGGTATTGTTAAAGTAGCTGCAGTAAAAGCTCCTGGTTTTGGTGACCGTCGTAAAGCCATGTTGCAAGACATCGCGACATTAACTGGCGGTACGGTTATTTCTGAAGAAATCGGCTTAGAGCTTGAAAAAGTGACTTTGGAAGATTTAGGTACCGCTAAACGTATCGTTATCACTAAAGACAATACCACTATCGTTGATGGTGCCGGTGAAGAAGAAGCGATTAAAGGTCGTGTTGCTCAAATCCGCGCACAAATCGAAGAATCAACGTCTGACTACGACAAAGAAAAACTACAAGAACGTTTAGCTAAATTAGCTGGCGGTGTTGCAGTAATTAAAGTTGGCGCAGCCACTGAAGTTGAAATGAAAGAGAAAAAGGCCCGCGTTGAAGATGCACTGCACGCAACTCGTGCAGCGGTAGAAGAAGGCGTAGTGGCCGGCGGTGGTGTAGCCCTAGTACGTGCAGCAGCTAAAATTGCTGACCTCAAAGGCGACAACGATGACCAAACACTAGGTATTAAATTAGCACTACGTGCAATGGAAGCGCCTTTGCGTCAAATCGCGACTAACGCAGGTGCTGAAGCCTCTGTTGTGACTAACGCCGTTAAGACCGGTACTGGTAACTTCGGATATAACGCTGGTAACGATACATACGGCGATATGATTGAGATGGGTATCCTTGACCCAACTAAGGTAACTCGCTCTGCATTACAATTCGCGGCTTCTATTGCCAGCTTGATGATTACTACCGAGTGTATGATCACCGACGCGCCAAAAGAAGAAGGCCCTGCAATGCCTGATATGGGCGGCATGGGTGGAATGGGCGGCATGGGCGGCATGATGTAAACTGCCCTTAATACCTTTCATAGTTTTTCATTAAGTTTCATAAGCCCCGTTTATATTGATATTCGGGGCTTTTTTCTTATTTTGCTGATTGCAACTAATTTCATCTTCTTGCATTAAATTTCAAAACAATGAGGGTATAAGTGGGGGTACCACTCTATTATTGGTATTAAAAATTCGGTATATTCCTAAAAATACCCCACTATGGTACCCCTACATGTCAATTACGAATCAACAAATCAAAGCCCTAGTTTGTCCGACAGATCGCAAACAAGTCAAAAAGTCGATTGGCGATGGTCTATTTATATTAGTAAAGACGAACGGCTCCAAATTGTGGCGTTTTCGATACAAGTATGCCTCAAAGCATCAAGAAATGGCGATTGGAAAATACCCTACTGTGTCGTTAAGTAAAGCCAAAGAAATGGTGCAAGATGCCAGAGCACTTTTGCGAGAGGGTATTAACCCAATGGAAAAACGAAAAGAACGCAAACGCATGGTTGTTGAGATCGAAATGTTCTTTGAGCCAATTGCTATGGAATGGTGGCGACTGGTTTACAATTCAAAAGAATGGTCTGAAGATCACGCGGACAAAGTAAAGCGATGGATTTCGAAAGATACCAAGATAATTAATAAACTTCATATTAAAAAAATCAATGGTACACATATCAACGATATCATGAATAAAATCAAAGAATCAGGATTCGTTAGAAAAGCACCAGACGTTTTGTCGATGATTAATCGGGTCTTCAAATATGCGAAAGTAAAAGGGTATACTGAAAATAATCCAGCGGAAAACTTTCCATTGACCGATCTAATTGGTGCGCTACCAAGGGTGCAGCACTATTCAGCAATTACATCTAAAGGTGATCTTGCGCAGCTAATTTACGATGTCGATAATAATAATAAAGGGAATTACTGTTCAATTGAAGCACTTAAATTAGCCCCGCGACTTTTATTAAGGCCTGGAGAGGTTCGTTTACTAAAGTGGGAATACGTTGATTTAAATGATCATTTAATAAGAATACCTGCCGAGAAAATAAAGAATAGAGCAAACGATCACCTTGTTCCTTTGTCTAAACAAATGTTATATCAATTTGAAGAAATTAAGAAATATACTGGCTATTCTTCGTTTGTTTTCCCTAATCAAAACGATACTCGAAAAACGCTCAGCAAGAATGTTCTTGCAAACCGTCTTAGGGCGTTAGGATATGATGCAGAGATAATGAGTGCTCATGGATTTAGAACTACTGCATCAACCAATTTATATGAAATGGGGTATGCCGAAGACGTAGTAGAGACACAGCTCGCTCATCTTTTAGGTAACACAACACGTCAATCATACAACCGCGCTAAATATCTGCCGCAGCGGCGTGAGATGATGCAACATTGGTCAGATTTGTTGGATGAGCTAAAGGATAATCTTTGATTTGACTAGTGCGTAGGTTTTTATTTATTGATTGCCAGCCCTCTAAACACTCTAAATGCTCTATTTTTAAAGTCTTAGAGTCTTTGGAGAATTTAGAGTGTTTGAGTCTGTTTCTTGTGTTTCTCTGCTTTGATGACATTCCTGTTCAAAAACTGAGAAGCCTTCAATGAAATCTTTTTAATAGCTACCATACTTTGATTTTTAATAGCTTTTTGTAGTTCCAGCTTCAAGGACAGTAGCTGTTTAATATTTTTTGAAAGCGAATTCAAATGCTGTTGAAGTCTATTTACATCAACCGCGAGATTTTCTGCTATTTCTCGTTTTTTTGAAATTTCTGCGTTTAAAGTTTCATTAGTCTTGCCGATGTCTACGGATTTCTTTTCTAAAGCAGTGAGCTTCTGTTTTACAAAGTGCTCTTTTGACAAATGCTCTTTATTAGTAATGTTTTTAGATTGGCCGCGAGTGAAATTAAGATCTTGAAATGCTTCCGCTGCTAGATCTTGCATTTTTTCAAAATTTGGATTGAGCTGATTTGTCCTGCCATCTTTGTTTTTTCCCTTTTTTATGAGCTTTCTAAGCGGAGCAATCTTGTTGCTAAAATCGTAATTAAAGAATTGAACATGTGCGTGAATGTTACGTTTGAACGTCCCTGTTTCATCGTTTACATGACCTTCGTCAAGGTGAAAGTCAATCGCAATAGGCTCAAAGCCAAAGCGTTTTTTAATCGCTTGAGCATATTTTTTGAGTCGATTCAGCACTAAAACTTTCGCCTTCTTATGCCCATATTTCTTTTCAAGTTCGTAATATTGTGACTCACTGAAAATAACGATATGTTCAAATAAACAGTTAAAGTCTGATCGTGGCTTTTTGCCCGTTACCTTTTGATACTGACAATACATTAAGTTTAGCGCTTCGATAGGGGTTGCCGCGCCTTTTGCATATACCCCGACATTTGACGACGTGTGCTCTACTCTTACATTTGGTGATTTTGTAAATCCAACTCTCAAATGGTGAGCGTGGTCGAGCACGGCAACGGCAGGTTCATACTTATAATAACGACTTTTAACGGCAACAAAATTTTTTGAATTAGGAATCATTTTGCTATTCCAATCTTTCATCGCGTTTAAGACTTGAACAGTCGACTATAAGCCCGTGGATTTCTCGACCCTCATTGCATACGAGCATTTGCGTATCAAAGTCACCTGTATCTTGATTGAGTACTTGAAACACTGTTGAAAATTCACAGTAGTGGCACATAGTCGTTTCTTGTTGTCGAATACTCAACTGCTCATTTTCCGTGAGGAAGTGTAAATTACTAATTGCTGCCATTATTGTTTACCTCCCAGTATATGTCTTGAAGCGATCGTATCAAACGTTCAAACTCAGCAGTGCTATCAAACATTGGCGCTAAAAGAATCTCCTGGTCAGGCCATGAAAACCAAAGCGCATTTGAATATATTTGTTCTTTTGTAATGTTAGGAAAGCTACTGACTTCAGCAACCAAGTTTGATAGATGCTCAATCTGAACATGACTGTGGAAGTCTTGTTCATTGCCCCAAGGATAGTCCTGTCTATTATTCTCTATCCATTTTTCGTAACTGGCATGGCATTTTGAATACGTTGATTTAAGTATTCCCAAAGCTATGCTTTTCGACGCTTCTACGTTAGTAGCTTTCGCTTTAGTAGAAAGGTCATTCAATGATATTGCATTCATAGATTCCATCCTTTGTTTTTTATTAAATCCATTGTTTCTATTAAAAACTTATCATAATTTACGAAATACCCAACAAGTCTTCAGTGTTTTTTCTTTGCGAAGCAAACCCACCGCTCGCGACCTATATTAATAGGTTTTAGTGGGCTAAAGCCTATCTCATTTGGTGCTTTTATATTGGTTCTATGCAACTCAAGTGCTCTGCTTTTTTGCGGTATTCAGTTTTTTGGCAGATATGCAGCTTTTGTGCAAATACTGATTATTACCAACCTTTATTAACACACCCAAATCTGCAAATTTTTGAAGCGTATTAGACAGGAAGTCTTTTTGGTTATTTTCTAGTTTTCGTATTGGCGCACTACATTTGAAAATGTTGTTTCGAATTACACCAAAGGAACCAGAACCGTGACGCTCTGAATACTCTCGTACTTTTAGTTCAACTAGCTTTTGGCTTTCCTCTATGCTTGTTTTACTTTGCGTCGAGAGATGTGTCTCGCATTCATGTAGACTGTTTAAGAATTGTTTAAAAGCATAAATGACCATGGACTGATCAATTTCTTTGCTCTCTAGTGCAAGCAATGTTGCTACTACACGAATCTGTTCGTAACCCCTTGCGAATATTGCGCCATACATACCATGGTTTCGATTTTCGTCGCACTCCAAGTATTCTTTAATTGTATGAAGCGTCGTTCTTGCCGCCAAACTTTCGGTTGGCAAGTTTTCTGTAGAAATAGCCTTTAGCCTTTCAGAAATATCTTTTGAAGGTCGTACCACCTTGTCATGTCCTCGAAGTGGAGCACGTTTAGATGGTCCTCTGACAAATATTATTCTGCCAAGTAGGCCTGTTTCGATTTCTTTTTTGGAGAACAAAAAAGCAACATTTTGTGGAACTGAATAGCTGATAAGATTAACAAATGGGTCGTATATACATTCATTAGTAAGCTCCAAAAGGTTCTTCAGTTTCTCTTTGTCTTCGGGTTGAAAAGCGGTGTTAGATTTCTTTTTATCTGCTTTTTCAAGTCTTGCAATTAGTTGTTCCTGCACTTCTCTTTTGAGATTTCCGGAAAGTCGATACTGTTTTGCTGTTTTGAGTTGAAGCAAGAGGTCTGCCATATTCTTTTCGAATGTCGAAGCTCGTGAGGATAGAGCTGTTCTAAAAAGAACATGACCTTCATCTAGGACGTAGATAGAGCAACCCTCAGAATAAAGTAAATCAAACATAATTGTTTTGTCAGACCTAGGTGTGTCGTGCAGCTTGCTGTCAAGCCCTAGGTCCATCAACGCTTGCTTTAAATAGTTTTGATGTGCTTCTTTTCCGCTAGCAGTCAATGCAGTTGAGATGACATATAGGTTTAGCTTATACGGCGGGTTTTCAATTTGCCTTGCGACAGAGGATAAGATCATCATTGCCGCCGCAGGACGAAGGTTTGGTAACGCTCTATACTCCAGTGTTGCTAAATCTTCACAAATGTCACCGGCCAAACCTGGAGGATGACTGAGGTCGACTTTATTCAAAAGCTTTTTAAGGCCAGTTGGCATAAGCTGAAAGTCTATTTCGTTCGATGTCTCGGTCATTTCAGTTTCTGATCCGCTATTTTTGTCATCAGGTTTTGAGTTTTTTGTTGACGTCGTACTTTCATCAGAACTCTCGCTACTGAAGAATCGTGACCAAAATCGATTAAACATATCTATACCTCTCTCTGGCTTTCGAGCCAGTGAGCTATTTCCTCACGTCGCCATCTCAAAGCATTTCCACCAAGCTTGTATGGTCGAGGAAACTTCGAATCTTTGCGTTTTCGCCAAAGTGATGTCTCGCTGATATTGAGAAAATCTTGCACTTCCGTGGCAGTTAGTAAACGATCATTATCTAGTTTCATATTTAACTCCTTTATGTTTTGAAACTCAGGATAGATAATTGACGATTTGACAGGAAAGGTAACGCTAGGATAAGAAATAGGGTGCAATGCATTGAAATATATGAAGATATTTTTACAGGCTAGGATGAAGAATATGATTTTTTCAGCAGAAAGCCTTATCATTTTGATAGAGAATAGTAGGCTGTTTGGTGGGGTTTTGGGCGAGCATTAATCGACTAAATCAGCAAAAGTGATGACCATTGTGATAAAAAAGCAAAATGATAATCCACAATAATAAAGTATATCTTTCAAAGACCACAACCCTCATATTCCTTGTTTAATCCCTAGTTTTCTCATAATCCACATATAATACAGTGGGAGGCTCACTATGTCTGGCGACACAATCAGCAAAAGTGATGATCATTGTGATAAAAAATCAAAATGATAATCCACAATAATAAAGTATATCTTTCAAAGACCTCACTCCTCATATTTATTGTTTAACCCCTAATTTTCTCATAATCTACATCTAATACACCAAGAGGCTCACTATATCTGGCGAGACAATCAGCAAAAGTGATGATCATTGTGATAAAAAATCAAAATGATAATCCACAATAATAAAGTATATCTTTTAAAGGCTTCAATCCTCATATTTCTTGTTTATCACCTAATTTTCTCATAACCTACAACTAAGGCAACAGGAGGCTCATTATGTCTGACGAGATACTTACTCTCAAAGAGTTAGCTACATACCTCAAGCTAACTGAAAAAACAGCCTATAGATTGGCCGCTGAAGGCAAATTTCCGGGCTTTAAAGTAGGCGGATCTTGGCGTTTCAAAAGCGAAGATATTAATGCATGGATAGAAAAACAAAAAGTAACTAAGGACGATATCAATGACTAAAGAACAACAAATCGAAGACGCCCTAATAGCCAAGCTTCAAGACCTCAAATATACCTACCGTCAAGACATTCGCGATAAGGTTGCACTTGAAGAAAACTTCCGCAAAAAATTTGAAGCACTAAATTATGTAAAACTCACTGACGCTGAATTTGCACGTCTGCGTGATGAAATAGTGACAGCCGATGTGTTCACCGCCGCCCAAACGTTGCGCGAGCAAGGCTATTTTCAGCGCGAAGATGGAACTCCGTTACATTACACATTAGTTAACATCAAAGATTGGTGTAAAAATGAATTTGAAGTCATTAATCAGTTACGCATAAACACTGACAACAGTCACCATCGATACGACGTTATTTTGCTTATTAACGGTGTTCCGGTCGTACAAATTGAGTTAAAAAATCATCAAATTGTTACGCGCCGTGCTATGGAGCAGATAGTTAAATACAAAAGTGATATCGGTAACGGTTATAGCAATACGCTCATGTGTTTCATGCAATTATTTATTGTTAGCAATGAACACCGTACTTATTATTTTGCGAATAACAGAAATGAGCATTTTAGTTTTAATGCCGATGAGCGCTTTTTACCAATCTACGAAATGGCTAAAGAAGACAATGAAAAAATTGGCGATTTACATAAATTTGCCAACGCCTTTTTAGCTAAATGTACATTAGGTCAAATGATTAGTCGCTACATGGTACTAGTGCAATCAGAGCAGAAACTGCTAATGATGCGCCCTTATCAAATATATGCAGTGCAGGCCATTGTAGATTGTATTCATCAAAACCGAGGTAACGGCTACATTTGGCATACAACTGGTTCAGGTAAAACGCTCACATCCTTTAAGGCATCAACGCTTTTAAAAGACAATCCAGATATTGAGAAGTGCCTGTTCGTGGTTGATCGTAAAGACCTCGACCGTCAAACCAGAGAAGAATTTAACAAATTTCAAGAAGGTTGCGTTGAAGAGAATACCAATACAGAAACACTTGTGCGACGCATGCTTTCTGAAGACTATGCCGACAAAGTTATAGTCACCACTATTCAAAAACTCGGCCTCGCACTAGACGAAAACAGCAAGCGTAACCAAAGTAAAACTAAAGAAGGCAAACAAACGTTTAAGGAGCGTCTCGAACCACTTCGAGATAAACGCATTGCCTTTATTTTTGACGAGTGCCACCGTTCACAGTTTGGTGACAACCATAAAGCTATCAAAAGCTTTTTCCCAGAAGCTCAGTTGTTTGGCTTCACTGGTACACCGATATTCAGTGAGAACTCAAATTATATCCAAGTAGATGGGAAGCAAGCATCTTATGTAACCACTGAGGCCATTTTTGAAAAAGAGCTACATTCTTATACGATTACTCACGCCATAGAAGATAAAAACGTCTTAAGTTTTCATATTGATTACTTTGGGAAAAATGATAAAAAAACAAACAATGAAAATGGTAAGAAGAAGAAACCTAAAAAAGTCACGCCACCTCCAGAAGCTGTAGTCAAAGAAATTATTGCCAAACACGATGCTGCTACTAGTGACCGTCGCTTTAACGCTGTATTGGCCACCGCATCGATTAATAATGCTATTGAGTATGTTGAGCAATTTAAGCTGTTACAAGCGCAAAAAAAAGCAGAAGATGAAAATTACAAACCTCTTAATATTGCTTGTGTTTTCTCACCCCCAGCACTTCCGCCAAAAGAAAAAGATGACAAATCGTCTTATAATAGCGATGCCAAAGGTGCAGATGTCAAAACGGTAGAAAAAAATGTTAAAGACATCAAACAACTGCAAGACGACTTGCCACAAGAGAAAGCTGACAACCTAGTTGAGCCAGAAAAGAAAAAAGCTGCATTGAAAGCTATATTAGCTGACTACAATAATCATTATGGTACAAATCACACCATCAATGAGTTTGACCTATATTACCAAGACGTACAGCAACGTATTAAAGACCAAAAATACAGTAATACCGATTACCCTCATAAAAATAAAATCGACATTGTGATTGTGGTCGATATGCTACTTACAGGCTTTGATTCAAAATATCTCAATACCCTCTATGTGGATAAAAATCTTAAATACCACGGCTTAATTCAAGCATTCTCTCGTACTAATCGAGTATTAAACGACAGCAAACCATGGGGAAATATCTTAGACTTCCGCGGTCAAGAAGACGAGGTCGACAAAGCTATTTCACGTTTCTCAGGCCATATTCCTGAAAATGAAGATAGAGAAATTTGGCTAGTCGATCCAGCGCCTGTTGTAGTTGAAAAGTATAAAGCAGCAGTTGAGAAGTTAAATACCTTTATGAAAGGTAAAGGCTTAGGGTGTGCGCCATCTGATGTGGTCAACTTAAAAGGCGATGCCGCCAAGGTTGATTTTATCAACCACTTTAAAGAGGTACAAAAACTCAAGACTCAAATTGATCAATATACGGAACTTACTAAAGAGCAACACCAAGTAATTGAACAAGCTTTGCCAGTAGATATTTTGTGTGGTTTTAAAGGGCAATACTTAGAAATCGCTCAAGAGCTTAAACGTAAACAAGATCAAAATAATGAGGATACACCTGATGATGTTCAGCAATTAGACTTTGAGTTTGTACTCTTTGCTTCAGCAGTGATTGATTATGATTATATTGTTGGATTAATTGCTAACTCTACCCAAGCTCCAAGTAAACAAAAAATGACCCGTAAAGAGCTGATTGATATGATCAGCGCCAACGCAAACTTAATGGAAGAGCGTGACGATATTATTGACTATATCAATAGCCTAAGTACTGACGTAGCGCTGAATGAGAAACAAATTCGCGAAGGTTACCAACAATTTAAAGCAAATAAGTCTGCTAATGAGTTAAAAAATATTGCTATAAAGCACGGATTGGAGGAACAAAGCCTCCAAACTTTCGTTGAAAGCATAATGCACCGCATGATTTTTGATGGTGACCACTTAACAGACTTACTTGAACCACTAAATTTAAGTTGGCGAGAGCGTGGAACAGCAGAACGGGCATTAATGGAAGATCTCATTCCACACTTACATAAATTAGCCCAAGGGCGCGAAATTTCGGGGCTTGCAGCATATGAGTAATCAAAAAGTAACGATTCCTCCTCCAGAACTGAGATTTAAAAAGGATGATGGTTCGCAGTTTCCTGATTGGGAAATAGTTCCGCTGAAATCTATTGCCAGAAGACAAACGACAAAAAATACTGATGAAAAAATTGTTCGTGTTTTAACCAATTCAGCTGTCGATGGAATTTTAGATCAAAAGGACTATTTTAAAAAAGACATTGCTGTTAAAGGTAATTTACAAGGGTATTACATAGTTGAGGAAAATGATTATGTTTATAATCCTCGTATATCAACCGCAGCTCCAGTAGGGCCAATCTCAACAAATAAAATTGGAAAAGGAGTTATGTCTCCTCTCTACACTGTTTTCAGCTTTAATGATAAAAATAGTGATTTTTACGAACAATATTTTAAATCATCCAAATGGCATCATTACTTGCGAGCAATCTCCAATACAGGTGCTCGCCATGACAGGATGAGTATTTCGGCTAGTGAGTTTATGGCTATGCCCGTTCCAAAACCTGATGGAAAGGAACAGAAAAAAATAGCTGACTTTCTATTGTCTATCGACCAGTTGATCGTAACGCAAACTAAAAAACTTGAAGAATATAATAATCACAAAAAAGGCTTAATGGAGCAGCTTTTTCCAGCAGAAAATGAACTTGTACCTGAATATCGTTTCCCGGAATTTCTAAATGACGGCGACTGGGATGAGAAAACGTTAGAGGATGTAGCTACATATACAAAAGGTTTTGCATTCAAATCTCAAAACTATACAGACAAAGGAATTCGAATCATTCGTGTATCTGACTTAGGCACCGATTATATTAAGTCAGCTAATAAAAAAATATTTGCCCCTATTAAAGTTGCTGACCAATATAAAAGGTATAGATTACGACAAGGAGAAATTATTATAACAACTGTGGGTTCTAGGCCTGATTTACTTGATTCAGCAGTCGGACGAGGTGTGTATATATCTTCAGATAATCAAGGTCTTTTAAATCAGAATCTCCTTAAGCTAGAGATGAAGGAAAACGTTAATGGTAGGTTTTTGTTTTCAAATATAAATACAACACAATACCAAAAATTTATTGCTTCTATTTCTCGTGGCAACGCTAATCAAGCTAATATAGCTGTGAAAGAACTTCTAAAATTTAGAATAAAAATACCTAAACTTAAAGAACAAGAAAGAATTGCAGATTGTCTGTCTTCCATTGTTTATCTTGTAAGTTACCAAACAAAAAAAGTAGAGGCTTTAAAAGCCTATAAAATAGGCATAGTACAGCAGCTTTTTCCATCTATAGATGGGGTGAAATTATGAATGAATTGAATTTTTCTTCCCTTGATGCAGTCTCTACTCAATTACGAGATGTTTTGGACAATGGAATTCAACGTGGAAACAAGACGTTAACTATTAATCAAGTTCTATTATTTGCTTATAATGGCACAGGTAAAACTCGTTTATCAATGGCGTTTAAAGATATTGGTAAACAAGACGACAACCGCGATACTCTTTATTTTAATGCGTTTACTGAAGATCTTTTCCGTTGGGATAACGATTTAGAAAATGACGAACAACGAGTATTGAAACTTAATCAAGACTCTCGATTTTTTAACGGCCTACAAGAACTAGAAATGGAAAATCGTATTCGGCCGCTTCTACGTCGCTATGCAGATTTCGATTTTATTATTGATTATCAAAATTCAGTTGTGAGTTTTACACGGGAAATAACTGGTGAAGCAGGTGCAGAAATTGTCGAGCATATTAAAGTCTCTCGTGGTGAAGAGAATATTTTTATCTGGTGTTTTTTCTTAGCTGTTGCTCAATTAGCTGTTGACCAACAAGAAGCCTATGATTGGGTCAAATACCTTTACATTGATGATCCGATATCATCATTGGATGACAACAACGCAATAGCAGTAGCCTGTCATCTAGCTCAATTACTTAAAAATGCGAATGGCACAATTAAAACAGTCATATCTTCTCATCACACTTTGTTTTTCAATGTTATGTGGAATGAGCTTAATGAAAAGAAAAAACTCCAACCTTATTTTTTAAGCTTTGACAAAGCTACTCAGGCTTATAAATTACGTTATACCAATTCAACCCCATTTTTTCATCATGTAGCTTTATTAGAGCAGTTATATCAAGCATCTGAATCCGGTGGTTTATTTACCTACCACTTCAACATTCTGAGAAGCATTCTTGAAAAAACGGCGACTTTCCATGGTTTTAAAAACTTTTCAGCCTGTATAGAACAAGGGGATGATGATCCCGATGGTGTTTTACATGCGCGAATAATCAATATTTTGAGTCATGGTAACTATTCCCTATTTGAACCTATGGAAATGACAGATGAAAATAAAGGCCATTTTCGACGTATTTTAAATAATTTTTTAAACAACTACCGATTTAATCCAGAGCTGTTTCCAGAGGCTGAAGCGCAAGAAGAACCATTAGCCCATCAAGAGCAGACAGAACAGCTAGCAGAGACTAACTAACATGACACAAGAACAACTAAACAAATTAGGCGCTACTCTTTGGGGTATCGCCAACAGCTTACGTGGGGCAATGAATGCTGATGACTTCCGTGACTATATGCTGTCATTTCTATTCTTACGCTATTTATCAGATAATTATGAAACAGCAGCGAAAAAGGAATTAGGTAGGGATTATCCTCAACTTAGTGAGGACGACAAACGTGCACCACTTTCTGTTTTTTACCAAGCGTTGTCTGATCAAGATAAAGCCTTTTTTGAAAAACAAATGCGCCGTAAATTACATTATGTTATTGAGCCTAGCCACTTATGGGCAAGTATCGCTGAAATGGCGCGTAAGCAAGATGATGAATTGCTGCGAACGTTAGAGGCGGGCTTTAAATATATTGAAAACCACAGCTTTGATAGCAGTTTTCAAGGCTTGTTTTCGGAGATAAATCTTAACTCAGAAAAACTAGGTAAAAAGCCAGCAGACCGTAACGCTAAACTATGCATTATTATTCAAAAAATATCTGAAGGAATCGCTCAGTTTTCAACAAACACCGATATTTTAGGGGATGCTTATGAGTATCTTATTGGTGAGTTTGCAGCTGGTTCAGGTAAAAAAGCAGGGGAATTTTATACTCCACAGCCCATTTCCGATATTTTGTCGCGCATCGTGGTTTTAGATAGCCAAGAGCCTGCAACAGGGTTGAAGAAAAAGCTTGATAAGGTAATGGATTTCGCTTGTGGTTCAGGTTCATTACTATTGAACGTTCGTAAACGTCTTGGCGCTGATGGCATTGGTAAAATATACGGACAAGAGAAAAATATAACAACTTATAACCTCGCCAGAATGAACATGCTCCTGCACGGCGTTAAAGATACTGAGTTCGATATTCACCACGGCGATACCCTACTCAATGACTGGGATATGCTCAATGAGATGAATCCCGCTAAAAAGATTAAGTGTGACGCGATAGTCGCAAATCCACCCTTCAGCTATCGCTGGGAACCAACTGAAGCACAAGGGGATGACTTCCGCTTTAAAAGCCACGGTTTGGCTCCTAAATCTGCTGCCGATTTTGCATTCTTACTTCACGGTTTCCACTTCTTAAGTGATGAAGGAACTATGGCAATTATACTCCCTCATGGTGTACTGTTTAGAGGAGGTGCCGAAGCCCATATACGTACTAAATTACTGAAAGATGGGCATATTGATACAATAATTGGACTACCTTCAAACTTGTTTTTCTCTACGGGTATTCCAGTTTGTATTTTAGTTCTAAAGAAATGCAAAAAGTATGATGATGTTCTTTTTATAAATGCAAGTGAACACTTTGGCAGCGGGAAACGTCAAAACCAATTGAGAGAAGAAGACATTGACAAGATCGTTGATACCTATCAATTTCGTAAAGAAGAAGATCGCTATGCACGTCGAGTTAGCTTAGAAGAAATTGAAAAGAACGAATTTAATCTTAATATCTCAAGATATGTGAGTACCGCAGTTGCCGAGGCTAAAGTCGATTTGAAAGAAGTGCATGAGCAACTGACAAATATTGAAGAAGATATATCTAAGGCATTAGATGAGCATAATTCGTATTTAAAGGAACTCGGACTGGATCTGTTGCCTACTAGTTCATTAAAAAATAAGTCATAATTCATGCCTTAGGGGTATAAAGTAGGGTACCCAATATTTAAATTATTTTAATTTAATTGTATATCAATCACTTAAGTTAAATATGGGCGGCATGATGTAAAATCATTCATCCCAAAGCCCAGCTTTGAGATCTCAGCTGCTTTTGCAGTGAAGAATAAGGAACCCGCTTCGGCGGGTTTTTTATTGCTGACAAAATGAGCATTGCTTTTGTGCGAGATGCTTTAGCTGCGACGCTTTTTGTATGGATTCGCGGCAAGGTAATAGACTGTGCTGCGAGCACTTGTTCGCCATACAATATTTCATGTTTCGACTACAGGACAGCCATGTTAATTCTTTTTAACCTATCGGCCGGCATTTTCGTGCACTTTTAACTTACAAAAGAGAGTCAATTGAAAATTTAGCGTTCCCTGCAATACTCTTTGTGAACTGCTAAATAATCAAGGATATTGAGATGAGTGAATCGGTTTCTCTACAAACGCCACCGCCTAAAGATCCTGACACCCGTCATTGGCGTTGGGGGCAATTTCATTTTTTTCTATCGATCGTCGTCATACTCCTTGCCTATTACTATGGTCTAAAATACTTTTTACATCTTTTATATCAGTCAGTTGAAATTCATAACTCTGTGGCAAAAGATGATCGCGCTATCACTATTATCTTTCTTCAACAGCTTTTTTGTTTAGGTTTGCTGGGCGGAGCAATGCACTGCCACGTATTTATCGCCAAAGAATTTAACCAATATCATCGTGAAAAAGATATTTCTAATGCGCCCATGGCAATAGATTTTTTAGGTTATATCATGCAGATCATTGGAGGTGGACTGACAGGTGTTATCCTGTTTTTTGCGTTAAAAACAGGACTAGTGGTTGTTACTTCAGGCTCTACCGCTCAGGTAACAGACATGCCTGCTACGTTGACTCCCTACGCCGAATGGCTTATTGCTTTTGCTGGCGGATTAGGCACACATCATGTGAAAGCTTTTCTTGATAAATTTGGCCAATCTTCTACGGGGGCACAGGGTAAATACGGTAATGAGAAAAATGGTAAGGCATCACAAGACAAACCGAAATAATCCAACCCTGTTAAACTCACGTATAGTGAAGGGTAAGAGCAGTAATCACCTTAATTAGCGCGCTGACAACTTAGTATAACTGCAGATAAATAATCCACACATTTATGCTAAGCTGCGCGTCCTCCTGGAAAAATGGAACCTAAAATGTCCTTGTTAAAATTCATAAGCCTTGTTGTCGTAATGTTGTGGGGAACACTGTCGTACGGCAGTCACGTTTATGCTCAAGAACCGGTAGCAAAAATAACGGCGAGTAAAAGTGTTAAAACAACAATGAAATCCATGTCATTAACCTATAGGCAGGCAATGCTCGCAACCGAAACTGATACAATGTTGAGCTTGGTCATCCAGCTACAGCAACTCGTTGCGTCAGTGCAGTTAGTTCAATTTGACGCCAAGCGACAATCAATATTGCAGCAAGGCTTAGCTGAAGTGCAATTGCAACTGGATTTGGTCCAAGCAAGCTTAGCAAACGGTGATATCACCAGTGCAAAACAGCGGTTAGAAAAAGTGGATGAGTTAAAAAAACAGTACCATAAAGAACGTAGTCCAAGTATTTGGCAGTTAATTTTTGGCCGTGGTTAAAAACTTGTTTTTAATTTTTTATCCTCTCAAACCTTTATGCTAGGTTTAAAAAAACGTATAGCCATGCAACTAACCAACAAAGCGTTTTGATCGTGGCCTATCTTATTAAGAGCTAAGTAACATTCTGCTCCTTGTAATCTATGCCAATCAGGTTAGAGAGTTAACTTTTACTGCACCAACACACTGACGCTTCGCTGATACGATTAATCAGGATAATTGAGCAAAGTGTTCATGTGAAAAACGATTATTCACTCCGTGTTGCTTGAGCGTCTTCTTCGCCTTCTTCAGCCAATGCCGCTAGTTTTGCCCTTTCAGCTTTAGAGATATAGGCGCTCTTTTTGGCAGGGTTGTTTTTCGCTTTTGCTGCTTTGATGCGCTGTTTGTGGATTTGGGTTAACTTCTTTTTTCTGTTCATGGACATATCTTATTTTTGAGAGCAAAACACTGAATTTGGGATAAAACGACTCTTCCCAATTTTGACGCCATTATAGCCCATTCATTGTCGCCTGCAGTTTTTACTTCAGGACAAATTTTAAAAAGCTGGTAGTATGCGCGCCATTCGCGCCCCAACTGGTAGACTCTCTTTCAGAATCAGTGGCCGATTTACTCTTTTTATTTTTTATAGGTAATAACATGTCAGAAACCATTATCAGAAACAGACGTTTAAGAAAGAAACTTTATTTGGAAGAGTTTGCTATCTTAGGGTTTGAATTTAGCTTCACCTTAACCAGCTCATCAGGCGCTGATTACGAACAATTTTTTACAAGCTTTGCAGCGTTTGTTGATAAACAACATCTTTATATTACCCTTGAAAACGATGGCAAGTCGTTTCAAGGTTCAGCAACATCAGCTGATCGCTATGGTAATGCCACAGAAAAAGACCGTGCGGATATTGAAGCACTGTTAAGTTCTCATGCCATTGTCACTGACTTAAAGGTTGGGTCTTTGGTAGACGCATTCTACGAAATGTAAAATTGTGTGGAGTCGATATTAAGTTATTGCGTAGTCGCGTTAGTTTGATATCGAGTCCAATGCCTCAAGGGTTATCCGCTTTAATACCATACCCCGCTGTAATTCTATCCATCATTAACTTTGATTTAATATAAACATCTACCAATTCAGTCCCATAACACCCTTGAATATAAAATGCGTTCTTGTCATCACTAAATTCTATACACTTCATTGACGTACATTTTTGTCATGTTTAAAGAGGGGCTCCAACTATGCGCTCACCTTCAATATGCACACGCAACTTACCCAACACCTTAATCGCCTTAATGTTATTCACCGAAAATTCATTTATATCTGCTGCAGAGTCCCAGTAGGTCTATGAGTTACGAGCTTACCACACCTATGAAAGCAATTTAGCCGCTCTACAAAAACCGGTTTAGAAAGCACACCCATAACATTTTTGAGCGTTTTGGTATGACAGTAGTCGCTTATTGGATCCCCCTAGTGAACCCCAGAGTGACACGCTTATTTACACTACGGAACATAACAGTGAAGCCGAAGCGCAACAAAATGGTAAAAATTTTTGTTCACGATCCTGAATGGGTTGAGGCGTATCAAGCTTCTATTGTGGAAGGGGTTTATTTAAGCGGTTTGATGTGGTATTTCAGCAAAACTGTCTTTTCACCCCAGCCATAAGCCAGTCAGCAATCAAGAATCAGTTAAGCGGGCAACAAATAGCCACTATTTGGAGTTTCAAGGCTGTTCCACCAACTTAGATCGCCAATTATTGCGGATATTGGGCAGTGTGCCGTTTTGTTCTAAATCCTGCATTGAGGCACTTAAGGTTTCTACTATGTCTCGGTCAGTATCAATACTGCAGGCTAGGTGAAAATCTAACTGAAGCTCATCAATTTCAAGTAAATTTTGATATTGTTGAATATCTTCACTGCGCTTCAAACGATAGCGAATTAAATCATCATTAATGATCACTAAATCTATATTGCGGCTGGGAACCTCTAATAAAGTCAACAAGGAATCATAGTTACTCGTCGCATAGAGATTACTGTTTTCTTCAAACCCTTTTGATAGTAAAAATTGATGAGTGACGTCGTCTTGAATAACCGCGGTTCTAAATTTTTTGGCATCTTCAACACTAGCCAGGGGAATGTCTTTGCGCCGCTTTAAGGAGTAAAACGAACTAGTGGCGCTCGCAATGTGGCCAATCCATTGAAATTGAGTTTCACGGATTGGTAAACGAGCTAAGGAATATATACAGGTATTGTGTTCTTGAACCGCACGTTTAAAGGCTAATGACCATGGGTGAACATCGATTGTATATTGATAAGGAGAGGCTCGAAGCGTTGCCTCTACTATTTCGGTAGAGAGTCCGCTGATAGACGTTTTATCAACGATTTGGAAGGGTGCTAAATGTTCCGTAACTATAGTAAGGCGCGTAGCAAATACATCGCCAATTATCAACAATGCAGAACCCAAGCAAGCGCTAAAATAGTATTTCAAAATCAAGTTGCCTTGTGTTGTTTGGCAAAGCGTAAAAGTATATGGTTTTAGAAATCAAGAAATAGCTAGATGTACCCTAAATCTGCATATAGTTAAAGCATAAATTAACTAACACGGGTTAATAACATTTATGGTGTAAAGCTTATGAGGATAAGAAAAGAGCAGAGCTAGCGGTGTTGCTTCATAAGGCTTAACTTATCATTTTACTAACAATACTGCGCTCTGCTGGTCATATTGTTGCACGAAGTAAACAAAGTCATCTCTTCGCTGTGGCTTGCTGTAGTAATAACCTTGGACAAAATCACAACCTAAATCTGTTAACAAATTTGCGGTTTCTGCGTCTTCAACGCCTTCGGCAACAATGTTGCAGCCAAGATTTTGAGCTAAATAAATCGTTGATTTAACAATGGCGAGATCAGCATTACTGTTGGCAATATTGCGAATAAAGGAGCGGTCGATTTTGATTTGTCCTACCGGAAGATCTCGTAACAAGGCTAGAGAAGAGTAACCTGTACCAAAATCATCAATACTAAACACTAAACCGGCTTCTGAAATTTGCTGCATAGTATTTTTGACCTGAGCAATATCAGTCATCATGGCGCTCTCGGTCACTTCTAACATCAATTTATGGTCTTTCATGGCATGTTTTGTCAACACCTTACGTACCTTAGACACAATCATTGGATCCTGTAAGTCTTTAACAGATAAATTGATATGAATACAAAGTTCTAAGCCAGATCCGCTAAAGGATTCGATATCTTCAGACACTCGCTGCATAACCCACTCAGTAATGCGATTGATGAGTGCACTTTGCTCCGCAACTTTAATAAATTTATCTGGTGCAATATAGCTACCGTCTGCTTGTGGCCAACGAAGTAAAGCCTCTGCTCCGTGGATGCTATTCGTTGAAAGGTCAATGATAGGTTGATACCACAATTCAAATTTTTCTAAGGAGATTGCCTCTTTTAATTGAGCGGCGATATGGACTTTCTCTGCGGCCCCACTTTCCAAACTTTCATCGTATTCAGTATATAAATTTGAGTGTTTTTTACTGGCATACATCGCAAGATCGCCTTGCTGCAACAACACGCCGATAGATTGACCATTCTCAGGGAAATGGGTTACCCCAATACTGGCACTGACACTTAATTCGTAATCTTCAATTTCAAAGGTTGTTTCTAAGCTATGATGAATAATATCAACAATGTGGCGGGTATGCGCACTTTCATCTTTCGTTGAAACAATGGCAAATTCATCGCCACCAAGACGAAAGAGCTGTATATCAGAGGGAAGCGCTTGCTTAAGTTTTTGTCCAACTCGAATCAATAATAAATCGCCAACATAATGACCTAATGCATCATTTATTTGTTTAAATCGATTAAGGTCCAGAATTAAAAGACTAAAGTACCGTCGTGCATCGATGTGCTCCTGTAAGCAATCCATCAAAAACTTTCGATTGGGCAAACCCGTCAAGCTATCGTGTAAGGCATTACTACGCTCAGCGGCAGCAGATTGTTCAAGTTTATTTAAGCTGGATAAACTAAAGCGAACCACTAAAGCAACGAAACAGGCTCCAGCAAACATAATGGTAGAAACCATTACATCGGCAGCATTAAGGCTCGACTGCAGAAAAAAGTAATAAGAAACGCCAAGATAACCCGCAATAAAAAACAGGACTAAAGCCCGCAGCACACGCCACCCTGCGTTATTATCTGTCTTATAAATATGGTTAACCGGACCAAGGCTGAACAATAACAAAATAGTACCAAGCAAAATTATCGACAAAGCAAACACATGCAACACAGGGGCAACCTCTTACTTCGGGCTCTATTTATGCTTTATTAACGACAGGCTAATAAAGCGTAGTAGAAGTAATGTAGTCGAGATTTGAAAGAAGCAATAGCAAAAACAGAGCAGACTAGTTAGCCCACTCAATTTTACTTAAACCAAGTGCCTAACATGCGCAATACTTGAACAAAAACATGGTTCAATGAAGTGAGTCAGCTCTTAGTTAACCAAGGTAGTACCGCCATCTACCGGAATTATTTGGCCAGTGATAAATCCCCCCGCCTGACTGGCAAGCATGATTGCAACCCCCGCTATATCACTCGCTTTACCCCAACGGCGCATAGGAATCGTTTGCAATTCCTCCTCAAACGCAGCCTTATCTTCACTCAAAAACTCGGTCATTTTAGAATAAAAACGTCCGGGAGCAATGGCGTTAACCCGAATATGAGCTGCTGCCAGTTCATTCGCTAGTATGCGTGTTGCTTGATGAATAGCGGTTTTAGAAATAGCATAACTAAAATTATCTAGGCCATTGCCAACAATACCCGCTATTGAGCCAATATTAATGACTGATGAGGTATCGTTTGTCGACGCATTTTTTGCTAATAAAGGGCTTAAGGCTTGGGTTAAAAAGAAAGGACTTTTCACGTTCAAGTCCATGACCTTATCCCATCCCTTCTCTGGGAACTGTCCAAATGGTGCTCCCCACGCAGTGCCCGCGTTATTCACCAATACATCGAGGTGAGTTTCACGTTGCTGAAGTTGTTCGACTAGCTGCGTTAAGCCCTCAGCAGTGCCAATATCACCAGGCAATGCAATACACTCACCAAACTGGCTTAACTCTTGTGCAGCAGTCATACAGGCTTCGGCTTTTCGAGCGGTAATGTAAACCCGTTTTGCACCGGCTTGCAAAAAACCTTGAGCAATATAGGCTCCTAAACCTCGTGAACCGCCTGTAACCAGACAAACTTTATCCTGCATAGAAAATAACGTATCGATCATACCAGCCTCTCCTTTTGAGCTTTTTAGACTAACAAAAGATAACTTAATTGCGCTATTTATTAACGTGATATGTCAGCCTGCCCGTCGCTTATACACTTTGCATTCCCGGCCTTGCTAGCCGTTGAAATGCACTCAAAGCCAAACAAATTAGCTGGCTGAGAGAGTTTCAGTGAGCACAAACCACTCCATTTAATGTTCGCAACAGGCTTTTTGTGATGGCATCCAACGTTTGTATAGCTGGTATGAAATAAGGCCGGCTAAGACAAGGGCACTAAACTGATATAAAGTACTGACCATTTCACTGTGTTCGCCCATATTCAATTGTAACTGCCATGAAAACAGCTCAAACAGGTAATCTAATATGAGGCCAGCGGCTAAGGCACTCAACACGATACTGGCTAAATATAAGACCAGCTCTCGATTACCTAACTCTTTTCGAATTACCATCAAAGTGGCGATATTCGTTGCAGGTCCAGTTAACATGAAAACAAGCGCGGCACCCGGCGTAATCCCCGATAATAAAAGCCCTACAGCGATAGGAGTGGAAGCAGTTGCACAAACGTACATAGGGATTGAAATCAACACCACCACTAACATTGCTAAAACGCCTTGACCATATTGTGCTAAAAAACCAGCGGGTACAAATGTCGTCACTGCGGCAGCAAAAAATAATCCAATTAGTAACCACACCATAAAGTCACGCAATAATTGACCAAAACCAAAGGTAAATACCGACTTCAGCTGCTCCCATTTAGTCGGTTTTGCGGGCGGCTTATTACTGCAACATGAACTACTTTTTTGAGGCTCTACCTTTTTAACTGGCCGAGTGTCTGAGACACCAAACCATTGGATCATCATGCCAGCAACAATAGCTGAACATATAGCGGCAATAGGTCTAGCAATAGCCATTACCGGTCCCATCAACGCATAAGTAATGCCGATTGAATCAACACCTGTTTCTGGGGTCGCGACTAAAAAACTGGCAGTGCTGGCCTTGCCTGCCCCACTACGACGTATGCCCATAGCAACCGGGATGACTGAACAAGAACAAAGTGGTAACGGTGCGCCAATAATAGCAGCGTTAAACACGGAGCCTTTTTCACCCAGCACCTTTTCAATCAGACGAGGAGGTACACACTGGTGAATTATTCCCGCAATTAGCATACCCAACAATAGATAAGGCGCTGACTCAATAAAAAGCTGAACAAAATTTTCGACAAACATCTTAACTATCTCCTTCTAACGTAGAAATAATCGTACAAAATTCAGCACTTTCAGGGCCTCCGCAACAATATTTCTCGAGGTCAATTAAGGTCGTTTGCATGTTTTTTAATTGGCTTATTTGTTGAGAGATTTCTTCTATTTTATTGCGCGTAATTAACTTTGCTTCAGCACAAGCATGCTGATCTTTGTTATCTTTAATCGCTAAGAGGGCGCTGGTTTCAGCCAAACTAAAACCACTTTCTTTACAGGCTAAAATAAACTTAGTTGTAGCAACATCTTCTTGCGTGTATTCACGGTAATTATTTTGATTTCGTTGAGAAGGGCTCAATAAACCTGCCTTTTCGTAATATCGTAAGGTATGGGCACTTATCCCGACTTTTTTAGCAAGCTCACTAATTTTCATTACTAATTACACTGATAGAGTTTTTGTGAAGACCATCATAAACCTTAGAGTATGCTCGAAGGTCAAGCATTTTAAAACATCGATATCTCGGCAGTCGAGCTTAATAGAGTCATATAAAAAAGGCCTCTATAAGAGGCCTTAGCAAAATACTTAAAACACAGGTTATTTCTAGATACGAGCGTTCAATTCTAATGCAATGGGTGAGCCAGTCAGACCTTTCTCAGCAACCCAGTCACTGAGCGTTTTACCGTCAGATTCAGGTGAGGACAGCTGATTTTTTGGCATTTTTTTGATCATCAACGTGCCTGACTCCACCGCATTGTTCAGTAAAGCTGTACGAATTAAGCTTTCGCCGCTACATGAAATACCCGAGTAATAATCTTGTAACTTTAATTTATGATCACTTTCTACTTTCTTCATTTTTTTGCGTAATTCGTCTTTGTCATCTGCTTTAACAATAGTGCAGATATTTTGTAGATCGGCGTTAATGTCAGCATATACCGCATGACTAAAAGCCAAAGAGACAACACTCATTAACATCGACACTTTCATTATTTTCAACATGGGGTACCTACGAGATATGGGGTGAATTTCAACTCGCGCATTAGAATCCAAATTAATTGATTAAAATATAACCACACCTATACACAGGTATTTAATTTTATAAGTAATGCAAGATACCGCGGACCTGTTACAAAATAATGCTGCCTAAATAGGATAACTTACCGAATTTTTAGTGACGCAAATAGCAGACAAGCGTGCACATGTGGTGCCCTATTTTAATGACTTTTTTAACGCATGAATAAACGTTACCACAATAAAAATCGCTACACTGAGATAACACATGGAGGTAACGGCTGCACTTAATAGACTTTTTGTAAAATGTGTCCGTTTAAACACGGCCAAAAAGGTAACTGCAATCATTCCACATAAAATAAACAACATAACGATGGCCTCTCACTTATTCTCTAAAAACCTTTCTTGGGTATTTTTAGTCGTTAGCTATAGTCGTGCCATTTATGTAATCAACTGTTTTAATTGATAATTAGTTTAAAAATATAAAAGGTATCGTATGAGCAAGCCATATTCTGTCGTCAATAAACAACACTGTTAGCTATTTACCCAATTACTCAGCTCCATGGTGACAGCTTTATTATGTTCAGCTAAAAACGCTAAAAAGCTACGGGCATTCCGATTGGTAATTCGTTCATACGGAAAGCCAATTTTTACCGCTGTAGCGACTGAACGGTCGCAGTTACCCACATCAAAGGCAACATGGGCATCGCTGGCAAAAACGACTTTCCAGTCAAGCTGATCCACCAGCTCCAAAATTTTTGAACAATTAGGTTCACTCCCCTGGCGAGAGTAACAAAATGAGCTGTTATTAATTTCAATGAGGACATTATTGTCTTTTGCGGCTCGTATCACTTCAGAATAGTCTATCGGAAAGTTGGGGTTTCCTGGGTGTCCTAATATTTGGCATTGACCCGTTTCAAAAGTTGTTATTACTGCCGCGGTATGCGCTTTTTTATTTAATGGCGCAAAAACTGGCTCGTGAAAACTTGCAATGGCAAAATCTAGATAAGGATGAAGTCCGGTAGGAATATCTAAACCGCCTTTTTCGGGCATAATATTCGCTTCAATTCCTCGTAACATCACCACATCATCAACCATTCTTGGTAAGACATGGCGATTACCAAAGTGCCATGGATGCGGAGAGTCAGGCATTTGTGGACCATGATCGGTAATTGAAAACATTTCCAAGCCTTTCAATTTTGCCTGCTGAAAATATTCAGCTACGGTACTATAAGCATGAGTGCTAGCCACTGTGTGGGCGTGAGTATCCACTAAAATTTTCATAATGCCCTCGATATTAAACAGACTGTCGTTTGATAACTTACTTTATCAAGCTTTTAAAGCTTTGGTTAAATTAAGATCTTATTACTTTATAAAATTGCATTTGCAAAATAACATAAGTGATTATATAAATACTTATCTACTTAATGTGAGCACAAACATGGATTTCTTTGATGAATTAAATGAGTTAGCACTAGGAAGTCGACTCAAGCGATTAAGCGAGCGCTTTATAAGTGAAGCAGCTGAAATATATGAGCATTTTGGTTTAGACGTGCAACCTAGATGGTTTACTATGCTTGCTTTATTGCATAAGCAGCAACCAATCAGCGTCGTTGAGGCGGCAAGCGCTCTGGGAATTTCACAACCCGCTATTACTCAATTCTGCCAACAACTATCGCAACGGGATTTAATCAACATCGAGATCTGTCATAAAGACGCTAGACGTAGAATTATTTCGCTCAGTGAACTTGGCATGACAACAGTACAGACGATGCTACCTATTTGGCAGGCAGTACAGACAGCAGCCAAAGAAATAAGCCAAGAAGAGGGTAGTGATTTATATTTGGCACTGCAAAAATGCGAAAACGCGATGAAAAAAAAGACACTGAAACAACGAACTATTGAGGCTTACGATGCCAATCTCTGAACCTTTAATTTTCCACCCTTTCACCCCAGAGCTTGCCCCTTACTTTCAACAAATCAATCAGCAATGGATTGAAAAGATGTTTGTCATGGAGGATATCGATAAAGAGGTGCTCAACCACCCACAACAGTATGTTATTGAGCCAGGAGGCTTCATATGGTTTGCCGAGCACCCAGCTTTAGGCGTAGTCGGAACCGGCGCGCTATACAAAAAAGCCGAGGGGGTGTTTGAGTTAACCAAGATGGGTGTATTAGAAAAAGCTCGAGGTGCAAAGGTTGGTGAATTATTATTACAACATATCCTGCATCAGGCTAAAGCTATCGCATTTAATCAGCTGTTTTTATTAACAAACAGCAAATGTGAGGCGGCTATTCATTTATACGAAAAAAATGGTTTTGTTCATGACACTCAAATAATGGAGAAATACGGTAAAGCTTACCAAAGATGCAATGTCGCCATGAAGCACATAGCAAAAAATTGATCTTGTTTTGTTAATAAATTTTGACAGTGTAGCAAGCAATAGATAATGTATCTGTGCGAATTCAATAGAGGTAATTTGTTATTCGTTACTCCATGGTTTTATTCTTGTTCATCTTTTGTGCTGACGTATTTCCTAAAGAATTGAGGATTGCGTTGTCTATTTCTAACAGCGCACAACGCATGGCAAATTACGCTTTAATATCAGATTTTGAAGCGGCCTACCCTGACATCAACGTATCTGTTACGGCTTTTACCAGTGAAGTATATAAAGAGAAATTCCCTACTTTTTTGGCTAATAAACATTTTGATGTGCTTTATTGGCATGCTGGAGAACGGCTTTTTGAATACATTAAACAGGGAGAGGTTACTGCGATAACCGAACTCTATCATCAGAACGCGTTATTAGAAGTATTTGATCAATCCGTTGTCAGGTCAGTTTCATTACAAGCTGAAATTTATGCCTTACCCATGTCTTATTATCAGATTGGTTTTTATTACAATACGGCTTTATTTACCAAATTAGGCATAGAAGCTCCTAACACCTGGACGGAGTTTTTAGAGGTATGCGCGGCATTAAAAAAGAATAATGTGCCGCCTATCTTTATTGGTTCCAAAAGCAATTGGCCAGCTACCGCATGGTTTGACTACCTCAATTTACGAATTAACGGCCTCTATTATCATCAGCAACTCTTAAGGGGTGAATCGTCCTTTTTAGAGCCAAAAGTCAGAGATGTTTTTACTAAATTAAAGACATTAATAGAGGCCGGATACTTTATTAGTGATCATCAACAATATGACTGGAAACAGGGTATCGCTCCGTTATTCCGTGGTATGACGGGCATGGTGATGTTCGGCAACTACGCTATTCAAGATTTTCCCCAAGCTAAATCAACCGAAATAGGTTTTTTCAAATTTCCTTTATTTGACGGAAAACAAGATGAGTATTTTGAAGAAGTGCCTTTGGATGTATTACTTATCCCGAGCATAAGCGACAAAAAACAGCTCGCAGAAACGTTTTTAAAATTTGCGTCTAAAAGTGAAAATCAGCAGCGCTTTAACCAGACACTGGGCATCATCTCGCCCAATAAATTTGCTCAGGTGAACAACTCCGAACTTGTCCAAAAAGCCTATGATGTTATTGCTAACTCTTCCGGTATTTCACAATTTTTTGATAGGGATGCCAAAAGCGAATTTGCTGAAAAAACAATGCCAATCATCGATGCTTTTTTAAGTAAACCAGATATCGAATCTACCCTCATCCAACTTGAAAAAGTTAGGTTTGAAGTATTTCCCTAATTCATCAACGCTGCTAATGTGAAGCCGCAAATAAGAGCAATAATACTAAGCAATACCCCAGGAGAAAAGTAATGGATAAGTTTATGCAAGCGGCTATTGATGAAGCCAAACTTGGCTTAGCAGAAGGTGGCATTCCTATTGGTTCAGTGCTCGTGCATAAAGGGCGCATTATTGGCAGAGGCCATAATCGCAGAGTTCAGTCCGGTAGCCCTACACTTCACGGCGAAATGGACGCCCTAGAAAATGCGGGCCGCCAAGCTGCTTCAGTCTATAAAGAATCCATCATTTATACCACTTTATCGCCTTGCTCAATGTGTTCTGGGGCGATTATGTTGTATGGCATTCCTCATGTGGTTGTGGGTGAAAACATCACGTTTTTAGGTGAAGAAGCCTTATTGCAATCAAGAGGAATTAAGGTTCAAGTTGAAAATAGCGCTGAGTGTATCGAGCTGATGAAACAATTTATTAGTGATAAACCTGAGCTGTGGAATGAAGACATTGGTGAGTAATAAAGCAAACTAAATGACAAATTGACCATACTTAATGTTAGCTTTATTTAACATCAAGTCCATGTTACATTACCTTCAATAGTATCATTGATAAAAAGATGAAGTCATGGATATGTCGTTAAAAGAAAAAAGCGCTTGGGTCTCGCTCATCAGTACGATAGGGGTATTTGGCTATTACTTTTATGGCATTCTTGGTTTGGTTGGCTTGCCTGTAGAAGTAGCGTTGGACAACGCTCTATCTCTTGCGATTAAAATCATCACTATCATTGTTATGCTAGAAATTATTTTTCAATCTTTGTTGGCCGTGTCTCATCACCGCGAAGCAAACTTAGGCAACGACGAACGAGATAAAATTTTTAACGATAAAAGCCATCGTATTAGTTATGTCGTTTTGGTGATATGGGTATTTGTTACCTTAGGTCGAATTGTCATCGTTGAATACAATCCCAGTTTTACTGCTGAGCTAAATTCGATTCAAATTCCGATGTTAACAGCGCACATCTTATTACTCAGTTTTATCTTGGCTGAAGTTGCACGTTTTATCAGTTTGATATTTTATTATCGTCGAGGTCGCTAACATGGCAGTCGACTTACCCATTAGTAACAAGATCCGAGAACTGCGTTTTTTTGCCAATGAAATGACACAACAGGAATTGGCAGAACTGGTGGGGGTTACTCGTCAAACTATCATGGCTATCGAAAAAAGTAAGTATTCACCAACATTAGAATTAGCGTTTAAAATTGCCGAAATATTTGGTCAATCGATCGAAGAAGTTTTTCAATATCACCCGAAATAATGAGGCGTTTTCCGGCTTACCTTTTTGGGTATTTATTCTGCTTAAATATCAAATAAAAAATAACCCACTGCATAGTGGGTTATTTTATTGAAATTAAAGGTAAGCAAGTATTTACTTACTACTAATCCCCAATCCATTCAACGCGGTATAAATCCCGACGTCTGTCTAAATAATTTCGAACCGAACCCTCGTTTTCAAGTTGAGTTAATTTATCAAAATCAAGGTCGACGATAAGCGTCATCTCTGTGTTAGGCGTTGTCTCTGAAACAATCGCATCATGAGGAAATGCAAAATCAGAGGGAGAGAAAACAGCCGACTGTCCGTACTGAATATCAACGTTATCAACCTTCGGTAGATTACCCACACTACCCGCAATCGCGACGTAACATTCGTTCTCGATTGCCCGAGCTTGCGCACAGCGACGAACTCGTAAATAGCCGTTTTTGGTATCTGTCCAAAACGGAACAAATAACACTTTTATATCTTGCTCGGATAACAATCTACCTAACTCAGGAAATTCAACATCATAACAAATCAAAATACCAATTTTGCCAAAGTCCGTATCGAAAGCTTGCAGCTTGTTTCCGCCGCGCATAATCCAATCACGTTTTTCGTGCGGCGTTGGGTGCAACTTGTATTGGCTCTCAATTTCGCCACTGCGATGACATAAATAACTGATATTGAATAACTCATCGTCTTCAATCACTGGCATTGAACCGGCAATAATATTGATATTGTATGACACCGCTAGACGTGACATTTCAGTCAAAATTTCATCTGTGTAGGCTGCTAAATTCCAGATCGCGTCAATCGAAGACTCTGCCGGTTTTATACCCATTAATGGGGCATTAAAAAACTCTGGGAAGAGTGCAACGTCACATTTGTAATCAGACAAGGCGTCTACAAAATATTCAGCCTGCTGCAATAACGCGGGTACATCTTCGAAGTAACGCATCTGCCATTGTACACAACCGATACGCGCTGTATTTCTGTGACCACCAAACAGCTTTTGCTCTTCTGGGTCATAATAAATATTGTGCCACTGTAACAAGGTCGCATAACCCATCGAGTCTTTATCTTCGGGCAAATATGCTTTTAATATCTGTTTAACTTCAAATCCGTTGGACAGCTGAAAAGTCAAAATAGGATCAAATAAGTCTTTTGATTTTACCGCTTCAATATATTCATAAGGCGTCATGTCTTTGGCATGTTGGCGATAATTAGGGATACGACCACCAGCCATGATTGATTTAAGGTTGAGGTTTTTACACAACTCTCTTCTGCCTTCATACAAACGACGACCCACTCGTAATCCTCTGTACTCAGGTGATACAAATACGTCTACACCGTACAACACATCGCCTTTGGGATCATGGGTGGTCAAATAAGCATCACCGGTAATCTCATCATAGGTATGCTTGTCGCCAAACTTATCATAATCAACAATGACAGAAAAAGCGCAAGCAATGACTTTTCCTTTATCTTGAATACAGATTTGCCCGGTAGGGAACATGTTTAACATCGCTTGATATTTTTTAAGGGGCCAAGCACCACCCACTTTTTTATAAACCGTATCCATCAGCTCTTTGACGTCAGGATAATCACTGATTTCTAAATATCTGAGCTCAAAACTATGTTGCGGCTCTTCCTTGGCGGAAGTTTGTTCATTCTCTTTTTGCATTAAAATTTTTCCTCAGAAACGATTATGAATTTATTTTATTTTTGGTAAGTAAGTATTCGAATTCGGGATCCACAACTAAGCGTCCTTGCATGGCCTCTCTGCCTAATAACATCAGATAACTCATTTCTGACCGGTCTGTTAGGGTAAGTTGAATGGGCCATTTCATCTTAGCCATGACTATCGTGGTGGTAATAACGAAGCGTTTTTCTCGTGTTGCAGTTGAGCTTTTTACTTTTCTGACATCGGCAACCTTGACTTCTCTGCGTACAATTTTACTGACTTGATGAATATCTGGATGAATATCAAAACTCACCCAAGATTCACCATCCCGCTCAAATTCATCAATATTATCAACATGCAAAGACGAGGTGGTTGCGCCGGTATCAACTCTCACATTTAGATCATTGATACTCAGTTCGGGTAAGTCACATAACTCTAACGAGCCGACTACGTGTTTATTTCCGAGTACGTTCATTATTTCCCTCTTTGATTTTTACAATACTATTGTCTGTTCCGCTAAGTCCAGATTATCTTGTAACAACTCAAGGCCAACAGCGACTGAGTCAGGCTGCTTAAAATATGCCACGTGGTACATTGCCTCGCCGGTTTGGGTTAGTGGAATATTTTGTTTACCTACAATTACCCCCTGAGCTGGTGCTAATATTTTGGCCAATTCATTGCCATAAGGGTCTGATATTAGGGCCAATACATCACCTTTTTGCACGTGATCACCTAATTGTGCGACGTGGTTTACAAAGCCACTTTCAGAAGCCCTCACCCAGCCACTTTGACGGGCAATAAAAGGTTGAATACTGTGTTCTTTACTGGATTTTCGTTTGTTTAACATACCCACTTCACGCATCACATTGATAACCCCCTTCAAACCGGCTCGAATCGACATTTCGTCGTACCGTAGGGCTTCACCGGCTTCGTATAAAATCACGTTGACGCCCATATCTGCAGCGCATTGGCGCAGTGAGCCTTCGCGAATATCAGTATTCAGTAATACAGGTAAACCAAATGACTTGGCCATGGCTAGTGTTGTTTCGTCAGCAAAGTCCCCTCGAATTTGCGGTAGATTGCTGCGATGAATGGCGCCAGTATGAAGATCTATTCCGTAATCGCATTTGGATACAATTTCAGTTAAAAATAAATGAGCTATCCGGCCTGCCAACGAGCCCTTTGCCGATCCGGGGAAAGAGCGATTGAGATCGCGCCGGTCAGGCAAATAGCGACTTTGGTTTAAAACACCGTAAACATTAACCATGGGCACAGCAATGAGCGTACCTCGCAAGCGCTGTATGGCCTTACTTTTCAATAATCGAGCGACAATTTCGATACCATTTAACTCGTCACCGTGAATTGCAGCGCTGACAAATAAAGTAGGACCAGGTCGCTTTCCCCTGTGCACATGCACAGGAATCGGAATTTTGTTATCGGTGAACAAACGTGGTGTGGGCAACTGAATCTGCTTAGACTCACCAGGTAGAATCTCAACGCCTGCGATGATTAATTTGTTTACTGTCAAAATTACCCCTTACCCACAGTTTTATTTTTATGAGGTTGAGCATTATTTTCAATAAATTCAATAATCATATCCGCAACATCTTTACCGGTGGCTTTTTCTATTCCTTCTAAGCCGGGTGAAGAATTCACTTCCATCACCACAGGGCCATTATTTGAGCGCAATATATCGACACCGCTCATATTTAAACCCATGGTTTTAGCTGCATCGACCGCAGTTTTGCGTTCAGCGGGTGATAAACGTACGACACTGGCGGTGCCGCCGCGGTGCAAATTAGAACGAAATTCGCCTTCGTTGGCTTGACGTTTCATTGCTGCAACCACTTTGCCGCCCACCACAAAACACCGAATATCTGCCCCGCCCGCTTCCTTAATGTATTCTTGCACCAATATATTGGCATTTAAGCCCATGAAAGCTTCGATAATGGCTTCTGCGGTTTTTTGTGTTTCAGCCAACACCACACCGATGCCTTGGGTACCTTCTAGTAACTTAATGACCACCGGCGCACCACCCACGTTTTTGATTAAATCGTCGATTCTATCCGGATGGTTTGCAAAGCCTGTTCTGGGCAAGCCAATGCCTTTACGAGAAAGTAATTGCAAAGAACGTAATTTATCTCTAGAGCGGCTAATAGCGACAGATTCATTGATTGAAAATGTTCCCATCATCTCAAATTGCCTGACGACTGACGTACCATAAAAGGTCACTGATGAACCTATTCTGGGGATGACCGCGTCATATTTTGGTAAAGGTTCACCTTTATAACGAACTGATGGACGGCTACTGGTAATATCCATGTAGCAATGCATTGTATCAATGATGTCAACTATATGGCCACGCTTCTCACCTGCCTCCTTGAGGCGCTGAGTTGAGTAGAGCTTGGCATTACGAGACAAAATGGCGATACGCATAAAATTTCTCCGCCGAACACTTTACGTATTCGATAAATATTCAAAATAAACCCCATTATATAGTTTAATGATTGAGAAATACCGTAAGATTGAAAATATAGATGCGGCAATGGAGCCTTTCAGATGGTAAATCAAGAGCAACGCGAAAGTGCCTTTTTGTGGACTTTAGATGCACTTAAGAATGAAGAGATTGCGGTGCCCATTATCGCCCGTGAATTTACCCCAGAAGACTGGGCGTTTATCTTTGAAGGATTGCCTAAAGTACTGCGCTTTGATCTCTGGCAAACCCTAACAGAAGATAAAAAGGCGCCCATTTTAGCGGCAATGCGGGATGACTCCCGTGAGCAATTAATATCCCTACTCAGCCCTCAACAATTAGAAGACGTGGTCAGTAGCAGTAGCGCAGAACACTTAGTCGAAATATTAGATGTCTTGCCAAATCGTATTGCTAAAGGCTTAATTAAAAAGCTCAATTCAGAGGAGTCAGGACGTGTTCAAGCGGCACTCAATTATGACGATTCTCAGCTCGGACGTTATATTAACCATGATGTGTATACCGTCAACAAGCGTGTCAATGTCAGCGAGTTACTGGCCGAAATAAAAGAAACCTTATTGCCCCCTTATACCGACAGCATACTGGTAGTTGATGAAGCCAATCATTACCTAGGACAAATAGACTTAAATAACTTATTTAAAAGTTCGCAAGATGTGAGCGTCATGCAATTGGCCGAGTTTTCAGACCGTATTTTATCTGCCGACCTTGATTTGTATGACGCTGCTGACGCAGTGAAAAGTAGCGGTGTATCGATGTTACCGGTGCTGAGTAAAGACGGCAGGCTGATAGGCCGCTTTACCCTAAAAGATGCCATCGATGTGTTTCAAGAATACTACGAAGCACAAGTGTCCCATATGGGTAAGGTCAGTGATGAGGACTTATTTGCCCCGGTATTTACCAGCTCACGACGCCGCGCAGTTTGGTTAGGCATTAACCTCGTTACTGCCTTTGCCGCCTCAATTGTTATCGGGGTATTTGATGCGGTTGTAGCGCAAGTGGTCGCATTAGCAGTACTGATGCCAATTGTGGCAAGCATGGGTGGCATAACAGGTAGTCAAACCTTGACCCTGACTATACGAGGCTTAGCCACCGGACAACTGGCGAGTTCAAATTTACGGGCACTTGGCAATAAAGAAGTACTGGTTGCGTTTTTCAACGGACTACTTTGGGCAACCGTGGTGTGCGTGATTACCTCGTTTTGGTTCGAAAACCCGTGGTTATCAGCCATTATAGCCGTATCGTTAGTGATCAACATGATAGTGGCTGCTTTTGCGGGTATCGCTATTCCGGTATTTTTAGACAAAATCGGCGTTGATCCCGCCCTAGCAGGCTCCGTAATACTCACTACAGTTACCGACGTTATTGGCTTTTTTATCTTCCTAGGTTCCGCTTCACTATTACTGATTTAATGGTTAATAGAATGAATCAATACAGATAAAGCCCTTATGGTCATAGCGTTGTCATGTTTTGTTCTCTATAATTCCGCACTTTGTATGCGACAACTCAGGGTTAAACTACATTAATGGTTAATAAAAAGAAGTGGACAATCGAGGATTCTGAAAACCTTTACCGGGTTAATCGGTGGGGCGCAGGATATTTTGAAATCGGTCAAAATGGTAATCTAAACATTACACCCGACCCTTCAAACAAAGATATTCGCATTGATTTCAAAGCCGTTATAGATGAGATCAAAGACGAGGGCATTCAGTTTCCAGTGGTAGTGCGCTTCCACGATATTTTGCGTTCTCAGGTAGCGATGCTGAATGAAATTTTCATCAAAACGGTGAAAGAAGCTGAATACCAAGGCAAATACATGGGTGTTTACCCCATTAAAGTTAACCAAATGCGTGAAGTGGTTGAAGAAATCGTTGACGCAGGCGCGCCTTTTAATTATGGATTAGAAGCAGGTTCAAAGGCAGAGCTATTAACGGTCATGGCCTACAATACCAATGAAGAATCATTAACGGTGTTAAACGGCTACAAAGATAAAGAGTTCATGCGACTCGCCTTGTTGGGCAATAAATTGGGCCGCAAATTTATTATCGTTATCGAAAAATACTCTGAACTACTGCTATTAGTCAAAACGTCAAAAGAACTCGGCATAAAGCCTATGATAGGCGTTCGCTCAAAAATGACAGTGAAAGGCCGGGGTAAATGGGAAGGTTCAGGCGGCGATCGCGCTAAATTTGGCCTGACGATTAGCGAAATTATCAGAGCTGCCCGTTACCTTCAAGAAAACGATATGGCCGATTGCCTAACGCTTTTGCATTTTCATATCGGCAGTCAACTTACCGATATCCGCGCAGTGAAAGAAGCCATTACAGAAGGCGCAATGATTTATGCCGACTTATATAACATGGGCTTTAAATTAAACTACGTCGATGTAGGTGGTGGTTTGGGCATCGATTATGACGGCAGCAAGTCAACCAGCGATTCTTCTCGAAATTACAGTATGGAAGAGTATGTTGCTGATATTGTCTTTGGTATGAAGCAAGTGTGCGATCTCGAAAAAGTACCTCATCCTACCTTGGTGAGTGAAAGTGGCCGTGCGATTACCGCTCACCATAGTTGTGTGGTCACGCAAGTCGTTGGCGAAATCAAAGCCAACGGCATGGAGATAGATACGACGCCGCTCGAAGATGATCATGTGCTATTAACCAATATGCGTGAATTAACTTCTGAAGTTCAAAACCAGAACAACTTACAAGAGATCTTCAACGACGCGTCACAGTGGAAAGAGCAAGCACTTACTGCGTTTAAATTACGTGTTATTTCGCTAGAAGAGCTAGGCAAAATTGAGACGCTATATTGGCAAACCATGGTAGTACTGCAGCAGCGTCTGAAGGAATTTGACTTTATTCCTGAAGAAATGAAAGAGCTGGATTACGATTTGTCATCACAATATTTGTGTAACTTCTCGGTGTTTCAATCAGCAGCAGATACGTGGGCCATTGACCAAGTATTACCGGTTATTCCATTAACTCGAATGAATGAAAAACCCACGGTGAACTGCTCTTTAGTCGATATTACGTGTGACAGTGATGGTAAATTAGATCAATTTGTCAGTGCTAATGGAATCGCTGATGTTATTCCAATGCACGAGCTGAAAAAAGACGAAGATTATTATCTTGGCTTATTTTTGACCGGTGCTTATCAAGACGTAATGGGCGATATGCACAACTTATTTGGGCGCTTAAACGAAGTGCACATATTTAGTTATGATGATGACCCAGAAGACTTTTACATTGAAGAAGTGGTTAAAGGCTCGTCGGTAGAAGATGTATTATCCATTATGCAATACAACCCAGGTGCGATGGCGCAATCAGTGAAGCGTATGATTGACAGCCATGTATCTAAGGGGCAGCTAAACCCTAGAGAAGGGGTAAAATGGACTGACTTCTATGAAGCCTGCTTAAAAGGCTATACCTACCTTAAAACCACCGACTAATCGTCTACCCCTAGTTTCTGCGCCATATGAGGTGTTCGAAACTAGGGGCCTATTTTGCCGCGGCTAAAGACCCTTGGATTTGTTTAGATTGCAACTCTAAGGCTGCAAAACACGCGGCCCAAAAATCAGCACTAAATTGATTAATTAAGTTAGATTCTGCATTCATTAGCATCACGTATCCCACATCATAATCCGGCGTAAACGCTACATCTGCGCGATATCCTTGCACCCAACCACCATGATAATTCAGTTTATGACCGTTAAAATCATAAATACGCCACCCTAATCCATAATGGGCATCATTGAGATATTGCCGCCATTCTCTGCGATAGGTTTCTTTTTTACTTTCAGTCAAAGGCTCAGTTACGGTATCAATAAGCTGTTGATTCATAACCTGAGGAAACTCTCCTAGTAGCGCTCTTACCCATAACACCATATCGCGCATACTGGCATTTACCCCTGCTGCAGGTGAATACTGGTAATAATCATCTCTAACACTGACCGCTCGCCATGTTTTTTTGCCAATAGCGACATGAGGCTTAGCCCAATTTTCTGACGCTAGCAGGCTATTTTTACCGACACTGGCATGGGGCATTTGTAATGGTTTAAAGAGTGTTTGGTCAATGGCTTGGCCAAAGGTGCTGTGATGTTGTTTAAAATATTCTTCTAATACACCAAACAACGTATTCTGATAGGTATAACATTTTCCGGGTGCACACAGCGGCTTAAGCTCCGAAAGCATATTTAATACCCTAGGAAGGGGGTAATTTGCTTCAATTAGATTATCGTAGGCATTAGGTGTAAAGCCGCTTGATTGACCCACAATATGTTGCAGTTGTAAGACGTTTTCACCCACAGCTGAAAAAGCATAGTTTGGCACAAGTTGAGCAATGGGCTGCTGCCATTGCACGCGATGTTGTTCAACATATTTAGCCATTAACATCGCAGTAAAAGTTTTCGATACTGATGCTAAACGGAACACCGTATCAGCGGTGATAGCGTCGCCATGTTTACTCTCTTTGCCATAGACAAAGACCTTAGCAACTTGGCCTTTTTCGATATACGCAAAAACATAGCCTGGTATGTTTTTATCGATGGCTTGTTGTTGAATTTGCTGCGAGTGGGCTTCAAGCCAAGCAGGTAGCTCAATATTATCTGCGGCCCTAACAACACTTGTGCTAATGACCACAAGCACACTCAGATACAGCAACCTTATAAACATCACACCCTTAATACGTAAAAATTATCGGACAACATTGCCGAGACAAGGTTGCTACCTTATTGAACCGCTTTCAGACTTGTATTATCCACTTAGACTGAGTTCACAATCAACCGCTGATAGCAAAGTCTCATGTTTAGGCCATGCTTTTCTTATTTATGAGCCACGGCAATTGGCCCATTAAACTCCGTTTTTGTCGCACTCCAAAGAATAAAAACGCTAGTATAGCCATATGTTGTTTAATTAGCGCCCCGCAATGTCAAACCTTAACATCTATCAACAAGCCCGTTTAAGTCGCGATCCAAGATTCGACGGCCAATTTTTCATTGCGGTAAAAACAACTCACATATTTTGCCGTTCTATCTGCCCTGCTAATTTACCTCTCGAGAAAAACGTTGAATACTTCTTACTGGCGCAACAAGCAATGCAACACGGTTATCGCCCCTGTTTACGCTGCCGCCCTGACAGTGCGCCAAAGTCTTACGCATGGCAAGGAGTAAGTACCACAGTGATGCGCGCAAGTCAGTTGTTACATTCTCATCTTGAACTGACTATAGGTGATATTGCTGAAAAACTTGGTATTGGCGAGCGATACTTTCGCCATTTATTCAAAAGCCAAATTGGATTAAGTCCGAAGCAATATCAATTGTACGATCAAATCTTGTTGGCCAAAAAACTCCTGCACCACAGTAATCTATCAGTCGAACACATTGCGCAAAGCTGTGGGTTCAATAGCGCTAGACGCTTACAACTTCAAATGAAAAAACAATGCAACTTAACACCAAGTCAGTTACGAAAAAAGCCTCCTAGAATTGAGCAAAATATTCAGCTCAGTATGAGTTTTCGCCCGCCCTATGATTGGCGTCAAGTTAGGGACTTTTTAGCATTAAGGGCCATTGAGAGAATTGAACTTGTGACTAGCGACAGTTATGCACGTTTTTTTACCTTTGAAAATGAAAAAGGGTGGTTTAAAGCAACGTATGATGAGAGCAAACGTCAGTTTCAACTCCAGATAAAACTGAATACCATCACACTACTACCGAAAATTATAGCCAATATAGAGCGGCAACTCGATGTTAACGCTGACGCCATCAATATCGAAAAAAGCTTGCTTGCTAGCGGGATACGTTCAGAACAAGTGAATCGAGGCATTCGCATTCCAGGCATATGGAATACCTTTGAAGCCGGTTGTCGTGCAATTTTAGGTCAGCAGATATCCGTGAAAGCAGCAATTAAATTGCTTACTCTATTGAGCCATACTTTGGGAGATAGCAGTGATGATGCGCTTTATTTCCCAAGCTCAGAGCGCATTGCTGCAAGCGATCTGGCCTTTTTAAAAATCCCTGCCAGCCGCAGAGCCACACTACGTAACTTTGCAAATTGGTATTCGTACAATCCGAACGCGGATGTCGGCGAATGGCTTAAGTTAAAAGGGATTGGTCCATGGACTATTGCGTATGTGCAACTGCGTGCCTTATCGATGCCAGATGTATGGTTAAACACCGATCTGGTGATAAAAAATCAACTCAAGAAATATTCAATTTCTGCTGAAGCAGCACGCCCTTGGCGCAGTTATTTAACCCTTCAACTTTGGACACTAGCATGAGCATCCGCACTCTGAATTATCAATATATGCCCAGCCCTTTCGGGCAACTAGAAATCGCTGCTACTGACGAAAATCTATGTATCGTACGTTTTAAAAGTGAGCGTTCACATCCAACTAATAACAATGAAATACTAGAAAAAACAATCCGCCAGTTAACTGAATATTTTTTAGGCTACAGACATACGTTTGATTTACCATTAGCCACCGATGGCACGCCCTTTCAACAAGAAGTCTGGCGGCAGTTAAACCGTATTCCTTACGGGGCAACCTGTAGTTATGGTGAAATTGCCAGCAGCATTCATCGCCCCAAAGCGGTACGAGCAGTTGGGGCGGCAAATGGACGAAACAGAATGTCGATTATTGTCCCTTGCCACCGAGTTATCGGCGCAAATGGCAGTTTAACAGGCTATGCGTGGGGCACATCCATCAAAGCGAGTTTGTTGGCACACGAACAAAAATACAAAATAATTCAATCATAATAGGACATTGTCGTGCCGGTTAAATTTGCTTTTGAGCTCGTCTTTTTAGCTGCAATTTGGGGCGCATCATTTTTATTTATGCGTACTACCTCTGCAGAATTCGGCCCTGTCTTGTTGATCACTTTGCGCACCGGTATTGCTGCGCTGGTGTTATTACCCGTGTTACTAGCCAAGCGACAATTAAACACGGTAGTAAAAAACTGGCGAATTATCTCCGTTATAGGTTTAACCAATACTGCCATCCCTTTTTGTTTGTTCAGTTACAGTACCCTCTATTTAGGGGCGGGCTATGCCTCGGTACTCAATGCAACCGCACCAATGTTTGGTGCACTCATTGCTTTTTATTGGTTAAAAGACCGCTTACTACGTATCGCAGTAGTTGGTTTAGTCATCGGTTTTGTTGGGGTGGTAGTGCTTAGTTTGTCGAGGCAGCACAGTGGCACTGCAACAGCGTGGCTACCCATCTTGGCAGCATTGGCTGCAACCAGTTTGTACGGACTTGCCGCCTGCGTAGCAAAGCGCTATTTGCAAGGAGTAAATGCCCTGGCCATTACAACCGGCAGCCAAGTAGTCGCGGCAATAACCTTAGCCCCTCTGAGTCTATTTTTTTGGCCTAATGAGATGCCTAGCTCCAACAGTTGGTGGCAGGTAGTGGCCTTAGGCGTCTTATGCACCGCATTGGCCTACATCTTATATTTTAGGCTTATTGCCAATATTGGCTCTGCAAAAGCCATTACTGTCGCGTATTTAGTGCCTGTATTTGGTGTACTGTGGGGAATAATATTTCTAGCTGAACGATTAAATCTAGGTATGTGGATTGGAGCGAGCTTAATACTGTTGGGCGTAGCACTCACATCGGGCTTATTTACCCGTTTCCGCTACATTGAAAGCGCACCCAAAGCTTGAATTTAACAGTACAGTGACTGTCAGGATAAGAGCGGAATAAACGCAGCTTATGATTCAATAAGCTGCATTCTTACCACATTACGCCCATCGCGTTTTGCCGAGAAAAGCGCATCGTCAGCCGCGGAGACCACTTCTGACATCGTACGGGCAATCGCAGTAAACGAAATACCAAAGCTGCCAGTAATCTGGATTGATGTGGTACCGGTAGTAATCGTCATTGCCGCTAGTTTATTACACAATTTTTGACATATTTCAGCGGCTTCATGAGGCCCTGTATCAGGCATCAAAATTATAAATTCTCCGCCAGACCAGCGGCCCAACACGTCTTTATCGCGCACTTCAGACAGCAACATCTTAGTGACTTGGCGCAACACAATATCGCCGGCCTTGCGCCCATGGGTCTCATTGATCGGCGCAAAATTATCTAAATCAACCAACACCAAGCTGACCGATTGTTTTTGATACATAAACTCTTCGTATTTTAACGTTGTATTACTGCGGTTGGGTAGCTCAGTTAAAATATCAATTTGCTTTATTTTCTGAATATCTTTTTTGAAGTAATACAACAGATTATAAATCAGTAAAAATAGACCGAAAATAAACGCCAACAAGGTCACAATGCTAATAATAAATCCGCGGCTTATGTCAATCTGACGAGATTCTAAGGGCGTTATCAAGTAGAGCGTCCAATCAAAGGCTTGTATCTTAATTTCTGCAATCAGTGACTCAACGCCATCAATGGGCAACAACTGATTATTTAGGGAAAGTTGTTTTTCTTCGGATAAATCAGCGTACCAACTTAAGTCGTTTAGGCTTTTGAATGTTGCACCTTGAACAAGCAATTCTGGATTTGAAGTCAGTGTTATGTCTTTGTTTTGGTCGACAAAAATAAAATCATAACCATAGGTTTTTTTATACTCGTTAAAGATTTCAGTGAATGCCTTTAAACTTTTACCCACACCAAATACGCCTAAAAATCGATGATTTTCGTCGTAAACCTTCAGGTCGATATAAAATTGCGGATTTTGCCATTGTCCAATATCAGCCATCGCGGTTGTTGGCTGCGCTTTATATCTGAAATACCAATCGACCTTTCCTTCAAGCAAATCAATTTTACTGCCATCAGAATTATACTGAACTCGGCTACTTTCACTGGCAATGAAAAAGTTAAGATCAAACTCTGTGTGCATACGCGCAAGCGTCGCATACACCTGAGCTTCATTAATATTTTCAGCCGACATTAAATCAAGTAATTCTCGGGCCTTGACCAACGTTTGTGAGATATGTAGCGGCTTCATCAGCTCTTCTACGATCAATTGAACTGCGGGAGAATGCGACTGTTGTTGAGCTCTGCTTTGCTCAGCAACAATTTTAGAAATACTAAAATGGACTAACGTCACAATGGAGATAACTACGATGACAAATAACATCAAAATACTACGGTGTAACGTTCTAAAAATATTCACAGGCTGCCTTGCTTATGTAAAGTTATTTTTTATCGCCAGTGGTCTCGTTGGCTAGGCGGTATTCCACAGTAGCTCAGTGTTAAAATCAAGTTCTGCACACTGTTTATACAAAATTAATCGCGCTTTAGTTCAAACATAAGCGCGATTGAACAAAAATCAGCCACACTGTATTTTATCTCAGACACCTTAATTAGAATTTACAAAATATTCGTGACCTGCTTACCTCAATTATCATAGCATGATCGCTCACCTAACAGACGAACTAGAATTCTGGCCGCTCTCCATGGCCTGAGAACGGAGATAGACAGCATCCTACAATCTTAATAAACATATAATCTAAATTTGGTATAGTCACCTGAGTTTTAAATAAGCATTAATAAGGAAAATATATGACATGTTCTGTGGTCATTCTGGCTGCTGGAAAAGGGACCAGAATGAAATCTACCTTACCCAAGGTGTTGCATCCCATTGGCGGCAAGCCTATGGTCCAACACATTATCGATACTGTTAAACAGGTTGGTGCCACGAATATTAATTTAGTCTACGGGCACGGAGCAGATCAACTGCAACAAGCCTTAGCGCACAACGAATTGAATTGGTGTTTGCAGGCAGAGCAATTGGGCACTGGGCATGCCGTCCAACAAGCCGCTCCTTTTTTATCAGACGAAGAAGATGTGCTGATCTTAGTGGGTGATGCGCCATTGATAAAAGCCTCAACCTTGAGTGAATTATTCAGTACCAAGCAGCAGGCAGATCTAGCCTTACTCACTGTGCATTTAGATGACCCTAGCGGAATGGGCCGGATTATTCGCCAAGGCGACAACGTCAGCGCGATTGTTGAACACAAAGATGCGACACCAGCTCAACGCAAAATCACTGAAATTAATACCGGCATGATGATCATGAACGGCAAAGATTTGAAGCGTTGGTTAAGCCAGTTGAATAACCAGAACGCTCAGGGTGAATTTTACCTGACCGATGTGATTGAAATGGCGGCCAACGAAGGCAAGATCATTAGAGCGTCGCACCCTACTTCAGCCACAGAAGTAGAAGGCATCAATAACCGCATGCAGTTAGCTAAAATTGAGCGAGCCTTTCAAACTGAGCAAGCAAACGACTTAATGAGCAAAGGCGTGACTTTATTGGATCCGCAGCGCTTTGACTTGCGTGGTGACTTAGTTGTTGGTCAAGACATTGTCATAGACGTTAATGTGGTCATCGAAGGAACCGTCAGCATTGGCTCAAATGTCAAAATTGGTCCCAATTGCCTTTTAATTGATTGCTCCATAGCCGATGGCTGTGTGATCGAAGCCAATTCGATTATTGAACAGGCACAAGTGGCAGAAAACTGCCAAGTGGGTCCCTTTGCTCGCTTACGCCCTGGCACTGAAATGCGTGAAAACGCCAAAGTAGGCAACTTTGTCGAGTTGAAAAAAACAGTTTTGGGGGTAGGTTCAAAGGCCAATCACTTCACTTATCTTGGTGATACTACTGTTGGTGATAAAGTAAATATTGGTGCAGGTACCATCACTTGCAATTATGACGGCGTAAATAAGTTTCGAACCGAAATTGGCGATGGCGCCTTTATTGGCTCAAACAGTTCAATCGTGGCACCTATATCAATTGGTAAAAATGCCACAGTGGGTGCGGGTTCAGTTATTACTAAGTCAGTCGACGATGCCGAACTGGCCATAGCACGAGCGAAGCAGCGCAATATCGAAGGTTGGCAACGGCCGGTAAAAAAGTAAGCTTTTAAAATATTATACTTACGAATGCAATATTATAACTTTCAATTCGAAAGTTAATATTGCATTTTGTAACTTAGCTATTACACTACAGGCTAATCTCAGTACAGAGTCTACTCTCTTGCAAAAACGCAACACTCAACAACGTCGTCGCGCCATCATAGAATGCTTAAATGCCAAGGGGGAAGTGCTCGTTGATGAACTGTCTCGTCAATTTTCAACCTCAGAAGTCACGATTCGCAAAGATCTAGCCGAATTGGAAAACAACGGCTTACTGTTACGCAAGTTTGGTGGTGCCGTATTATTGCCAAAAGACGCCTCTGAATTATCGAGTGAAAAGTTATCGAGCCGTAAGATGGCAATAGCTTACGCCGCTGCAGAACTGATCAACGATCACAATCGCATAATTATTGATAGTGGCAGCACAACCTCAGCCCTCCTCCCCTTATTAAGGGGTAAACTTGGCCTTGTTGTAATGACTAATTCATTACAAGTAAGTAATTACTTACTTGAACAAGAAAACGAACCTAAGATTTTGATGACTGGCGGTAGTTGGGATACGCAGTCCCATTCTTTTCAAGGCAAAATGGCCGAGTTAGTACTACGCTCTTACAATTTTGACCAAGCTTTTTTGGGAGCAGCGGGCTTAGATTTGGAACATGGCACAACAACCTTCAACGAATTAACGCAGCTTAGTAAGGTCATGGCAGAAGTGTCAGGTCAAGTGATTGTCATGGCAGAGTCAGAAAAATTACAACGAAAAATACCGAATGTGGAATTGCCTTGGCAATCCATCTCGATCCTGGTTACCGATGATTTAATCAGTTCCGGGGCCAAACAGCGTATTGAACAACATGGTGTAAAGGTGATTTGCGCCAAACCTCTTAAAACGGAGTCATAGAATGTGTGGAATTGTTGGAGCTATAGCAGAAAGAAATGTCGTTGAAATCCTCATAGAAGGCCTCAAGCGCTTAGAATATCGCGGATATGACTCAGCAGGCGTTGCGTTGTTAGATGCCGATGGCCAATTAACTCGTACGCGACGTATCGGAAAAGTAAAAGAATTGGCAGATGCCCTTCATCAACATCCTGTCAAAGGCTCGACAGGTATTGCGCATACCCGCTGGGCCACCCATGGTGGCGTAACTGAGGCCAATGCCCACCCTCATTTTTCAAGCGAACGTATTGCAGTCGTACATAATGGTATTATCGAAAACTACCAACAATTGCGTCAAGAATTGACAGCCAAGGGTTACGGCTTTACCTCTGACACTGATACCGAAACAATTGCTCACCAAGTCCATTGGGAAATAGACCAGTGTAAAGACTTACTAACTGCTGTTCAAAGAGCTGTCGCTAAGTTTCATGGGGCCTACGGCACTGTCATCATCGATAAAAATGATCCACAGCGCATGATTGTGGCCCGTTCTGGCAGTCCATTAGTGATCGGCTTGGGCATCGGAGAAAACTTTATTGCGTCTGACCAAATGGCACTCCTTCCAGTTACGCGTCGCTTTATGTATTTGGAAGAGGGGGATGTGGCCGAAATCACTCGTACCTCGATCACGGTATACAACGACCAAGGCGAGCAGGTAGAAAGAGCGGTTAACGAATCTGATATTGAGCATGATGCGGGCGACAAAGCCGGATATCGCCATTACATGTTAAAAGAAATCCATGAACAACCTAATGTCGTTCGTAACACCTTACTGGGTCGTTTAAACGAAACGGGCATTAGCCCTAATATTTTTGGCCAAGATGCAGATGCTCTGTTAGCGACCATAAAACACGTACAAATCATCGCTTGTGGTACCAGCTATCATTCTGGCATGACCGCTCGTTATTGGTTAGAGCAGTACGCTAATGTGTCATGTAATGTTGAAATAGCCTCAGAATTTCGCTACCGAAAATCCTTTGTTCACCCTAACAGTCTGATTGTAACTATCTCTCAATCAGGTGAAACTGCTGATACCTTAGCCGCACTTCGCTTAGCCAAAGAGCAAGGTTATGCCGCAAGCTTAACCATATGCAACGTGCCCGGCTCTTCATTAGTACGTGAATCTGATTTAGCCTTTATGACCCTTGCAGGTGCTGAAATCGGCGTTGCGTCGACTAAAGCGTTTACTACGCAATTAACGGGTTTATTAATGTTAACCCTCGCGCTAGGGCAACATAACGGAATGAGTCAGGCAGATCACCAACACATTGTTAAAGCCTTACACAGTCTGCCTGCTAAATTAGAAGAAACCCTCGAACTGACTAAGGGCATTAAAGAGTTAGCCGAAGAATTTGCCGATAAACAGCATAGTTTATTTTTAGGCCGTGGCGATCAGTACCCCATTGCGATGGAAGGTGCGTTAAAGCTTAAAGAGATTTCTTATATTCATGCAGAAGCCTACGCGTCCGGTGAATTAAAACATGGCCCCTTGGCTTTAATCGATGAAGAAATGCCCGTTATTGTAGTGGCACCTAATAACGAACTACTTGAAAAGCTCAAATCAAACGTAGAAGAAGTCCGCGCTCGTGGTGGCATTATGTATGTTTTTGCTGATAAGCAGGCCAATTTTAAAAGCGATAAGACCATGCGTGTTATTAATGTTCCTCATTGTGATGCTGCTATTGCCCCAATTATCTACACCATACCACTGCAGTTACTGTCTTATTACGTGGCCATAATTAAGGGTACCGACGTCGACCAACCCAGAAATTTAGCCAAATCCGTCACGGTTGAATAGTAAAGGGCTTCGGCCCCTTTTTTGTGCGCGTATTTTAAAGTTTGAAACTGGCTTAGGATATTGAAACCCGCTATCAAAGCGGGTTTTGTTTTTTAAACAGCATCAATAATCACTCACACTTTCGCGCTACAAAACTCCTTTTTGGCGTTAACATGTCGCGAGCAACCAGAGAGTTGAGAATACATTTTCTACTTTGAGTGAACTGTCACAAAGCGCGAAACAAAAACCAATCAACGCGGAAATGATTAAAGCACTCGAGGGCAAAGCACCAGTGCAAGCTGTGTCTATGTTAGTGAATTCATAAATGTCTAGTTGAAAGGATTGAACTCATCGGTTCATGGCAGTATTCAAGCTCTCAATGGCTCCGTCATCTATAGCTCAAAATTTCACCAAACGATAAGAAAAGTAAAATAAAATAAGGGATAGGTTGATTTGTTTGATTAGCTTGAAATGTTTACACTTCGCCACGCGCTCATAAAGCTGCAACGACCGATGGAAGGCGTGCAATTTTGAAAGAATTTACCACACTAAGACAATTATCTAATCTACATGGAATCACTATGCCAAGAGCTCTACTCTTATTTTTTGTTTTATTTTTACTATCTTGCTCTGACAACGCTGTTAATCCTGTTACGGGCTCTTTGGTGATGTTATGCAGTGACAAGAAAAATGAAGAGATATGTGACCTTACCCATGATGGTGCTATGTGTAGCATTCAAAGAGCCAACGCAACCCGTGCGCTCATTATTCAAAAAAATGAACAAGACGTAGGCAGTGCCTATCTTGCACTGAAAGAACTGGATAAATATAAGGGGTGTTTAGAAAACTCGGTTATTGCGCAAAATGTAAAACGAAAAGACGATGAAATTTCTCGGTTTACCACCTTGGCCAATATATCTTCATATCAAGATAAAATCGTCAGAGACACAAAAGGTGTGAGGCCTGAAATCAATTTGTGGCTTTATCAAAAAACTGGTAATCCGGATTATTGGGAATCAATGGTAAACGGCGTTGACATGGCTGACAAAGTACATCCAGACGTTTACACCGTGATGATGGCTGATGTGGCGCCACGCAGTATGGACAAAGCCAAAGAAATAGCTGATTTAATGTTGAGCCGAACCGATTTTTTGAACGACCTCAGTCCTGAAGTGTATGAATTTTATGTTTACTATTACCTCGATAGCGGTGACAACTTTAAATCGGCTATTTGGTACGGCTTGTTTGCTGAATATATTAAACAAAATCCGGGGATCAATAGTGAATACTATGGCCGTCATTTAAAAATGAAGGTAAACAGAATAAAGAAGGCACAAGATATTGTTGATGCTCTGGTGCTGAAGACCAACTGGACAGGCTTAAAAATAAAAGATATCCCCAACGGTCTTCTTTGAGGTCCCCTTAAGTGACTCTGTTAAATGCATGAAAAATATAATTTTTAATCCCTTTATTTGCGTTTTTTTGAATTAACTGTGCTCACACAAAGAGAGTTTATAGTATGATTCGAACTAACAAGATGTAACATAGTGTGTATCACAGCGATGTCACAGTTGCAGGTTATAAACACATTAGAAATATCAAATTCTCTCATGTTGAAAATTGTAAGGTTTGCAATGTGGGCATACGCTGTCATAACGTGATTTATGTGCCATTCTTATTTTATCAACTGACAAAAAGCTTTGAGGTACGACATGCTTTTGCGTTTATTTTATGCATTTATCTTGCTGGCAAATTGTGTGGTAAACCACGTAGCTGCAGATGAAATTAAAGCTGACTTCAGTGGATTCGCAACACTCGCAGCAAGCTACAGTGACGATCCTGATATGGGATTTGGCTCAAATTATATAAATAAAAATCGTGCTGGTTTCTCTTTAAGTCGTGAATCTATTTTAGGCGGCCAAGTTAATTTGTCACTAAATAGAAACTGGGATGCTGTGGCACAAGTGGTACTGCAAGACCACGCTAATGAAGAATTCGATGGTTTTCTAGAGTTAGCCTTCTTGCGTTATCGCCCCAGTAGAGATTGGGCAATACGCGCAGGTCGATTAAACAGTGACCTGTACTTATTATCCGAATATCCCTATGTCGGTTACGCGTATTTATGGGCGCGTCCACCTCATGAGTTTTATTCTTTTGCTAGCGCCGGCGGTCATTTTGATGGACTAGATGTTGAATACACCCAAAGCGTTTTCGACGGTTTTTTGCGCTTAAAACTGGCAGCGGGGCAAACAACAACCAAACTCACCTCAGCAGGTGATAAATTTTATATTGATTTTGATAACCTGATTACCTTTAGTGCAACCTATTCTTTAGAAGCTTGGACCTTAAGGTTTTCAGCATCCAGAACCGACATTGGCGGCTATAAATTAGATTCAATGGCTCAGCTTATCGCTGCTTTCAGGGCGGTTCCCACAAGCTTGTGGCCACAAGCACAAAGTTTGGCTCAGTCTTATGACACCGAAGGAAAGACAGTGTCATACGCGGCTTTTGGTGTTACCTACGACTACGACAATTGGTTAATTCAATCAGAAGTGGGGATTTCTGAATCACAGTGGTTGGTTTCTCCCTCTAATCTCAATGCCTATGTAAGCGTGGGTTATCGGTTTGGCGACGTCACTGTATATTCTGGTGTATCGATATCAGAAAACCGTAATGATGTGACCAATATTCCAGTGCCACAATTTCCGCCTGGTATACCTGAGCAAATTACCCTCCCTATTCAACAATTAGCTGTCATTGCGCAAGATGCCGTTGAACTACCTGTTGTACATCAGCATTCAATTAATATTGGGGCGAAATGGCACTTTTCAGATACTGTTGTGATAAAGGCACAAATAGACCATTTTAATATTCAGCCCTATGGTGGCGGCCTTTGGAGTAGAAGCAAACCAGAAGATGTAAAAATAGGGCATCGGGTTAATGTATTTAGCCTCAGCACGAGTTTGGTATTTTAATTATGAAAATACTCATCTTACTATTCAGTTTATTGTTTATCAGCTTTAGTGAAGCCAGAAGCCCGCAATTAGTTGTTGTGGTTAATAAAAATAATGCCATTGAAGCCTTGTCTAAACGAGAAGTCATCGATATTTTTATGGGCCGTTATTTAACCTTTCCTGATGGAGAAACAGCGCAACCTGTTGATTTGCCTGCCGCGACTGCACTCAAGAGTGATTTTTATCTGCAATTGGTTAACCGCGATGAGCAAAAAATTAATGCTTATTGGGCCAGACTCCTCTTTTCAGGTAGAGCCAAACCGCCGGAAGCGGCTACATCAATTGAAGATGCCTTAAATAAAATCCAAAATTCGCAGTATTCAATTGCTTACTTACCCGAAGATCAGCTGACTGATGATGTAAAAGTGGTTTACCGGCTCAATGAAAATTAGTCGAAATTTATACGTTCGAGTTGCACTGTCCATTGCATTTGTTGCCGTGCTGGTGTCGATGATCTCCTCTGTTTTTTCTTATTACACCGGGCTACAAGAGAAAAAGAACACTAATTACTTACTGGTCCAACAGCTAGGACAAACCATCGCAAAAGGGGCCGCCATATCGGCCTATGTTGTGGATATTGAACTTGGTCAAGAGATAGTAAATGGTTTAGTCAGCAACGATCTAGTGAAAGGCGCCATACTCAAGGGTGAAGCCGCAATGCTTATCGAGGAGGGCATTGTTAACGGTCAACAAGACAGCATAGTGATTAATCTTTTTCATCCTTTCATCCCCGACAGTTCGGTCGGTACCCTGACACTTTTTCCAGACGATGTTTATATCCAGCATCAAGCGCAAAAATCAGTTAAAAAAGAAATAGGTATTATGCTCAGTCATTCTATCATTATTGCTTTTTTTGTTTCTCTTGTCGTGCATCGATGGCTAACTCGACCAATTCAAAACCTCACTGACAGTTTTGCCATGATAGATCCCAGCGTGCCTGAGACAATGCAGATGCTAAAAGTGAGATCTGGAAAGCATGATGAAATTGGCAAATTGACAGTAGGCATTAACTCATTGATGCAAGAGTTACATCTCACTATCAGTAATGAACGTGCTTTGCGCGAAAAAACTCAGGAATTAGAAAGTAAATTTAGGCTTATCTTTGAACAAGCCAGTGCGGGGATTTGCTTGTTAGATGAGCAAAATATGATTACAACCTTCAACCCTGCTTTTGAGCGTTATTTTACTGCGCCAGCGCAACAACGCTTAGCTTCACTGCACTTTCCTACCCTTTTAAATGATGTTGAGAAACTGCAAGAGTTGTTACACAGCATTCGACTTGATTCTACTAGCTCACAAATTACCCTTGATATTGAATGTCGCGTTGGCGATAAATCAATGTGGCTGCACTGCTTGTTTGCAAAACTAACAGATCAAAGAGCCATTGGTCGGGATAGCCAAAGTAATTTAGTTGAAGTGATTTTACACGATGTCACAGAGCGAGCTGAACGTGAGTTTCAAACTCGTTTTGAAGCGGACCACGACGCACTAACCCACTTGTTAAATCGACGCTCTGGTGAAAAAAAGCTGCATAAGGCTTTATTTGACAGCTTAAAAAAACAACACCATCTCGTTTTAATGATGATTGATCTTGATAAGTTTAAACCAGTCAACGATACCTTTGGTCACGAGGCAGGTGATAAAGTATTAATTGAAGTATCGCGTCGCCTCACATCCCGCTTCAATCGGGTATCAGATATTTGTATCCGCTGGGGAGGAGATGAGTTTATTGTAGGACGACAATTCGATGAGTTCGATCACGAACTCGTCAAGCAACAAGCCAATGACGTTCTTAGCGATATCATGAAGCCGATTTATATTACTGAATACGAACAATGTGAGATTGGCGCCAGCATTGGCATTGTCGTTGGCCCCCAACATGGCAAAGTACTACACGAACTGATGGTTAATGCTGATAACACCATGTATCAGGTAAAAGACAAGGGTAGAGGGCAAGTGGCCTTCTACCAAAAGCCCTATTAAATTTGGCCTTGTCTCAGCCTAATGTAATTTAAGTTTACTGCCAACAAATTTGCTCACCTGACGACTTAACATGCCCACAGAGCCTTTAATATAACCGTTAACAGCAAACTGATGCATGCTGTACAGAGAGTTATAAACAAAACGTGCCATATGCCCTTCAATAAACATACTACTGTTCGACAAATTACCCATTAAACTGCCTACAGTGCTGTATTTGCTCAAATGAATGAGAGAGCCGTAATCATTGTAAACATAGGCTTTCAATGATTTTCCAGTCATACACGCCAATATATTGTTATACACCGTATTAGCCATTTGATGGGCAGATTGGGCTCTGGGTGGCACCCAACGTCCATCGGGTTGTAAACACGCGCAACAATCGCCAAGCACGTAAATACGCTCATCGACTGTGCTTTGTAATTGTTGATTAACCATAATTTGTTGCAGTTTATTGGTTTCAAAGCCCCACGACAAAACTGCATCAGGCGCTTTAATGCCTGCAGCCCACACCATTAGGTCGGCCTCGATTAGATGTTCATCTTGAGTCACAAATCCTGTTTTTTCTGCGCGAATAACTCGCGTATTTTCCAAAACTTGAACCCCAATTTTTTCTAATGCTTGTTTCGCCGAAGCGGCAATTCGTTCAGGCAAGGCAGGTAAAATACGCGGCCCTGCTTCAATAATACTCAGTTGTAACCTTTTAGCAGAGAGACTTGTCATGCCATAGGCATTCGCTAAATTTGCTACATGATGCAGTTGCGCCGCGAGTTCCGTACCGGTCGCCCCGCCGCCTACAATACTTACTCTGAGTGGGGCCTGGGTTTCACTCACGTAATTCAATCGTAAAAACTGATTAATGAGGGCTTTATGAAATTGTTCGGCTTGGGCTAGCGAGTCTAAAAAGAAGCTATACTCCCTCACGCCAGGCGTTCTAAAGTCATTGCTCACACTGCCCAGCGCCATCACTAAATTATCGTACTCAATATCTCGTTGCGGCAATATTTCATTGCCTTCTTCATCAAGCAATTGGGCTAAGGTTAAACGTCTTGCTTCGATATCAAGGGCGACCATCTCGCCTTGTTGAAACTCATAGTGATGACTACTAGCATGAATTCGATAATCCACACCATCAGAGTTTTTGTCAATGACGCCCGCTGCGACTTCATGCAGTAAGGGTTTCCATACATGGGTCCGTTGTTTGTCAACTAAGATGATTTCAAGTGACTTACGTTTTTTGGCAAACTTACTCAATTTGGCTACTAATTCTAGGCCACCCGCTCCACCGCCAACCACTACAATACGCTTCACTAGGTACTCCTTCCCATTTGGCCGTGAATGTTAATGTTTATATAATGCAATATTGGTAAATTACTGCAAGTCCTACTGAAAGTCCTGCTGCGCCTCTGACTCAAAAGTAGGCCTGCAAACTGCGAGTGTGAAACAAATCTTCTACTTGATGAGGCATGGCTTTTAGTTGGTTTAATTGCGCATAAACCAGCTCTAAGGTAGCCATCGCGTCATCCAATGCATTGTGCACTGGCGCTGGGGGAAATTGATAACGATGGCGACAATCAGGCAAAGTAAAACTATGGCGACTAAACACCGCCTGAGAACGTTCCATGATGTATTTTTCAAGTCCTAAGGTGTCCAAGGTTAACAGGCCATTGTAATCCATCTGCCGCTGCGTCAGTTCACGCGACAATATCTGCATGTCTAAGGGCGCATGATGAAACACCCAAAGATGTGAATGTAACATCGAGTAAAGCTGTTCAAGCGCTGGCCCTAGTTCGTTTCCCTGAGCGATATGTTCCGCCGTAAGGCCATGGATAACTGGGCTTTGCTGTAAGTCTGCTGGGGTATTTACCACTTGATAAAATGCACTATTTAGGTCTATTTGCCCATTGATGCCGGCCACCCAGCCAATAGAAGTAATGGCTGCTACGTTGGTGTCAAGAGAAGTGAGCTCTAAATCAATAGCCAATAGTGGAATATCTTGCCACAGGCGATTTTGCCAGTGCGCAGGGACGCGCCTACCCATGCCCAACCAATGTTTGTGTTGGTTCCACCAGCCCATCTAACTCATTTCTCCACAAAATTTCAGCAAGGCCCCTTGCTGGGCTACCTGAATAGCTTGAAAAGCGGCCTTGAGTTGATGTTTTTCGATAGCAGAAAGATCTTTGATTAAAATACTACTGTCGGTCACCTTATTACTGACTTGATGGCGCCAACGTAAGCGATTTAGAAATAACCAAATATCTCGTAAATTATCCGCATCCTTTTTGGTTAATCCGCCGTCTTCGGGTAAATTAGCTAAGCGGCTTAAGGTGCTAGGCATACTTAGCTGGGCACCTAAGGCATAGATGCGTACCAAAGAGTTAATAATAACCACCGCACCTCTTTTTAAGTTAATCGCCTCTTCAGACCCCTTATCATAGGAGAAACGTTTAAACACCGATAAGGGCACATGCAAATCATTCACTTGCCTAGCTAACATGGCTAAAAAACGGCTTTGTTTAAAGAGAGGGCTTCGGGCTTGTTGTAATTGTTTGTACAAACTAACGTTACCTGCCACCGGACGAACATCAAGAAAAATATTAAAACTCAACAGCGCCTTAGGCGTAGGTGAATTAACCCAAGTATGTGCCTCGTTAATGGCCTGTTCTAAGGATAAACGCAACTCTGGATTGCTGGCCATAATATTGCCTGTACATAAGGCAATACCGCATTTATTTAAGCCCTTACACACATAATCAGACAAATCAGCAAAGTACTCTGACTCTTGCTCATTCGGTGTTCTGGCTAACAGCAAACCGTTATCTTGATCTGAGCCCATGGTTTGGTCTTCTCGAGCTTGCGAACCATACACCAGCCAACAATAGTCAAAAGGCGCTTGGCCCTTTTTCTGCTGATAAAAATCAATGAGCTTACGGGTCATGATATCGGTGGCTTGTGACAGTATTTTACCTGCCACATCAAAGTCCCCCAAACGTTTAGCATGGGTTGAAAAATACTGCGGTAACTGCCACGACAAGCGACTGAGTTCGTATAAACTTTGCGCTTTCATTAACTCACCGATAATAAACAATACGTTTGCTCGCTGATAACGCAGCATATCGGTGGCGGTCACTAAACCAATGGGAATTTGTTTATTGCGTTCGACTATTGGCAAATGATGAATGTTTCTTTCAGTCATTAAACACAATGCATCAAATAAGCTGTGCTGTTGCTCAATAAAACAAGGGTTAGGGGTCATCACTTTAGATACTGGCTCTTGGGTATCAGAGCTAACGGCAACAACCCGATTACGAATATCACGGTCGGTAAGTATGCCCACCAGCTGCTCTGAGTCATCAATAAAATCAGTGATCATCAAAGTGGATACTTGTTGCTGAGCCATTTGCTGCACGGCTAATAAGATAGGCGTATCTTGACGCGCACTAACGAGTTTATCACTTAGCACTTCAGATAAAGGTTTGTGTAACCAAATAGAATTAGAATCATCAATGGCTTGGTTATGCAGTGTTTGCTCTTTGTAGGCTTGAAAAAATATTCGCAGTTCTTGGTGTTCGTCCACGTAGTGTTGAAAAATAGCCTGAGGAATAACATACACTAAACCAGGGTGGTTTATGGTCAAAAACTCAAGGTTAAATATGCCTTGCCTAGCTACTGCCTCACCAAAATAGTCACCTTCGCTTAAGTAACTTTGCACACCATCGGGCTCTTGAACACTAAATTGGCCTGATTGAATCAAAAACACACTGTGCGGGTTATCAGCCAGTAATGCTTTAGCATTTTGCACCGTGAGATAAATCACTGAACAATGTTTGGCTAAGTGCGCTAAACGATCCAGTTTTAATTTATCAAAGGGTGCCGATGAAGTTAAAAAACTAATGACTTGTTGAGGTACGGCGTGCATGGACTTTGACCTTTTTTCTTACTTTGCAGCGACTTAACCAAGGTGGTCTATCACTAAATTAAGCGGTAGTTTTACATAGGCGATGAGGCTTTTGCTACGATTACCTGCGCCATTTCGGCCCCAGTAAATCATTTTGACACTAAAGTGTGTGCTATAAAAAAGCCTGATTCACATCAGGCTTTGGCTTTGAAGCGAGTTTACACTATCTTTAACTCTAACTGGCACGAGTCACAGTTTTCGCCCCAACCTTCATGTGGGCATGCCTTGAAAGGCCAAAACCAGCAAACAACTTACACCAAATAGTCGTACCTGCAACAGCACTCCAAGTACTGTATTCAGCAGAACCCGTTACCACCAGATATATAACGTAAACCAACATCCCACCCGCTAAAGCATTGATTAATAATTCGACGGTAGCAAATTTTTCGGGCGCTGCTGGAGATTGACCGTGTTTTAGTGCCACTTCAGAGAAATCTCTTTTAAACCCTATCCGCCATGCTCTTCTTAACCAGAAAAAAGACATGGGAAACAGCGCTAAAAATAAGATCCACGTTAATGCAACACTGACATCAAAACCCATATAATTCCCCTTAAATCGACTGACGCAAGCCCATGGCAAGCGGTTTAATTAGCAGCCTTGCTAAGCGAGCAACAAGGCTTTCGTGTTTATCTACTTACGTGATTTGACAGCATCCATGCAGAATCAATCCAAAGTCACTTTACTTAGTGTGCACCATCCACAGATTTAGATCCACGTGGTATACGCACCGCCTCTACCATTGCTTGAATGTGCTCTGGCGGCTCTTTAGTGAACTTATCGACCACAAAGGCCACTGCAAAGTTGACCATTGCTCCCACCGCACCAAAGGCTTCCGGTGTAATGCCAAAGAAGCTGTTAGCGCCACCAATCATATCTAAGTAGTCTGTGCCTTTAACAAAGAACAACCCTTTGTGAGCAAACACATAAAACAGGGTAATAAGCAGACCAGCTAACATCCCCGCAATCGCACCTTCTTTGTTCATCTTTTTACTAAAGATGCCCATCATAATGGCAGGGAACAACGAACTCGCCGCAATACCAAAGGCTAGAGCGACCGTACCCGCGGCAAATCCCGGCGGATTGAGACCCAACCAGCCAGCAATTAAAATTGCCACCGCCATAGAGACCTTACCGGTTAACAGCTCATTTTTGTCGCTGATATTGGGCACAAAGATATTCTTAATTAAATCGTGTGATACCGCTGATGAAATCGCCATTAACAAACCCGCTGCCGTCGATAACGCGGCGGCTAATCCACCCGCTGCAATCAAGGCAATCACCCAGTTTGGTAATAACGCTATTTCTGGGTTGGCCAGTACAATGATGTCTGCATTCACTGTCAGCTCATTACCTTGCCACCCGGCTTCATCAACCTTCGCTTTGACGGCTTCGTCAGTGGTTTTATCATTATAATACTGGATACGACCATCAGCATTTTTGTCTTCAAACGATAGTAAGCCGGTTTTTTCCCAGCGTTTCATCCAGTCAGGGCGCTTTTCAAATTCCAAACTCGCATCTTTAGCAAAGACATCCACGTCACCACTCACAACGCCTGGCGTGACGGTATTGAGTAAGTTCATTTTAGCCATTGCTGCCACTGCTGGTGCTGTGGTGTATAAAATTGCAATGAAAACTAGGGCCCAACCGGCAGAAGAACGCGCATCTTTCACTGTGGGTACAGTAAAGAAGCGCATAATGACGTGGGGCAAACCCGCTGTACCTATCATTAACGATAAGGTGTACATAAACATATTCAGTGTACTACCAGGTACTGACGTGGTGTATTGCCCAAAGCCAAGCTCAGTCACGACACTGTCTAACTTAGCCAACAAAGACACATCCTGACCGACTAAATCTGAGCCTAAACCAAGTTGTGGAATAGGATTTCCGGTGAGTTGAAAAGAAATAAACACAGCTGGCACCGTATAGGCCAAAATCAGCACAATATATTGTGCTACTTGGGTGTAAGTGATGCCTTTCATGCCGCCAAATACCGCGTACATAAATACTATGCCCATACCGATGTAAATACCCATTTCACTGGTTACGCCTAAGAAGCGCGAGAAGGCCACCCCCACTCCCGTCATTTGGCCAATAATGTAAGTCAACGATGCGGTTAACAGACATACCACCGCCACGGTGCTGGCACTCTTAGAATAGAATCTGTCGCCAATGAATTGCGGCACGGTAAATTTGCCAAATTTTCGCAAATAAGGCGCGAGCAACATGGCTAACAAGACATAACCACCCGTCCAGCCCATTAAGAATAAACCGCCTCCGTAGCCCATGCTCGATATCAAACCGGCCATTGAGATGAACGAAGCGGCTGACATCCAATCTGCGGCGGTAGCCATGCCATTGGCAACAGGATGCACACTGCCTCCGGCTACGTAAAATTCACTAGTAGAGCCAGCTCTTGCCCAAATTGCGATGCCGATATACAGCAGAAAGCTAAGGGCAACACCGATGTAAATAGTTGTTTGAAGTTCCATGGTTTAGTCCTTAGTCTTCGTGCACGTCAAAGCGCACATCTAGCTCGTTCATTTTCTTTTTGTAATAGAAAATCAACGCAATAAAAATGTATATTGAACCCTGTTGTGCAAACCAAAATCCTAAGGGGTAACCCCCAAGGCTAAAGTTATTCAGAAAATCGGCAAACAAAATGCCGGCACCAAACGACGCAAGGAACCAAATAACCAGTATTTTGCCTAGCAGAGCGAGTGTTGCACTCCAATATGCATGACTACTTTGGTCATCTTTCATATAAACCTCCTAAAAATGATGTTAATTGACACAGGTGTTTTCCATCTAAGTGTTGCTATTGCGCTCAACTCTAGACTTTTATAATGGATGATGAAATGCGACCATGGTCGTAGGTTGCAAAATAGTTAATGATGTTAAAATTAGTGGCACGACAAAACAGGTTAAAAAGATTAATCACCAATAAATGAAAAAGACTAATACTGCTAACAGAGGACGTTTTTGATGGGAATAGCATGGGTTGTCATCGCCTTGACGTATTTGTTAGGACTGTTCGCACTGGCGCGTTGGGGTGAAAAAAACAGCACCCAAGCTAAACGCTTGAGTAATCATCCTGCAATCTATTCATTAGCCTTAGCTATCTATTGCACCGCGTGGACCTTTTATGGCTCTGTAGGTGAAGCAACGCGCACCAATTGGAATTATTTACCCATATTACTTGGCCCTATTTTGCTGTACCTGTTTGGATATCGGTTTATTTATAAATTGGCTTTAGTCAGCAAAAAGCAGCACATCACAACCATTTCAGACTTTATTTCTTCTCGTTACGGCAAAAGACAAACCGTTGCTTTAATGGTGACCCTTATTGCCCTGTTGGCCACCATTCCCTATATCGCCTTACAACTTAAAGCCATTGGCTCTGCGTTTATCATCTTGTCAGGACAAGTAAACGGCCAGTTAGTTATCTTTTTGTCTGCGATCGCTATTGCTATCTTTTCTATATTTTTTGGTACTAAAAACACCGATGTAACTGAGTATCGCCGAGGGTTGATGTTGGCCATTGCGTTTGAATCAACGATCAAGCTACTCGCCTTAGTGGTTGTGGCAATCGTTGGGGTGGTGTTATGGAAGCAACAGACTAGCGACTTTGTACTAAGCTCGCTGACCAACAACGACGCTTTAGCCACCTTTCACACCAGTTCCTTTTGGGGACAAACGCTTATGGCGGCGGCAGCGGTGATATGTTTACCCCGGCAATTCCACGTCGCTATTGTTGATAATTTAAGTTTGGATCATCTTAAAACCGCGCGCTGGCTGTTTCCGCTGTATTTAACCATTATTGCTATTACTATCCCCATTATCTCATTGGCGGGGCAAAATCTATTTGCGCACACGACTATCGAGCCAGATACCTTTGTCCTGAGTATTGCCGTTTTATCCGATAGCTTTGTCATGCAGTGCTTAGTGTTTATTGGTGGTTTATCTGCTGCCACCGCCATGATCATTGTGGCGACGCTTACCTTGAGTACTATGCTAACCAATGATGTGATTATGCCCAAATTGTTAGCAAACACTCACTTTGACAAAAACAGTGTCGATTACACCAACAAGATATTGCATATTCGCCGGTTGGTGATTGGCGCCATTTTATTGCTGGCGTTTTTTTACCAACAACAAATCGCTGATGCCAGCCCTCTTTCTTCTCTCGGTTTACTGGCATTTTCCTTAGTGGTGCAACTGCTGCCTTCTATAGTTGGCGGCTTGTATTGGAAACGAGGCCATGCCCACGGCGTGTATGCGGGTTTTATCGCGGGTATCGGCTCGTGGATTTTATGGTTGATTGTCCCCTGGCTTGATTCTGGAGTGGCCAAGACTAATGTTTTGCAATCGGACGACATCACCCAAGGTGCGATGCTTAGCTTGGCCTTTAATACCATTGCCTACATTGTTTTTTCCCTTCTTGCCAATCAGCGCCTAGCAGACAAAATTCAAGCCTTAGCCTTTGTTGCGCCTAAAGAAGCGCTCACCCCTCGAACCAAAAGACGTTTAGGAAAAACCCAAGCCATTGATTTACTGACCTTAATGAATACTTTTTTAGGAGAGAGCCGTTGCCAACATTTGCTTTGTGATTATGAGTTAAATTTTGCAACCAAGGTCGAGCCATATGAACCACCGGATCAAGAATTTTTGGCCTTCTGTGAGCGAGCCTTAGGTGGGGTACTCGGCGCCTCTACCGCAAAAGCGCTGTTAGACAGTGCATTAAACGGGCGAAAATTAGATTTCGAAGAAATGGCTAATGTATTCGATGAAACCACTCAAGCCATGCAATTTAATATGAGCGCTTTGCTTGTTTCGTTGGAAAGCATCGATCAAGGTATTAGTGTGGTGGACAAGGAGCTCAATCTGGTGGCCTGGAACAAACGCTACATGGACTTATTTGACTATCCAGACGAGCTTATCACCATTGGCACGCCTATCGAAAAACTGGTGCGTTACAACGCCTTGCGGGGTGAATGTGGTGTAGGCGATATCGATGATTTGGTTAATAAACGCTTAGAACATATGCGTTTAGGTCATGCACACCGCTTCATTCGTCAACGCAGCGATGGCAAGATGATTGAAATGGTTGGCAACCCGCTACCCGGTGGCGGTTTTGTTACCAGCTTTAGTGATGTGACTGAACATGTCGAAATTCAAAAGGCATTAAAAGACGCCAATATCGACCTGCAAATTCGCGTGCAAAAACGCAGTGAAGAAGTGCAAGCTATCAACGCAGAGCTACACAAAGAAATTGCCCGACGAGCTGAATTAGAGGTGAAACTGACCAAGGCAATGAAAATAGCGGAGCAAGCAAATCGCAGTAAAACGCATTTTTTAGCTATGGCCAGTCACGATATTTTGCAGCCCCTAAACGCCGCAAAATTATATTTATCAGCCCTTAATGAAATGGCTAAACCTGATGAAGTCGACGCCATCATAGAAAAGCTCAGTGAAAGCATTGACTCAAGCGAAACCTTGATTGGCACCTTGTTAGATATTGCTCGGCTTGATCAAGGTGGCTTACAAGCCCAAATGGGGCTGCATTCATTTGTCGAAATAGTCAGTCCATTGATAGATGAAACCAGAATGATGGCCGCTAAAAAGAATCTGAGGCTTAGAGTCAGAGTCGCCGATGTATGGGTGAATACCGACCGCACCTACCTATTCCGCATCGTCCAAAATTTATTATCAAACGCCGTTAAATATACCGATTCGGGGCACATACTGTTTAGTGCACGCAAGCGCAATGGCCAGTTGTTGGTGCAAGTTTGGGACAGTGGTTTGGGCATCTCTGATGAACAGCAAAAACAGGTGTTCAATGACTTTTATCGCGTAAGTAATAATAAGGAACGCGGCGTTGGTCTGGGTCTAGGCGTGGTATCGCGTCTTGCTGAAAAAATTGATGCCAACATCACGCTGAGCTCAGAACTGGGTAAAGGCAGTGTGTTTGGTTTTTCTTTGCCCTTAGGCACTGCACAACACAAGTCGGTGAGCAGCGCACCTCGCTCAATTAGTAGTTTTAGTAATTTGGTGGCGCTGTGTATTGATGATAAACAAGAAAACTTAGATGCCATGCAAACCTTATTGTCTAAATGGCAAATTAAGTCACTCATAGCCAACAACGTTGAACGTGCAAAACAGCAGTTTGACCATGCTAAACCACACGTATTACTGGTTGATTATCAGTTAGAAGATACCCTCAATGGTATTGAGCTTATTGGTTTATTGCGCCAACACAGCGGCACGACTATTCCAGCGCTGTTGCTCAGTGCCAATCAAGAGGATGACATCAAGCAATTATGTTTAGACATGGACATTGTGTATCTCAGTAAACCTATTAAACCTGCACGTTTACGGGCTTTTCTATCCAGCGTGGTGAGCAACTGACAACAAGGCTCAGCTATGTTGTAAACTGGATGAATTAAGCTGTAACTGTGAGGCAATTAAGACCGCTTGGGTACGATTATTAATATTGAGCTTTTTGAAGACGGCCGTGATATGCGCTTTCACCGTTGCTTCTGCTATTTCAAGTTCGTAACCAATTTGTTTGTTTAACAAGCCATCACGTAACAAACACAAAACCTTATACTGGGCAGGTGTCAAACTTGATACTTGTTGAGCCAACTGACTGAAGGCTTCGTTCATTTCAGTAACACCAGAGGGCATCGAATCAGGTAGCCATAGGTCACCTGCTAGCATAGTGCGCACCGCCTGAGCCAATTGTTCAGCACTACTGGTTTTAGGTACAAATCCTAAGGCGCCCGCTTGCATTACCTTAGCCACGATGTTGATGTCTTCCAGACCGGAAATAACGGCGACCGGCAAATCTGGGAATAACTTACGAATATGGATCAAACCAAACAAATCGCTACTGCCTGGCATATGTAAGTCAAACAAGAGTAAATCCACTTCGGTGGTCGTTAAACAGTTAACGGTTTCATCTAAGTTACTTGCTTCGAGTAAGTTTAATTCATCGATATTCTTGGATAATGCGCCGCGCAACGCATCACGATAAAGCGGATGGTCATCGGCTACCAACAATGTGATCATACTGTTACCTAATTGTTACAAACATAGCGATTAGCCATGTTAACAAGAGTGTCGCTCAGTGCCTATCGTTGTATGGCAAAAATAAAAAAGGAATGCCAAAACATTCCTTTTTGCGTTAAAGGGCCTGCTGAATCTATCGATTTAGGCGTTTTTCAATTAGTGCTTCGACCACTGACGGATCCGCAAGTGTAGAGGTATCACCCAAGTTTTGATGTTCATTAGCAGCAATTTTGCGCAGGATACGGCGCATAATTTTTCCAGAGCGTGTTTTAGGCAAGCCACTTGTCCAATGAATTAGATCAGGTGTTGCAATGGGACTTAACTCTTTACGAACCCAATTTCGGACTTCAAGAGTCAGTTGCTCGGTCACTTCTATTCCTTCAACGGGGCTTATGTAAACATAAATACCCTGACCTTTTAAATCATGAGGATAACCGACTACCGCAGCTTCAGCGACCGCAGGATGAGAAACCAAGGCACTTTCAATTTCAGCGGTACCTAAGCGATGCCCTGAGACATTGAGTACATCGTCTACGCGTCCCGTGATCCAAAAATACCCGTCTTCATCACGTCTGGCACCGTCACCCGTAAAATAACTCCCCGGATAAGTACTAAAATAAGTTTGTACAAACCGTTCATGATCGCCATACACCGTGCGAGCTTGCGCTGGCCAGCTGTCTTTGATGATTAAGTTTCCTTCACAGGCCCCATCAATTTCGTTACCTTCGTTATCCACCAAGGCGGCTTGTATACCAAATAAAGGCTGTGTGGCGGAGCCCGGTTTTAAATCTGTCACACTGGGTAAGGGTGAAATCATCATGCCACCCGTTTCAGTTTGCCACCACGTATCCACAATAGGACACCGCCCCTTACCCACCACTGAGTGGTACCATTGCCATGCTTCAGGATTAATGGGCTCGCCCACTGAACCTAATAAACGCAAAGATTCGCCACTAATACCTTCGGCTGGGAATGTGCCGTGTGCCATCAAAGCGCGAATAGCCGTTGGGGCGGTATACAATATATTGACCTTGTGCTTGTCAATGATCTGCCCTATCCGTCTTACATCGGGATAAGTAGGCACCCCTTCAAACAATAAGGTTGTTGCACCATTGGCCAAAGGACCATAAACCATATAACTGTGACCGGTGATCCAACCTACATCCGCCGCACACCAATAGATTTCGCCAAGGTGGTAGTCAAACACATATTTATGAGTCATCGCGGTATATAGCAGATAGCCCCCCGTTGTGTGCACTACCCCTTTGGGCTTGCCGGTCGAGCCTGATGTGTACAAAATAAATAGCGGATCTTCAGCATTCATTACTGTGGGTTCACATGTTGCTTCGCAGTCAGACACTAAGTCATGCCACCACACATCATTTGCTTGCCATTTAACGGCCCCGCCTGTGTGTTTAAAAACCACAACATGTTCAATCGAGGGACAATCATGGGTAGTGAAGGCCTCGTCCACATTGGTTTTTAAGGGCACAACTTTGCCTGCCCGTAGACCTTCATCTGCTGTGATCAACACTTTGGCATCGCAATTTTCAACTCGGTCTGCAATGGCATTCGGTGAAAATCCCGCAAAAATAACAGAGTGAACCGCACCAATTCTGGCACACGCCAACATGGCGTATGCCGCTTCAGGGATCATCGGCATGTAAATCGCGACTCTATCGCCTTTTTTAACGCCGAGCTTTTTTAAACCATTGGCAATTTTACATACTTCGTCATGCAATTTTTGGTAGCTAATTAAACTATGGGATTGTGGGTCGTCGCCTTCCCAAATAATCGCTGTGACATTACCGCGACTCGCTAAATGTCTGTCGATACAGTTGTAGCTAAGATTCAACTCACCGTCTTCAAACCAATTAATATGTACATTATGACTATCAAAAGAGGTATTTTTAATGCGTGTTGGCTGTTTGTACCAATCAAGCATCTTTGCTTGCTCTGCCCAAAAAATATCGGGTTGTTCCACTGATTGCTTATACATACGCTGAAATTCTGCGGGCGTAAGATGTGAGTTTAACTTGGCCTGCTCAGGCACTGGATAAAGTGTAGCTACCATAATGTTCCTCTATTTCCATAATATTTTCGCTGTACTATACCGCGAAACCACTAAGATAAAATCAGACTTTGGTCTTAGCTCCCCCAACGAGATTCGTCCGTTCAAATCATCTCAAGCACTTAGCCCACCTAAGACTTAAGTCTAATAGACTATTTGCTAATACTTAATTGCTTTTAAGTGGGTCATTATCTGTCATGTTCAATTCAACAGTGAGAAATTTACATGAATAAGTCCGCTTCCATTTATTACGCTGCTTGCCTATCAAGCCTCAGTTTTTCAGCCTTTACCACTGCTTCTGTTTTAGAATCCACTGACGTAGGTTTTAGTGGCTACCTTAAGGCTGACGCTATCGTCAGCGACTACAGCGATGGAACACTTGGCTCAGGTAACGTTGGCCGAGACTTCTATATTCCTGGCTTAACACCGGTTGGCGGCGTCAAAGAAAATGCCCAATTTGATGCGCATATTCGACAGTCTCGTTTTCGTTTCACTACCAATACCGCCTTAAGCTCAGGAGACAAGCTGGTAGGTGTATTAGAGTTTGATTTTCAAACCACCCCAGATGGGAATGAAAGAGTCAGTAATTCCTACGAGCCGCGTATTCGCCATGCCTATATTCAATACAACAATTGGTTAATCGGTCAAACGTGGTCAACCTTTCAAGATGTGAAAGCCTTACCAGAAACTCTGGATTTCATCGGGGCGACTGATGGTACTATTTTTGGTCGGCAAACCATGGTGCGTTATTCAAACAAGGGGTTTGCCATTGCATTAGAAAACCCCGAGTCCACGATTACTCCTTTTGGCGGCGGCGCGCGCATCGTGAGCGACGACAGTACTGTGCCTGATTTAGCTGCCAGCTACACCATGAAGCAAGATTGGGGCTATGTGCAAGTATCAGGTTTATTACGTGAACTGAGCTACGTTGACCAACAAAATGGCGCTGATATTGACACCAGTACCGCAAGTTACGGCATTAGCTTAACCGGCAAAGTCATGTTAGGCCAAGACGACATTCGTTTTATGCTCAATAGTGGCAAAGGTTTAGGCCGATATATTGGCTTAAATACCGTGAATGGCGCGGTACTAGACAGCAATAATAAACTACAAACTATTGATGTAACTGGCATTGCAGTGGCCTATCGCCATCTTTGGAACGAACAATGGCGCAGTAACCTAACTTACTCTGCCCTTGACGCGGATAATGATGTGAGTTTAACGGGCGTAAATACCACCCAAAAAACATCGAGTGTTCGTCTGAACTTACTCTATTCACCTACTAAAGAGCTCACCTTCGGTGGTGAATACAGCAAAGCCACTCGTGAATTAGAAAGCGGTGCTGATGGTGATATGGACCGCTTACAATTTTCTGCCATGTACAGTTTTTAAACTAAAGGTAACAACATGCCAGCAACGAGTGGCATGTTGTTATGATGCAGCAATTAGTTGAGTACAGGCCCCTCATTATATATTTCCACTCGATTACGCCCAGTTAACTTGCCTTGATACAAAGCTTGGTCGGCTTGTTGCAGTATTGTCTGTGCACTTTTTCGCTTGGGCACTGTCACACAGCACAAACCAATTGTTACCGTGACCGTGATGGCACTGCCATCTGGGCCCGCAATACGCAGCAAAGCAATATTCGCTCTTATTTTTTCAGCAATGTTGAGGGCGTTGTCAGCGGCTACATTATCTAATATGACCAAAAACTCCTCTCCGCCATACCGCCCAACATCATCAACCCCTTGTCGTATACTGCGCTTAATACTCTGGGCAACGGCTTTTAAGCATTCATCTCCTAATAAATGCCCATATTTATCATTAAATTGCTTAAAGTAATCCACATCAATCATCAAAACCGCAATGGGCTGTGTATGTGCAGCAGCAAGTTTACTTTGCAGTATTTGCATAATGCTGCGCCTGTTAGCGATCGTGGTTAAGTCATCTTCAAATGCCTGCTGAATAAGTCTGTGTCTCAACAAGCGATTGATGCGGTCAAAATACATCACAAAAGTCGCACTAATAATGATGGCAAACGACACCCAAATAGCTCTCGAACGACTTTTCTGTAAAGACACCACTTCATTGGTCAAATCTGGCAAAGCGTCTTTCAACAGTAATAGGCTAAAAATCAACACAATCATGAACGCACTTATCCACCACGACACTTTACTGTTTGACATTAGCGCCAAGGGGATGGGGATCATAGGAAACAACACGACAAACTGGCTGTTCACGCCACCCGAAATGACCACTAAAGGGACAAGGGTAGTAAAACAGCCGACACAGACTAAAAGCGCATGCCAGCGTGCCGGTTTAGTGCGGCTAACCACTGCATACATCACCCCATAAAGAGCAGAATTAAACAGGCCCATATAGGTAAAATAATCATTTTGCTTAACCACCAGAGGTACAAAAATGGTGGCAAAAAGAACGACCACAAATAAAATCAGTAAGGTCGCTTTCACCATTTGATGGCGTAAATCAAGTGTTTGCACGTTTTCCTAAAACCTTAACCATACATAAATCGATTGTACTAATTAATTATATAAAAAACAGTTTTTAGTCTTTTTGTACCAAACACCTCTGTTTTTTTAACCTAAGACTAAGGCTAACAACCTTGTTATATAAGGATAAAGCATCAAACCATCATAGAATTTAAAAATCAACAACGCCGATTTTGTTGCATTGAAATGCCGAATTTATCTTAGCTTTTCTGAAGCAGCGTGGGTTAACATCATTAACATTGTGTTAACTTTTGTGTAAGTGAATAAACGGACGGTGGTTTTATATGGCAACAAGCAAAGTACGCATGGGCATGGTTGGTGGCGGCCAAGGCGCTTTTATTGGCGCAGTGCATCGCATGGCGGCCAATTTAGATGGCCAGATTGAGTTAGTTTGTGGAGCCTTCAGTTCAGATCCGCTAAAAAGTGCCCAGTCAGGTGCTGAGTTATTTATTCAGCCACAGCGTTGTTATCCATCCTATCAACAGATGATGAATGAAGAAGCCAAGCTCCCTGCCGAGCAACGCATGCAATTTGTAGTAATCGTTACGCCCAATCATCTGCATTTTCCGGTCGCAAAAGCGGCGTTAGAAGCTGGCTTTCATGTACTCAGTGACAAACCAGCCACCTTTGATTTAAACCAAGCGCTAGCACTGGCCGATGTTGTGAAAGAATCAGGCAAGCTTTACGGCTTAACTCATACCTACAACGGTTACCCTTTAATTAAACAAGCAAAACATTTAGCCACCAGTGGTGCTCTAGGCAAAATCACCAAAATTGTAGTGGAATATAGTCAAGGGTGGCTAGCCAACAAAGACAATGATGGCGGCAAGCAAGCTGCGTGGCGCATCGACCCTAAGCAAGCGGGTATCAGTTGCTGTATGGGTGATATTGGCGTGCATGCAGCGAATCTTGCAGAGTATGTAACAGGTGCAAAAATCACCGAAATGTGCGCTGATTTAGGTTCGGTAGTGCCTGGCCGGTTGTTAGACGATGACGGCAGTATCTTACTAAGATTTGATAACAAGGCCCGAGGTGTGCTGTTGGCCAGTCAAATATCAAGCGGTGACGAAAATAACTTACGTTTGCGAGTTTATGGCGACAAAGCCAGCCTAGAATGGTCGCAACTTGAGCCAAACAGCTTATGGCTCAAATCTAATAGTGCCCCCACTCAATTAATTCGCACCGGAGTAGGCGAAATGTGTGCTGAAGCGCAAGCCGCCACGCGCACCCCTGCCGGTCATCCAGAGGGTTATTTAGAAGCATTTGCCAATATTTACCTCAATTTTGTAAACCAAATTCGTGCCTTTGAAAACAAGCAAACTGCCACTAATGCCTTATTTGATGTGCCAGGTATTGATGAAGCCATTCGAGGCATGGCATTTATTGAAAACAGCGTGCTAGCCAGTGAATCTTCTGAAAAATGGCTACGCTTCACCACGACAGCAAAAGTTTAAGGACTCATATCATGCAGAAAATTCAAGGCCCAGGCATATTTTTAGCGCAATTTGCCGGCGATGACAGCCCCTTCAATAGTTTCCCCGAAATTTGCCAATGGGCCGCGAGTATTGGTTTTAAAGGGATTCAGATCCCTTCTTGGGACGGACGTCTATTTGACTTAAAAAAAGCAGCTGAAAGCCAAACCTATTGTGATGAGATTAAAGGTATTGCCGCAAGCTATGGCCTAGTGATAACAGAACTATCGACCCATTTACAGGGGCAGTTAGTGGCCGTGAACCCTGCCTATGACACGATGTTTGATGGTTTTGCTCCAGTCGAGGTACACAACAACCCGAAGACGCGCACAGAATGGGCGATTCAACAAATGAAATACGCGGCTAAAGCCAGTCAGCGATTGAGCTTGACTAGCCACGCAAGTTTTTCTGGCGCATTGTTATGGCACACGTTTTACCCTTGGCCGCAGCGACCTGCTGGTTTAGTTGAGCAAGGTTTTGCCGAACTTGGCAAACGCTGGTTGCCCATCTTAAACGCCTTTGATGAAGCAGGTGTGGATGTCTGTTACGAACTCCACCCTGGTGAAGATTTACATGATGGTGTGACCTTTGAACGCTTTTTAGACAATGTGGGGCAGCATAGCCGCGCCAATATACTCTATGACCCAAGCCACTTTGTATTGCAGCAACTTGACTACCTTGCGTTTATCGATATCTATCATGAACGCATCAAAGCTTTTCATGTCAAAGATGCAGAGTTTACGCCTTCTGGTCGTGCAGGTGTGTACGGTGGTTATCAATCATGGATTGACCGGCCAGGACGTTTTCGTTCTTTGGGCGACGGTCAAATTAATTTCAAAAGTATTTTTAGCAAACTGACCCAATATGACTATAGCGGCTGGGCTGTGATGGAATGGGAATGCTGTATCAAGCACCCCTTAGATGGCGCAGCAGAAGGCGCTAAATTTATTGCTGAACACCTTATTCGTCCCACTGAAAAAGCCTTTGACGATTTTGCGGGTCAAGGTGAAGACCTTGCATTAAACAACAAAATACTCGGCCTTTAACATAAGAGAAATAATAATGAACGCCACACATACCATTTCAGATAAAACGGCTAAACGGGTTTTTAACATTAGTTGTATAGCGCTTATCGTTACTGCCATGACCTTTGCTATTCGCGCAGGCATTTTAGGAGAGTTAGGCCAACAATACGGCTTAAGCGGCAAAGAGCTGGGCTGGATTGCCAGCATGGCCTTTTTAGGTTTTCCTTTGGCAATGATGTTTGGTGGGGCTTTGTATAATGCCATAGGTGCCAAACTTATCGTTTGGTTAGCATTCATTGGTCATGCCTTAGGTTTGATCTTAACCATTGTGGCCGATGGCTTTTGGGGTTTGATGATTTCAACCTTTTTAGTGGGGTTTGCCAATGGTTTGGTCGAAGCAGGCTGTAACCCTATTATTGCCCAGTTATTTCCTGATAATAAAACCACCATGTTGAACAAGTTTCACGTTTGGTTCCCAGGGGGTATCGTAATTGGCTCATTAGTTTCCGCCGGTATGACGCAATTAGGTTTAGGCTGGGAAGCGCAAGTCGCCACCATGTTAATCCCTACCGCAATTTACGGTTTCTTGATGCTTGGTTTTGAGTTTCCTGAGCTAGAGAGCGAAGTAGACTCCACCAGCGGCAATTTAAAAGCCTTGGTTAATCCAATCTACATCTTTTTAGCAGTATGCATGACCATGACTGCAGTCAGCGAATTTGGTCCGGGGCAGTGGATTAATCAAATACTCAGTGCATCAGGTGCCACCCCTATGCTTATTTTGGCGCTAATTACTGGGATCATGGCCTTGGGTCGATTTTACGCAGGTCCCTTAGTCCATAAACTTAGTCCTCCCGGGGTGTTGTTTGTGTCAGCAATATTAGCAAGTTTAGGCCTTTTCTTAATGACCCAGTTACAAGGTACGGCCGTGTATTTTGCCGCGGTTGTGTTTGCCTTAGGCATTACTTACTTCTGGCCAACCATGATTGGTTGTACCAGCGAATACACGCCCAAAACAGGGGCCCTAGGTATGTCACTAATGGGTGGTGCAGGTATGTTTGCTATGGGCATTTGGAACCCTATCATTGGCGGTTGGATAGATTCAGCCACGACAGAAGCGCAAGCGGCGGGCCTTACTGGTAATGAATTAGTGTTAGCATCAGGCCATGCAGCCTTAAACAATTTAATTGTATTCCCTCTGGTGTTAATTGTAGCTTTTGGTGGGTTCTATTGGTTTATGCGTAACAAACAGCCCCTATCTGCACACCATGAATAAGGAAAACCTTATGTCAACGCATCAAGATAAAGTCATTCAGAATATGTCGCTGCCTGCTTCACGGCGTCAATTATTAAAAAATATTGCAGTCAGTGCGGCGGGCGCTGGATTGCTGTCTCACACATCTTTTTCAAACGCGCTAGAAATGACGTCATCAACATCAACTGATACCCCGCTTAAGGGCAATGTACTTCACTCTGTTAGTCGCTGGACTTACGGTGATTTATCGATCGCAGAATTATGCCAAACCGTTAAAACCTTGGGTTTTAACGCCATCGATTTAGTTGGCCCAGAAGACTGGCCCACGCTTAAAGAATTTGGCATCGACTCTTCTATGTGTAATGGCGCAGAACTGAATTTGACCGATGGTTGGGGCGATTCACAATTCCATGCCCAGCTTATTGAACGTTATCAGCGCCATATTGATTTGGTGGCCGATGCGGGTTACACCAACTTGATTTGCTTCAGTGGCAATAAACGGGGTATTGATCCACAGGTCGGCTTGCAAAATGCTGTCAAAGGGCTAAAACACATTATGCCTCACGCTGAAAAGCGTGGTGTTGTTATCCAAATGGAACTGTTCAACAGCAAAGTCGATCATCCCGACTATTTTGCCGACAATTCTGCTTGGGGTATTGAGCTATGTAAGCAATTAGGGTCAGACCACTTTAAGTTGTTGTACGACATTTATCATATGCAAATCAATGAAGGTGACATCATTCGCACCATCAATGAAAACCATCAATATTTTGGCCATTACCACACCGCGGGCGTGCCTGGTCGACATGAAATCGATGATTCACAAGAGCTGTTTTACCCCGCGATTGCTCGCGCAATTGTCGCGACAGGCTTCAAGGGCTATCTAGCTCAAGAGTTTATTCCAACCCCAGCCGACAAAGCAGGCAAAATTGAGTCACTGCGTCAGGCTATTCATATTTGCGATGTGTAAACATGTCTGAATTACACATTCATCAAATGAAACTAGCAGATTAACTGAGAAAATTTATGGCAAATAATAACTATGATGCAATCGTTGTCGGCTCTGGCATCAGTGGCGGTTGGGCGGCAAAAGAATTAGCAGAAAAAGGCCTTAAGGTATTGATGCTCGAACGAGGCCGTAACATTGAACATATTAAGGATTACACCAATGCCTTTCATGAGGCGTGGGATTATCCTCACCGAGGTTTAGCAACCCAGCAAATGAAGGCTGATTTTCCTAAACTCGCTCGCGAATATACCCTCAACGAGCCAACGCAAGGTATGTGGGCAACGGACAAAGAACATCCTTATACAGAGGTGAAACGCTTTGACTGGTTTAGAGGTTATCACATGGGTGGGCGCTCTTTGTTATGGGGACGTCAAAGCTACCGCTGGAATGCAGAAGACTTTACTGCCAACGCGAAAGACGGCATTGCTATTGATTGGCCAATTCGCTACGAAGACTTGGCGCCGTGGTATGACTATGTTGAAAAATTTGCCGGCATTGCAGGCACTAGAGAAGGTTTAGACGTTCTACCTGATGGTCAGTTTTTACCACCTGTACCATTAAATATGGTTGAAAAAGACGTGGCCAAACGCATCGAAAAAGCCTACAAAGGCATGCGTCATATGATCCACAGCCGCACCGCCAATATTACTCAAGCCATGCCTGAACAAAACCGCGTAGGCTGTCAGTATCGCAATAAATGCTGGCTAGGGTGTCCGTTTGGCGGGTATTTCAGTACACAGTCTTCTACGCTTCCTGCTGCCATGGCTACCGGAAATTTAACCGTTCGTCCATTTTCCATAGTCACCCAAGTGCTGTATGACAAGGACAGTAAAAAAGCGACGGGCGTTGAAGTTCTCGATGCCCAAACGAATCAAACTTATGTTTTTACCAGTAAAATTATTTTCTTGAATGCCTCTACCTTGAATTCCACTTGGATCATGATGAATTCCGCTACCGATGTGTGGCAAGACGGCTTAGGTTCAAGCTCTGGCGAACTCGGCCACAATGTGATGGATCATCATTTATCAGTAGGCGCGCAAGGCACCGTAGAAGGATTTGAAGACAAGTATTACTCCGGTCGTCGGCCTTGTGGCTTTTATATTCCAAGGTACCGCAATTGGGGGAGTGACAAACGTGATTATGTACGTGGTTTTGGCTACCAAGGCTCAGCATCTCGTTCGAATTGGCAGAGTAATGTGGCTGAATTAGGCGTGGGTGCTGACTTTAAAAATGCCTTGGCCGAGCCAGGTGCATGGAATATCGGCATGGGCGGTTTTGGCGAAATTTTACCCGATCACAAAAATAAAGTGAGCTTAGACAAATCCGTAAAAGACAAATGGGGCTTGCCAGTGCTGTCGATGGATGCGGAGCTACAAGCAAACGAATTGCGCATGCGTAAAGACATGAAACAAGATGCCATGGATATGTTAGAGGCGGCTGGGGTTAAAAACATTCGCGGATGGGATGGTGAATCCCCCATTGGTAAAGGCATTCATGAAATGGGTACTGCTCGGATGGGCAACGATCCAAAAACCTCCGTACTCAATAAGCACAACCAAGTGTGGGACGCACCCAACGTATTTGTTACCGATGGAGCCTGTATGACTTCAGCATCATGCGTTAATCCATCTTTGACTTATATGGCAATGACCGCACGAGCGACGCATTTTGCGGTAGAAGAATTGAAAAAGAGGAATCTATAATGGAGAGACGTAATCTACTCAAAATGATCGCAGCGGCCACTGGGGTTGCGATGGTAGGCGGTAGAGCTTTTGCCTATGAACTTCACAGCCCTGTGCCTTTATCTTCAACAGTATTTTCATCAGATGATGTGATGTTATTTAATGAGGTGGCCGACGTAATTATCCCTCGCACTGATACCCCAGGAGCTAAAGATGCCAATGTCGGTTTGATGGCACTCATCTTAGCCAATGATTGTTACACCCAAGAGGAACGTAGCGCTCTAGTTCAGGGTTTAGTGACTATTGATCAGCAGGCTCAGCAGCGTTTTGGTAAGCCCTATTTATTGCTCGACACTGCGCAAAAGCTGCAATACGTAACGCAGTTAGATGAGGACGCTAAGCTAGCTAATAACCAGCAAGAGTTGTTCTATTTGTCGTCTAAACCCTACGATAAGGATCGTGATGAAAACGCCGCAACGCCACATTTTTTCACTTTGATAAAACAACTAACCCTGTTTAGCTTTTTTACCTCAAAGTTAGGCGCTACCGAAGTGCTGCGTTTTGAGGCTATTCCGGGTAAATACAATGGAGAATTAGATTACAAAAAAGGTGATCGAGCCTGGGCAACGTAATCTACAGATGACGCTATATGACGAGCCAAATATATAAAGTAAAGGTGAAAACATGAAAAAATTACCCATAGCAGTAGCAACAGTCGGTTTGCTTGCTAGCACAAGTTATATAACAGTTTACGCGGAAGAAAAGGCCCTAGAACCCTGGCAAGAAGCGGAAAAAACTGAAGTCTGGAGCCCTGTTCCTCCAATTGTGAGTACCCTGCCCGGTCAAGTCCCTTCAGATGCTATCGTATTGATTGATAGCCAAAACTTAGATCAATGGGAAACGCTAGACGGTGGTGTGCCAGAGTGGACCATTGATAATGGCAAAGTTACCGTCAAACCCGGAACCGGTGACATTAAAAGCAAACAAGCATTTTGTGACGTGCAATTGCATATGGAATGGCAAGTACCGCAACCCTCAGCTGACATGAAGGGCCAGCAACGTAATAACAGCGGCATTTTTTTTCAACAACGTTATGAAATCCAAGTATTAGATTCTTATAACAATCCTACTTATTCCAATGGCCAAGCAGCGTCGGTTTATAAGCAAACCATTCCTTTAGCCAACGCAATGCGCCCGCCGCAAACGTGGCAGGTGTATGACATCATCTATAAAGCACCACGGTTTGAAGGGGAAAAGCTCAGCACGCCCGGTTATGTGACCGTGATTCATAATGGGGTAGTTGTGCAAAATCATACGGAAATTCAAGGTAGTACTGAATGGATTGGTGCGCCTAAATACGTGGCCCATGGTTGTGCCCCTTTGCAATTGCAAGATCATGGCAACTTAGTCAGCTTCCGCAATATGTGGGTTCGTGAATTGTAATTAAGCGAGCAGAAAAATAATCGCCAGTGGCTAAACTGGCGGTTTATTTTCTACTTCTGAGCCACAACTTGGCTTTAATTTTTGTTGCGCGCCACGGTGTTTGCGGAAGACGCGGAGCAACCGTAGTAAGGTGTTCATACTCACTAGTACTTAAATTTACTTCACCAGAGTGGGCTAACCACAACGCATCGAGCTGCATACCGATGACCTTTTGTAATGAAGCGCGATATTGATTGGGATGGAATACAGGAAAGGGCGGAATAAAGCGATTTTTTACCTTAACAATTAAATCTGCTACATACATACGATTACTCGGTATATGCAATAAAGAGATATCTCTATCGGTATGACCTGGTGTTGTGACCGTTCGCCACTCAGCAAAGTAAGGTAAGACCTCACCATCATTCAACTCAAAATCAGGGTACAAGAATGGTGAATACCACAAATTCTTCCTTGGCTTACCCAAGCGACCTGCAACCCAACCCGCTAATAACAAGTCAGTCAGATGCAATAAACGGCCCCCCACGCCCCGATACCAATGTGTAGTGGTTTTCGCCGACGCAATTTTACAGCCTGTCAACGCCCGTAACTTATGTGCAGCACCTGCATGGTCAGGATGCATATGAGTGACAACAACCAATTTCAAGTCATTAAATGGACGGGACAACTCTTCAGTAATAAAAAGTTTAAGCATGTCAATATCAGCTCGGCAACAGCCATCAAGAAGCAACAGCCCTTCAGGATATTCGACTAAATACACACACTGTATGTAGCCTTGTAGCTGATGTAATTTCAAAAGGTATTATCGACTCTCAGTAACGTTAGCTTGCTTTTCAATGTACTCTATGGCTTTTTGCAAACTTCCAAAAGCATTAATTAGATTTTGACGTCCCTTTTGCATTAATTCTGGATTATCTTTTTCGGACATCATCCAAACCCATGTTCGTATCAATGACTCAGGCGGTATTTTATGCATAATGACTTCCCACGTAGATAGGTGACAAAAGTGATTCTAAGGCGCCATTATATAATGTACACCCAGGTCATTCGAGTACACTTTTTAATAAATTCAATCACTTGGGTAATAATTACGCCCAATTTGAGCATTTATTTTAATTAAGGGATAAGCACACTTCATCTTATGAAAACAGAAAATATAAAAGTCGTTGTCGGTTCACTCAATCCAGTGAAAATTAATGCAGCGAAACAGGCTATTATGCAGTTTTTTGAATTAGAACAGCTTGATTGCCTAGGCATTAACGCACCCTCAAACGTAGCTGCTCAACCCATGAGTGCGGCAGAAACGCGTTTAGGTGCAATTAACCGGCTTAGCTACTGTCAATTGCATCATCAGGCCGATTATTATGTTGCTATTGAGGGGGGTGCAGATAAGTTAGAAGATGGTCCCGTTACCTTTGCTTATATCGCCATTGCTGACCAACAGCGAATGTCTGTAGGGCGCAGTGCAATGTTGCCATTACCGCCCATAGTGTATCAAGCCTTAGCAGCGGGTGAAGAGCTTGGCCCTGTAATGGACCGTCTATTTAATACTCACAATATTAAACAAAAAGGCGGCGCTATAGGCTTATTAACTCGAGGATTAGCAACTCGTGAGGGAAATTATACCCAAGCAATAACACTCGCCTTGGCACCATTTTTACACCCAGAACTTTTTCCTAACGATAATACGTAATTGTCCCCTAAACTTATTTACATCGCAGCAAAATGGGGCAACAGAAACAGCTACAAAATGCACTACTACGTGAGTCAATGGCGATACCGTTTCTGTCGTTAACTATAAATTTCATATTTGAACTTTTCAGCAAAAAGGAATATGGTCAAAATATGGCAGTGCGTTTCAAAAAAGAGACACATTTAAGAACAAAATGAGGTAAATTCTGCAGTAATACGCGTTTAAATGGGCAATTTGTTATGGATACTTGAGGTGAATAAGCACACATACTTACAAGAAAATTAATTACCCATCTTTACAATTTTTTTAATAAGAAACAAAATGATAGGCTTATAAAAAGCTGATAATTATTATTTCTATTCGTATTGAATAAAATAATAAATTATTATCCATGTGCGTTGAAGGCAGTTAGAGCGAAGTATCAATTACCATGTTTAAATTAGCAAAAGAAACGTTTCTGAATTATTTGCTGTTAACTGATGACGCAGATACCGAACACGGTATTGAAAAGTGGCGAGTCAGTGCACTTCGCATCATGATAATAGTAGGCTATTCCTTGTATAGCCTTGTGGCTATTCACAGCAGCATCAGTGCCCAACAAGTTGGATTTTATGTTGTTTTGCCTCTCACTCTTGCCTTTTATGTCATGGCTGGCTTACAGCTCTGGTTGTCAAAACGGCACTACCATATCAGCGCGTATAGCCTGTTATTTAGTATTGTTGCCGCAGCCATTGCCATCAATACCATAGTAAAAATTCCCATCCTTGCCATGCTAGGTCCTGTTTTTGTTTTTTCATTGCCCTTGGCCGCCTTTATTTTATTAGGAACTAAGGCTGGAATGATTTGCATGGTGCTAAACATTATTCCATTTATTGGCCTATTGAGTGGCTTTCAGTTAAATCAATTTATCGACAATCACGTTTTGCTCGATTATGCCAATGCCTATATCGTTTCAATCATTTTTGTATTTTTTAATATTTGTTCTCCTCTTGCCGTGGCCAGAGCCAGTGTTGCCGCTAAGCGCCTAAATGCAAAAATCAGCGTACAAAATCGAAACTTGCAACGAGAGAAAGAACTGTATCGCACCCTATTTATTGATACCGAAGTCGCGCAACTTGTGGTGTCGAATACGAGTGTGGTCACTGAAATGAATCAGGCAGCTGAAAAACTACTGTTTTGCCAGTTTACATCGCTACGAGCCCCGGTTTCACTCTCAACTATTTTGCCCGACCTAGCTCTGAATGATAAAAATGAATGCGTCATCAATAGAACAACCAATGGCAGAATGAAGACCTTCAAGGTGTCTCGCAGTGTATTACTGCAAGACAGCTACTATTTTTTGACGATTCAAGACGTGACGGCATCTGTTATGTTGCACAAAACATTGACAGCACAGGCCCTCTTGAGCCGTCAGCAAAGTGTAAAAGATAATGGAGGGCTGGCGAATCGTACTTGGCTTGAAAACAAACTCAAACAGCAGTTAGATAATCCTCAAACTAATATTTGTATCGCGGCATTTAAAATTAATAACGCGCAATTTATCGAACAAAAATTTGGTGTGCAATATTTGGCCTTGCTGGTGAAAAAACTCGCCGAACATTGGAAAGCGAAAACGCACATTAGTGCATCGATAGGCTCAGTAGAAAAAGATAACTTAACTATTATCACTGAACTATCCATGGTTGACGCTCATAGTTTTATGCGATCTTTTGTCGAGTTATTGCCCAAAAACATTTTAGTTAGTGAGCATAAACTTCCTTTAGACTTTAAAGTGGGCATGGCTTTTTCTGATATTAATGAGCGAAATCCTGAAAAATTAATTAATAACGCGCTCTATGCTGTCACATCAAGCACGGCTCAAATCAGTTTGTATGAAACCACCAGCTTAGAACGATTTATTGAACATCAAGAGATCAATATACTTCTAAACGAAGCGATTATTAATAACGAACTGAGTGTGGTATATCAGCCTAAAGTAAAAGGCGATGGTCGATTAGTCGGTATGGAAGCCTTACTGCGCTGGCATTCTCCTATACTCGGATTTGTCTCTCCTTCAGTGTTTATTCCTATCGCAGAAAAGTCAGGACTGGTCGCCTTAATTACGCAGTGGTTAATTACCGATGTTTGCCGACAAATTGCAACTTGGCAAAAGGCGGGGCTAAATGTTGTGCCCATTGCCATTAATATTTCAGGGCCAGACCTTGATCAAGAATACTTCCATGAACATCTCGTTAATACGCTCGTCGAACATCGGATCCAGCCACAGTTATTAGAACTTGAGTTAACAGAATCAGCGCGCAGCTTAGATAACAGCAAAGCTTTAGCCACAGCCCGTTATTTATCTAACTGGGGCTTTTGTATTACTTTGGATGATTTTGGTATTGGCTATTCTGGCTTATCTAAACTGGTTTCATACCCTGTTAAACGAGTGAAAATTGACCGACAATTTATCAAACAGATCCATGTAGATGAACGCAAAGCCAAGGTGGTTGAAGCGATCATGGCCATGTGTAAAGTATTTAATATCGACATATTAGCTGAAGGTGTCGAAGAATTTGAAGAGGTAGATAAGCTGCTCTACTTGGGATGCACTACTTTTCAAGGTTATGTGTTTGCTAAACCTTTAGCGGTTGAGCAAGCGAGTCATTTACTAACCGTAGGTAATGTGTTTGCCTTTAAACAAAGCCAAACTGTGTCTAAGCCCTAAAAGACTTTTTGTCTGGCTTAAGGCTTAAAAAGCCCGTTAAAGTTAAGACTAACGGACACGCCACGACCATCAGCTAAATTACTGATTTCTATATCGCCACCATGGTAATTAGCGATGATTTTTGCAATATACAAACCCAGACCAAGATGAGTCTGGTCGCTATGTTGTTTAGCGCGAATAGAAACCATTGAATCGAACAGTTGGTCCTGCATCTTTTCAGGCAAGCTTTGCCCTAGATTGGTAATACTTAGGTGTAGAGATCTATCTGAGCAACTCAACTTAACAGCAATTAAGCTCTCTGGTTGACTGAAATCACAGGCATTCGCAATGATTTTATCGAGCATTTGGGCGAACAGTTCCGCTGAACCTGACAACAAAGTGGGCAGCTTACTTTTGTTTTCAAGCTCAAAGCTAAATTGTCGTTCTGGGTAAATATACTCATAGCCTTGTACACATCCCTGCAAAACGAGCTGCACATCAAAAGCTTCTCGCTCATCGCTTTGAATTGCTTGCTCTAAGCGGCTTGCCTCACTCATATTTGTTAGAATTTTACTTAATCGCGTGATCCCCTCTTTCGCTCTATCTAAGTATTGCTGACTCTCTCTACCTAAGGATTCAGAGCTGAGATTTTCTAGTGATGAATTAACGATGGCCACGGGTGTGCGTAACTCATGAGATAAACGCGCAGCCATGTTTTCTAAGTAGGCATTGTATTGACCCAATTTGCTTAACACATGGGTAAATGTGCGCGACAAATCCCCGATTTCATCGTGGGCGAGTGATGGCACAATTTGTCCCACAATTTTACCATGGTTATCAATGGCACCTTCGGTTTCATCACGCAATTTACGGATACGCCAAGAAATACGCGAGGCCATTAAAAATAAAGCGAAGGTGCCAATTAAGATAACGGCTAAAAAGTAGTGAAACTGCTTTTCTAGTGCCTTATTTCGCAGGGTTCGTATGCCGTTGGTGGTTTGCTCCACCACAACCGCTCCCATGACTTTCTTATCAATAAAGATGGGATGAGCAGCAGATAAAATTACCGCTTTACTATCAGCACTCAAACGCCACAACGAACTGGGGGTGCCGGCTAATGCTTGACTGATATCTTGTCCTTTTAAGGCATACGCATCTTGTAAATCATCTACAAAATCAGCTGGCGGCTTGGTTAAAACCTGATAGTAAAGTGGAAGCAACCACTCACTTTCAATATAGGCCCACACACTTTTTTTGCCTCCAGTGTCGGCATTGCTTTGCACACCCGACGACCGTTGAATTTGTCCGGAACGAGCGAGTACACGCATGTGATTGTCTACTACCCACACTCGAGCATTAGCGTACTGCAAGCCTTTTAAAATATTTTCTATTTCCGGAGAGGGCACTAATACGGTACCTAAGGAATCCACTTGCGTGGTATTGGCCGTCCCTATCATGTTTTGCACTTTACGAGTCACAGAATCATCTACATCGACAATAGCAAAAGCAATTTTACTCGACATCATTTCTAGCGGAAAACGCAGCTCAATGACATATCCGTCAGATGTATTCCGCCATTGCCCTTGAATACGAGTCTCTAATTTATCAGGAAGCAATGATTCTGAGGCATCTTTGAGTAAGTAAGCATTTACCCAACCCGCTTTAAATGGAGCCACAATGTAACGTTGAAACTGGCCGAGTTCGTCTGTCATGGCGATTTGTAAATGATCATTGCGATCAATACGCAAACTGTTAGAAGGGCGCATCACCACTTGATCATCTACAACCTTAAACATGGCATACAAATAACGATCATACTGGCCTACCATATGGGTAAAACTCAGGCTAGCAGGTTGATACGTTTGCACTGGGTCAATTAAGTATGCGGCGCCATATTCCAACATTAGATGTTGATAATCTTGCCAATCATCAAGTTGTCCATCAAGCTGGATAGGATACGCAATCTTGTAAGCATATAAGTCGGTGCCAGCTTTAACATCGGTCAAATAGGCTGATTGTGCGTCAAATAAGGCAGGTCTTTCATGTAATGCTGTAGCCACTGCTCGAGCAGTACCCACCATGGTTTGTTCTTGGCCAATGCGCAAGTAGCTTTCTAGCTCCCAAACATATTGATAACCCAACCAGGGAATCGCAAATAAGAAGGAAGAAAAAAAGACCAACTTAAGGCGGATACCAATACGAAGTTTAGCCATCGATATAGCCTTTTATAACTAACTTTTCCACCGGTACCCCATGCCGTAAACCGTTTCAACCCGATCGAAATCAGCATCGATTAGCATGAATTTTTTACGAATACGTTTGATGTGGGAGGTAATGGTCGTGTCATCAACCACCATTTTAGATTCGTCCATCAGTTGCTGACGACTTTTCACGTGACCAGAATATTTGGCAATGGCGTGGAGCATCCAAAATTCTGTGACCGTCAATTCAATAAGCTGATTTTTCCATCGCACCGTCATCCTTTTGCTATCCATGCTCAAGTCACCACACTGAATAAGATCGGTGGCACTTTGCGGTTGATTGAGCAGTTCGGTCCGTCTAAATAACGCGGCAATACGGGCCAATAGGTGAGGAAAACTAATATCTTTGGTTAGGTAGTCATCGGCCCCCATACGCAAACCGCAAATAGTATCGTAGTCATTGTCTCTGGCGGTAAAAAAGATGATAGGCAGTGTTTTAGACATAGAACGCAATTGTTGGCAAACAGCAAAACCGCCATCTAACTCATCTTGCAAGCCAATATCAATCAAGGCTAAATCAGGCAGTCTGCTCGCAAAAGCTTGTTCTGCCACCTTACGATTAGCGTAGGCAAGCACTTCATATCCCTGTTTATTTAGGGCGGCTACATAGTTTTCTCGAAGGGCTTGGTCGTCTTCAACCAAAGCAATACGTTTTGACATGAACTCTCTCAGTTAACGGCTTGCTCGCACTATATCGTAAAAAAACGTATTTGTTAGTAGTGCAACGCCTCCCACACGCAAAAGCCATTTTTTCGCCACAATTGCCCTCAACATTGCCACTTTCTCTCCCCTAATTAGCCAACTAAACGCGCTTTACTACTTAGGAATCCCCACAAGTCATAAGGAAACACAAGATGAAAAACACAGCAGTAAAAACAGGTATTTCAGTCGCCATAAGTGTATTGCTTTGCGCGCAAGCATCAGCAAGTTCAGTAGATGCAACTGAGGAGAAAAATAATGAGTTAATTGGTTTAGGTTCAGGTGTATTAGTGGGAACTGCCGTAGCAGGTCCTTTAGGGGGGATGGTGGCAGGCATCTTCGGCTTATTGATTGCTGATGATGTGAACTCAGATAAAAAGCTAGCAGCTTCTAGACACCTGATTGCACAAAAACAGCAAGCCCTATTTGTACTGCAACAACAAGTAGATGAAGCTGACGCCCGAGCCGCTATTTTAATGGCAACCTTAGATAAAACCTTAGAGCAAGCGAATCCAGACATTGCCACCAGTATTCAATTTAAAACGGCTTCTTCTGAGCTCGAGCAACACTATAAAAGCGAACTCGATTTACTCGCTGCAAGTTTACGACAAAATCCTAAATTGACGGTGAAGCTTTCAGGTTATGCCGACCAACGCGGAGACTCTGAATTTAACCAAGTCCTCTCAGAACAACGCGCTTTATCAGTAAAAAACTATTTACTTAGCCAAGGAGTGGCTGAGAAACAACTCATTTCACACGCTTATGGTGAGTCCCAATTAGTTAGCCGCGGTACTGAAGTAGAGGATAATTTTTTTGATCGCCGCGTTAGCTTAACGGTGTCAGATGACATCAATATTATGACTGCTGCCCAACCCTAAGCCTATCAATCACAGCATAAACCTTAAGAGGTAGCCCATGGCGCCAGTCACTAAATTTGCCAGCATTTTGTTAGTTGCACTGGCACTTGGGGCACTGCAAATAGCAGTGCCCTCCTTCAACCCAGAAAATTTGAAACATCCCGAACTTATTGAATTACCTGCCAACACCGGCAGTTGGCAGGTTGCAAATTATCAAGAGGCTCAACGAGGCAGCTTATTTTTTGACTCAGATAATACCCAAGAAAGTGGTCTGCGACTGAGCCCTAGCCTAAGCACAAAAGCCACCATTAAGGTCAGCGGTGTCGTCGCTAGGACGCAAATAAGCCAAACATTTCATAATAGCAGTAATGAATGGGTCAACGGCTTATATGTCTTTCCGTTACCTGAAAATGCGGCGCTTGACCATCTACAGATGCAAATAGGCGAACGCATCATAGAGGGCCAAATAAAACCCATACAACAGGCTAAACAGATATTCGAACAAGCTAAAAAAGAAGGAAAAAAAGCCAGTTTAATAAGCCAACAGCGGCCTAATTTATTTACAAATTCCATCGCAAATATTGGCCCAAATGAAAAAATAGTAATCAGTATTGAATATCAACAAACCATCGCTTACGAGCACGATGCTTATCAATTGCGCCTTCCACTGACAATTACGCCACGTTATTTGCCGGCACCCAAAACCCATGACGTGAGTCAAGCGACTGAACTTGAACACGCTCACTATCAAGCGCCAAAAAACCTAGTGGAAGACATTGATATAGACATAAGGCTGGATTCTGGTGTCGCAGTTAAAAACATAAGCAGTGACTTTCACAAGGTAACAACCCAGAAAATCGCTGAGGGGGAATACCGTATCCGCTTAGACAAACGCATCATAGCAAATCAAGACTTTGTACTACGGTGGCAACCTGAATTACACCCCCAGCCACAAGTGGCACATTTTCAGCAGAGCGTGAACGGCAAACAATATGGCTTGGTGATGGTTTATCCTCCACTAAAAGATTCGGCAGATAGTTCAACTACATTAATCAGTAGAGAGCTTATCTTTGTTCTAGACACCTCAGGCTCTATGTCGGGTGCGTCGTTAACCCAAGCTCAACAAGCGCTGCTATTGGCCTTAAGTGACTTAAAGCCTGAAGATCACTTCAACATTATTGAATTTAATAGCTTTGCGCACAAATTGTGGGAGCAATCCAAACCAGCAGAACTTGCAGCAATAACTCAAGCTCGAAATTTTATTGTCAATCTCAGTGCCGATGGAGGTACGGAGATTGCCAGTGCGCTGGAATTGGCTTTTGTGAATCAGCAACAATCAAAAAGGCTAAGGCAAATTGTGTTTATTACCGACGGAAGTGTGGGCAATGAAGAAAGCCTCATGCAATTAATTTCTGAAAACCTGCAAAGCTCACGTTTATTTACTGTGGGGATCGGCAGTGCACCCAATAGCTATTTTATGACTGAAGCCGCTAAGATGGGTAAAGGCACTTACACCTATATTGGCTCTATTGAACAAGTAAAAAGTCAAATGTTGACTTTGTTAAGCAAGCTTGCTCATCCCGCGCTAACGGATATTCATCTTTTAGTTGGCGACAATATGTTGGTTGAAGCGTCGTCAATCGAGCTTTACCCGAATGTCATTACTGACCTGTATCTTGGCGAGCCTTTAATTCTCAGCTATCGCCAAGACCCAAATGAAGCACAAGCCGGTGCGCTTCAAACTATGAGCTTGCTGGGGCGCTTTGCTAATGAACCATGGAAAAGTGAGTTAATCACGACAACAGCTCAACCACAAGCGGGTTTAAATGTATTGTGGGCAAGGCAAAAAATAGCACAATTAAGCCGTAATCAACGATCTGCAATGTTAGATAACGCCAGCCAAGAGCAGCTGGATAAAATTGAGCAAGAGCTCACACAAACCGCCTTAGAACATCATCTGGTAAGTCAATATACCAGCCTGGTTGCAGTGGATATCAGCCCCTCTAAACCCACTCATATACCTGCCCATGACATGCAAACGCATAATCACGTGCCTAAAAATAGCACATTAAGCGCTTCACTTGCCCAGCTACCTCAGACTGCCACCACGGCTGAGCTTAACATCCTGCTTGGTAGTCTTTTAATAGGAGGCGCCCTATGTTTACTGGTGTTTTGCCGCAAATCCGTATAAATCCTAAACAGCGTAGCTATCTGTTTGCTATTTTAGGGGGGGTAGGCCTCTATCAATTGACCTCAGGGCTGTGGATATTTGTTAAAGCGCATGTAGCGCAATATCTAATTGCTTCGGCATGGCAGGCGACATTGCTTGATCAGCAAGCCCATCGCCCCTGGTCGTGGGCAGATACCTATCCGGTTGCTGAGCTGTCAATTGGTGCGCAGCATTGGTATGTGCTGGCTGGGGCAAATGGGCGAAACTTAGCCTTTGGCCCCACACATTTAAGTGCTAGCCCTTTACCTGGAGAACCGGGCAACACTGTAATAGTGGGGCACAGAGATACCCAATTTAACAGTCTAAAAACGTTAAAAAACAAAGATACTATTAAGGTGGCCCACTTAAATGGCAGTACAACCTATCAAGTCACCGATCGGCAGATCATCCCAGCGGCGTTGCTCGGTACATCGACATTGCTAAATCAAGAACAATTTATCCAGCCAAGCCTGACCCTGATTACTTGTTATCCGTTCGACAGTATTACGCCTAATCCTAGCCTGCGGTTTGTGGTCAATGCGGTAAAAATAGGCGATTAGTAAATAGCCCTGTCTTCTAAAACAGACATCTTCATTAATAAATGCAGGTTTATTTTTAAATAAACTAAATTAATGTAACGTTATCAATAAGCTATAAACATGGAATGATTTTCGCTAAGCTGCTCAAATCTTTCATTTTATCGATTGTTAAGTGATAGTTTTAAGAAAAAACTTTTTCGTAAGGCAAAGTCGCTTACACTGGATACGCACGATAGATAAATCAAACCACAAGGAACACATATGAAAATCACTAAAAATAAAATCGCCGTATTGTTATTAGCTTCACTTCTAGGAACAGTCGCGTGTACAGAAAATCAAAAAGAATCAGCGGCAGAAACTAAACAAGAAGCCTTAGTTGAACTAGAAAAAACCAAAGATAAAACGGTAGAAATGGCAGAAGACGCTTCTGACGAAGCCGGTGACATGTATGAAGACGCTAAAGATTCAGCCTCTGAAACCTATGATGAAGCGAAAGACAAAGCTGAAGACATGGTTGATGCGAGCAAAGAGAAAGCTGCTGAGTTAAAAGACAGCGCAGCTGAAAAGTTAAAAGAAGCCTGTATTGCAACCAAGAAAAAAATGGGTGGCGATCCTGCAGATTGCGAATAAATACAGCCGTCTCTTAAAACAGACAGTTGTATGGATTCAAAAAAGGCAGCTTAGCTGCCTTTTTATTTGCCTAGATTTACCCCTTGATTAAGCAATACTAAGCTTAAGTGGGTCGAGTAAAATTTTGCTTCGCTTCTTGAACAACACCTCGAATAGCACAATCTTGTGCGTGATCATTAATCAAACCCACAGCCTGCATAAACGCAAATAAAGTGGTGGGGCCCACAAACTTCCAGCCACGCTTTTTAAGTTCCGCCGCCATGGTGATAGATTCAGCCGAGGCAGTCATGCTTTGAGGTGAATAACGATTATCGGCAACCTCGAAACGCCAGAAAAAGTTGGCTAATGAGCCAAATTCAGCAAGCAGTTCTTTGGCACGCTGAGCATTATGAATAACCGCAGCGATCTTTCCTGAGTGACGCACAATGCCGGGGTCTTCCATCAAGCGTGTGACATCTTTTCCATCAAACAGTGCCACTTGGTTAAAATCAAAGTGCGCAAAGGCGTTACGAAAGTTTTCTCGTTTTGTAAGAATGGTGCGCCAACTTAAGCCTGACTGAAAACTTTCTAGGCAGAGTTTTTCAAATAAACCTCGATCATCTTTCACTGGCATGCCCCATTCTTGATCATGATAGGGAATAAACACATCTGTCTGCGCACACCAGCCACAGCGTATAACGCCATCTGAACCCAGAGTGGAGTTGTTCATTTACCATTCCTCTTGCGTTGTCTAAATAAAGAACTGCTCGCGAAGGAGCTTTAACAGTCCTTATTTAGCAGACAGATTTTGCAAACTATCAAGTTCTAGTAGGGGCGCTGCATCAATGTCTTGGGCATCCATCATGGAGGCCAATCGCTGCATGGTGGCCACCAACTGAGTTTGCTCCCATTCAGCTAGCGTTTCAAAGCGTTTAATAAAATGCTCTTGCAAGGGCGTGGGCGCACCGCTTATGGCATCGAGCCCCTTGGGGGTAACGTATAAACCGACTTTGCGTTTATCAACCGTGGAACGCTGCCTAATTACTAAGCCCCGCGGCTCTAGTCTGTCTAAGATACTGGTAACAGTAGCCGAACTGAGATTAATGCTTTGTGCAATATCTTTGACCATCACGTCTTCGCGTAAAGCAATTTGTTGCAGTACTAACAGTTGTGGGCTGGTCAGCCCGGTATCTTTGTTGAGCTTTTTTGAATACATATCAATCGCTCGGATAACTTTTCGCAGCGAGATCAACAGTTCTTCATATTTCTTCATATCACTTTATCTACTTCAATTTTCAAACTACTGCTGACAATTATAAACCTTATTCGAATGAAGATAAATTTAGTTTGACCTCTAACTAATATAAATATTCACAATAAAACTAAGGCATAAATTGTACGTAATATAATTCATTCTAAATGCCTAAAAGCGCTTTAACGACAGACTCAAAACTTTTTATATAAATCCTCTGTATATATAAAAAGTTAGAACACTAAACATTTTTAATCGTTTTAGTTTATAATGCTCAACATTCATGCACTAAAAGTGCATATTTCGTGAATAAAACCTTACTCCATGCAAAAACGAATGACTAAATGAAACTGACTTCTAGTCGTGGGCGTAACAAAATATAAGGAACAAAATGGACAATATGAGTTACATCACCCTAGCACTGTATTTTTTAGCAATGTTAGGCATAGGCTTGTTTGCTTACAAGAATTCTACCAGCGATATGTCTGGTTATTTATTAGGTGGCCGAAAAGTGAGCCCCCAAGTAACGGCTTTATCAGCCGGTGCTTCTGATATGAGCGGATGGATGTTGATGGGCCTACCAGGTGCCATGTTCGCGGTGGGGTATGAAACCATTTACATCGCTATTGGTTTAACCCTTGGTGCTTTAATCAACTATATCATCGTCGCACCTAAACTTAGAGTTTATACCGAGGTCGCTAATGACGCGCTTACCCTACCCGAATTTTTCGCGAAACGTTTTGATAATCCTAAGGGCTCAATCAGAATCATTTCTGCGGCTATTATCGTGCTCTTTTTCACCCTATATACCTCAGCTGGATTAGTGGCTGGTGGCAAATTATTTGAATCTGCATTTGGCTTAAGCTACCACCTTGGCCTCGTTATCACCTTAGGTGTGGTGGTTTCATATACCCTATTAGGAGGCTTTTTAGCCGTGAGCATGACCGATTTTGTGCAAGGCTGCATTATGTTTCTTGCGCTGATTTTGGTACCCGTCGTGGCATATTTAAAGTTCGATGGCGTAACCGAATTAAATCACTTTGCTCAAATGTCTATTCCTACTTTTTCAGCGTCTATGAGCGACCTAGGCTTCTGGGCTTTGGTGTCGAGTTTAGCCTGGGGGCTAGGTTACTTTGGCCAGCCTCATATCATCGTAAGATTTATGGCGATTCGCTCGGTGGCTGATATTAAAGTGGCGCGTCTTATCGGTATGAGTTGGATGAGCGTGACCATAATAGGCGCCCTTGCTACTGGATTAGTTGGCGTTGCTTACGCCAATAAATTTAATCTAACGGTAGAGGATCCAGAGACCATCTTCATTTTATTTTCTAACTTACTCTTTCATCCCCTGATTAGTGGATTTTTGATGGCAGCCATCCTTGCCGCCATCATGAGCACAATTTCTTCGCAGTTATTGGTCTCTGCCAGCTCTTTAACTGAAGATATTTATAGACTCAAAGCGGGCAAAGAGGCCACTGAAAAAGAATCAGTAAGAATCGGGCGCTACGGGGTCGCAGGTGTGGCGATAATAGCGATGCTATTAGCACTTGATAGTTCTAATAGTATTTTGTCGTTGGTTAGTAACGCATGGGCCGGTTTTGGCGCGGCGTTTGGTCCTTTGGTGTTATTCAGTTTGTATAAAAGAGACCTGAGCCATACGGCTGCCGTATGGGGCATTATCACTGGTGCTCTGACGGTTCTATTCTGGATCTACGCACCGATATTCAGTGATGGCAGTACCTTAAGCAGTGTTGTGTATGAAATTATTCCCGGCTTTATCTTGAGCAGCATAGTGATCTGGCTGATTAGCCAATTCAGTGCAGCGCCAAGCCAAGACACAATCACTTTATTCAATAAAACAAATCAAATTTTAGCGGAGCAAAAGTAATGGTTGATATTAAAAGCACTAATTTTAAATGGCAACGAGTCGTCATTAAAGTCGGCAGTGCATTAATAGCACCCGACCGAAAAGGCGTAAGTAGCCGATATTTATTGGGCATTGCACAATTTATTGTGCGCTGCCGTGAGATGGGCGTGCAAGTCGTGTTGGTCTCTTCTGGCTCAGTGGCTGCGGGCTCTCATCTATTCCCCAACATTGACAAACCTAGCGTGACCGTTAAAAAGGCGATGGCGGCAGCGGGTCAAACAGAAATGATCGGAATCTGGAACAATCTATTTGATTTTCCTACGGCGCAAATTCTTATGACTCATGGCGATCTGCGAGACAGAGAGCGCTATGTGAGTGTAAAAAATACCATCGTGAACCTTCTCGATAATGGAATTTTACCTATCATCAATGAAAACGATACGGTAACAACTGACAAATTACGGGTAGGCGATAACGACAATTTATCTGCAATGGTTGCCGCCGCATCTGATGCTGATGTGCTTATCATTTGTTCAGACATTAATGGTCTATATGATAAAAACCCACGGACCAACAGTGATGCGGTGCTTGTACCGGTAATTAATGAAATTAACAAACATACCTATGCCATGGCAGGCTCAGAAGCAGGTTTATTGGGAACCGGCGGTATGCGAACTAAAGTCGAAGCGGCAGAAAAAGCCACTTCACACGGTATTGACACCTTTATAATTAATGGTTTTTCTGAGACCGCATTTAACCAGTTGTTAGCCGGACAAAATCCTGGCACTCACTTTTTATCCGTACCAAAGCCCATGAAAGAGCTTGTGCATTGGATGACTTACACCTCTGACGCACAGGGTGAAGTCGTGGTTGAAAATGATTTTGAATTTGGCTCTGACATTCAAAGTGAGTTACTAACCAGTGAAGCGATTGCCGAAGTAAGAGGCCAATTTACCGTAGGCGACACAGTACTTATCACTAAAAAAGATGGGACTAAATTGGCTAAAGCAGCCTCCAATTACAGTAGCTGTCTACTGAGCTTTATTGCTGATCAAGAAGACGATAGTTTTGCCACTGATTTTCAATCAAATACCGGCTCAATAATATCGTCTAAGAACATGGCAATGCTGGTAAATAAGACCGTTTAACGCGTCAGTTTAGGGTTTGGTTAAGTGAACACCTGACTACTAGCCATTACTTAGGCGGACCTCAAATGAGGCCCGCCTTTATTTTAAGGCGACTGCAGCCTGTTGATTCATCCTGAGCAAGGGATAAATCAGCACAAAGTAGTGATTTGTATTCATTCCAAAGATACCATGGAGTGTATAATTTTTGCAGATAACCTTGATTAATTAAAAGTAAACGGCATATAGCATGCTAGTGATAGCCTATGATGGCTATTTACGCTATTCATCTTCTGCACCATCTTCATCACGCATAGGCAAAAACAATGTTTGCACTCGATATAAAAGGGTTAACTAAAACCTATAAAAGTGGCACAAAAGCCTTGCATGGCATCGACCTGCAAGTGAAACAAGGTGACTTCTTTGCTCTACTCGGCCCCAATGGTGCGGGTAAATCTACTACCATAGGCATTATTAGCTCACTGGTAAACAAAACTAGCGGCGAGGTTAATATATTCGAGTATTCTCTTGCTAGCCAAATGGAATCAGCCAAAGCATGTATAGGTTTGGTACCGCAAGAGTTCAACTTTAACCAGTTTGAAACTCTACTGCAGATTATGTTGAATCAAGCTGGTTATTACGGCGTGCCACGCAGCGTGGCAAAACCACGGGCTGAAAAATACCTAAAACAATTAGACTTGTGGGAAAAACGCCACTCAGCAGCAAGAACACTTTCTGGTGGGATGAAACGACGCTTAATGATAGCTCGGGCCCTAATGCATGAACCCAGAATGCTCATTCTTGATGAACCAACCGCTGGTGTCGACATCGAAATACGCCGTTCTATGTGGACCTTTTTAAAAGCCATTAATGAGCAAGGCGTCACCATAATTTTGACGACACATTATCTCGAAGAAGCGGAAATGCTGTGCCGAAACATCGCTATCATTGATAAAGGTGTCATAGTTAAAAATACCAGCATGAAATCTTTATTAGCTACCTTAAATGTAGAGACCTTCGTATTTGACCTTTCAGAGAACGTAAATTCTTTAAACTTATCTGGCTTTGATTATCGTTTGATTGATGATCACACCTTAGAAGTCGACGTGCACAAGGAAGCCAACCTTAATACGGTTTTTGAACAATTAACTGAACAGCGCATTCATGTGCTGAGTATGCGTAATAAATCAAACCGCCTAGAAGAGCTTTTTGTTCGCTTAGTCGAATCAGGCCGCAACCCAGTCACAGGAGAAATCGCAAATGGCTAATCGTAATTTTGTCGCTTTACGCACTATTTGGATTAAAGAATGTACGCGTTTCCTACGTATTTGGGTACAAACCCTGCTACCCCCTGCGATTACAATGAGCCTGTATTTTGTTATTTTTGGTAACCTCATTGGCAGCCGCATCGGTCAAATGGGCGGGTTTAGTTACATGGAGTTTATTGTGCCTGGTCTCATCATGATGGCGGTCATTACAAACTCATATTCCAATGTATGCTCGTCGTTTTATAGTGCCAAGTTTCAACATAATATTGAGGAAATGCTGGTAGCGCCAGTGCCTAACTGGGTCATCATTGCGGGATTTGTCGGTGGTGGTGTAGCCAGAGCCTTGCTAATCGGCATTATTGTCACATCAGTATCTTTATTTTTTGTCGATATCAAAATACATAACTTGGCCTTTATCATTATCACCCTGATATTAACCGCAGTGCTGTTTGCTACGGCAGGGCTTATCAACGCGATTTTTGCCAATAGCTTTGACGACATTAGTATTATACCAACCTTTATTTTAACCCCGCTCACCTACCTTGGCGGCGTGTTTTATTCGTTGTCTATGTTGCCTGAATTTTGGCAATGGGTAAGTAAAGCCAATCCCATTGTGTATATGGTGAATGGTTTTAGATACGGATTTTTAGGCGTATCTGACGTGAATCAATACGTGTCGCTGGGTTTACTAATAGGCTTTAATGTCATACTACTAAGTGTCGCTTATTCATTAATCAATCGCGGTGTGGGCATTCGCAGTTAATATCATTTTACGGTCACAATAGTTGTAGTTATGCAAAAACTAGCTCGCAGTATCGACACCAATCAAGAAGGTGTGCACCAAAATCTGCAAAAAGTAGTAGAGAAATATTTAAATAGCCACTCACTCAAGCCGCTGTCTGCTCATACGCAGACAGCGTTTATGACTACCAAAGAGTGGTTGGGCCCGTGGCAAGGCGATTTGATATTTGATTCTTGCTGTGGTGTAGGTGAAAGTACGAGTCTGATCGCTAGCGCCCACCCTCATGCAAAAATTATCGGCATAGATAAATCCGCCGCCAGAATCGACAAACATCACTCCTATGCCGGAGATAGCAGTAATTATTTATTAGTGAGAGCGGATTTACATGATTTTTGGAGACTAGCGGTTCTTGAAGGTTGGCAGTTATCCAAACACTTTATTTTGTACCCTAATCCCTACCCTAAATCCTCCCAATTGCAGAATCGTTGGTATGCTTCCTCAGCTTTTCCTGACATCCTTAAATTAGCAGGTCAACTTGAAGTACGAAGTAATTGGCAGCTATACATTGAAGAGTTTAGATTGGCCCTAAAAGTCGCAGGAATCAAAGCATCCGCCCAAGCATATAAAGCTGACACCCCAATGACCCCTTTCGAACGAAAGTATTGGCACAGTGGTCAATCTAGTTGGCAATTAGTCGCCAATTTAATACAAGATTAACTATTCTATTTCAGATTTGGGGAGGCTGATATAAAACCCTTGAGCGTACTGAAAACCCCATTGCTGAATTAACTCGAGCTCATTTTGTTGCTCAAGATGTTCAGCAATTAAAGTAATCTGTTTTTGTTCCGCCAGCAAAATAAAAGCCTGCAAGGCCTGTGATAGCCCACCATCCGTCTGTGATTTTTTAATGTCTCTCACTGAAATTTTAATGGCCTCTACAGGTAAATTGAGTAAGTGCGTCAGATCTACATCAAAAGGATCTAGCTGATCCAAGGTAAGGCTAATATTTAAGGCTTTAAATAAGCCCGCAAATTCATTGAACAAATTTGGGTTTTCAACTGCGTTTTTGGCGGCTATTTCAATCGAAATGCGCGTAGGATTGGGATAGTCCTGTAATTGATTTTGAACAAACTCAGCCATCTCAGGGTCGAGCATATCCTGCAAGCTAAGATTAATGCTCCACGCCATGTTGATGTAACGAAAGTAATTAGCACTGCCATTAAAAATGTTATAGGTCAATTTTGCTTTTGAATGACGACGCTCGACCAAGTATAAAAGCTCAGTAGGCACAAAAGATTGCTGTTCTATGTTGATAAAGCGGGCTAAACATTCATAGCGCCACACGGTATTGTTATGTAAGTCAAGAATGGGCTGAAAATACGGAACGACCTGCTCCAAACTAAAATCTCTAATAACATGAGATACTTGCATACTGACCTTAATTGTTGTTTTTCCTACAATATAGCAGGACTTCCTGATTAGCCAAGCGTCTATTTGGCGGGCGGACTATTGGTCTGTGAAGGATTTTGAGGTAAAGTTCGCCCCTTGAAAATTTTCAGTTAGGGTTACAAGTGTGGGTGAAGCCGAAGTCAGTTTAGAACACCTTTACAAGGTTTTTACTATGCCTGAAGGTAAGAGTTCTAAGTTAGCCCAAATTGAACAGCATCTGTCAGACAACCTTGCCGGTTTTTTGTCTCAGCACGTTGTTACATCAGTAAAATCGCTAGAGCAAATAGAAAAAAACTTTGCCGAATATGCGGTACCTGAACAACCAGAATTTGTATCTGAGCATGCGGCCAATTTGTTAGATAAATTGGTGGCTAATTCTGTTAATACTTACTCTCCGACCTTCATTGGCCATATGACCTCCGCCCTACCTTATTTTCATCTGCCATTGGCAAAGTTACTGGTGGGCCTTAATCAAAACCTCGTAAAAATTGAAACCTCTAAAGCCTTTACGCCTCTTGAACGTCAAGTCTTGGGCATGATGCATGAGTTGGTTTATGGCCAATCGAGTGACTTTTATCGAACTTATTTACACAGTGCTAATCACGCTTTAGGCGCCTTTTGTTCTGGCGGCACGATTGCAAACGTTACTGCACTTTGGGTGGCTAGAAACAAAGCGCTACCCGCTACTCCGCAATTTCGTGGTGTCGCTTATGAAGGCTTAGCAGCAGGCTTGCAACATTACGGCATTAAAAAGATGGGCGTATTGTCATCAAGACGGGGCCACTACTCGCTGTCTAAGTCTGTTGATTTGCTTGGTTTAGGTCGTGAACAATTACTGACTATAGATTGTCCTACCCAGCGCTTATCCGCTGAAAAAGCATTAGCGGTGGGCAAACAGTATCAAGCTGAAGGCAATAAAATATTATCTATTGTCGGTATTGCAGGCACTACTGAAACAGGTCACATTGATCCATTAGACGAATTAGCCGATGTCGCTGCCGAATTAGGTTGTCACTTTCATGTAGACGCCGCCTGGGGTGGCGCAACACTGTTCTCTCGCACCTATCGCACCTTATTAAAAGGGATTGAGCGCGCTGATTCAGTTACGATAGACGCGCATAAACAAATGTATGTGCCTATGGGCGCCGGCATGGTGTTATTTAAAGATCCAAACGATAGCAATGCTGTGCGCCATCATGCCCAGTACATTCTTCGTGCGGGTTCGAAAGACTTAGGGGCAACAACCCTTGAAGGGTCACGCAATGGTATGGCAATGATGGTTTACGCTTCTTTGCATATTTTTGGACGTAAAGGCTACGAGTTATTAATTGACCAGAGTATTGAAAAAGCTAAAACCTTTGCTCGCATGATCCAATCAAATCCTGATTTTGAGCTTATCACTGCTCCCACCCTGTCTTTATTAACCTATCGTCTGAATCCAGAAGCGCTACAAGATAAGTTAAATCGTATGCCGCAATTGGCCAGCGCCGTAAATCTTGAACTTGATCAACTCAACGTTGTGATTCAAAAACAGCAGCGTGAGGCAGGTAAATCCTTTGTATCACGCACCCGTTTGCAAACAGAAAAATACAATACTCAAGCGATTACGGTATTTAGGGTTGTGATTGCCAACCCTTTAACCACCGAGCTAGATTTACAAAATATCTTGGATGAGCAACTCGCCTTAGCCAGCAAAACTAAAATTTGGAATAAGCTTTGCGCTAAACATCAAAAAGCAGGTTAATTACCTGCTTTTTTACTTGATGAATGGGCTTTATAGTTGGATTTGGATGTTATCGATAAGACGGGTTTTGCCTAAAAATGCCGCGGCCAAAATCACTAATTGAGTGTCTTCATGCCCAGGTGGCAGTAGGTTTTCTGCATTGCGAATTTCAATATAGTCAGGATTAAAACCCAGCTCAGCAAGATGTTGTTTACCCAGACTAACCAGCATTGAAAAATCTCTACGGCCCTGTTCAATTGCAGAAGCAATCATAGTTAGTTGCTCGTACAATATTGGTGCTAAAGCACGTTGCTCGGCATTTAGATATTGATTTCTTGAGCTCATCGCTAAACCATCTGATTCTCTGGTGGTAGCCACACCAATCACTTGTAGGTTCATTGATAAGTCAGTGACCATGGCTTTGATAACTTGCAATTGTTGAAAGTCTTTTTCACCGAAAAAGGCCAAGTTCGGTTGCACCATATTAAATAATTTACACACGATGGTAGCCACACCACGAAAATGTCCAGGACGGCTTGCCCCACAGATCATGTATGAAATACCCGGTACTTCAACAAAGGTTTGTTGCTCTAGTCCTCGGGCATAAATATCACTGACCTTTGGTACAAACAAAACACTGACGTCTAAGGCTTCTAGCTTTGCCGCATCATCATTGAGTGTCCGCGGGTATGCATCTAAGTCCTCATCAGGTCCAAACTGCATGGGATTAACAAAGATTGAAACCACAACGATATCAGCGTGTTTTTTAGCTTCTCGTACTAAATTTAGATGCCCCTGGTGTAAGTTTCCCATGGTGGGTACAAAGGCAATGACTTTAGCACTGGCTTGCCATTCCCTTCGTTGTTCTCTTAAAACCGGAATATCACTAATAATCTGCATCAACCTTTCCTAATTAAAACTATGCTCGCTAGAGGGGAAAACACCCTCCTGTACTTCACGTATATAATCACTGACAGCTTGGCGAATATCCCCGCTTGACTGTAAATAATTTTTTGAAAACTTAGGCATGTAATTGGCGCTGATCCCTAGCATGTCATGCATAACCAGTATCTGCCCATCAGTTAGGTTGCCAGCACCTATGCCAATAACAGGTATACTAAGACTGCTAGCAATAAGTTCAGCCAAACTTGATGGCACACATTCAAGGACTAATAATTGTATACCAGCTCGCTCTAATTCTTTGGCTTGATCACATATTTTTTCAGCTTGTAAGTCTTCACGGCCCTGCACTTTAAAACCACCAAAAACGTGCACTGACTGCGGCGTTAAACCCAGATGACCACAGACAGGAACACCACGCTCAACCAAACCTTTGATGGTGTCAAGTAACCACGTTCCACCTTCAAGCTTAACCATGCTTGCACCTGCTGCCATTAACTGTGCTGCATTCATATAAGTTTGCTCGGCACAGGCATAAGACATAAAAGGCATATCTGCAATAACAAAGGCGCGCTGCGTGCCTTGGCGCACCGCTTTTGTGTGATAAGCAATATCAGCGATAGTAACGCCTAAGGTATCATCACCACCTTGCAAGACCATGCCCAAGGAGTCACCGATTAACATAATGTCTATACCTTGCTCATCAAACAATTTAGCAAAGCTTGCATCATAAGCCGTCAAGGCACTGATACGTTGCTTATCTTGCTTCATCTTCAATAAGCTTGAAGTCGTGACCTTTTTCATAAAATTTGCTCCAATCTTAGGGCGTACAATCTGGGTTTTATAAGAAATTTATGCATGAAACTATACTGACTTTTCTGTGAATATCTAGAAAGGGGGGGCACAAGACAAAACACAGAGACCGTTAAGAGAACAGTTTTTAATGACATCTGTGACATTTTCGCCATCAGGCAATCGCAGATTTGGGCTAATCTCAAGCAAAGGATAAAGCACGAACTCTCGTACTTTCATACCATAGTGTGGCACCACCAATTGCGGTAAATTAATAATTTCATTGCCGTACAATAATATATCAATGTCCAGTGTGCGCGGCCCCCATTGCTCATTTTTACGCACTCTACCTTGCTGTAATTCAATCTTCTGCGTAGCCGCCAATAGGCTCACTGGCGTCAACAAAGTTTGTAGGTGCACAACAGCATTCACATAATCTGGTTGATCTGACGGCCCCATGGGACGACTGGCGTACAAACTAGAACAGCGCAGAACCGTAGTTTGACCAAGATGCGCCAAAGCTTCTAAAGCACGACTAATTTGCAGACTAGGCTCAGCAAGATTACTGCCTAAGCCAAGGTATACGTCTATCATTCAGCTTTCTTCGGCTTTGCGCGATAGCGACGTTTACGTTTAGTTGCTGGGGCTGAACCTTCCGCTTTCCGTAAGTCTGCCAGTAAATTTTTACGCCCTTGTTCGTCGGCAGATTGAAATTCTGTCCACCATTCAGCTAGTTCAAGTAAGGCGCCGCCTTCTACATCAGCCCGTAACAACAAAAAGTCATAGGCCGCACGAAACTTAGGATTTTCGAGCATCTGATAAGCACGACGACCAAAACGTTTGGATAATCGGAGCTGCAACTGCCAAATTTCGCGAATGGGCATGCTAAACCGTTTAGGAATCATGATGCGCTGAATTTGTTTATGCAGTACGTCATTTAATGCCAAGTTGAAGGCATCAAAATGAGTTAAGCCCCCTTCAACCATCAACTGCTGACAACGTTCTTCTAGGGGATACCATAAAAAAGCGGCAAAAATAAACGCAGGGGTGACCCGTTGGCCGGTGTTAATTCGATTATCCGTGTTGGTCAGCACTTGTTCAACAAAGCGCACTTCTCGGCTATTTTTATCACTTAGCAGTGGGCCAAGTTGCGGAAACAAAGGCTCAAATAGATCATAAGTGTCCAGCAAACGATAGGTCGCCAAACCTTGGCCTGAAAGCAATAACTTCAGCACTTCTTCAAACAGTCGTGCTGCTGGAATATTGCCTAATAAGGGCGCGAGCTCTTTAATAGGCTTGGCGCTCTTATCACTGATACGCATATTCAATTTAACTGCAAATCGCACTGCACGCAGCATGCGCACTGGGTCTTCACGGTAACGGGTTTCTGGGTCACCAATGAGAGCAATTTCTTTGGCTTTTATCGCCGCCATACCACCTGCAAAATCGCTGATCGAGAAGTCAGCAATGTTGTAATACATGGCGTTTATAGTGAAATCTCGGCGCTGGGCATCTTCTTCAATGCTACCAAAAACGTTATCACGTAATAACTGACCATGGTCACTTTGTTTACTCAAATCAGAAGTGTCGGCACTGTCTTCATCATTTGTATCGTCGCTGTCTTGATGATGGCCACGAAATGTCGCAACCTCTATCACTTCTCTACCATAAACAATGTGTGCCAAACGAAAACGGCGGCCGATTAAACGACAATTACGAAACAAACCTTTGATCTGTTCGGGCGTAGCATTAGTGGTGACATCAAAATCTTTTGGCTCTTTACCTAAAAGTAAATCTCTCACACACCCCCCCACCAGATAAGCCTGATATCCAGCGTTGTGCAGGCGATACAATACTTTAAGTGCGTTTTCGCTAATATCGTCGCGGGAAATGGGGTGATCGGCACGAGGCACTATCGCAACACTTAGCTTGGCTGGTTGAACCACAGCTTTGCCGCGCAAAGCATCTTTTACCTTGTCGATGACTCGAGAAATAATGATCTGTACTCCTTGACTGAGTTAAGTCGAAAAATCGGCGCTAATCATATACTGTATAACGCCTTAATTCTATTGTCATTGCAGGCAACTTCAGGCGGTACTGCACTGAGTTGCCACGCGTTTATGCCCCAATTTAAGATCTCTTTAACTGTTGTAGTTTGCAAAGATTTTGGCGGTGATAAACCCAAAAAGCACATAGCATGAAATAGATTCAACTCAACTTGCTGGTTATCAATAGCGGGCGCATGATTTTGCTTGCTGAGCTTGCTACCATTTGGGCTTAGTACAAGGGGTAAATGGGCAAATGACGGTGGCTTATGACCAAACGCCTGGTACAAGGCAAGTTGATAAAAGGTGGCGTGCAATAAGTCAGCACCACGTACGACCTGGGTGATGCCCTGAGCAATATCATCTGCTACGACTGCTAGTTGATAGGCAAATAAACCGTCCTTGCGTTTAATGGCAAATTGCACCTCGCTATCGCGATGGCTTACCTCTTGCTGTATTTCATCAAAGTAGGTCTTAATATGCTTACTATTTTTGAAGCGTATAGCGGCATGCTTTTTAAAATTTGACTGTGTCGCACAACAGCACAAGGTTTTTGGTGCAAGCGCTGCCAACTCAGCACGAGTACAATCACAAAAGTAGGTATAGTTATGCTCAAGCAACCAGGCGATTTTTTGGCGATATAACGCCGAACGCTGACTTTGAAAAACAGGCTCATCGTCCCAATTCAGACCGTGTTGCGCCAAGGTATTTAGAATTTGCTCACTGGCACCAGCGACTTCTCTGGGTGGGTCAATATCTTCTATACGAACAAGCCATTTACCTTGTGATTGTTTAGCCTGTAAATAACTGCCTAAGGCGGTAACTAAAGAACCAAAGTGTAATGGGCCGGATGGCGAAGGCGCAAAACGTCCTACATAATTAGACGTGTGTTGATGGGGCAAAGTAGGCATATAAGATGCACAGAAGTTATGTAGTGGTGGCCGTGCTGCCGTCTTGCAACACGGACACTACCGGCGGCAGGATTAACCTTGCAGCTGTTTTTCTTTAATTTCAGCCATTGTTTTGCAATCGATGCATAAATCAGCTGTAGGTCTCGCTTCTAAGCGGCGTACGCCGATTTCGATTCCGCAAGCATCGCAAAAACCAAAATCGTCTTCTTCAATACGTTTTAAGGTTTTTTCGATTTTTTTAATCAACTTACGCTCTCTATCACGGGTGCGTAGTTCTAAGCTGAATTCTTCTTCTTGTGCTGCTCTATCCACAGGATCGGGGAAATTAGCCGCTTCATCTTGCATATGATGAACAGTACGGTCGACTTCCTGACGTAGTTGATCACGCCAAGCTTTCAACAATAAACGAAAATGCTCCATTTGCTTATCGTTCATATACTCTTCGCCGTCTTTCTCTATATAAGGAGTAAGACCTGCAAGCGCGAGTAAACCAAGTGTTTTTGTTGTTTTTTCTGTTGGCATTTGCCAATTCTCCTAAACTACTGCACGAGTTGAAATATGCAGGCGGCTATGTATATCAGAAAGCCCTTGCACAGGCAATTTTTTGCGCTTTTACCTTAAGCAACACACGCGAAAATCAAAGTAAGCTGCGCAATATGGCGATCCGGCGAGAAAAATCAACCGCTAATTTAACATTTAAAGGGGATGGATTGATTTATAAAGATTTTTTCTGGCGACATACTGACGCTATAAACCAATATTTCTACTCCTTTTGCTTTAGCCTTAATAAATTCCCTTGCATAGGCAGCATCAATATGGCGCGCGACTTTTACTGAATCAATGCCACTATGTTGCACACAAAAGAGTAAAACTGAGCGTTTACCTTCACTGACTAATTGGGCTAATTCACGTAAATGCTTTTGACCACGCACTGTCACAGTGTCAGGAAAATACCCTTGTTGATCTTGCAATAATGTGACTGACTTGACTTCGACATAGCAATCTTGCCGCTGCTCATCGTATAACAAAAAATCAGCTCGGCTGTTTTCTACGCCATATTTTGCTTCTCTTTTTATATGGGTATAACCCTTAAGCTCAGGTATTCTATTGTCTGCCAAGGCCTCAGCGACGAGATCATTAGCCTTATGTGTATTAATACCAATCCAATGCGCTTGATCGGTCTTGACTAGTTCCCAACTGTAAGCCAGTTTTCGTTTTGGATTATCACTATGCGATAGCCACACTTGCCAACCAGGCTCTGCACATCCGGTCATTGCACCCGTATTGGCGCAGTGAGCAGTGACCACGCTCCCGTCATCTAACTTCACATCCGCTAAAAAACGTTTATACCGTTTGACTAACCTACCTTTGATTAATTTTTTACCGTACAACACTAAGCTTTTCTCCACAGTGACTAAAGACCTGATAGTATTTAGCCCTCTGACTCTACTGGAGCTAATATGACGTTCTGTGACATCTCTTTAACTACCGATCCTATTCCTGCCTATTATGCCCCTGGCGCCCTGGTTTCAACAGCAAGTAATCAGGTAAAAATTCATCTACAAAACCCATTGGCTGATTGTGGTTTAATTCAAAGGGCCGCACGCCTTATCGATGCAATGGGCATATTACAGGTAAAATTTGTTGGTAACTGGTATATAGAACAACAGTGGGCCTTTGCTCAAAGCTTTGCCTCGGCGAAAAAGCCAACCCAGATTGAATGGTTAAGTAATGCAGATAAAGTCGAATTACAAAACCGGTTTGACGCCATGCAGTTTACCCGTGCAATAATCAATGCCACCCCAGAGGCACTTTCTCCGGTGCTATTAGCCGAACAAAGTATTGCTTGGTTAAGCTCCATTGCCCCCCATGCAATCAGTAGTCGTCTTGTTGTGGGTGAAGAACTTCATCAACAAGGATGGCATGGCATTTATCAAGTAGGCCGAGGTAGCTCCCGTCCTCCGGTATTAGCTGAAATCGACTTTAATCCCAGTGGTGATAGCAGTTTACCCGTCGCAGCCTGTCTGGTTGGCAAGGGTATTACCTTTGACAGCGGTGGTTACAGCCTGAAATCAAGTGAAGGCATGTTACATATGAAGTGCGACATGGGCGGCGCAGCAACCGTAATAGGCGGCTTAGGTTTAGCCATCATGCGCGGGCTCAGTAAACGGGTTAAGGTATTTTTGTGTTGTGCAGAAAACTTAGTCAGTGGCCATGCTTTTAAACTCGGCGACGTTATAACCTATAAAAATGGAACGTCGGTAGAAATCGTTAATACAGATGCAGAGGGCCGTTTAGTGCTAGCGGATGGGTTGATTGCTGCCAGTGAAACCTCAGCGCCCTTAATTATCGACGCTGCAACTTTGACCGGCGCAGCTCAGGTCGCATTAGGCAATGAATATAATGCGCTTTTTGCTTTAGACAAAACACTGCTACAACGGGCATTAGCGTGGTCAGAACAAGAGAAAGAATTAGCTTGGAGTCTTCCACTAGAAAAATGGCATCGCGAAAAATGCCCTTCTAATTTTGCCGATACGGCGAACAGTCGGGTACAAAAAGGGGGAGGCGCAGGTGGTGCTTCAAACGCCGCGGGTTTTTTATCACGGTTTGTTAATGAGGATGGCACAGGTTGGTTACACATAGATTTAGCGGCAGCATATCATTCAAACGGGAGTAACCAAATGCCTGCAGGAGCCAGTGCACAGGGCTTCAGAACCATTGCCCGAGCACTAACTGACTGCTAAATGAAACAACACAGTGAGTGGTGTGTATGCCACTTCATTCGCTGTGTTTTATAAACCGCCCAAACGTTCAGCCAACACTTTGTAACGTTCAACGGCAGTAGAATCAAATAATGGTTTTCCATCTGCGTCTTTTTCTTGGGCAATTAACAAACTTTCACGTTCAAGACGTTCAACTCGCACTTCTTGCACACCAAGAAATTCTGCTACTTGCGCCACGGTCATTAGACTCATCTTTGTTTTCCTCTATCTCTTTTTAGTTATTTTCAGCAAAGTAATCTAAACAATTAAAGCGTAAATGTTTAGTTTTGCTAGTGAAGATTATTGCGAAGTAGAATAATGTCTGATGACGAAACGCAATGTAAATTGAATTAAAGCATCAAGCCTTTGAAATTAAAACTATTTTTTATGAATAACTGGGTAGTGATCTTGAGATACGTTAAACTACGGCTGTTCTACACACACTTAGGGTAAAAAAAATGGATACATGGTCGGCTGCCATCACATTATTTCTTATTATGGATCCTTTGGGTAATCTCCCTATTTTTATGTCTGTATTGAAATCCATTGAGCCAAAAAGAAGGCGAATTGTATTAGTTCGAGAGCTTATATTTTCCCTCATTATCATGATGATATTCTTGTACAGTGGGCAGGCAGTGCTTAATTTTTTAAGCGTTAAACAAGAAACGGTTAGTATTGCCGGAGGGATCATTTTGTTTCTGATTGCCCTGAAAATGATATTTCCTCAGCCAGGAGGTGTTACCGGTTTGCCACCGGGAGAAGAGCCATTCATCGTTCCATTGGCTATCCCAATGATTGCAGGCCCTTCTATACTTGCTGCACTGATTTTATTGGCCAATCAAGATCACAATCGCATGATGGACTGGACGATTGCTCTTGGTCTGGCTTGGTTTATATCTGCTACTATTTTGATGTTCTCTGGATTGTTTCATAAATTACTTGGAGAACGCGGTTTAACCGCGATTGAGCGTTTGATGGGCATGATATTAATCATGATTTCGATTCAAATGTTACTCGATGGCGTTGGCCAATATTACCAACTACCCTAAATGAAGGATTCACCCTTGTTAAAAAAATTAACCGTATTTCAAGAAGTCAGAGATTTGGAGGGATGGCAAGCGGTTGCTTATGCTGCAACCTTACTTGAAAGAATGCTGCCTAACTATACGCTATTTTGTGAAGTAACCGAATTTGCCGATCCAAGTCTCTACCGTAATAGCTTAGATGCCATTTGGGATTGGCTGGCATCACCAAAGGCTAAAATAAACTTTACAGCACAATTAGAAAAAATCGAAACTGCCGTTCCTGATACCGCTGATTTTGATAACTATGGTGTATACCCCGCACTCGATGTCGCCATGTCGATGACAGCTATTATTTTATTGATTCAAGGTGAGGATCCACAAGGGGCTGTCGTCGTGAGTAAACTGTCTCAAGGTGGCGTTGAAGCATTTATCGAGGCAACCGCTGATGGCGAAATATCAGATGCTGAAATTAAAGCCCATCCTCTGATGCAGTGGGAAATTGAAGTTCAAAAAGAACTTCTAGTCTTGATAAAAAAACATCCGCATAATGCCTCAACATGCAAACTTTTAAAAACCTTTGCAACCGAACCAGGAATAAGTAATATTGGCATTGAAATCAATTAGTTAGTCAATATAAGCATAACTAGTTGTATTTAAAAAACGTTAGTTTTGATAAAGCCGGGCGCAAAGCTGACCGCCCTGCCGCTCTTTAAGGAGCAGCCAGTGAACGGGCACTACATAGTCGGCAGCTTGTTGCTCGCACTCGATGTAAATAATGCCAGAAGGCGCTAATACTTGATGCTCATGAATGAGGCGCAAAGTTTCAGGAAGTAAATTTTGGTAAAAAGGCGGATCAAGAAAAATAATATCAAATTGCTGTTTTAGACCTGGTAACACTTGCAAGGCATTGCCTGTTATGACCTTTGCAAGCTCGTTTTCCACTTTTAATTTGACTAAGTTTTGCTGAATGTTGGTCACCGCCGCCTTGTCTAACTCTATAAAATCCACATGTTTTGCATAACGAGACAAAGCTTCAAATCCTAGGCCGCCACTGCCCGCAAAAACATCAAGGCACCTGGCATTTTGCACATAAGGCATTAGCCAATTGAATAAGGTCTCTTTGTTACGATCCGTTGTAGGTCTGAGTCCTTGCACGTTTGCAACAGGTAATTTACTGCCGCGCCACCGGCCGCTAATAATCCGGATTGAGCCTGATGGCTGCTTTGATGGTTTTACGCCTCGCTTCATTGGTCTTTGAAATGCTATTATTGCCCACACTGAGTAGTAGTTTATCTCAAATAACCCACGAATTTCCCAAGGATTTAGTAAAAATATGTCAAAGTTTTTTAGCTGGCTAAGTAAAGACAAAAAGAAAGAAGAGACGTCACAGCCCGTCGAGCCAATTTCCACCGACGATACGGCGACAAAAAATGAACCTGAAGAAGCCCCTGAGCTAGCTGAAATTCAAAAGGCTGCGGCGCAAGTTTCCGATGATCCAGTGATAGGCAGCAGTGAAAGAACCCTGCCAGTGGTTGAAGAGATGCCGCCAGAGTCGACTGAGGGCGTGATAAAAACTGAGGTTGTAGCAAAAGCCCCTGAGGAATTAAGTTTATTTGCGCGTTTAAAAAAGGGTTTATCACGCACTACTGAAAGTATTGGTAGTGGCTTGGCTAATTTATTTCGCGGTAAAACCATTGATGACGAGCTGTTTGAAGAATTAGAAACTCAACTGCTTATCGCTGACGTTGGCATAACCACCACACGTAAAATGGTCGCCAAATTAACAGAGAGCGCGGACCGCAAACAACTTAAAGATGCCGATGCCTTGTTTCAATTGCTCAAACAGCAAATGGTCGACATTTTAAGCGCGGTTGATAACCCACTCACTATTGATGCCGATAAAAAGCCTTATGTCATTTTAATGGTAGGTGTAAACGGTGTAGGTAAAACAACGACTATAGGCAAAATGGCTAAACAATTTCAACAGCAAGGCAAAAAGGTCATGCTTGCCGCTGGGGATACCTTTCGTGCAGCGGCCGTAGAGCAATTGCAAGTATGGGGGGAGCGCAATAATATCCCTGTGGTTGCGCAGCAAAGCGGCGCAGACAGTGCATCTGTTATCTTTGATGCTTTTCAATCAGCAAAGGCCAAAAATATTGATGTGCTTATTGCCGACACCGCCGGCCGTCTTCAAAATAAAGACCACTTAATGGAAGAGCTCAAAAAAGTGGTTCGTGTCATGAAGAAAATTGATCCACAAGCGCCTCATGAAATCATGCTGACCTTAGATGCTGGTACAGGGCAAAATGCACTCAGTCAAACCAAGCTTTTCAATGAAGCGGTTGGCTTAAGCGGTTTGACACTAACAAAACTTGATGGCACAGCAAAGGGCGGAGTCATTTTTGCGATTGCTGATCAGTTTCCAATACCCATTCGTTACATTGGTGTGGGTGAAGGTATAGAAGATCTGCGCCCCTTCAACAGTAAAGAGTTTGTTGAAGCACTTTTTTCAGGTAATGAAAAAACACAATCAAAACAGAAACACCATTAAACACTATGATTAAATTTGAGCAGGTTAGCAAAACATACGCTGGGGGTCAGCAAGCCTTACGCAAAGTTGACTTTCATATTGAGCCTGGAGAAATGGCTTTTTTAACGGGTCACTCTGGCGCAGGTAAAAGTACTATCCTGAAATTAATTAGCATTATGGAACGTCCAACTGTGGGCAAGGTGCTAATTAATGGCCACGACCTGAGCAATATTTCCCGCAAGCAAATTGCCTACATCAGACGCGACATTGGGATGATATTTCAAAGCCACCAACTTTTGATGGATAAGTCGGTTTACGATAACGTTGCCTTGCCATTGGTCATCGAAGGTTATTCACACAAAGAAATCACCAAACGTGTGCATGCCTCTTTGGAATTAGTCGGTTTGCGAGACAAGATTAAGAATATTCCCATCACCTTGTCCGGCGGTGAACAACAAAGAGTTGGAATAGCCCGTGCCATTGTCAATAAACCCCCTCTATTATTAGCGGATGAGCCTACTGGTAACTTAGATCCTAAGCTATCAATGGAGATCATTAAACTGTTTGAAAATTTTAATCAGGCGGGTGTATCCGTATTTATTGCTACCCATGACTTGGGCCTCATAGCACGCATGAAATACCGCACATTGACCCTGAAAAATGGTCAGATGATTACCGACGGGTTGACTGAAGAGATGCCTGAAAATGATTTTTATGGCTAAGTGTCAGCAACACAACAGATTAAAACAGGAGAGAAGCTAACCATGAGTATCTTATTCAAAGGACGCGCTCAAGGTGCTCAAATATCACACGTTTCTGCCATACAACGGTTTTTAATGTTTTTTGTGAGTCATCTGCGCCAAGCCTTAGGTAGCTTGGGTGAGTTATGGCGTTCAAGAATTTCGTCAATCATGACAATAGGCGTGTTAGGCCTGAGCATTACCCTACCTAGCACGCTCTATGTGATGGTAAAGAATGCCGAAAATATCAGCTCTGGCTGGCAACAAGCCTCTGAAATATCTTTGTTTTTAAAGCAAGATATTAATCAAAGTGATATCAACCAATTATTGAAGCGCATTCAGCTTTGGCCCGAAATAGACACCATTCATTTTATTCCGGCCGATGAGGCTTTACAGGAATTTAAGCAGCTATCAGGCTTTGGAGATGCCATTGCGTATTTAGATAAAAACCCTTTACCTAATGTTGTTTTAGTCATACCGACTGAAAGACATGCGGGCCCTACGGCGGCCCGTTTGCTGCTAGAAAAACTTCGCAAAGAAAGAGAAGTCGATATTGGCAAACTCGATATCGAATGGCTAGAACGTCTGCACGCCCTACTAAACGTGGCACAAGAACTTGTTACAGTCATTGCCATCTTACTGTTTTTAGCAGTGGTATTAATCATTGGCAATACAATAAGATTGAATATTCTTAATAAAAAAGACGAGATTTTAGTTATGAAATTAGTCGGCGCAACGGATGCATTTATTCAGCGTCCTTTCTTATATACTGGATTTTGGTACGGATTATTGGGGGGCGTATTGGCTTGGATGGCAGTGATACTCTTATTATGGTGGATGAGCAGCAGCATTTCAGCAGTGAGTGAACTCTATCAGAAAAACTTTAATCTGACCGGCATAGACGGTGGCACCTTGTTAATTATGTTGTCTGTTTCGGTTTTCTTAGGTCTAAGCGGCTCATTGCTCTCAGTTAAACGGTATGTAAGTGCTATTGAGCCCAAATAAAGCATAAGAATGTTATTTATAGACCCGATAAGCCCAAATAGCGCTCTTCTACTTTTTTCAGATCAGTAATAAAGGGCTCTAATTTGATAACAAGCTGTTGCTGAGTATTAAATTTGGGCCAAGGGAGTAAATGTTCTCCGTTGGGATTACCGGATTTAATAAAATTAATGAAATACTGCTGCGCCATAGTAGATACCTCAAAGTCTTCTTTTTCCCACTCGTAAATGGGGTTGGTATCTAAGTTTCCTAATACGTACTCAATTTCAGCAGAATGCACCGCCCCCATATCAGATATTTCCTGACGCTGACCTCTATTGTAAATTGATTTCATGGCCGGTCGTATATGGTCATAAAGGTAGTAGTACGAGTCAGCAGAGCCATAAGTGGTTGCTGCATTAATCCACTTCCACGTAGACTCGCTGATGAAGCGATCACTCATCAAGTCTTGCGCTGCCCGTTTAAGCTCTTCTGTGCTTTCACCTGAATACAAGGCGGCAATCTTCCTAAAATTATCGGGATAAAGTTTTTGTAAGGCCAGCAGGTAGTTTTCTTGAGTCACTTCTTCTTCGCCAAATAATTGTTGATAACTACCTTCTTGAGAATTGACCCCAGCCAACACTGGCACATCAGCAAATTTTTTGGTTTCGAACAATTTTTGTGGGGTATCAGTGAGGAATTTACCGTCTATTGTGGGCAGCAACTGTTGATATCCGGCTTGAGTTGCGCGCTTTAATAACTCATCTGCGGGCAAGGCGCGCAACGCGGCAATACTCAGATCCTCACCCTCGAGTACCGCTTCCGCAAGCGCTAAACCTTGACTTTCACTTTGGGCTAAAGATGACACAAAACGCCCCATAATAGAGCCACTTTCTCCGATGACACCATGAATATGCGGGATAGACTTTGCAGAAAGGGTTTGAGCGCTAGCAGAAATTGAACCCGCAGACTCGCCTGCAATGGTAATCCGTTTCGGATCGCCGCCAAACGCCGCAATATTCTGTGCGACCCAGATGAGGGCCGCTTGTTGATCGAGTAAACCATAATTGCCTGAGCCAGCATAAGCACTTTCGCTGCTCAGCTGTGGATGAGCCATAAAACCAAACACACCAAGACGATAATTGACTGTTACTGTGAGAATGCCATTTGATGCCATATCTGCGCCGTCATAACGATTTTCAGAGCCATCACCGGCAATAAAACCACCGCCATAAAAGTACACCAACACAGGGAATTTTTGCTCTGTGCGCTCCTGAGGCGCCCAAATATTCAAGAATAAGCAATCTTCACTCATACCCGACGCACGAAATTGCATATCGCTAAACAGGGGGTTTTGCATACATTTGTGAGCGAAGTCGTCAGCGTTTAGCACACCCCGCCACTTCGTAGCGGGGAGAGGGGCTTGCCACCGCCTGTCACCAACTGGCGCTTGTGCATAAGGGATCCCTTTAAAAGACACCACTTCCAGTTGAGGAATGAAATGCCCTTTCACTCGTCCTTGATTGATTTCGATAAAGTTGACTTCAACTTCGTTATGGCTCTGTTCGCAGGCGGATAAACACACCGCAGCTAACATAATAAAAATTCTAGCAACTTGACGCATACCTGTTTTCCCTATTAATCGGTCTTAACACGTAGGCGTTCTAAAACGTGATAAACCGTAAAGTCAAAACACTTATTCAGTGTTATCACCCCTTGATACCGAATGTTCTTCAGACATATCTGCTGGGTTTGGCGCTGTTTTACTTAATTCAACTTCAACCCCATCCACTCGCTGTAAACCTCGTGGAAGCTTATTTCCTCGACGCCCTCGCTCGCCTTGATAGTGACTTAAATCAGCGGCAGATAAACTCATACCCCGTTTACCAGACAATATTTTAATACTGGCACCGTCAGGTACCACAGTCAGCACCTTGACATACTCTTCTCGCGAAGCAGCTCTAGCCGAGGGGATACTGATCAATTTATTGCCCTTCCCTTTGCCTAGGATGGGAAGATCGCGAAGGGGAAACATCAACATGCGTCCTTCGCTGGAAATAGCCAAACACCAATCGGATTCTAAGTTGTGAAGGGCTTGTGGCGTTATCACCTTCGCGCCACTAGACAAAGACAAATACGCTTTACCCGCTTTGTTTTTGCTTACCATGTCACTGAATTGACCCACAAAACCATAACCCGCATCTGAAGCCATTAAATATTGCTGCTCATCTTTGCCCATCACCACATGTTCAACGGTTTCACCGCCTACAATGTTGAAACGTCCCGTTAATGGCTCTCCTTGACTTCTGGCTGACGCCAAACTGTGAGCGTCACAAGAAAAAGTACGACCAGATGAATCAACAAATACGGCTTGTTGATTACTTCGACCTTTAGCGCTGGTTAAATAACTGTCACCGGCTTTGTAACTTAAGCCTTTCACATCCACATCATGCCCTTTAGCACAGCGTGCCCAGCCTTTTTCAGATAACACCACGGTCACTGACTCTGAAGGCATGAGCTCTTTTTCACTTAAGGCTTTGGATTCACCACGGGCCACAATAGGTGAACGTCGATCATCCCCGTACAGTTCAGCTGCAGCAAGAATTTCTTTTTTGATAAGGGTTTTCAAACGCTGATCAGAACCCAGTAATAGTTGTAATTGATCGCGTTCTAAGGCGAGTTCATCCTGCTCGCCTTTTATTTTCATCTCTTCTAATTTGGCCAAATGGCGTAATTTAAGATCAAGGATTGCTTCGGCCTGAATATCAGATAAAGCAAAATGACTCATCAACTCTTGTTTGGGGTGCTCTTCGTAACGAATAATTCGAATAACTTCGTCAATATTCAAAAAGGCAATCATTAAACCTTCAAGAATATGCAGTCTTGCTAGTACTTTATCTAAACGGTACTGTAAGCGGCGCACCACAGTGTCTTTTCTAAACACCAACCATTCACTTAATATTTGCCGCAAGTTTTTCACTTGAGGACGGCCATCCAAGCCAATCATATTGATATTAACGCGATAGCTTTTTTCTAAATCAGTGGTGGCAAACAAGTGTTGCATCAATTGCTCTACATCGATGCGATTCGAGCGTGGGGTAATCAGCAAACGAGTCGGGTTTTCATGGTCGGACTCATCACGTAAGTCACTGACCATTGGCAATTTTTTAGCCTGCATCTGCGCCGCTATTTGCTCTAAAATTTTCCCGCCGGACGCTTGATGGGGCAAAGAAGTAATAATAATATCGCCATTGTCCTCATGATATACCGCACGCATTTTAATAGAGCCGCGACCCGTTTCATAAATCTTAGCAATTTCGTCTTTTGGCGTGATGATTTCTGCTTCAGTGGGGTAATCTGGCCCTTGTACAAAGGCTAATAACTCACTCAACTCAGCTTTACTGTTGTCCAATAACAAGGCACAAGCATTGGCCACTTCACGCACGTTGTGCGGTGGTATATCGGTAGCCATACCAACTGCGATACCGGTAATACCATTTAACAATATATGAGGTAAACGTGCAGGTAATACTTTGGGTTCGTCAAGGGTGCCATCAAAGTTTGGTTGCCAATCGACTGTACCTTGGCCGAGTTCAGTCAGCAGCACTTCACTGAATTTAGACAAGCGAGATTCGGTATAACGCATGGCTGCAAAAGATTTTGGATCGTCAGGTGCTCCCCAGTTTCCTTGTCCATCAACCAAAGGATATCGATAAGAAAAAGGTTGTGCCATTAAAACCATGGCTTCGTAACACGCTGAGTCACCATGAGGATGAAACTTACCTAATACGTCACCCACAGTACGGGCAGACTTTTTGTATTTGGCGTTATTACTTAAACCAAGCTCAGACATGGCATAAACAATACGGCGCTGCACAGGTTTCAAACCGTCACCGATATGCGGTAACGCTCGGTCCATAATGACGTACATTGAGTAGTTTAGGTAAGACTGCTCAGTGAAGTGACGCATCGCCAACTGTTCGATGCCGTCTTTGTTGATTATCGTATCTTGACTCATATAAAACTGGGTTCGCTATGTATTGTTATTTTCTATTGAGTAGGGTCGTAGGCTTTTTTCAGCCGTTTGTCGCATATTTGTGCTCACCTTCGTGTTGCACAATACGCCATAATGAAAATCTAATACAAGCCTTACACCGCTACAACCTGTTTTAAGGCTTTTGGTAGGTTACCCTATAAATCACATTGGCGAAATCATCTGCGATTAACATACTACCGTCAGCCATTGTGGTAATAGCAGCGGGGCGGCCCCACGCTGTATTATCATCATTTAACCATCCTTGTACAAAAGGCTCATAAGCTATGACCTGGCCCGCTTTTACGGACGCCATCATCACCCGATAACCTGACTTTTGAGTGCGATTCCATGAACCATGTTCTGCCACAAACAGGCGATTATTCATGGTATTTTCAAACATTGAGCCAGCATAAAAGTGCACACCAAGTGGGGCAACGTGCGCCATCAAATTTAGCTTAGGCACAGTATAGTCAGCCATATTTTTATTTTCTCCAAACTCAGGGTCAGCAATACTGCCACCATGAAAATACGGATAGCCAAAATGCTCTCCTAGCGTCTCTACTGCATTTATCTCACAAGGAGGGATATCATCACCTAACATATCCCGACCATTGTCGCTAAACCAAAACTGTTGCGTTTGTGGATGCCAGTCAAAACCGACACTGTTACGCACGCCTTTAGCTACCCATTGTTTTTCACCGGTGCTGAGGTTAAAGCGTAAAATCGATGCAAATCTAGGATCATCAAAACGCGCTGTGCCGGTGGTTTCGCATATATTACAAGGAGCACCAATAGGCACGTATAGCCAACCATCTGGACCAAAATCAATATATTTCCAGCCATGGTGCTTTTCTGTTGGTAAGCCGCTCACCACAACTTCAGGTGCAGGTAAGTGAGTATAGTGGGCCTCGATGTCTGTATATTTTAGAATACGATCCACCTCTGCCACATATAAATCGCCATCTCGTATGGCTAAACCAGAGGGCATGTTCAGATTCTGAGCAATGTTAATCACCCTATCTGCTACACCGTCTTTATCGCTATCAATAACGGCATGCACCACACCCGCTTCACGGCTTCCAACAAACACAATGCCGCTTTCACTGATCGCCATTTGCCGTGCATTTTTCACTTCATTGGCAAAAATACTGATGTGATAACCTTCGGGTAAAGTGAGTTTTTCTATTGGTAATGACGTTTGTGCGGCACTACTCACATGGCATATAAACATTGCTGTCAGAGTAATTAAAGATCTTGTAGTTAACATATAAGCTTCTATTTTTAATGAAATTTTCTATTTTTATCATACGTTATCTAAGAGTCGAGCGGTAGAGATTGCCTAAGGCAAGCTGCAAATGGTTAAATAGGCTATAGACTTTTCCCAGTTAGATTTGACATGCCACTGCCTATTCGTCGTTTCATTGTTATTTTACTGCTACTCATTCCGAGTCTTGCTTATTCTCAAAGCACCATCCAATTGCTTGAAACGGAAAACACCATTCGTTTGTCTGGCCAGCTCAAGATAATGTTTGAAGAAGAGCAGCAATTGACCGTTCAACAAGCGGCACAATTAATCGATAAATTTAACTGGCAATCTGGCGATAATCCTAATTACGGTTTAACTGACAAAGGCGCTTGGTTATATACCACCATAAGTAACGTCACTGATGTTGAAGACTGGGTCATAGATGTAGCATTTAGTCAGTTAGAAAAAGTGGACATCTACTTATTGATGGATGACAAAGTCATCGCCCAAGCGCAACAAGGTAAGGCGCGCTTTGGCCAACACTATCGTTTACCTACCCTTAAAACTGAACTGCCCTATGCCCAAACTCTATCTTTATTTATTCGCATTCAAAGCCCTCACGCTAGCCTAATTGCGCCGGTTGATATTCAAACCCACGCCTCCCATGAAAGAACAAACTTTTACGACAATCTATTATGGGGTTTGTTTTATGGCGGCCTGCTGATTTTAGCGATTTACAATCTCATTTTGTTTATAGGAATTAAAGAAAAAAGTCTAATTGCATATGTGGGATATATTGCTGCTGTCATTGTGTGGCAGTTTGTTTGGAGCGGGCACTCGCATTTAATTATGCCAGAGGCGTTTTCACGCTGGGAAAATGAACACACCGATCTTATCTTCATCATTATTGGCGTTTTTTCTGGCCTATTTACCTGCGTATTTTTGGATATCAAAGTAACAGCGCCAAAAACCTTTGTTGTAGTGCGATCGAGCCTTATCTTACTTATTGTCCTTGGTTTTTGCTCTGTCATTAATCTGTTCCCACCATTGTGGCAATCAAGTTTAGTGTATTTGGTCAGTCTAATAGCCATTACCAGTTACACCGTTGCGGGTTTTGAAAGCTACAGCAATCAGTTTTATGCAGCACGTTACTTTATCTTCGCTTGGAGTATTCTGGCCACTGCAGCCATTATTGGCATGCTTAGCTTAGCAGGAATATTTCCCTCAAATTTCTTTACCACTTATTGCTTTCAATTCGGCGTATTTTTAGAAGCAGGCTTGTTTTCACTCGCCTTAATGGATAAAAGTCGCCATCAACTAGAATTAGAGATAGCACAAGCCACTAATGACTTGCGCAATAATATCGAATTAGTTGAAGAGCAAAATGCCCGTTTAGATATCGCCCGCAAAGAAGCTATCAATGCCAGTAACGTAAAATCACAGTTTCTGGCTAATATGAGCCACGAGATACGTACCCCACTCAATGCCATATTGGGTTTTAGTAAAGAACTGCATTCATCAGATTTGAGCCCGGAAAAACAAGAACAGGTCAGTATTATTAATGCCGCTGCCGATAATTTACTGACTATCGTCAATGACGTATTGGATTTTTCTAAAATTGAAGCCGGCAAGCTACGAATAAACAATAACCCGTTTTCACCTACCCAAATGATCGAAGATTTAGTAAGTGTGATGGCTAAGTCTGCCCATTTAAAACACTTAGGGTTTAATTATGATTTGTCGCCTTTACCTGAAAAACTGATTGGCGACAGTTACCGCATAAAGCAAATTTTGAATAACCTATTGGGTAATGCTCTTAAATTTACCGATCAAGGTCACATTGGCTTAGCAGTAAAAGGCTCGTTTTTAGACCATGGCATATACGAGTTGGAGTTTAAGATAGAAGATACCGGAATAGGCATTAGTCGCGAAGACAGACGAAAACTGTTTGCAGCCTTTTCTCAAGTAGATGACGCCCTCAGCCGCTCATATCAAGGAACGGGGCTCGGATTGGTCATTTGCCAAGAGCTGGTAAATTTAATGCGCGGCGAACTCACTCTCCAAAGCACGCCAGGCTTGGGAAGTACCTTTACTGTTACCCTTAGAACCAATCTACTAAATAAAAAATTAAGTTTACGCAAAGACAGTGAGTGGCAAGGCAAAAATATCCTGTACTTCGACCCTGTTCCTTACTCACGCTATAGTGCAGTAAAGTTACTAAAAAATGTTGGAGCTTCGGTAACAGGAGTCGAATCCTTAAATGTGCTTAGTGAGTTAACCCATCATTACGATATGATTTTTATCTCAGTGCCGAGTCACAGAGAAAATGACTTGCCGGCTATTTTTGCCATCAGTCGGCAGCTCTCCTTTGACCAATCAATCTTACTGTACTCAGGAATCGATTCATTAATTCAACATAGTGATCTCATTGAGTCTTTTGATCATAAACTCCGTTTACCTCTGACCTTCAGCCGTTTAGGCAACCTATTGCACTTACCCCCAGTCAGCGCCGCAGACCAAGTTCAGCAAAGACTAATAAACTTGCCCAAGGCACGCGTGTTAGCCGTTGATGACATGGAAATTAATTTGCGTCTGCTCGCCACTTGGTTCAGAAATACTGACCTGCAATTGACCTTAGCCTATAGCGGTAAAGAAGCCGTAAAACAATGCTATGAAAATGAATTTGACCTCATATTAATGGATGTGCAAATGCCGAATATGGATGGTATTGCAACCACCAAACGCATTCGTCAAACAGAGTTGAATTTTGGCACGCCTATTATCGCGGTCACGGCTCATGCCTTTAAAGAAGAGCAAGATCGTCTACTTGCTTCAGGTATGGACGACTATTTACCTAAACCCATCAATATCTCTGACTTAGTCGACTTAATCATAAGGTGGTGCCAGCAAGTTGAAGAAACACCACCAGAGTTGGCTCATTTTGAATGGACATCGGCATTAAAACGCACCAATCACAATGAAGAAGCAGCAGTAGAAATTCTTGAGCAATTTGTTAAACAGTTACCCGGCCTACAGTCCAATATAGAACAATGTTTTAAAAGCCAAAATTTTATGGAAATGCAAGCTTTTGTGCATCAGTTACACGGTGCATGCTGTTACACCGGTGTGCCCAAACTGCACAAGCTGTGTGAAGAGCTAGAAAGTGCTTTAAAATTAGGGCAATTTGATAAAGTAATTAAAAAAATGCCCTTATTTGCAGGGGCCTGCGACGGCATTTTACACAGCGTCGAGCAGGGCCATTATTTGCGTTAATACTCAAGCTAACAAACATTAGCGAATTCATTTAGCCTAAGGGAATAAAATTTGTTGTAACTTTATGAGTAACAGCCTTAGCTCGACAGGCTTGGCAAGGTAACCATCAAAGCCTAGTTGCTCATACGCATCAATGTCTTCACTCATCGCATTGGCAGTGAGCGCAATAATCGGTAAGGCCGGATACTCCACTTTAATTGCTCTACAGGCTTCCCTTCCGTCCATCAGCGGCATGTGGATATCCATCAACACCATATCAATGTGCTGCTTTTGTACTATGTTGATAGCCTCAAGCCCGTTGCCAACAAAGATTAACGTCGCTTGAGTAGGCTCCAACATAGCTTGAACAACCATCTGATTTATTTCATTATCCTCAGCAACGAGTATGATCTTACCGCTGAAATCAAAGGCTTCAGCCTCAATATCCTGAGGCTGTGCAACAGGCTCTAAAACCTGCTGTAACGGTAAAGTCACAGTAAATACAGAGCCCCTGCCAACTTCACTTGCAACCGTTATCGTTCCCCCCATCAAATTGACTAAGGAGTAGGTAATCGACAAACCTAGCCCTGTCCCACCAAATTTACGGGTGGTTGAGCTATCGGCTTGCTCAAAACGTTGAAATAATCGCTGTAATTGTTCTGCATTAATCCCGATACCCGTATCGCGAATTTCAAACACCAGTGTTGCTTTAACGGCATCGTGACAAACACTTAATTGCACCTTGCCCGCCTCAGTAAATTTAATCGCATTCGCCGCTAAGTTTAATAATATTTGTTTTATTCGCGTGGGGTCGCCTAACCAATAGGGATGATCAACTTGGTTCAAAATCGCAAACTCGATATGCTTTGTATTTGCCAGCATAGATAAGTCGGATTGAAGATATTCAAGCAGTTCGTGCAGATCAAACCCACCTTGTTCCAACACCAACTTATTCGCCTCTATTTTAGAAAAATCGAGAATGTCATTAATTATAATGTTGAGTCCCTTAATGGAATACATGGCCTTTTTTAGTAAGGCTTTACCTTGAAGACTAACAACATCTTTATTAAGAACTTGCAAAGTGCCATAAATACCGTTCAGAGGCGTACGAATTTCATGGCTCATATTGGCTAAAAATTTCGATTTTGCTTGATTAGCTTGCTCAGCTTGCTCCCTTGCTTGAGCCAACACTCGCTCATGTTCTAATTGCTCTGTCAGGTCATACGCAATGCCCAAAAAGCCAAATAATTGTTGTTGGTGGTCAAATAAACTTGTCACTGTTAAGCGCACGGGAATATGGCGACCACTTTTATGAACATAAGTCCATTTGTTCACATCTGGCCCGCCACGACGGGCTTTAGTTACGAAGACTTCAAAGCCTGGTTCAACTGGATAGCCAAATTCTTCACTTAACTGTTGCGCCTTAGTAACGACTTCTTCACTAATATGAAGCAGAGCGGCGGTATGGGTATTGACTAACTCTTGTGCTGCATACCCCAACAAGGACTCTGCTGCAGGATTAAACCCGGTAATAAGCCCATCTACATCAGTGGTGATGATAGCGTAAGCGGCACTTTCGAGAATACTGCGCTGCAAAACGTTAGCCTGAGAAATCTCCCTCATTCTATTGGCTACTTCTTTTTCAAGCGCAATATTAGCTTCTTGCAAGGTATGTTGTTTTACCCGAGAGAGTTCGGTTTTATGCTCAGCAGATTGCCTGATACGAGCAGTAACTAAATACAAGGTTAACACCAGCAAAATCACTAAAATGCTTAACCCCATGACCGTAAAAAACGCCTGATGTGGGGCTGGCAAAAGTAAAGATTCAACAAATTCGGGTTGAGCTCTCAGTTCTAATAGCCACTGACGCCCATAAAGCCCAATGGTTTGAGTCACTAAAGCGGCCTGCGCAGTCTCATCATCCATCTTGCCAAATTGATAAAACAGCTTTGATTCGCCATCCGTGATGTCTTTAATGCTCAGGGCAACATCATTTTGAGTGGCGATATAACTGTTTAATACATCATCAGCAAAAATGGGGGCATAAGACCACCCCTGAATATTCGCCAAACGCTGTGATTCAGTGAGCTCTCCGGCATTTGCTGCGTAAATAGGCATTAAAATTAAAAAACCATAGGCGGTTTCGTCATTTGCCTGTACCAATTTGATTGGGGCAGTTAGCCGAACGTCATTATGAATGGCGGCTTGCAGCGCAGCATGGCGACGGTTGGATTCTGAGCCAATATCCAAGCCCAAAGCCGCTTTATTCTTTGCCTCAGGCTCTATATATTGAACGATAAATAGCGTGTCGGTATGACGTTGCAATTGCCGTATGTTGAAGATACCGTCGGGGCGGTCTTGTCTGGCAAAAGCAATAAAATTTTCTTGCTCACTGGGGTCAATATAGCGAATCACCCCAAAGCCATTGGCACCAGGAAACTCTTTGCCAACATCCCGAGAAGCACTGTAGGCTTGCATATTCGCGTAGTTAAATTGCTCCATGCCAGTGGTTACCACGGCTCCTCGCAAGCCACGTAATCCATACTGATACAGCGTTATCCAATCACTGACTGTTTCACTAAGAAGCTCAAGGCGTGATTGTAACTGTTGCTGTATGTGCTGCTGATTATCCGCTGATTGACGTTTATCGGCATAACCAGCAACCAATAGCCCAACAATAAAAATACTCAAAAGCAAATAGAGTAACTTTTGATTTATTTTAATGCGTCTTGTCATTGGCGACTCTTGGCTTTGCATAGTTCACTTTATTCCAAGCTACAGGATTTTGCATATGCATGGCCGCAAACCCTTGATTGAATTAACTTACCTAACCAAAGGATAGCCATCTTAGCTCTGCTAACCATATTAAGTTAATTCACTCTGAGGTGGTAGCTTGTTGCACAACCTATGGCTTAGCCGTGTTTAATAAGGTGCATGCAAAGCCCATTATGTTACCCAACTAATGCGCTCAGATATGGCTTGTATGGTCTACCAAAACATGTTGCTGACATTGTTTGAGCAGTTTAACAAATTCATGTTCACTGCGATCTAACTCACCTGCCGCGATAAAAATATCAAAACCCAAACGCATGCGTAACTTTTGCATCCGATTAGCCAACATCGCTTGAATACCTTTGTAAGTGTTACCTTCGGCGTCTTTGTAATAATCATCCTCTAATAAATCAGCCCCGTAGCAGTTGCCTGTATTACATTGCTCACGGTCTTGACCGTAAAGCAGCAATGGTCGCTGTTCCATCAAAATATGGCTTATCAAACGAGGAGAGATATGGGCTAGAAACGGCTGATAAGACTTCAGTTTAATGCCCACCATAGACAACTCTTGGTAGTCTAAACCTTTAGTAACACGGGGGACGCCCATGCGCTGTACATTATTCCAGTCTAGTTGCCATCGGCCACTTTTATGCTGAAAGTACAACGTTTTTCGTGATAAAACAAAACTGTGCAAGGGTTCGCGAAATTTAAAAAAAGCCACCAGTAAAGTAACAATAGAAAAACTGGTTAACAATATACCAATTAAATAGGCGCTCTTGGGCAACCAAATAAGCAACTGGCTAGCGACCAACAAACCAAACACACCGATTATTGTGGTCGTGAACACATTGCGTTTAGCTGCACGGCGAATTTCTATTAGCTCTTGCATTGTTTACAGCCAAAAGTAGGTGAATACAAAGTACATAATAATGCCCCATAGGATGACCATGCGCCAGCGTTGACAGTATCTACAGTCTGTCTGCCACCACGGTTTTTTATGTTTATGTTTGTCTAACATTAGGCCTAGCTAACCTATCAATAAGGGTTACGCAGCAAGTGGCATCTTGGTTTGCTTTGCTCGGTACATCACTGCCACCACAAGTGGTGTGAAAATGAGTGACAATATAATAGAAAACCCTACCCCGCCAGCCAACACCACCGCTAAAGGCGGCCAAAACGTCCCGTCACTAAACAATAATAAAGGAACAAAGCCACCCACTGTGGTAACTGTCGTTGATAGAATATGCCGACTACAGCCCATCACTTCTTGCACAATGTGCTGCACATTGCCCGCTTTAGCAAGGGGATTAGCATTGATCGCGGCAATCACTACAATTGAACCATTAATGGCCACACCAATCAGACCTGCACAAGCTAAAAGCGGATTAAACCCCAGCGGTAAACCAGACAGCCAAAGACTTAGCATACCTAAACCAACTGACAACACCGCCACGACGCCAATTAACAATGCTAAACGCACGCTACTGAAGGACAGAATTAACGTTGTTATCATCAATACAAGAAGAACAGGAGCATAGGTCGCTAACTGCCCTAAGGCCTCTTTTTGTTTATCGGCATCACCCGCCAATTTAAATTCGTAGCCCTTAGGTAAGGTGAAATTTAATTCAACAAGTTTTTGTTGCACCTTGCGACTTACATCAATTGCAGTGGCGCCTGGCAGTAGAAACGCTTCAACATTATTGACTCGAACTCCATTTAAGCGCGTTATTGCAGCAACACTGGGGCGTAAGGTAAACTCCCCCAAAGCGGCGACGGTCAAACGTGCATATGTCTCAGACTCCGCTTGATTACCTTGATACAGAGGCAGGGCTTGAATAGCAGACACTGTATTACGGTGCTGCTGAGCGACCCTAATCCGAATAGGCACTTCTTCGGTGCCCTCTAAAATTGAGCCACCGAGTTTACCATCAAGGGCCATTTGTAACTGCTCAGCGATATTGACTAAAGACAAACCAGCAAGTTGGCTGGTATCTCGATTAGTATCAAGCACTAATTCAGACTCACCGAGGGTAATAGAGGCGATAGTTTGATTGATACCCGGGACCTGAGACATCGCAAAACGGACTTGCTCGCCTAGTTGATTAAGCATATCAAGATCTGGCCCCAGAATTTTAAAGCCCACCGGCGCGCTGATGGGAGGGCCTTGGCCAAAGGCCCGCACCACAAATTTCACCTCTGTAAACTGCTCGTCCAACAAGTGTTGCAATTCGCCTATTAACCTTTTAGCGCGCCCAACACTCTCAACCGTCACGACCGCATTGGCAAAGTGGGGAGAATTATCACGATTCATCACTTGGTTATAATACACAGATGGGCTTGAGCCACCCACCAACCACGTGACTTGCCGCACCCCGCTTTGACGTCTGATAAATTCATCAGCTTGCAAGGCCAGCTTTTCGGTTTGTTCAATGGCCGTGCCCTCAGGCATCCACAAATACACTTCAAACTGATCACGATCAGCGCTAGGAAAAAACACGTTGCCCAGCTGGCTTGCTAAAACAAAGCCTGATACCGCAATCAGGGTGCTAAGACTAATCCCTAGTAAAGGACGTCTTAGGGCTTTTTCTAAAATTTGTCTAAAACGTTGGCTTACATGAGGCAATTGCGCGCCTTGGTGGTACCAATGGCGACTTGTGCTGACTTTTCCTTTGGGTAACAATCTGGCTGCCAGCGCGGCAATAATAGTCAATGAAATAAATAGCGAGCCTAGCAACGCCATGACTACGCTAATAGCAATAGAGCCGATAAAATCTCCGATATTGCCCGGCAAGAGAAAAATAGGCATAAAACCCAAAATGGTAGTCAGTGTAGAAGCCAATAAGGGAACAAACAAATGGCGAATGCTGCTGACTAAGGCTTCAAGCCGCGACACATTATTATGGGCCAATTTTGCTCGGATCTCATCGGTAATAACAATGGCATTGTCAATCAATAAGCCGATAGCGATGATGATCCCAAAAATAGACATCTGGTGAATTTGTTCGTCAAAAAAACTCAATGAAAACAGCACAAAACTGGCACACAATGGCAACGATAAGCCGACGATCCAAGAAGCGCGTACGCCCATAAAAAATAACACCACGACCATCACTACCACACAGCCCATCAGCAAGTTTTGCACTAATTGCGACAAGCGGGCATCGGTATAGATGTTTTGTTCAAAAACAATATCTGCGCTCACCGTTGCGCCAAATTGTTGATTAAACTCCTCGACTGCTGCCTTGGCATTTTTCGTCCATGTATCCACCCTTACGGTGGTTTGCATGCGCACCGCGACAAACACCACTTTTTCGCCATTGACGAGGCCAATGTCGTCAACTGGGGTACGCCACCCGCGCTCCACGGTGGCAATATCTCCCACACGCAACAACCCTCCCTGTGGATTTGCCTTAAGTGGAAGCTGCCTTATTCTTTCTACGCTGTCGAGTTCATCGGCAATTTGTAAGCGCACGTCTTGCACACTGCCCCGCAACACACCTGCGGGCACCTTTGGATCGGCATGACTTACCGCGTTGCTAGCCTGCGCTATAGTCAAACCGGCAGCATGTAATTCATGGGGATCGATCATGACCTTAATTTCTTCATTTAATTCGCCATAAGTCCTGACTAACTCAGTGCCACTAACATTGCGTAGACGATCGGCGAGTTCATCAGCCATACGACTGACAATCGTCATTGATGTTGCAAGGTCTGCCGTAGGTTTTAACCCCAGCAACAAGGTAAATGAGGTAGCACCGCGGCGCTCATCTAAAACTGGCTCTGATACCCCTGCCGGAAACGCTTTTTGGGCGTCGCTTAGCGCCTGGCGTATTTTTGAAAAAATCTGCTCATTTGACGAGTTGTCAACCCATGCCTGTAGTTCTAGAACAATAATTGAAATACCCGCTCGCGACGTGGATTTGATCTCATGGATTTCAAAAAGCTGACGCAGTTCATCTTCAATGACATCAGTTACCAAGGCTTCAACGCGTTCTGCTGAAGCCCCAGGATAAGCCGTGATGACTAAGGCGTTACGCGTATCGATGCGCGGATCTTCTAAACGTGGTAAATTCATAACGGCAGACAAACCTGCCACTAACAACACCAAAATACTCAGCACTAATAAATGTTTATTGCGATAAAACAAGCTGTACCAAGGTGCGGTTTTTGGCACACTCATAACGCAGCCTCATGGCTTTGCTGCATGAAATCTTGGATCTGAACCTGTTGACCAGGCACCAATTTGTGCACACCATCAACAACAACTTGGGCAGGCTGAGTTAGCGCGCCGCTAACATAGGCTTTTTGCTCATCGGTGTAATGTACTTCCACCAGCTTTGACACCAACACGCTGAGACCCTGAGCATTAGTCTCTACCACAAAAAGACTCCATAGGCCTCGAACACCGCTGATTAAAGCGGTTCTGGGGACCCAACTGCCACGTTGTTTAACCTGCCTTTGCTGTATCAAGCTTACTAAATCACCCTTTAATAGCCGGTGTTCGTTTTGTAGCGTAAACAACACATCAACAGTTCGGGTACGTGAGTGACGTTGAGACCCAATCGCTTTAACTTGGGCCTGCAGTGTTACGTCACCCCAAAATAATTCGACATTTTGCCCAATGGAATAGTCCTGGACATCAGTGCTTGGCAACGCAAAGCGAACCTGTAATTGGTTTTCTTGCTGGAGCATAAAAACTGGCTGACTGGCATTGACCACCGTGCCAATGTCTGCAACACGGCTGATAACAACACCAGTAAAAGGGGCATACAAGCGGGTTTTATCTAGCTCTAGTTTTACCGTCGATTTACGTGCTTGCACTTCTTTCACCAAAGCCGATGCTGCGGCTGTTGCTTCACGTACCTCGTCGAGCCGCTGGCTAGACTCCAACTTCTTACTGACCAAGTCTGCTACTCGATTTTCAGACAACTTCGCTAGGCGTAAATCTGCCTCCACTCTGGCCAAAGTGGCATTGATTTCACTTAGGTTGACCCCCATTCGTTTATCGTCTAATTGGGCCATTAACTGGCCGGATTCAACTCTTTGCCCCTCATCCACTAGGGCTTGCACAAGTTTACCGCCACGATCAAAACCCAAGGCTGAAAGCTGATTTGCCTCAACCTGACCCACCGCAATTCGACGTTCTGAGTATTGTTGCGTGAGAGGGATTGACATAACATCTACCACAGGCACGGAATATGAGCTTGGCATTACCGCAACCTGGCCTCTACCTGAGAACCATAAGAGAATAATCAGTGCGATAAAAAACGCGCTAACGATGAGTAAAAAAACCAATTTATTGGTCTTAAGTGGTGTGCTGTAAAACGAATTCATAAAATTCTCATGTCAAAGCAAGTATAGTAAAAGCAAAATAAATACTAGACCGTCTAGTTTGATAATAGAATACAGATTAATCATAAAACTGCGAAGAAGTTTTTTAAGCAGATGGAGAAGATTTTGACAGAGCTTGTTGTCGGTAAGGCTGGACGCCCTAAAAGTGTCCAAAAACGTAAGCAGATTTTAGTGGCTGCGGGTGAGCTATTTTTAGAGCAGGGATTTAGCGGCTGTTCCATGGACATGGTAGCCAAACACTCAGCGGTGTCAAAACAAACGGTATATTCTCACTTTAGCAATAAAGAAGCCCTGTTTACGGCCGTGATTAATGCCAAGTGCAAAGATTATCAATTAGATAGTCAACAGCTAGAACATGAAAGCGGACGTTTTGAAGACATCTTGCAACAAATTGGCTTGCAAATCATTCGCTTATTACACGACAGTCAAGTGATTGCATTGTATCGCATTGTCATTGGTGAAGTGAGCAGCAACCCACGAGCCGCTGAATTATTTTATCAAGCGGGCCCTCAACACAATATGACAATGTTAGCCCAATGCTTTTTACGTTTTCACCAAGGCGCACTTACTGAATCACAAGCCATGCAAAGTGCACTGGTATTTTTTAACGCATTAAAAGGCGAGTTTCATACCAAAAGCGTTTTGGGACTAGATTTTGCGCTTAATCAAGAACAGCAGCAGCAACATGTTGAGGAAGCCATCGCCGCATTGCAAGATTTTATAAAAAGGCTGATGCAGTGAAACTTATTGAGCTTTTACCAGCCAAATACATGCAGAGCAACACTCATATTAACCGGGTGTAAAGCGAACATGTAATACATTTCACCTTGTGCCAAGTATAAATAAACAGTGTTTTGGCAAATTAAAATGAGTTTATGATGAGATTAACCCAGCCTATTGCTACTTTTTTATCAATTTACGCCTTGTGTTCGAGCCAGTTAGCCACAGCACAGAATACCCTTTGGCATGATCAATCGGCTAACAATCGTCAAATCGATCATCACGTTTCTGAGTTACGAGCCACCGCACTTAACGCTCGCTATCTTATTATTAATCGCGAAAACTTGACGCAGATGCGCACCAGTCTCAATAAAAATCATACCTTGTCTGTCCCTTTACCCAATGGCGAATCGGTCGAATTTTCATTAAGCCCCTCGCCTATTTTGTCTACGACTTTGGCCAATAAATACCCCGAGCTAATGACTTATAGCGGCCAGCAAGTCGACAATGCGAATAATTACGGCCGCTTCAGTCTCAGTCCACAAGGTTTTTTTGGCTTTTACCGCGTTGATAATGAGTGGCTGTTGCTATCGCCACAATTAAAAAGCTCAACTGACGACTATATGGTGTATGCCTACAAGGACGCCATTGATGAATCTGCCAGCGAACTGGCTCAAAAGGGTGCTGACTTTTTAAGCCTTGAGCAAACCAATGATGCCCCCGAACTAGCGCAAAAAGCCGCGCCAACCGGCGACCAAATTCGCACCTACCGACTAGCCATCAGTGCCACAGGTGAATACACCCAAAAGTTTGGCGGTAGTGTCGCTAATGTGGTGGCCGAATCGATGATTTTAGTGAATCGAATTAACCAAATTTTACTTACCGATTTGGCTGTGCAGTTTGAATTAGTCGACAGCGAAGCGGTAATTTTTACCAATGCAAGTACCGACCCTTATACCAATAATAACGCCGCTAGTGATATTGAAAGTAACCAAACCACCCTCGACAATTTAATTGGCTCAAGTAACTATGACATTGGCCATTTACTCACCACCACTGGTGGTGGCTTGGCTGGAATAGGTGTGGTGTGCAAAAGTAGCTTTAAAGCGTGGGGCACAACGGGCTCTAATAACCCCACTGGTGAACGCTTTTATATTGACTTAGTTATTCATGAGATGGGCCATCAATTAGGCGCCAGGCACACGTTTAATGCCCTAGATCAAAGTAACTGTGACGCAAGCCAACGTGCTGACCAAAGTGCTTTTGAACCTGGCAGTGGATCTACCATCATGTCTTACGCGGGATTGTGTAGCGGTCAAAATATCCAAAATGACACCGACCCGTATTTTCACGGAGGCTCCATCGAAGAAATTCGAGATTATGTGGACGGCTTTAACGGACGTTCCTGTGGAACTGTTGTGACACAAGACAATGCTATCCCACAAATTACAACGGGGCCAAGCAGTTACACTATACCGGCAAATACCCCTTTTATGCTTGATGCCCAAGCATCTGACGACGACAACGATGCGCTGCTTTTTAATTGGGACCAAGTCAACCCTGGCGGGGCGGATGGTGGCACAGTTAATGGCACAGCAATGCGCACCGACAATGGCACCAATCCCTTATTTCGCTCTTTTCCTGATTCAACGAGCTCTGCTCGTTACTTTCCGCAATTAAATAGCGTGGTGAATAACCAATTGGTCACCGGTGAAGTCTACCCAAGCACTGATCGCACTCTCACTCTACGTCTTACTGTGAAAGACAATAAAGGCGGTGTGAACAGCAGTGATGTAACGGTAAATGTGGTGAACAACTCACAACGCTTTGCCATCACCTCCCCCGATATTGGTGAATCCTGGCTTGGCTTATCGCAGCAAACCTTACGTTGGAATGTTGCTGACACTCACCTAAGCCCTTTTAGCTGTACTTCAGTAGATATCTTAATGAGGACCAGCAGCAATAGTGACTTTGATATCCCCCTTGCGGTAGAGGTGGCTAACAGCGGCGAGCAAATGATTACCGTGCCTAATGTATCAACTAACAGTGCAAGGCTAATGCTTAAGTGCAGTGATAATGTGTTTTACACCGTTAATAATGCCAATCTAAGTATTAGCGCCGTAGAAGCGAATTCACCGCCAATTGTGATAGGGCAAAACGCCCTCAGCGTAAATGAAGATGAAAGTCGCACGATAACCCTTGCCGACCTGAGTGTTGAAGATACGGATTCTGTTTATCCTGATGACTTCAGACTCAGTTTACAAAACGGGAATGATTATTCTTTAGTTGATAACCAAGTGATACCAGATCCTGACTTTAATGGGCAACTCACTGTTCCCCTTACAGTCAATGATGGTAGTAGTAACAGTGAAGTCTTTGCTTTGCTGTTAACCGTTATCCCAGTGAATGACGCGCCCGAAATAGTGGCTCAATCGAGTATTAGCACCGCTGAAGATACAACCGTCGTGTTAAGTCTGAGCAATATCGTGGTATCCGACCCAGATTCCAACTTTCCCTCTGATTTCAGCTTGACCGTCAATAACGGGAATAACTATTCTTTAAATGGAAATTCGCTTATTCCTGATCTTAACTTTAACGGGGAACTGACTGTTCCGGTGAGCGTGAGTGATGGAAGCGCGAGTAGTGCAAACTTTGCACTGAGCATCAATGTTACGCCGGTAAATGATGCACCAGTGGCGCAGAACGACAGTGTAAGTGTTAGTCAAAATTCAACGGCGAGTTTGATTGATGTGCTGGCAAATGACTCTGACATCGAGGATGCCCCTCTGATAATCACAAATATTAGCTACAGTGGTCAAGGCGTGGTAAGTATCAGTAATCAGCAAATCAGTTACCAAGCGGCGAATGGGTTTTCTGGCACGGAAAGTATCAACTACACCATCAGTGATGGTGAATTAAGCAGCAGTGCCAACCTAACTGTTACCGTTACGCCTCTGCCAGTGACCACTCCAATTACACCGACATCCAGCAGCGGTGGCGGTAGCGTGCATTGGCAGCTACTTGCTTTACTGAGCAGTTTGGTATTTTTTAGAATATCAAGGCAGGTTAAATCGAGTGTGTAAAGGGCGAATAGATGTAGCAGCGGTATTATTGTGCTTAGGGCTTACTGCTTGTGAGCAAAGCTCTGTTTCGCCGAAGGGCGATGAGGTAAGCATAAATTCTTCGCAAAATCGCAAACAGCAAACTCAATCTGAGGCCAAAGCAGACGCACTGTTAGCAATCAAGCGACAAGATTTTCGCTTACTTGCCTTACGCAACAAAGGCACAACACTGCCAGGCATTGATTTACAACGCGATGAGTTAAGCCTAATAGAACAACAGTGCGGATTAATATTTATGCAAAACAGTGGGGATGTAGTGTTGAATCAAAGCGAGCTAACGCTGCGCCAAGAGCAATTTGCTTATGCCTTAATTTATAATAAAACGCTGCTGCCTGCTTGTTTACAGCAAGATAAATAAGGCAGCATTACTACCCTAATGTAGGTAGAAAAAAATAGCCTGCTCGACAGGCTATTTTATAAGGAGGCATAAGCAAACTATAAAGCCCTACTGAGGAATGCTTGAACATCTTTTGCCTCACGCTGTTTTGAAAATTCAAGTAAGTCAGTATTGTTACATTTCATGCCATCCTCTGACATGAGCTTGCGCAATACATGGTTACTTGAGTGGGCAATTTCACCCACTTTACTGCGGATAGTTCGCTTCAGTAAATTGAGATCATCGGTCACGACTGCTTTACAAAAATCTGCGTAGGCGATTTCACCTGCAAATTTATAACCTTCAGACCCTTTCATCCCTGCATTAGCTGCAAACGCACTTAACGCAAATACCATAAATACCAGTTTTTTCATTTTCGCATCTCCAGATTAATGACATTCATTTACGGCGCCTCAAGGGCTGAACCGCAATATAGTAATGACGTAGTTTGCTCAAACTTTCTGTATTTTTATTGTGCTAAATCAGTAAAAACCATGTAAAACAATAAGTTGCAGTTTTGTGAAGGCGCTAAGCGTTTGAAACGCAAGCTGTTTTAGAAAGGCCCTATAAGTAATCAATCTAATTTTGCTTGTTTATATTTCGAACTATTCTGTTAACCAGCGCTAAACCAGTCGTTTGCGGCTGTTGATTAGTGGGCCATTAACAAGCAGTAACATCATGTTGTGAATGCTTATTGGGTAAAGCCTGCGCCTTGTGTATGATCGCGTTTTTGTTACTGGCCGTAATTAACCGACATGAAAATCAACTCATTGCTGATGTTATTCGCTTGCGCCGGGATCCTTCCTCCCGCCTTAGCAGAGACTCAAAACATCGATACCATTACAGTTACAGCCAATCGGCAAAGCCAAACGCTTGGTCAACTCAGTGGTAATATCGCGTGGCTAGATGAAAATGAATTAGCCCTGCTTGAACCACAGCATATTCAACAGGCGCTTGCTAGAGTTGCCGGCGCTTGGATAAGTCGCGGTAATGGCCAAGAACATCTGACCGCCCTGCGCTCTCCGGTACTAACAGGATCCGGAAGTTGTGGTGCTTTTTTTATGGCTGAGGATGGTATAGCTTTGCGTGCTCCAGGCTTTTGTAACGCCAATCAATTATTCGATGTCAATAGCGAACAAGCAGCTCAGATTGAAGTGGTCCTTGGCTCAAACAGTGCGCTATACGGCAGTAATGCCGTTCATGGCGTAATCAATGTCATCAGCCCTGATGCCTTTAACATCACCGCTAATTTATTATCCCTTGAAGTAGGTCCCCACGATTACTACCGCGGTAAGTTTAAGCTGGGCACCCAAAACAATCATCAGGCGTGGCTCGTATATGGAAATGCCACAACAGATGGAGGCTACCAGAACGAGAGCGGCTATGAGCAACAAAAAGTAAATGTGGTCCAGCAAAGTCAGTTTGAAAAATGGCAAGTGAAGTCTGTTCTCGCCCTGAGTAATTTAAATCAGCAAACTGCCGGTTTTGTTGAAGGGTTTGAGGTGTATAAAGACCCAAGTCTTCGACGCATAAATGCCAACCCCGAAGCATTTAGGAATGCACGTTCTTTAAGAGCATATAGTCGGTGGACCTATGAAGTAGATAGCAACAGCCAATTTAGCATCACGCCCTATATTCGTGGTAATCAAATGGCTTTTTTACAGCATTACCTGCCCTGGCAAGCCTTAGAGGATAATTCTCATAACAGTGTTGGCTTGCACAGTCAATTTATTCAACAGTATGATCACTTTAGCCTACTCAGTGGTTTTGATTGGGACCAAACTTGGGGAAAATCATCAGAGTACCAAGCAGAGCCATTTTCAGACGCAATTCCACAAGGTATGCATTACCAGTATCAGGTCAATAGTGGCGTTTATTCGCCTTATGCTGAATTAAGTTGGCAAATGAGTACACGCACACACCTTACTGCTGGCTTACGTTTTGAGCATACGAGTATGAATTACAACAACCAATTAAGCGATGGAAGTGTCTGTGCTGAGGCGATTACAAACTGCCGATTTGTGCGCCCTGCCGACCAGGACTTGAGTTACAACAATTGGTCACATAAAGTGGCGATCCAACACCAATTAAATGCTGATTTCACTTTATATAGCCAATGGAATGAAGGCCATCGAGTCCCGCAAACCAGTGAACTGTTTCGCTTGCAAAATGACCAACAACTCGCCGACCTAGACATTGAAGAAAGTCAGTCATTCGAGGTGGGAGGTCGCGTTGTCACTGCCACTACCTATTTGGATTTACGGGCATTTTATTTAGAAAAAGACCAGGTCATCTTGCAAGATACCCAAAGACAGGTGATCAATAATGGCAGTACCTCCCACCGTGGTATCGAACTGACTTTTCGCCAACAATTGAGCCCTATGTGGTATATCGCGGCTGCGGGTACCTATGCACGACATCGTTATGATACAGCTATGACCATCAGTCGCGAAGACATTGCAGGGAATGATATCGATACCGCCCCCAAACAACTTGACAGTGCCCAGCTTGGCTGGCAATCGGAGCAAACCCAAATAGAACTAGAATGGCTAACGATGGGTAAGTATTACTTAGATCCTGAAAACACCGCCACCTATGCGGGCCATAAACTGCTTAACCTTAGGGCGAGTACCTACTTGAGCCCAGAACTCAAACTCAGCTTACGCTTATTAAATCTAACCAATACATATTATGCCGAGAGGGCTGATATTGCCTTTGGAAACTATCGCTACTTTGTAGGCGAGCCGCGCAGTGTTTTCGTATCCCTTGCCTATTTATTTGAATAAGCAGCGGATAACCACAAAGCGAGCAAGCTAATTGAGATCGTCATTGTTTTGAACCAATAGGGTGATCGCAGTGTCACTTTACATTGCAAAACTTTATACTAAAGACACAAACCCTATTTTTTTGAATTGGATGGATTAACATTTAATGACTAGTGCAATGCGATTATTACCAGAGTGGGCAAAACAAGAGGCAGTCATACTTGCGTGGCCTGACGCAGATACTGATTGGCACCCTTGGCTCAGCACAGTTCGCGAGGTTTACATCAATATTATCGCAGCGTTAAACGCCGCAAATACTGGTGTGCTGTTGTTGGTAAAAGAACATGAACTGGCGGCGTGTAAAGCCTTATTACCCCAAGATGGCAAAGTATTGCTTATTGCCACTGAATACAATGATACCTGGGTCCGTGATTACGGTTTTCTGAGCTGTCAAAGTGAACAAGGCATGCAACCGGTAGAGTTTCACTTCAACGGCTGGGGACAAAAGTTCGATGCGCGCAAAGACAATGAAGTGAACCGAACAACGTTAGCGCCTTTGTGCCGGCTGCCTTTAATTTCAGTGGATCTCATCGCAGAAGGTGGTGCATTAGAAATAGATGACAATGGCCATTTGTTGTCCACACAATTTTGTTTAAGCAATCCGAAGCGCAATGGCGATCTATCTTTCGAGCGTTATACTGACATTTTCAAACAAGCACTTGGCGCAACGAAAGTCAGTATTTTTGAACATGGGCATTTAGAAGGTGATGATACGGATGGCCACATCGATACCTTGGTGCGCTTTACCTTACAGCAAGGGCTTGTAATTCAATCAGCATTTAATCGTCCTGATGACGGACATTTTGCTGGTTTAGCGGCCTTAGTAGATGAATGCAAAGCGGCACTCCCCCAGCATCAGGTATTTGAATTACCCTTACCGGCAATATACAACGCTGAGGGGGACCGCTTACCCGCTTCGTACGCAAATTATCTGATTTGCAATCAACATGTGCTGTGTCCGGTCTATCAACAGCCTGAAGATACGCTTGCCATGACCATTATGCAGCAAGCTTACCCAGATTTTAAGATTGTGCCGATTAACTGTTTGCCCTTAGTGCAACAATTTGGCAGTTTGCATTGCATCAGCATGCAAGTGCCCGTTAACACGTTAAAACCTGAGATTATCAGTCGCTTAAATGAGGGAGTAAGCCAACTATGAGCAGAGGTACCGATAAAAAAACCACCTTACGAGTTGGTTTAGTTCAGCAAGCCGTCGCCAATAACGATAAACAGCTAAGTTGGCAACGCAGTAAAGAGCAAATTACAGCACTGGCAGAGCAAGGTTGTGAGCTTGTCATGCTGCAAGAGCTGCACAGTACCTTGTATTTTTGCCAAATCGAAAATACCGATTTTTTTGACTTAGCTGAACCTATCCCAGGCCCTGCCACTGACTTTTTTGCTGCATTGGCGGCAGAACTAAATATTGTGTTAGTAACCTCTTTATTTGAAAAGCGTGGATCTGGTTTGTATCACAACACCGCCGTGGTGTTTGACCGTAAAGAGGGCATGGTAGGCAAATACCGAAAAATGCATATTCCGGACGATCCTGCGTTTTACGAGAAGTTTTACTTTACCCCTGGCGATTTAGGCTTCGAACCTATTCAAACTAGTGTTGGTAAACTAGGCGTTCTTGTATGTTGGGATCAATGGTATCCAGAAGCCGCTCGATTAATGGCCATGAAAGGGGCTGACATGCTGTTTTATCCTACCGCCATTGGTTGGGATCCGCTCGATACTAAAGAAGAACAAGAACGTCAACATGGCGCATGGCAAACTATTCAGCGCGCCCATGCAGTTGCTAACTCAGTGCCGGTTATAGTGGCTAACCGCACCGGCTTTGAAGCCTCGCCGATTGAAGGTGATGCAGGTATTCAATTTTGGGGGCAAAGCTTTATCGCTGGCCCACAAGGCGAGATACTGGCGCAAGCCAGCAGTGATAAAGAAGAGAACCTGGTGGTTGATGTAGATTTGGCACGCACGGAAAAAATCAAACGCATTTGGCCTTATTTTCGTGATCGCCGCATAGACGCTTACGAAGACTTAACCAAACGCTGGAGAGATTAAATACTCGTCTTTTTAGGGCAGCATAGCTGCCCTTTTTTATACTCGTTGAACGACCTGATCACTGGGCGACGATTTAAGGTGCAAAACGCTTTTCCCTATAAGCTCTTTTAGGCAAACAACCACGTATGAAGCATCCGACCTGGCGCAAAGGTAAAACTTCCCGCAATCAATAAGCCCCCTACGTAGAGAGCTATCATATTAATTTTATGACGTTTAATGTTGCCGCTGCGCACCGCAAAATATGCGCTAGGTACGCTATACAAAACCAAAACACTAAATAGGTGGATGTAACCAAAGTGCCCTAAAAATAAAGGCCCAATTGTGGCGGTCATAAATAAGGTAATCACTGCACTAATCAACATCAGCGACATGTATATTTTGCCTAACTGTTTATGAAGAGCACTCCCCTTGCGGCTTATTAGTAAATACGTACCTAGTATAAATGCTGGAAAGATAGTGATTAAGTGTAAATAGCTGAGTTGCAAATAGCTCATTGCTTATGTATCCGAATTGAGTCACAGAGGCATTAAAAAGTGTGACGGATACTTCCACAAAGCGGATTAAAAACAAAGTATTAATTTTTCCGACCTTTAACCGTTAATTAAACCGCGTAGCGTTGCTAAACATTTACCGCGGGGTCTTCAGTAGCGAAATAACAGCCTGAATAGGCTGTGACTGAGCGCCATAAGACGCGGACACTGCGCAGCCAATTGCTGTTGTGCAAACCTTCCTACTAAACCAACATCTGCTTTACCACTCAATACAGACAGGGTGAAACTTCGCGGAAAATGACTAGGTTGTGAAGACCGAGGGGCAATTAAATTAACAATATCGGCACGTTTGCGCTGCAATTTTTGTTGTATCAACTGACGCTGCATGGCGAGAGAGATGTGTTCAGTGTTTCGCATAGCGGGCCCTCATAAATATCGCTCAATAAGGGCAATATCTGCAGCAATTTCTTGTCGAGTTGCAGCAAATCTTTTGGAGCTTTGGGCGCTCAATTTGATAAACCCGTAAAGACAAATTAAAAAGCCTAGAGCGTAACACACACATAAGCCTGCTATGATCCCAAGGCGATACTCTGTGTTCCATACCAATACGATGATCAGCGTACTTGTCAGCAATAAAAAGCACAGCAACAAAATCACAGCAACAAGGATAAAAACACACATTCTTTGTAGGCGACTCTTTTCTTCGGCCCACTCAATCTTGGCCAAGCGGCTATGCAATTCGAGTTGACTAAACGTGGCCTTTGCCAGCCCGCCAAGGCGCTCGACAAGGCCTAATACATCAAGCATAAACACAAAATTGAGGTTTATGCAGGGCCTGTTTTAACTGAACTATCGCGTCGTTAGTCACGTTCATGTTAGTGACGACGAGCTAATAAAAACCCCATTAGCAAACCAATAGCGGCACTTGCACCAATGGCATTCCATGGCCGTTCATGTACGTAATGATTAGTGGTCTCAGCGGCTTTGCGAGTGCGGGTTGAAATACTTTCTCCCGCTTGTTCCATTGACTCTTTTGCGCTGACTATTCGCTGCTGCATTTTTTGCTTTGCTTGGTGTAATTCGTCCCCTTTAAGACCCGTGGTTGCTTTAACTAAATCTTCAACATCGGCAATAAAGCGATGAAACTCTTGTGAAAGGTTTGACTTCACTGTGTCAGCTGCTGAATCAAGATCTTTGCCATTTTGACTTACGTTACTGGGTGCGCTTTGCATAATAGATCCTTTAAGGAGGTTAAATGAATTGTCAGGCCGACAATGCTAAACACATCGGCAGAACACGCGTTTCATTTATAGCTTAGCGCGCTAAAGCTGCTTCATCTGTTCGGCAACGAACATCTGATGTCGTCATTTTGCGCTAATACCTCAGCCCCGATGAAGTGTCGAAACCGAAATCAATACGGGCATTCAACGAGAACGCTTTGCTTTCAAACGCTAGTTTATGAGTCATGCACACAGCGCTAACTTATCAAATGAAACACCAGCAAACCGCAGTTTAATCACGGTATCAGTGGTGCTCTCCAACAACATGCAGCCCCTTGATACCACCATTGCCAATGTAGCCCTGCCCCACATGCAGGGTTCAATGGGTGCTACTCAAGTGCCAATATCGTGGGTGCTGACTTCTTACATCGCTACTGCAGCTATTATTATGCCTTTGACCGTTTTTTTATCGGCGCGCTTTGGTCGTAAACGCCTGTTTTAATGGTCGGTGGTGGGGTTTCCCGTTGCATCGATGATGTGTGGTGCCGCACAAAATCTGACAGAAATTGTACTATTTCGTATATTACAAGGGGAGTTTGGCGCCAGTTAAGTGCCTTTACCACGATCGGTTTTACTGGATACGTACCCGAAAGAAAAACACGGTTCTGCCATGGACATGTGGGGAGTAGGCGGTTTAAATACGGATAGCCCAGCTGGTATGCACCCCAGCTGGTATGCAAACTATAAACACCTTGGTTAATCAACAAGCCGCCACCCTCGTTTATCTGCAAGACTCTCGTATTATGCTGTGTTTTACCTTAGCTGCATTACCACTTATTTTTCTGTTTAAGGTGCAAGCTCAAAAAAGAAGTGCAATGCCCTGTGCTGATATGTTCAGTCAGCGATAAAACGACTATAGTGATTGTGATTACTTAACACTCAAATAGCAGTCAGGCTAAGCACTTTGCTGCTGTTTTGTCTTAAATAGGAAAACCTGTGCTAATTAATTTGTTGTCAGCGCTCTTATACATATTGGTCGTAACGCTTCCTGTCGCTCAGGCCGAGACGCTTATCCGTTACCAAGACAATTCACAATCGGTTAAGTCTTATTCACCTTATTTTGTAGGCTTACTCAAACTGGTGATTGAACACACCGTTGATGAGTATGGCAGTGTTACCTTTGTTACTTTACCTGTTTCAATGTCAACCGATCGCAAGTTTGCTAGCTTGACATCCGGCTTAACAGACATCATGTGGACCACCACAACGCCAGCCCGAGAAGCGCAAGCATTAGCCATTAAAGTCCCTCTACTAAAAGGCATGTTAGGTAAACGGGTTTTCGTTATTCGCAGACAGGATCAAAGCCGTTTTTCTTCCATAAAAGATCTACACGAATTAGCCAAGCTAACAGCCATTCAAGGCACGGGCTGGCCCGACGTGGCCAAAATGCGGCATGCCGGATTAACCGTTGAAACCATGGATTGGCAGCCTAACTTACATAAACTAGTGAGTGACGGTATTGTGGATTATTACCCACGTTCGGTATTAGAGGTAAGTGATGAATTAAAGGCGCTGAATAATCCACAGCTGAGCATCGAAGCTGATCTGCTTTTAAAATATGACTTGCTGAATTATTTTTTTGTCAGTAAAGACAATACCGTATTAGCGCAAAGAATGACCCTTGGACTGCACAAAATTATGCAAGATGGCTGCTTTGATGCGTATTTCAAAGACTACCCTGGCCATATTGAAGCCTTAGCACTTTTGAACAAACGACGGATTTTTGATTTAGAAAATGATTAATAGCCGCGTCTTTTCCAAAATTGAATTTCACCATCGGCATACTCTGCCAAAACACTGAAAGTGTGCTCAGCAATCACCTTGCCATCACATTCAATAACCATGTGCCAATCGCCTGTTTTATCTTCAATGGGCTCCCACAAGGTGTCGCCTAAGTAAAACTCCCAATCATTATTTCGTACATAAACATCCCCCGTAAAAGGCGCCATGACTTGCCCTTTTTTATCAGGAATATCAGGATGATAAATGGTGTAATCGAGCTTTAAGCCCTTACCTTTCATCACCCTTAAAATAAAGCCGAACTCAATATTAAGCACTGCTGGAATTTTAAGGGTAAAGTCTTTAATCACTGGTAGTTGTTTGGATTTTTCGTTCCATTCTTTGTAAATTCCAAAACTACTCACACTGAAGCTTGCTTTTAATTTTGACATTTAGTCACCCGCCTTCGATAAAAAATTTAAGCAAGCTATGACCATATAAGGTAGAAAAAAACTTATTTTCAATCCTCAAAATTCCTCATTGAAACGTAAGGGTGTTTTTATGGCTTTATTGCGTGTTTTGTCTGTCTCAGTGTGAATGCGTTTCAACACATCAAGCACAGCGGTATGCAACAACCACTCAACCAACAAAACACTACTTTACCAGCATATGAGGGCTTGAATAGACTTGAAAACACCCAGCGCTAAGGTAATGAGACCGAAGGTTTCAAAAACACTTAGGTGGCGCCTTGTTCAACACTCGCTAAAGTAAGAATTAGGCTTGCATACTGGGGCGCTCATTCACTAAGGCGTACCAACGCTTTATATGAATTTGTTCATCAAGGACTTTTATTTTGACTACCCGCGCAAAATCAATTGCACACACTGCGGTAATATCCGCCACACTAAAGTGGTCTCCGGCAATATAGGTATGGATGGCTAATCGTTCTTCTAACACGGCTAAAAACGACTGTGCTTGCTTACCCGCCTCAACGCCATACTCGTTGATGGGATTCATCCTGTCTTTGAAATACCCGGTAGTGTGCTGAAAACACATGCCAACCTGCATAAATAGATGTAACTCAACAAAGCGCTGCCACATGTCAATCTGCGCTTTTTCTAGCGCCGTACGTCCCAGCAGCGGTGGCTCAGGCTGTACTTCTTCAAAATAACGGCAAATGGAATGGGTTTCACTGATACACGTACCATCATCCAGTTCAAGAATCGGAATCTTAACCATGGGATTTTTAGCGCGCATCTGAGCAGATAAGTTTTCACCTTTTGCTATATCCACTTGGACGTATTCCATTGGAATATTTTTTTCAGCGAGAAATATTCTTACTCTTCTAGGTGAGGGTGCAGTGTGGGTTTCATAAATTTTCATTATGCGTCCTAAATAACTGGTCAAGGTTTTGCTTTGATTTTAAACAATACTCTATCCATAGCAATGCGCTTTGCCAACCAATGATTTAGCCTTTGCAAAACAAGAGAGAATTGACTCGAGCCAAACAACCTGATTTAGTACGCCCCTTGAAATCACAGTGAGCAACAATCATGGCTAATGAGAAAAACGTATTAGGTGGGCCACTTAAACTCTGTTGTGGTAATGGTGGTTTTACCCGAGAAGGGTTTTGTTATGTACCGGCAAGTGATCATGGAAACCACAGCGTCTGCGCAATTATGACGGATGACTTTCTTCTTTTTTCAAAAAGTCGAGGGAATGATTTAAGTACGCCAATACCACAGTACCAATTTGCAGGCCTAAAGGCTGGTGATAAGTGGTGTTTGTGTGCCGCGCGTTGGCAAGAAGCCTTTAATGCGGGCAAGGCGCCTCAAGTGATATTGTCAGCCACTAATCAAGCGTGTTTAAACACCGTCAAACTTGCTGATTTGCAAGCCCATGGCGTTATTGAAACCAATTAATCAGCCTTACAGTTGTTTATCTTGCCAATCTTGTAACTGTTGTTGGCTATTGGCTTTAATAGCTCCATGTTGCTGGCTCACCCACCAACGTTCCATTATTCTGACATTTTTCTGATTGGCCCGATAAAACACATCGGCAATGTCGCCTAAAAACGGAATCAAACCAATGATGAAGTCTAAGGCGACATTTTTAAGCATCTGTGCCTGCACCAGCCTTGGTAAACCCAACTGCTTGGCGTAATGCACTATTTTTAACGACAACAACAAAGAAACAAGGTCTCCTGCGAAAGGTAGCAGGCCGATTAAAAAGTCCAGACCAAATTTAAATTTGGTAAAGGGTATGGTAATGGCATTATCCAGTAAGTTAGCTAACTTTTGTGCTTTGAGTAAACTAGCTGGCGCCTTTATCGAAGACAGACTCATTATCGTTGCGCCCCTAAACGTTGGGCTAATTGCTCTCGTTGCAAGGTATCTTCATCTACTGACCATCCCTGAATATTTTGCGCCACTAGTTTTGCCAGCAAAGCAATGTGCTGGGGATCACTGTTTAAGGCTTCGATATATTCATAGCGCTCACCGCCGGCATGCATAAAGTACTCACGATTTTCTTCGCCTATTTCTTCAATTGTTTCTAAACAATCTGAAGAAAATCCCGGACATACCACTTGAATAGACTTTACGCCTTGTTGAGGCAAGCTTTTTAAGGTTTCGTCTGTATAAGGTTTTAACCACTCTTCACGGCCAAAGCGAGACTGAAAAGTCGTTAAACATTCATCTTTCGTGAGTCCCAAGTTTTCAGCGATTAATCGAGACGTTTTATAACACTCACAATGGTAGGGGTCGCCATTCAATAAATATCGCTTTGGAATACCATGATATGAAAACAGTAACTTGTCCGCCTTGCCATGCAACTGCCAATGAGCCCGAATTTTATCTGCCACGGCTTGAATATAGTCGGCGTCGTCATGGTAGTGGCTGACAAAACGTATATCTGGCAACCATCTTCTGTTTACCATGCTTTGGCTTAGTGCATCAAAAGTTGACCCCGTCGTAGACGCGCAATATTGCGGATAAAGCGGTAACACCAGTAATTTTCTCACGCCCGCCTGTAAAAGCTTGTCTACGCAACCCTCAACGGATGGAGAGCCGTACCGCATGGCATAATCAACAATCACTTTGCCGCCGTATTGTTGCAAAATGGTCTCTGCTAAGGCTGCAGCTTGGTTTTTAGTATGCACTAATAACGGCGAGCCTTGTTCGGTCCACACCGTCGAATAGGCTTTTGCTGAACGTTTAGGGCGAATATTCAAAATCACTAAATTAAGGATCATCCACCAAATGAGTCGCGGTACTTCTACCACTCTTGGGTCTGACAAAAACTCTTTTAGATAGCGTTTTAAAGCCACTTTATTGGGCGCATCAGGCGTACCTAAGTTGGTAATAATGACACCAATTTTATCTTCTTGATGGTGGGTGAAATTAGGGCTGCCGCGATATTTCATAATTGAACTCTAACAAAATTAACTAGTTGATATGGTACGCGATTTTTTGACTTTTAGACTAGCGAATTACAAACACTTCGATTTTCTGTATAGAAATGGTGCCCAGCGTGCCAATCAATTGCAAGCTCATGACTGACTTCAGCATGGTTTATATACAATAAAACACCACAAGCATCACAAAGCGCTTAAATCTCAACCGATTCTGTGAAATGATAACCAAACTTCAGAAATTGAATTCTACCCATTGTCAGCAGAGGAATGCCGCATGGCAAACAAGCACAGTAGCCAATCGCAAGACCAAGAGAATACTCACGCCCCAGCAAGTGAATTGGATACATTAAGGCACATCATTTTTGGTGCCGCTAAGGCAGACTTAGAACGAGGTTTGAGTGAATTAAGTGAACTCACCAGCCTGCATTTTCAAAAGTTAGAACAGCAAATGTCTCAGCAGATGCAACAATTGCAAACGACTATGGAAGACGGCCTGCACCGACTAGAACAACAGCTTGCAGTAGCGGATCAAAACCAAGACAAGCGTTCAGACGAATTGAACGCCTATGCCGATAAAATCTCCTCTGAATTAGAAATGGCAGAAGCCAATAGTAAACAAGAAAACGATGAATTACATCAACGACTCGATAAGGAAATGGCCTTGTTGAGTAGTAACTTTAATGAGCAGTTGCAGCAAGCATTAACTAAACTCAACCAAGTATCCAGTGAACTCAATACGAGCAAAACCGACCGTAAAACCTTAGCAAAACTGCTTAATACCGTGGCAACTAATTTAGAAGCGGATGAAGGTGAATAAGGTTTCAAATGTCCAACGCATCTGATGATAAGGACCTATCTGACGACGAACAACAAATGCGGGTATTACGTGATTTGTTGCTTGGCGATCACTACGTCAAACAAGCGTTAAAAGCTAACGCTCGCGAAGTCGTCAGCGATGTATTTTCTGAAGCATTGTATGATCGCCAGCAACGAGACGGTTCCGTCAACAACGTCATTCTTCCACTGGTTGAAAAGTCAGTTGAACATTCAGTTGCCAATCATAGTGAACAAATGGTGGGCGCCTTATACCCCTTAGTAGGTAGCTTGGTACGTAAATCAGTCACGGCATTTATCACTGACTTACTCGAAAAAACTAACTCTTTAATTGAAAACAGTTTTACGCTCAAAGGCATCAAGTGGCGCTTTAAAGCACGCCAAGCGGGTGTTAGTTTTTCACAATACGTCGCTAGCCAAACTTTTGCTTTTCGGGTTGAGCAGGTATTTTTAATCCACCGTGAGACCGGCTTACTCCTCAACACTATCTCATCCGGTTTACAGGCAACCGCAGACGCTGATTTAGTGTCTGCTATGCTCACCGCGATCAACGACTTTGTAGCTGACTCCTTTACACCACGATCGGATAAGGGTGAACAACAACTCGATGTAGTGAAAACCGATGACTTTACGTTGCTGTTAACCCAAGGTCCGAGCGCAATATTAGTAGCAGCCATTAGCGGTAATGTGCCGCAAAAAGTGGCGAATCAAATGCAGCTCAGTTTAGAGGAAATTCACCGTTTATTTGGCCGTCAGTTAACACAGTTTAAAGGTGATGCAAGCGTATTCATTGATACTGAGCACCAACTTAGGGCCTGTTTATTAGCTGAACTAAAGCCTCAAACCCAACAAGCCAAGAAGCGTCCTTGGTTAGCTTGGGGCTTGTTGATATTCCTGACGTTATTTACTACTTACCTGTGCGTAAAACGCTGGCAAGCACATGAATTACTAGCTGCCATTAAAGAAATTGATCAGCAGCCAGGCATTGTATTACTTGATGCTTATATTCATGATTTTTCGAGGGTTAAATTTTCGATATTACGCGACCCAAGCGCTATCACAATCGATAAGTGGTTAAGCCAAAACCAGCTCCCTGAAAACCTTATTGATCACAGTGAACGGGCCTATGCATCGTTAGATCAGGCCATTATTCAACAAAAAGTAAACAATATAGTCAGCGATTTTGTAGGAATCGAAGTCGATTGGCAAAGCCAGATCGCTATTTTTAGTGGTACCAGTACCAATTTAGCTAAATTAAGATTGCAAACAGAGCTCAGTAAAGTGGTTGGCTTGAATTTTCAGCCGCAATGGCTAGAGCCGATAAGATTGAAGGGGGGTGAATCGAATGCGGCAGATGATCCCACCATCATTCGCGCGATATTAGATCTGAATATCGCAAAATTAGAACATAATTTCATTACCTTTGAGCAAGGTCAGAGTACACTTTCTGAACAAGCCATAGAAAAACTGCTTGTGCTTAAGGATGAGTTTAATAACCTGCTTTCTCTTGCTCAAGGCCAAGGTCTCTCTCTTGGTTTGATCATAATGGGCGCCAGTGACCCAAGTGGTAGCAACACATTTAATAAAGCCCTTAGTCAAAAAAGAGCGGATGCAGTACAAAACAAGCTTCAAGAATTAGGTATTGCTCGCAACCGACTCAATGCGATAGGACTGGGCGTTATCGAATTAAAAACATCTGGTGATGGCGCTAGAAAAGTATTATTTAATGTGGTGTATTTCGATGCCAATTAACCTGAATAACGTAGGACGATCATGATTCAGAAAAAAATATGTCTGCTTGGTGCCACAGGAGTGGGAAAAACAAGCTTGGTAAAACAATATGTAGAAGGCATTTTTTCTGAAAAATACCTCACTTCAATTGGGGTTAAGATTGATAAAAAAGAAGTCGAGGTAGTTGAGCAAATCGTACAACTTATGTTGTGGGACATTGAAGGCATTGACCGATACTGCGGTTTTCAAGCTAAGTATTTACGGGGCGCATCTGCTTATATATTGGTCACTGACCAAACTCGCTCTCAGTCCATGACAGAAGGCTTAGAAATTCAAGCCTTGATTAAAGAAGTGGCTGACATTCCAGGTGTATTAGCCATCAACAAGGCTGATCTGCCCGCTACCTGGCATTGGAGTGAGAATGAAATCGATCATATAAAGTCACAGTTCGCTTTATCATGTATAACGAGTGCCAAAACTGGCGAAGGTATAGAAAGCATGTTTGCCAGTTTAGCGGCCTTATTGGTGGATTAATATGGATATCGAGCCCTCAATATTACACGCATTAGGTTTAATTGATTGTGCGGTCTTTGAACGCCTGAAAAGTGGCCAATTAAAAGCGCGTTTCGTTGGTGTCACATGGTTAGCTAAACTGATGCCTGAAGCGAGTAACAACGCTACATTTACCTATCAACATGGCTGTGCTTATTTGGATGATTTTTTGCTGGACGCAGAAAAATTTTGGGCTAATGGCCAACCCGGTAAAATTAAATCTGGTATTTGGCGAGAGCAAGTTGCCCAGCAACTCCTTTATTTAGAAGCCTATGCCGCCGTTGTAAAGGGCGTATCTTATCTGGTGATTTGCAATGTTGAAAAAGAATATCAACGACAGCAGCAAACCTTGCAAATAGCTCGAGAAACCTTATTTACCAACGATAAACTTGTTGCGCAACATGATCATGCTTTTGAGCGAATTGCCTCTCTCGTGGCTAATTCAGGTGACTCGTCACAAGCAGCGGCTCCCTTAAAGAAACTCTTACAACAAACAGAATTAGGCGTGGCGATTTTAGACGAACACCTCAATCTTCTAAATAGCAACGCAGCCTTGGTTCATATGTTTGACTCAGGCGACAAAAAACAAAAACAAGCGCCAGAAATCACCTTGTTGCAACTATTTGAAAGCCAGTATCCTGAATATCAACGAGTATTTTCGACCAATAGTCCGTGGTCAGGAGAGTTGTATTGGTTAAATGCAGCAAATGGCAGTAAATGGTTTAAAGTGTCCATTCACCCAATTTGCCATAGTGAAAAGCAACTGACGTATTGGATGCTAAGCATCAGCGATATTAGTCAGTTAAAATACTTACTTAAACGTAATCAAAAGCTGTCACAATTTGATGTGCTAACCGAACTGCCTAATCGTCAGTATTTTTGGCAGCAACTCAACCAGCAGATTAAAAAAGCGCGACCGTTTTATTTGCTGTACATAGAAATCAAACAGTTTAAGCGAATCAATGAACTACACGGGCACTTAGTGGGTGATGTCGTCATTAAAGACCTTGCGTTGCGCCTCAGGGCCACCATCAGTAGCGAAGATACTATAGCACGCATAGGGGGAACTGAATTCGCATTAATCATGCACAACGACAACGCCTTTGGCCCCATCACGACACTTGAACGCAGTCGTTGTCAGCAGCTGGCCAGTGAGTTAATTCAAGCGGTCAGCTTGCCCTTCTATACAGAACACGGCCATCAATGCGAAGTGGGTTTAAATATTGGTGCAGCAGCTTATCCTATGGATGCAGACCACTCAGAAGATTTAATGAAATACGCCGATTTAGCCATGTTTGAGGTGAAGAAACAGCAAAAAAGTAACTTGCAGTTTTATTCAAAGGCGCTCAAAGATGCGTCTCATAAGCGCATTGAACTTGAAAGCGCTTTGCGCAATGCCTTAGATAAACAGGAATTTGAACTTTATTTTCAACCCATGTTTGATTTAACCAGTGGCGCTATCACTAAGGCAGAAGCCCTTATTCGCTGGAATAGACCTCTTTTTGGTATCATCCCGCCAGATGAATTTATTCCCCTAGCAGAACAAACCGGCCTTATTGTTCCCATAGGTAAATGGGTCATTAAAGAAACCTGCGCTAAATTGGCGCAGTTACAAGCCAAAAATATCGCGATTAAATTATCGATTAATCTATCGCCTCGCCAAGTTAATGACAGGCAGTTACTCGATTACATCGTCACTTGTATTGATACCTTTGCTATTTCAGCGCAGCAGTTAGAACTCGAGTTAACTGAGGGCGTTTTGGTTGATAACTTTGTGAAGGTGCAACATTTACTCAATGAAGTACGCAAACTAGGCATAAGTGTCTCTATTGATGATTTCGGTACGGGCTATAGCTCGTTGAGTTACCTGCAGAAATTGCCCATCGACCATCTAAAAATTGACCGCTCATTTGTCAGAGATTTAAATAACAATGAGAACGACAAAGCCCTAGTTCTGGCCGTGATTGCCATGGCCCATAGCCTCAATCTTGATGTCATAGCAGAAGGCGTTGAAACAGAACAACAAAAAGACTTTTTACAATTGCATCATTGTAATACTGCACAAGGTTATTTGTTCAGTCATCCGCTGCCATTTGCGCAGTTAGCACATTTACTCAGCCAACAAAAAACGATCTAAACGCCTGATTCATGTGAAAAAAAGAGCATTCAAGATGAAAAGCCGAGCAGTTAAGAAAAATTTATTGATGATCGGTAAAATGAGATCAAAATTGTAAGCCGGGAATCTTTCCAAGCACTTCCAATTGCTGAAGTACAACTAGGCTATGTTAACTTGCCCCAGCGACGCCAAGACAGGGCTTATGGTAGATGGGTAAATACAAAACCATCGACATTCCCTTTGAACAAAAACAATAATGCCAGTCAGCTTAACTGACTGGCATTACACTCAAGATGCTTTTTCGGTTTAATTTATAACGTGTTTATGAAAACAATCTTTGCTCGCCAGCCTTGCGTCCCTTACTTTTCATTACAAAAATAAGGGCGATGAAAGCAGGTAATGCCTGAACATACACAATAGTCATTTTTACGCTCAAACCACCCACAATACCGGCTCCAATAATGGCGAGTAAAAAGAAAATTTTCACTCCATGGTTAGAAGCCAATAATCCCCACATAAGGCCTACTGCGAGAATTCCGTTGTAAAAACCTTGATTAAAAGCCATTACTTGTGAACTTGCTGCCGCTTCTGCCGTCATATTAAACACTCGTAAACCGATTGGTGCGTCCCAAAAAAACATTTCTACGGCCATAATGGCAAAATGTAAAAGCGCAACAAGTAGTGTAAATAAACCAGCAAAAAACTTCATTCAGGGTCCTTTTTTTTATAATTAGATAATAAACATAGTGGGCGATTTGGTAACAACTTGCAACGCTGATTTTTTTGCATGGTTATCTAGCTAAATACCATACTGTACATTTTCTAGCTCAGGTTTTTTATTCATGATGATCTTGTTACACGTCGGCCTTTAGGCGTTACAATAGCCCATAAGTTCACTTTTACAGTTAAACAATATACTCATGCCCCAACATAGCCCTATTCGTAGCAAAGAAGCATTTTTTACCTCGTTAACCCAGCTTTTTGAAGACAAGAAAGTCAGTAAGCTCTTGCTAAGTAAAAATCGCGGTAGCGATAAAGATTTGCAACGTATAGTGGTGCGCCCAGTGTTGCTTCGAGAACAGGCCATGCTGTCATTTGTGCTAAGTTTTAATTCGCGAGATATCACTAAAAATTATACCGTTAGTGACGGGTTGGCGGTCGTACATGCTTACCTTGAAAATGACTTTAGAGCCGCCCACGTGTATACCAACGAAGAAGAGATACAATTAGAGTTGAGTAAAAAAGGCAAAGCCAGCATACGCATTCATCAGGTTAAAACACCACGAGCCGCGCCAATTAATGAAGAGCACAATAAACAAAAACATCGCTTTGTAGAATTATCTCGTCCCTATCTGCAGGCTCTTGGTGTGACGGATAACGAACATCGTGTTATCCCTTCAATGTCCCGTAAGTGGAAACAAATTAATAAGTTCATCGAGGTTTTCAGCCAAGCGCTAAGTCAATCCCCTTTGGCTGTTGATAAAGCCATGCAAGTTGTTGATTTTGGGTCGGGCAAGGGATATTTAACCTTCGCAATTCACGATTACTTACACCATCACTTGGCAACAGATTCTCAGGTTACAGGGGTAGAGTTACGCGCACAATTGGCTGAACTATGCCAACAAGCAGCACAAAATCTCGAACACAAGGGCTTAAACTTTGTGTGTGGCGACGTGAAAACCCATGCCCCACAACACACTGACGTGATGATTGCCTTACATGCCTGTGATGTAGCGACCGACTACGCCATTCACTACGGTATACGGGCTAATGCTTCTATCATTATGTGCTCACCTTGTTGTCACAAACAAATTAGGCCGCAAATGCACAGTCCTGATTTACTTCAGCCTATGTTGCAGTTTGGTGTGCACTTGGGTCAACAAGCAGAAATGGTAACCGATTCGCTTCGGGCCTTATTGCTAGAGGCTCATGGTTATCAAACTAAGGTGTTTGAGTTTATCAGTTTAGAGCATACCAACAAAAATAAAATGATTTTAGCCACCAAGCGCAAACAAGTAGTAGACAATACTCAGGTCTTAAAACAAGTCGACGCAATCAAACAGTTTTATGGGATCAAAGAGCATTGCTTGCAAACCTTGTTGGGCCAGTAGACCAAGATACGAAGCCAGCCTACCCTTGGCTCATCATACTTAATTGTTTAAACATCGAATGCTCATGGTCTTGTGGCTGACAAATACCTAATAAATCGTCAATAAAGTAATTAAACGCGCGGCGCTCTATCATCTTAATTTTTGCCTGTTGCGGCTCAGTTAACATATGGTATTGACTGGCGGCCCCAAAATCACCAAAGATGATATTCGCATCTTTGTCAAACAAGGTGTTGTGGGCATAAAGATCACCATGACACACCTTCTTATCGTGCATATGCTCAAACACATCTTGCATTTGCATCACTATTTTATGAATGTGTTGAATAGACAAACTAAAGCCGTCGGCAAAAGTGTCTCGGGTACAGGTATCTAATGAAGGTGGCAAACCGAGATTAGTGAAATTGGACGGGATCAACTCCATGATTAGCGCAAGTTGCTCAGGTGTATTCACTTGTGCAATTGGCTTTACGAGAGATGGATGTATACCCACTTGTAAACAGGCCTCAAGCTCATCCTGCGGAAAACCATCACTAGTCATCTCTCCTTTGAATACTTTAACTGCAATATTTTCAGAGAACGACAGGCTTGGTTGATGCCAAGTGCCTCGATAAATTACACCAGAGGCGCCTTGGCCCAATACTTCCCCCAAGGAGTAGGTATCAGGAGCAATACAAGGAACTTGTGTTACATTTTGCGTTGAACGACTAAAAGGGTTGCCCGCGAAAGCAAACCACGCCAATTTAGGTAGACTTAACAGTTGCTCAGGACATTGTGCTAAGTTGTTAGCCGATATTCGAATCAATTCAAGATTATGGGCCTGTGCTAATGTCAGAGGCAATGCGGTAAGCCTATTGCCCGCCAAGGCTAACTTTTGTAAACGGGGCCGTTCGCCAAGCGCATCAGGTAAGGTCTCAAGCAGATTATCGGTGAGTATTAACCACCTTAATTTAGCTGGCAACGCAGCACCACTGACGGTTTTGATCTGATTCGCTTTAAAGCCGATCATTTCCAGATTGGGACACCGGCCTAATACTTCTGGCAAGGCTGTAAACTGATTGTTAGAGGCAAATATAATTTTCAATTTAGTTAGTTGCGCCAACTCACAAGGCAGTGAACTGAGATTATTGTCCGATAAATCAAGCACTTCTAAGGTATCCGCCAAGGATAGAATCTCCATTGGAAATTGGCTTAGATTAGCGGCTAAGGCCAAACGGCTTGTGCCTGTTAAATCGCCGGCTTGCAGTTGCGCAAGTGTGTGCATGCTAGATATCCTAATTGTGACTGAGACTAAACAACAAAAAGCGCCCTAAGGCGCTTTTTGATTTTTTTAATAAATCAGAAAAGGTTTATTTACCTTTCTGGCCGTTCATGTAGCGGAAGAAATCGCTATCAGGCTCAAGAACCAATACGTCACTCTTATCGTTAAAGCTGGCTTTGTAGGCATCCATACTACGTAAGAACTGATAGAACTCAGCATCTTTGGTGTAGGTGTCGGCATAAATTTTAGCGGCCATTGCATCCCCTTCACCTTTTAACTTACGTGCATTACGTTGTGCATCAGCCAACATAACCGTTACACGCGCATCAACGTCAGCCTTAATAAAGTCCGCTTTTTTCTTACCTTCTGAACGGTGTTCTCTTGCTACCGCTTCACGCTCAGTACGCATACGTTCGAAGATAAAGTTACGCACTTCAGGTGGTAAGTTGATTTGTTTTACACGCACATCAACGATTTCGATACCCAGTTCATCAGAACTGGTTGCTGCCTGATTCATGGCTTCATCCATCAATTCAGAGCGCTCACCGGACACGATTTGTGAAATAGTTCGCGTACCAAATTCTGAACGTAAACCATTATTGACCTTTTGTTGCAATAGAATCTCAGCGTTAGCTTTAATTGCACCTGTTGCTAAATAATATTTAGCAAAGTCTTTGATTTTCCATTTCACGTACAGATCAACTATTAAGTCTTTTTTCTCTGAGGTCACAAAACGGCTAGGCACTTCATCCAAGGTTTGAATACGAGCGTCTAGGACCACTACGCGATCAAAAATTGGTAATTTAAAATGCAAACCTGGTTCAAAAACTACGGTTTGATTCTCAGCATCACGCTGCACTTTACCAAACTGGATAACGATGGCTTTGTTACCTTCGCTGACTACAAACAACGACCCATAGGCTAAGAAACCAAGTAAAATAACAATAACAGCAATAAAATTTTTCATGACTTAGTTCCTCCCAGTGCGACTGTTACTACGAGAAGTAACTGTTGAATTTTCAGTAGATACACCGCCATCTTGGTTACGAAGACCTTCTAAGGTGCTGCGGTTAGTCGAAGGAGACGTCGTAGTCCCTTGACGTTCAAGTATCTTGTCCAAGGGCAAATACAACATGTTGCCTGAGCCTTTGGTATCCACCAAAATTTTACTGGTTGAGCTATATACTTCTTGCATGGTTTCAATGTAAATACGGCTGCGTGTTACATCAGGTGCTGCTTTGTACTGAGGTAATAGCTCTTCGAAACGAGCAATTTCACCTTGTGCTTCAAGGGTCACTTGCTCTTTATAAGCTTGTGCTTCTTGGGCCATCCGGTTTACTTGACCACGAGCACGAGGTTCAATTTCACGGGCGTATGCATCAGCTTCGTTAATAAAACGTTGTTCATCCTCTTGAGCTGCAATTGCATCATCAAACGCGGCCTTTACTTCTTCCGGTGGACGGGCATCTTTAAAGTTCATATCAACAATGGCAATACCCATGTCGTAAGATTCGATAATACCTTGAAGTTCATCGCGCACGCTTTGGCGGGCAACTTCACGACCACTGGTTAGCACGTCGTCCATTTTAGAATGCCCCACCACATAGCGAATCGCACTGTCGAACGCCTGACTTAGACTTTCTTCAGGTATGGTCACAGCAAACTGATATTTATAAGGTTCAAGAATGCGATATTGAACTTCCATTTCAACCCGGACAACGTTTTCGTCTTCTGTTAGCATAGAGCCTGAAGACGCCATAGAACGTACCGTTTGCACGTCAACAGGAACCACTTTATCGATAAAAGTGGGTTTCCAACGTAAACCAGGTTCTACAAAATGGCTAAACTCGCCAAAACGTAGCACAACACCCCGTTCTGCTTCACGAATAGTGTAAAAACCGCTTAGCACCCAAACTGCCACAAGTATTGCCGCAACAACACTTAGACCAATACCACCAAAGCCTTTTCCATTAGAGCTTGAGCCGCCTTTTCCGCCGCCAAACTTACCAAATTTATTCATGAGGTTTTTAAACACCTCATCTAGATCTGGTGGACCTTGATCTTTACCACCCTTGTTTTTCCAAGGGTCATTGTTATTTCCGCCGGGCTCATTCCAAGCCATTTTTACTCTCCAATCAGTTGATTTATTCGTTTGTCGTATGCCGCGTTGCTAATTAACACTGACACAGTAAATCTGTTTTATGTTGTTTCTAACTCACTATATAGTCTTGTAAGTTAGTTTCGGATCGCTTAATTAATCGTTGCCAGTCAGTATGTGCCATTCGTACATCTACCTGCCAATCGCCTTCTTCGGTATAACTTTGCTCAATAATACAATTCATTTCGTAAAAAACCCCGCGCAGTTTACTTAAGCTAGGGGGAATTCTTAAACGGTGTTGTACCATATTATCGGCTAAACATTCAGTAATAGCTGCCAATAATAAATCGATACCTATGCCTTGTTGAGCAGACAACCACACCCGAATGGGCATGTTGTTTTCATCTCGGTCTATACGCGCAGCAACCCCATCCATTCGATCAATTTTATTACAAACCATAAGCTGCTGGATATCATCAGCGCCAATTTCTTCCAATACTTGGTTTACTTGATCAGTATTTTCTCGATAGTGTTCGTCGGAATAGTCCACAACATGCAAAAGCAAATTGGCTTGCTGGGTTTCTTGCAAGGTCGCTTTAAATGCCGCGATAAGATCATGGGGGAGGTGTCGGATAAAACCAACCGTATCAGCCAAAATTGCTGAACCAATATCTTGTAACTGAATTTTTCTGAGGGTGGGATCGAGGGTGGCAAACAGCTGGTCAGCAGCATAAACCGCTGATTGAGTTACCGTGTTAAACAATGTTGACTTACCTGCATTGGTATAACCGACTAAAGACACGGTCGGTATCTCGGCCCTCAAGCGCGCTCTGCGTCCCTGTTCACGTTGTACCTGCACCTTTGCTAAACGACGAGTAATACTCTTAATACGTTCACGTAACAAACGACGGTCAGTTTCTAATTGTGTTTCACCTGGTCCACGTAAACCAATCCCACCTTTTTGTCTTTCAAGGTGAGTCCATCCGCGGATTAAGCGGGTGCTGATATGCTTTAACTGAGCCAGTTCGACTTGCAACTTACCCTCATGGGTTCGAGCGCGCTGAGCAAAAATGTCCAGAATAAGACCCGTACGGTCTAATACTCGACATTGGCACAGTTGCTCTAAGTTACGTTCTTGAGATGGAGTAAGACTATGGTTAAAAATAACCACATCAGCTTGATTGGCGCGTACAGCATTGGCAATCTCTTGTGCCTTACCGCTACCAACAAAATATCTCGCTTTGGGAGTTTGACGTGAACCCGTTACTACATCTACTGCGGTAACCCCTGCCGATGACACTAGCAGTTGTAGCTCAAGTAAATCCTCTCTGCTGTTTTCGTCCGCAAAATCAACGTGTACTAAGACAGCTTGCTCACCAGCTGCATAACGGTCAAACAAGCCATTCTCCTACCAAATGCATTATTCTTCGTCAGCATCCTGTCCCGTTGCGGCCATGGGGATAGCGCGAGACGGCACAACAGTCGAGATTGCATGTTTATAAACCATTTGACTAACGGTGTTTTTCAACAGGATAACAAACTGATCGAATGATTCGACTTGTCCTTGTAGTTTTATTCCGTTGACAAGGTAAATAGACACAGGAATACGTTCTTTGCGTAGTGCATTTAAGAACGGGTCTTGTAATGATTGCCCTTTAGCCATTATCTATCCTTTTCTTTTTATTATGAAAATTAATTTCAGCGTGATTATACAGTTTTTCAAAATGCTGTATAGCATTGCTAGCCGTGAAGTTTGCTTAGTTTGATAACCTGAGTCAAATTGTCGTTAGCAAATGTGTCTAATGGTAATATATTTTCCCAACCCCTTAACCATGTTAATTGCCGCTTCGCTAATTGTCGAGTCGCGGCTATGGACCGTTCTTTCATCTCATCGTAATCAAACTCTTTGTCGAGATATTGCCACATTTGACGATAGCCCACACACCTCATAGAGGGTAAATTTAGATTAAGATCAGTACGTTGGCGTAAAACTTCTACTTCCTGTTGAAATCCTGCTTGCAGCATTTGTTCAAAACGCAGTGCAATTCTCATGTGCAAGACCTTTCTATCGGCCGGTGCGATGGAAAACTGATAGGTTTGATAAGCCAAAGGAGCCGATTTTTGCATCATCAGTTCAGACATAGATTGTTTAGTTAATTCATATACTTCTAACGCTCTGAGCAAACGCTGCGGATCATTAGGATGAATGCGCTGTGCTGACTGCGGATCAATAACTTTCAAGCGTTCATGTAGTACCTGCCAGCCCTGTTGTTCAGCGTCTTTTTCAATCGTTGCCCGCACCATAGCATCTGATTCTGGCAAGGGCGACAAACCGTCAATTAATGCTTTAAAATACATCATGGTACCGCCCACCAACAACGGGATTTTACCCCGTGAAGAAATGTCGTCCATGGCAGCAATAGCGTCTCGGCGAAATTCTGCCACCGAATAACTTTGGGCAGGATCAAGAATGTCAATTAGTCGATGGGGGGCCATCGCTAATTCCTGAGCACTGGGTTTAGCGGTGCCTATATCCATGCCCCGATAAATTAAAGCTGAATCGACGCTAATAATTTCGCAAGGTAAGTGCTGACAAAGCTCAATCGCCAATGCTGTTTTACCTGATGCAGTTGGCCCCATTAAAAAAATGGCCGATGGTAATTTAGCATTATCTGACATATTCAGTTAACCATTGTTGAAAAGGGACTTTTTTTGCCACAAGAGCCAGTTGCTGCTCAATGGGCTTGGTAGCTTGCTGACAAAATTTCTGCCACAAAAGAAGTACGTCATTATCGCTTACATTGCTTTGCTGTAGAGCAAGATTGCTGGCTAAACATTGCTTTAATGCCTCAAGGTCTGCAACCTTGACGTTCAACAAACGTTCAAGTATCACGCTCCAATCAAACTCACGCATGCCAGCAGGTATTTTGCGTAAAATAATCCGCTTACCTTGCCATGCGATATCAATATTTAATTCGGCTAGTTTAGCTTGCATGGTACCAGCATGCGCAAGTTGTTGTGCATCGGCTTCTATCGAAATAGGCAACAATAAAGGCTGACTGACAGGCATGCCATGCGCAAAGTCTTGCATAAGCTGACACTCAATAAGGGCCGTGATTGCCAGTATATAAAAATGCTTAGCGTTTTTAATTAAGAGGTGGTGCTCACTCACTCTTAAAAAATCTACGTTTGGGGATACGTCACTTGTGACGGAAGACGTCATTAATGCCTGATACGCCTGACTTGCTTGACCTAGATTTACAGTAGTGTGTGTGAGTGCAGGGCGATTGTCATTGCCGCTGGGCGCTTGATAGCGACGAAAGCCTTGCAAATTAGCCAATGATTTTGTTGCAAGGCTGACTTCATTGACCTGAGGCTCTCGCTCAGGCGTAAGAGGCAGCATGTAATCATGATTAGGCACCACAGGCGGCAGGTCTTGAATATGATTGGCCGCTCGACTTTGATTAAAGTATTGATTTAAAGCATCGCTCAAGGCCCTAAAAATAAAATCATGCACCAAACGACTTTGGTGAAAGCGCACCTCATGTTTTGCCGGATGCACGTTAACGTCTACTTGGCTCAGTTCTAAATTAAAGTACAACACATAAGCTAATTGATGCTCAGGAGAGATAACGCCCTCAAGGGCTTGGCGAACGGCATGATTTAACAGCTTGTCACGCATCATCCGGCCATTGACATAAAAATATTGGCAATCAACTTGAGGTTTTGCCGTATCGGGCGGGGCCAACCAACCGCTTAGACAAAAATCTTGGTATTGGCTGTTTAGCTCAATCGCTTGTTCACTAAAATCCTTACCACAAATCGCCACTAATCGGCGTTTTTTAGCTTGCTCATTCTCAGCAAGTGAATACTTACGTACGACTTTACCGTTGTGTTTTAACGAAAATCCAACATCAAAACGACTCAGAGCAATCCGCCGAATGATTTCATCTATGTGAGTAAACTCTGTTTTTTCCGCCCTCAAAAACTTGCGTCTTGCAGGGGTATTGAAAAACAAGTCGAGCACTTCAACACTGGTGCCATTAGGATGAGCAACAGGCGCAAGATTGACCTCCATATCACGTCCTTCGCACTGGGCTTGCCATGCATCATGTTGCTCTGCTGGCTTTGAACTTAAGCTTAAGCGGGCTACTGAGCTGATACTGGCTAAGGCTTCGCCTCTAAATCCTAGGCTTGCGATATGTTCAAGTTCATCCAAACTGCTGATTTTACTGGTAGCATGGCGACTCAAGGCCAAGCCTAGTTCGGCTTGGGGAATTCCGCTGCCATTGTCGCGGATCACGATACGTTTGTGACCACCCTTTTCAATTTCAATGTCAATCTGACTCGCCCCCGAGTCTAAGCTATTTTCTATCAATTCTTTTACTACAGAAGCGGGACGCTCAACCACCTCGCCGGCAGCTATCTGGTTGGCTAATCTAGCGGGTAAAATTTGAATCGGCAAAATATAACCTTTAAAAACAGGGGATGGTAAATAAAAAAGCGCAAATTAAGTTTGCGGTATCGTCAATATCTGACCAATGCGCACTACGTCAGTTCTCAGATTGTTAGCTTTTTTGAGTCGGTCTACATCAACATTATAACGCTGGGCTAACAAGGATAAAGATTCACCACTGCGCACTTGGTGCGTACGATGATCTTTTTTAAGTTGAGCCCACAATGAGCCATCAGGTGGAATCCGCTTGAAATGTTTTTTAACACCATCAAAAATTGAACGTGCAATGTTTTGCCGATGTCTAGCGTTGTTTAAATTTTTCTCTTCTCCTGGGTTAGAGATGAATCCTGTTTCTACCAAGATTGAAGCAATGTCTGGTGAAGTCAGTACTGCCAAGCTTGCAGCCTGCGGCACTTTTTTATGCATTTTAGTGATACTTTTTAACTGGCTAATCACATCACGACTTAAGTCATAGCTGGTGGTCAGTGAGTGATCCATCGACATGTCCAACAACGCTTGAGTTAAATAACGCTCACTGGCCGTATCTTGAATAATTTCCGCCGCTCCACCAAGCAATTCTGAGTGCTTTTCGGTATTTTCCATCCAGCGGCCTAATTCGGTATTGGCTCTGCTCATTGACAACACCCAGACTGAAGCACCGCTGGGCTGGGGCGTGACAAACGCATCGGCGTGAATCGACACCAACAAATCCGCCTTGTGTTTGCGCGCAATCTCAGGTCGCTTATTGGGTGAGATATAATAGTCGCCGGTACGGGTCATGATCGCCTTCATGCCGGGCTCACTATTAATCATGTTCTCCAAATATTTCGAAATGCTCAGCGTAACGTCTTTTTCATAACTGCCTGCGCTACCAATAGAGCCAGGGTCTTCACCGCCGTGCCCGGCATCAATCACCACAATGATATCCCGGTCTGAACTGGCCGTTTTGGCATCTAACACAATTGCAGGAGCTTGTTTATCATCGCTTATATCGACCACCAATCTATCGTTATAAGGAGCAGTCGGCGGCAATGAAAACACCGTAGTTTCAAGCTTTTTACTGAGCTCAATCACCACTCGTATTGCATTTTTATCTTTGGGCGTGCTGTACCTCAGTTTTTTTACTAGGTCGCTCTGATTATCCACACCACTAAAATTAAATTTGTTACTGGTATTGGCAATATCAATAACTAACCGTTCTGGATTGCTTAGGGTAAAGTAACTGAATTCTGGCGAGTCGCTCAAATCAAAGACTAGTCGCGTATTTGCGGGTGAAGGCCAAATACGTAAACCGTCAATGTTGTTTTGTGCCTGGAGAGTAAAACTTAGCAATAAACAAGCGAGCCACAAAAAGGCGGCTGTCATGTTCATTCGTTTATTTACACACCCAATACTTTGCATATTATTTTTCTTTTTGGTGACGCTGTTGTGCTGAATTTTGTTCCAACAGCAATTCGAGCAAACTCTCGCCGTGTTCAGTCAAGGCGCTAATCGTTAAGGTACGACCTTGCTGGCTAAAGCTTATACTAATGTTTAAATCTGCTGCTGCCAAGAGTCCAAGCCCTTTATCCGGCCACTCAACCAAACAGATACAGTCATCTTCAAAGTAGTCCCTTATGCCCATAAACTCGAGCTCTTCAGGATCCGCCAGGCGATACAGATCAAAATGAAATATACGCCAAGGGGCAATTTCATAGGGCTCAACTAAGGTATAGGTAGGACTTTTTACATTACCCACATGCCCCATACCTTGAATGAAACCTCGACTAAAAGTGGTTTTGCCTGCCCCTAAATCACCTTGTAAATAAATCACACAGCCTTGTTTACAACTGCCGGCTAATGAAGCCGCCAGTCTCAACATGGCGGGTTCATCTAACAAATCAAATTCTTGGTTTTGTCTTATGGTTTGGCCAAATATTTTCATCGGTAATTTAATATCGCTCGAAGGGGTTGGAATAAATCACTGGCAATCATACCACGTTGCCCATAGTCACTGGCAACTCTATCGCCAGCATTAGCATGTAAACATACACCATAAGACGCCGCATCGACGGCGGACATGCCTTGCCCTAACATGGCTCCAATGACACCACTTAGTACGTCCCCCATTCCCGCCGTGGCCATCCCCGGATTACCATCAGCACAAACTAAGCAGGCGCCATCATCAGTGGCTTGACTAATAATTGTACCGGCTCCTTTGAGTACACACACTGCACCATACCGGGCCGATATTGCTTGACTGGCCGCGTACCTATCTTGCTCTATTTCTTGCACAGTAAGTCCTAATAGCCTTGCGGCCTCTCCTGGATGAGGCGTAACGACACAGGCGGGTAATTTTATTTGATTAGTTCGCCATTTTTTTGCTAATAAATTTAAACCATCAGCATCAATAATGACCGGCTTAGCAGTATGACTAAGGTAAGCTAATACATGTTCGAATAAACTGTGTGACCAAGCGTCAGTGCCTAGCCCCGGACCAAGCACTACACATGTGCTCCAATCTAAGGCTGCTTTGATCGCTGCTATACCTGTTGCTGTATTGAGCATGATTTCTCGTTGAGAATTGGCGACAAGTGCTTGGCTATGTTCGTGGCAAAACACCTTTACTAAACCTGCACCGCTGCGAAGCGCTGCAGTAGCAGTTAAGCAAATTGCCCCCGCCATGCCTTGGTTACCACCAAAACACACAAGACGACCAAAGTTTCCCTTGTTTGCATGATTTTGTCGCTGGCTTAAACGGGCTAAGGTACTCCAGCTAATGAGTTGGGCAGCGCTTCTAGCCATCGCATGAAAAGGTCTAGCAATAGCCAAATCAGCCAATATGAGCTGACCGCAATAATGTTTTCCCACCCCAGTGACTAAACCAGGTTTAATGGCAACGAAAGTCACGGTGCGCTGTGCTTCAACAGCTAGAGGCAATGCTGCGCCCGTATCCGAATACATGCCCGAAGGCACATCCAAACTCAGTACGGGCACCTTGCAACGATTAATTTTCTCAATGATAGACATCATCGAAGGGCGTATTACGCCTTGCAAGCCGGTGCCAAGTAGCGCATCGACGACTAAATCAAACTCATTAAAATCAGGTTCATGGCTGTCGAATATCATACCCTCATCGTGCAACCATAACGCTCGGGCTTGAAGAGCATCGCCTTTAACCAACCGTTCAGGATCCGCGCTGGCCACAATAACATTGAGACCCTGCTGTCTGGCCAAGGATGCGACAATATAGCCGTCGCCTCCATTGTTTCCCGAGCCAACCAAGACCAAAATTTTCTGTGCTAAAGGATAGTAAGCTTGAATACATTGCAAGGCCGCAGCACCCGCACGTTGCATTAGCGCATAACTCCCGCAGTTGAGTGATGCTGCAGCAGCTAATTCGTGTTGCCGAACCTGCTCTGCCCTAATCAAATTATATGATAAACTTACGTCCGTTTTTTCAAATACATTTTCATTTAATTGTAGAGGTAAAGTCACTTTTGGATTCTCAAGCATTAGCGCGATTAGCTGAAAATATCAAGGCTTGGGGCAAAGCGCTAGGCTTTCAGCAAGTGGGTATCTGTGATGTTGACCTCAGCAAACACGAAGTGTACTTGCAAAACTGGTTAGACAAAGGCTTTGCTGGCGACATGCACTACATGCATGAACATGGCATGAAACGCGCTCGTCCGACAGAATTACTTGCCGGCACAGTACGCGCTATTAGTGTACGCATGGATTACCTGCCACCCAATGCGCAGTTTGCACGAACCTTAAAAAATAAAAACAAAGCGTATATCAGTCGTTATGCCTTAGGTCGTGACTATCACAAATTATTACGTTCGCGCTTAAAACAACTTGGTGAAAAAATTAAACTGGAGTGTAACGACCTGAGCTATCGGCCTTTTGTCGATTCTGCCCCGGTTTTAGAACATGCTCTGGCTGAAAAAGCGGGAATAGGTTGGACTGGTAAGCACTCACTTACATTAAATAAAGAAGCTGGCTCATGGTTTTTTTTAGGAGAACTATTAGTCAATATCCCCTTGCCAATTGATAAGTCGGCAGAAGACCATTGCGGTAATTGCACCGCTTGCCTGACTATTTGCCCGACACAAGCCATAGTTGAACCTTACTTGGTCGATGCCCGTCGTTGCATTTCGTATCTGACCATTGAGCAAAAAGGTCCGATACCGATAGAGTTTAGAACACTAATTGGCAATCGTATTTATGGTTGTGACGACTGTCAGCTGATTTGTCCTTGGAATCGTTTCGCACAGATTACTGCTGAAAAAGACTTTCAACCTCGTAAGAACCTAATAAGTCAAGATTTGCTCGCGTTGTTCAGCTGGGATGAACATACTTTTTTAAAATTAACCGAAGGTTCAGCAATAAGACGCATTGGCTTTGAGCGTTGGCAACGAAATATTGCCGTTGGTTTAGGTAATGCTCCCTATTCAGCACTTATTATTGCTGCACTTACACAAGCTCGTTCAAACGCGTCTGAATTAGTGCAAGAACATATCGACTGGGCAATGGGCCAGCAACAAGCAAAAGCCAAACAACACACGAACGACCTACCCCGCCAAACAGAGCGATTGATCAGAAGTATTGAGAAAGGCCTCGTCAGAGATGCTTAACTGAAGCGTTGCAAAGACCTTCAACTCGTTATCAGTGAAAATGAGCGCCTACACCGGTGACTCTCACCTGCTTCTAAGCGACCATGTAATGCAAGCATGCAGAGCATCGCATGCGGCGCATCGCATGCGGCGCATCGCATATCACAAGGCGCATTAAGCCAGGTTATTTTTGCTCAGCCCCTTTGCAAAAACGACTTAACATAGCTGGCAATAAGGTCAGATCGGTCAGCAAGGCTACCATCATGGCTAAACCGGTCAGTAAGCCAAACATCACACTGGGCACAAAGTCAGAAAAGCTTAACAAGGAAAAGCCCAGGGTGATGATAAAACTGGTGTACAACAAAGCAAAGCCGATACTGCCGTAAGTTGCTTCTACGGCATCGTTTGCTGATCTAGACCTTAGCTCTTTGGTAAATCGATGCACAAAGTGAATGGTATCATCGACTGCAATACCCATTGCAATAGCAACAATGGTGATCGTCATTAAATCCAAAGGAATGCTAAACCAACCCATAATCCCTAGAATTAACATGGTCGACAATATATTGGGAATAATCGCTATTAGCGCTATTTTAAATGAGCGAAAAATACCCAAAAGCACCACAAATAAAGCCGAATAGACAATGCCCATAGTCAAAATTTGCGAGCTGAACAATCGCTGTAATATGTCTTGATAGAGGACAAATAGATTGCCTAGTACAAACGAGTGTGGAACGATTGATACCCCTTCTATGTCTTGTTTTAAGGTTTCAATAAACTCAGCGCGATTTAAGTTTGCCGTGGTATCTTTGATGCGACTACTGATGCGTAATTGTTGTGTTTGTACCGAGAAATACGAACCAAGCAACTGCTCAGTCAGTGACTTGTCAATTAAACGATATATCACTGTTAATTCATATTCGGTCAGAGGTTTACCCTGATTAATGATTTGCGCCAACTCAGTAAAGTTAACGATAGACGTGACATTACCCATGGCTTCAAACTGCTTCATGACAAATTGGACTTTTTGCAAAGACTGCACGGTCTCGGCACTCAACACTAAGTCCTTCTTTTGTTGTTGTTGCGGGATGGTGTAAATAACATCTAATTGAGTTGAGCCTCCAAATTGCTGATCAATAAACGATAACTCTTTGAACACTCTTGTCGATTTATCAAAATAGTTAATAAAACTGTTTTCAACACTGAGCTTGCTTAGACCTATCGCACTGCCAATCAATAAACCTAAACTGATGAACATAATGAGCGTTCTATGGCCCATACTGATTTGCTGCAGGCCATTGATTATCCATTGACTAAGTCGGTGGTACTGGGTTTTGTCTTGACGTTTTAACATGCTCACCATAGCGGGGAATAGTATTAAACTGACCAAGATAGAAATTATCATCGCCACTATCATCATCCAACCAAACGACACAACAGGCTGAATTCCACTGAACAATAAAGAGCCAAAACCAACACAAGTTGTTAAGCCAGCGTAAAAGCACGGACTCAATTTGTTGATAAACGTTTGCTGCACAAGTTGCTGTTGACTGGCTTTTGGTTGCTGTTCTGCCTGCTGGCGGTACTCCACCAGCAAATGGATAACAATCGCAAGGGTCAGTATGAGCTGCAAGGCCACAAAATTTGATGAGATAACCGTGGTGCGTAAATCCAATAAACCAAACAAGCCAATAGTCAGAACCACACTAATTGCACAGCAAATTATTGGAATAAACACCCAGCGTAGTTGCTGAAAAATAACAAATAGCAATAAACAAATCATGAGAGCGATGGCACTGCCAAACACCACCAGATCGCTTTGAATAATATCAATCAATTGAAAGGCCAAAACTTGGGCGCCACCCAAATAGATAGTAGCCTGCTTTTCGAATGGCTCAGTAATTTTATAGATGTCTGCAATTTCTTGTTGGCGCTGCTTGTTAAGCTCTTGCTCCAAAGGGTCAGCTTCTTGTCGTAGCTCATCGATTTTTCGCTGGTCGTCTTCACTCAATTCATCACTGAGCACTTTCTTTTGAAGCTGAGTAATATCTTGGTAAATGACACTTAAGCGCTCATCCTTTTTAAATACAATTTGGATAGCGGTGGCGCTCATCGCTTGGTTAACTAGCAAGTCGGTATACAGCGGATGTTCATTAAATATTTGACGCATATTCTCGGGTGAAAATCGTTTCGCTTGCCACGTCCAATCATCTGGATTTAATTTTGCGTCAAGGGATTCCACTTGCGATAAGAGTGGCACATTCAATATATGAGTAACCGCTTCGACACGATCCAACTGACTGAAAGCTTTGCTAAGCTGAGTGATGGCTTGAAAAGATTGCTCAGAGAATACATCACCCTCCTTAGGCTCGTAGGCCACCAAAATAAATTCTTGCGGCGCAAACCGTTGATTGATCAGTTGAGACTCGATGTAGAGCTTATTGTTTTTGAGCAGCAAAGTTTCAGCAGAGGCATCAATTCGAAAGTTCTGTACAAAAAAACCTAACATTAAACTTAAAAGTACAAACAACCCAATCATCAACTTGTTATGTTGAGTAATAAAACGCGCCAGCATAGGCATATTAGTCCTCCTGCCCTGATTGAGAAGTAGCGGACTGACTCTGCGTTGCCGTTGGCTCTATATTGGAAGTTTGCCCCTTTGAATAAGGATTAAGCTGAAATGCTTCGCTGGGCATCGCGCCCTCTTTAAATTGTTGGTCGCGCATCACACCTTGCAAATACAGGTTTCGAAAGAACAAATATGGATCTTCACTTTTTTGCTCTAAGGTTTCATAACTGTCTGCTTGAGGGGCAAACTCATGGAAGCTGCCATAACTTTGCAGATAAATAGTCTGAGGAGAGTCCGCTAATGTGTTTATGGGATGCACGATACCTTCGATTAAGGTAGAAAAACCATTACGTGTGTCGGTCTGCCCTAAAAATGGCAACACGAGAAAACTGCCATATCCTACGTCGTATGAAGCTAATGTCTGATTTAGAGTGGCTTTTTGTTCTTTTATGTCAAACCAATGATCAGCGGGATCAAATAAACCTAATAAGCCTACGGTAGAATTGATTAAAAAACGACCTACGCTGCTACCAGATTCTGAGCCCTTACCCTGCAAAAGATGATTAATCGCATTTAGGGGCTCCCGTAAATTACTGAAAAAGTTACTTACCCCTCCTCTAACAGGCTCTGGTACTACTGCTTGATAGCCATGACTGGCGGGAATAAAGATATTTTTGAAGACAAAATCGTTGAAGGCAAACACAGGCCGGTTGAAACTTTCAAGGGGGTCGCTGAAGCTCTCTGGTTCATAGCTAACTACCGTGGGGGCGAGCGCAAAAGAACCATGGGAGCTTTCGATCTCCATTGCCTGTGATTGAGCATTAGTAGCGGAGTCTGATTGAGTTTGATTACTCGCACATCCACTACTTAACATCACTGCAATGACCAATAAAACACAAGAAATCATATTGGCTATCTGCGGTGTGCTTTGCCTAGGCTGAGCGAACAAGCTTCTGGTAAAAATGTTCATCAATTCTTCCTTATTATTAGTAGTGAACGCAGGCAAGGTTAATATTACTTGCTGTAAACCTTTGTTGATTAGGCCGTTAATTCAATACCTTTCTTATTAAGGCATAACTAATACAAGGTTTATTCCAATCCTGCAAAACCCAAATACACTGACTTTGCGGCCCTATAGGTGGCAAATAGCCCCATTCATTGTGAGTCACTTGTTCCATGCTACTAAGTAAAAATTACTCACCTGTAGCAGTTTATATATAGGCCTTTACGATGCGAGAAACAGAGCCATGGAAGATAGGAAGGTTAATGCCCGACTCGATGTGATCAGCGGTGTAGGCGTATAAACCAAATAAGTTATCACGACTGTGGCTCATGATAACCGCGTATTTAGGACTGGGATCCACATTGGCTTTGAAGGGGTCAAGTACGGGGATGGTATAACGGCCAAATTGCAGTAAGCCGATTTGTCGACCATTTTGAAAAATCACTCGGTCAAACAAGGGCATTGATAAGATGGCATAGATAGCAAACTTAGGCACTTGAATGGGTACGCCCTGCCACGTTACTTCTACAATTTGCAGCTCCTCAACCAGAGAACGAATAGAGTCTGGCAACTTAGATGTATGCATCACTTACTCCCATCAAGGTTGATTGGCCAATTCAGCTCAGTTGAGCACGTGCACTTAACTTCCTTCAAAATCGTAAATAGTACGCCTTGCATAACTCGATATATTGCTGCGAATACTGCTTTGGCTGCGTATAAATAACGAGGTTGTCACACTGAGCTTGAGTTGAGTATCGACTGAATTTCATCATTTGACGAATGATTTTTGCACCCTCAGTACTTCGTACTTGGATTTGATGTTGTAAAAATAAACCTTGTTTAAGCGCTTTTTCAATAAATGCATTGCTTGTATCGCTAGGCAAAACACAATAAAAAGAGCCGGATTGTGCCAAATGAAAGTCTACCTGTTGCAGTAATTCTGTATGCGTTAAAGCACTGACTTGCCTTGCTTGAATCCGCGGCATATTTTGCTTGGCTGCATTTTGTTGATTAGTTTTATGATTCTCTGCAAAGTAAGGCGGATTGCACATAATTAAATCAAATTTTTGCGCTAAAGCACTGTGCTGCCGCAGCGTTTGTAGGGGGAGATGGACGAAGGTGAGGCGCGGTTCCCACGGGCTGTTTTTTGCGTTGATTTGTGCCTGAAGCACTGCATTGCTATCAATATCAATACCCAGAATGTTGCAATCTTCGGCGGTTTTTTGTGCGAGCATGAGAGCCAATAGACCTGAGCCTGTGCCAATGTCTAGGATGTTTTTGCTAGCCTGGGGTACAATCCAACTCCCTAGCATAATACTGTCGGTACCCACCTTCATAGCACACTGGCTATGCTCAATATAAAAATGCTTGAACTGAAATCCAACTGAAGCCATACAACCTTCCCTACTCCCTAGAATCGTTGTAAACGAACCATTTGTGCTGCTACCTCATGAGCGCTCACTGGGCGATACTTAGCTAATTTACCTTTAAATAAAGGTGCCATAATTTTAGCCAAGCGAGCCCCCAGCCATTCACCAAAACGCTTTTCTTCACGCTCACCCAACAGCAAAGAAGGTCTGACTCCACTAGCATGCTCTAAGCCGGTCATCTTCATGATGGCATTTTCTAACTCGCCTTTAACACGCAAATAAAAGTTACGGCTTTTTGCGTTTGCCCCAACCGATGATATCCAAACAAAACTTGCTGCTCGTTGGGCTCGCGCGAGCTGGGCGGCAATATGCACATATTCGAAATCGACGCGACGAAAGTTTGCACGGCTACCAGCCTTTTTGATGGTAGTACCCAAACATACATAGATATGCTCAGCGCCAAAATAACCTTGGTACTCATCGAGCCGATTAAAATCGATGACAAGGGGTTGCAGTTTTTTATTTGAGTCTATAAACAGATTTTGCGCCAGAGGTTTGCGTAACAATAAGGTTACGCTTTCATAACGTTTATCCACAAGCAGTTGATTTACAAGTTGTTTTCCAACTAAACCTGTGGCACCTAATACTAAAGCATGGAATTTATCAGACATGTTTTACCTGTGGGTAGAGAGCGATTACAATGTTCAGCTGACTAGATAACGACAGAAATAACAGGATACTGATAATAATGAATAAACTCACCTGTCTTTTACTTTGTGGACTCAGCTTAATGACCAGTACAAGTTACAGCGAAACACTCACCATAGAACGCATCTTTAGCTCTCCTGCATTAGAAGGTGCTGCCCCGCGCAGCTTAAAAGTATCACCAGACGGTAAACGCGTCACTTTCTTGCAAGGCAAAGAAACAGACTACGAACGTCTTGACCTATGGGAGTACGACTTAAAAACGAAAAAGATTCAAATGTTATTTAATTCTGATGAATTAAGCTCTGGTCCAGAAGAATTATCTGATGAGGAAAAAGCGCGTCGTGAACGTATGCGTTTGAGCGGCAGCGGGATAGTGAGTTATGAGTGGTCGAAAGATGGCAAGGCCTTGTTATTTCCTTTAGCAGGGGATCTTTACTATTTTAAATTGGGTGACAAAAACGCGATTCAGTTGTTGGATACGCCAGAATTTGAAACAGATTTTCGTTTGTCACCAAAGGGCAATTATGTGTCGTACGTGCGTAACCAAGACTTGTATATCAAGCACATCAAAAATGGCGTCGAAACCCGCCTAACCCATGATGGGCAAGGCCCTATTAAAAACGCCATGGCTGAGTTTGTTGCGCAAGAGGAAATGAACCGCATGACTGGCTATTGGTGGTCACCAGACGAACGTTTTATCGCATATACCCAAATTGACGAAAGCCCTGTGCAAGAAATCACCCGAAGTGAGATATACGCCGATTCTATTGAAATGATTACCCAACGCTATCCCTCAGCTGGCACCAACAATGTAGCGATTAAATTGGGTGTGTTGGATGTAGCCAAACAATCTAGTCGATGGATTGATCTGGGCGAAAATAAAGATATTTATTTAGCCAGAGTTGACTGGATGGCCGACAGCCAAGGCCTTAGCTACCAAATCCAACCGCGCGATCAGCAAGCTCTTGAACTGAAAGCGTATCATTTACAAAAAAACACCCAAAACACCTTATTCCAAGAGAACAGCGATACTTGGGTCAACCTGAATAATGATTTGCATTTTTTAGCTGACAATAAACATTTTATTTGGGCCTCGGAACGAGATGGCTACAAACATTTATATTTGTACAACACCAGCGGCGAGTTAGTTAAGCAACTAACTCAGGGCGCGTGGGTGGTGAATGATATTGAAGCCATTAATGAAGCAAAACAACTTATCTATTTTACTGGTCGTAGAGATACTCCCACCGAAAGTCACTTGTATTCTGTCTCACTGAAAGACGGTGAAATAAAACGGATTAGTCAACGTGCCGGCTTCCATTCTATTTCATTCAGTCAAGATGCGAGTATTTACGTGGATAATTTCTCTACTACCAATACGCCTCCCCAAGTCAGTTTGCACCGGGCTGATGGTAGTCAGATTACGTGGTTGAGTGAAAATAGCATTGATGAAGAGCATCCGCTTCATGCCTATCAAACGCAGTGGGTGAAACCAGAGATAGCAAGTTTTAAAACCGACGATGGTACTGAGCTCTATTATCGTTTGTACAAGCCAACAAACCTGCAAGAAAAACACCCTGTTATCGTTTATTTGTACGGCGGACCTCACGCGCAAATGGTAACCAACAGTTGGGGCGGAAACCGTGGCTTGTTAATGCAATATTGGGTGAACAAAGGCTATGTGGTTTTTACCGTAGATAACCGCGGATCAAATTATCGTGGTAAAGCATTTGAAGATCCGATTTACAAAGCGATGGGAGAAATTGAAGTACAAGATCAAATCGCTGGGGTGAAGTTTTTACGAAGTTTACCCTATGTCGATGAAACGCGTATTGGTGTGCATGGACATAGTTACGGTGGTTATATGACCTTAATGAGTATGTTTAAAGCCCCCGATTACTTTCAAGCGGGTGTTGCAGGTGCACCTGTTACCGATTGGGAGCTATACGATACGCATTACACTGAGCGTTATATGGGTAACCCCAATACCGATAAAGAAGCTTATACTGCGTCTTCAGTATTCCCTTATGCAAAAGCGTTAAAGGGCGACTTACTTATTTATCATGGCATGGCCGACGACAACGTACTGTTTACCAATAGCACCAAGCTATATAAACATTTACAAGATTTGGCTATCCCCTTTGAAGCAATGGATTATCCTGGCAAAAAACATAGTATTCGGGGCAAGAATACCGGTATTCACTTGTACAAAACGATTACCAACTTTTTTGACAAACATTTCGGTATGAAATAACCCGAGTATTCATCGCTACGCAAAACATAGATTTAGACCTCAACTAAATCCAACTTTTACAACAAGCAAGGTAAGCGCTGCGCTAATGACTAGTGCAGCGCTTATTACCGCAATCAGAAAACCCTTTTGCCCCAAGTTTGAGCCTTTATAGACCAGATATGATTTGCTCAATGTATTACCTAAAAGGATGATCAAAAATAGGCCTAAGGGCTCAATGTTGTCAGGGCTCAAAGTCCATTCGGTCATCACTGAAGCAAGAACCGCATGAGCTTCAAACAACGACACCAGCAAGGTACTGAAACCACGAGACGAACCAAATTCGTTACCCACAAAATGCATAGTCCAGATGATGGCTAAAATAAACAAAGACATCCTCAGCACATTTTTCCACACGATGGGATGATCATTCAGCAATTCAATATCTGCAGGAGGAGAGGTCACCTGTTCAACCCTAAAACGTGGATGAGTGCTGACATTGATATAAACCAGAACAAGTGCAAAAAAGACAAGTTGAACGACAAAAGGCAGATAGTAAATAATTGGCGCCGCGTCAGTTAGAAAATAGATGATAAAAATACATTCTGACAGCATTGCCATGATGGCCAGTACCAATGCCAGCAGCAAATCTTTGTCGGCGCTTGCCGAAAATTTTTGCTCATTGAGTACTTGCAAAAAAACAGCTGTACTCGATATAAACCCACCCAAAAAGCCTTGCAACTGAAAGCGACTGTTTTTAGCTAACAGATGAAAACTAAAAAAACTGAATAATTCTAAGCAGGCGATTAAGGGAACTATTTTGAGTAAGGGGTAGTAATGAGCCAACACAAATAACAAGGCAAGTACTGCGATATCAAACCAAAGGTGCGTATCTTTAAAATGGTAAGAGAGGGGTGTGTTGTGCGCCATATGTTTGCGTATTACCTTTTTTCAATGGTGTGACTCATACTGGTTCAAACAGTCAATGACAGAAATAACACCTTATTGGGCTAAATAAGGCAGGTAAAACGTGTTTAGTAAAAAGATATCGAACTACCAAGCGAGGTCTTCAAGCTGTGTTTGGGTAGTTCGAACAGCAATACGCAGTTCGCTATTAGGCAAACATATAGGTAGCTAAAGTTTGCTGAATGCCTACCACGGTGTCTTTTTTTAATTCTTTAACAATAGGATTATCTTGTCCAGATACCCACACTTTAAGCTCTGCGTCCAAATCAAAATGACCTGCCGTTTCTAATTTAAACTGAGTGATGGCACGATAAGGAATTGAATGATAATCGACTTTACGGCCGGTCATCCCTTGTTTATCTATCAATATTAAGCGCTTGTTAGTAAAGACATACATATCCCTAATGACTTTGAATACACGCTGAACCGACTCTGTTTCACCAATTATCGGCGCAAGTTCTTCGGCCACAGATTCGATATCAATTTCAGATGCATTGCCCAGTAAACCGTCTAATAAACCCATTGTGTCTCCTAAAAGTATTTTTAAATCACCATTAAAAATAAACTATATCACCATGTTAGACTATTGACCTGTCAATGATGCTCCTTTTAAAAAAATAGACTAGCCATGCACTCTGTTACCTTTGATGATATTCAATCCGCTCAACGCCGGATCCAGAGCTATATAAATAAAACGCCAATCCTTGAATCATCTTTACTCAATGAATGGTTAGGACATCGCATCTTATTTAAAGCGGAATGTTTACAAAAAGTGGGGGCATTTAAAATACGCGGTGCTTTAAATATGCTGCTTAAAGCCCAAGAAGAAGGGCGTTTAGCCAATCATATTGTAGCCAGCAGTTCAGGCAATCATGCGCAAGCAGTCGCTTATGCCGCTAAAATGCTTGGAGTACGGGCAACCGTGTACAGTGGGCAAAATATATCCCGTGTCAAAGCGGCTGCTACCCGATCTTATGGTGCAGATTTACGCTTAAGTGCAACCCGCAAAGAAGCCGACGAATTAGTGAAACAAGCGGCCACTGAGGCAAATACCCTGTGGGTTCCCCCCTTCAATCATCCGGATATTATTGCTGGACAAGGTACTGTTGCGGCTGATGCACTTGAACAAACAGGCAGGGTAGATAGTATTTTTGCGCCACTTGGTGGTGGTGGTTTAGTGGCAGGTACGTATATTTGTGCCAAAGGTCTCTTCGCTGACTGTGCGGTTATCGGGGTAGAACCAGCCTTAGGAAATGACGCTGCTCGTTCAGTAAAAGTAGGTAAGATCCAATCCTTAGCCGACTCTCCTGCGACACTTGCTGATGGCGCCGCAACTTTAGCAGTTGGCGAGCATACTTTTCCGTTTCTACAACAACTTGATGCTATCCATGAAGTCGATGAAGAGAAAATTGCGTATTGGACTCAATGGCTGCAGCACCTACTAAAAATACACGTTGAACCTACATGCGCCATGAGTATGGACGCGGTATGCAAGTGGTTGGCAGACAAAACCAGTCCACAAACTGTATTAGTACTACTCTCAGGCGGTAATATTGATCAGCTCAAGATGCAGCAAATTTGGCGCATAAACCATTTAGAGGTTCCGCCTAGTTTGTTGCTTTAAAGACTATTTTGTGACACAACATAGTCGATATGTTTGAACAGTTACCTAGAACACTAAGCAAAGATAAAACCAAAAATAACAAGATGAAATAGGGGAATACTATGAGAAATTGGTTGATGCTTGTCATCAGTTTAATGAGCTGTGTTGTATCTGCAGCGCCAACACAAATATCAAATGTAAGAGGTTATACACTAGACAATGACGGTCGACTGATTTCCTTTAGTAACCTCATTTTTGATGGCGGTAAAGTGATCGCAATCGGCAATCATGAACTCAATAATAAATATCCAGAAGCAAATAAGATTGATGGCCAAAACAAGGTATTGTTGCCGGGTCTAATTGACGCCCACGGCCATGTGATGGGCTTGGGAGAAACCCTACTCGAAGTTGACCTACGAGATATTGGCTCAGCGAATTTAGCGGCTCAGAAAGTCAGAGATTATGCCAACCAACACAGTGATTTAACTTGGATAACAGGCCGAGGGTGGAATCAAGTACTATGGCCTGACAAAGCCTTTCCTACCGCACAACAATTAGATGAGTATATTAGCGATCGGCCTGTCGTCCTCTCAAGGGTTGACGGTCATGCCAGTTGGGTAAACAGTAAGGCGCTAGCTCTCGCCGGTATTACCAAAGAAACCTTGGATCCGCCGGGTGGAAAAATTATTCGCGACCAAAGCGGCCAACCCACTGGAGTACTAATCGATAATGCTGATTTATTAGTGACCAGCCTTCTCCCTCGCACTTCAATCGACAGTATGAAAAACAAGCTAAATGCTGCAGGTGAACACTTACTATCTGTAGGGATAACAAGTGCTCACGATGCTGGAATTAGCGAAGGTGTATACGATTATTATCAGCAACGTGTCGCTGAGCATTCTTTACCAGTGCGTATTTACCCAATGATTTCTGCTAGTGACCCTAATTTAAGCGCGCTGCTTCAAAAAGGCTTTGTACAAGACCAGTATGATTATTTATCCATTCGCAGTGTAAAAGCGTATGGTGATGGTGCATTGGGTAGCCGAGGTGCGGCATTATTAGCACCCTACTCTGATGCGCCACAAAACAGCGGGCTTTTACTCACCCGAGAGTCAGAATTTAAGCCTCTTTTTGATTTGGTTTTATCTCAAGGCTTTCAACTGAATTTTCATGCCATTGGAGACCGTGCTAATCGGAAGGTTCTTGACCAATTTGAAGACAGTTTTAAACGAGTTGGAGGCCAGGATTTTCGCAACCGTGTCGAACATGCTCAGGTTGTATCGCTAGACGATATACCCCGATTTTTAAGCTTGAATATTATTCCCTCGATGCAACCAACCCATGCCACCAGTGATAAAAATATGGCAGAGGACCGGATTGGTAAAACACGCTTAAAAGGCGCGTATGCGTGGCACACGTTTTTAAAGCAGGGGTCACCCTTGGCCTTTGGTTCAGATTTCCCAGTTGAATTAGCTAACCCATTTTTTGGCTTGCATGCCGCCGTCACCCGCCAAGATAGAGAAAATCAACCTGTTGGAGGTTGGATCCCTGAAGAGGCAATGAGCATTACGCAAGCGTTTCGAGCCTTTACCCTCGATGCCGCATATGCAGCTCATCAAGATAAAATATTGGGTGGATTGACAGTGGGTAAATGGGCGGATTTCATTTTAGTTGACCAAGATATCTTTACCATAAAGCCACAAGATATTTGGCAAACTCAAGTATTACAAACATGGATTGGCGGTCAAATACGGTTCTCTAAAGCAGATTAATTTGAGCCCTGCTTAAAGTACAGTTCCCCAATCTAGTAATAGTTTACTTTTTGTTACAATAGGGTTAAATAAGCAGACTCTTGCAGAGTAAACAAAAAGAATGGAAAAGTTTAAGTTTGTCGAATTCACCTCTGACACCAACAGATAAGATCAGTGATGATGCGCTTGTTATAAAGCAATACAAGTCACTGATTAATAAGTTAATTCCCCTTCAGCAGGAAAATCGCCTGCTCGAAGGGCTGAATAAATTTTCTAGTCGCTTACCAAGTCGGGTACGGAACATCATCAAAGACGAGGTGATTCGTCTTACTGCATTAACCGACGCCTCTGCTGATAATTCTGAATTTGCCAGATTCCCAGTATTAAAATTTAAACATTTTGGTATTGCTATGCGCCTAGATAAAGTAGGGCGAGAAATACTGCAACGAGAGACAAGCCGATTTTTTGATCGCTACACGGTCGGTGTGTTTGAGTCAGTGATGAACTCAGAACACTATCAATCTTTTATCAAACAAGAACAGCATGAAAAGATTGTCAAAGCATTCAGTGTAGAGTCACAATATTTTAATGACATCGATTTTGCTGATGACTTAGCAATTCGCCCAAACTTCACCGTCTTCAGTCCCGCCTTTGATAAAGGTAAGGCCTGTACTCTGGCTTCGCTGTCTCATAAAACAATGGTGGTTGAAACTAAGCGCACACCCACTATTGATGCTGAACACAATGTATTTATTTTTACTTTCCCCAAGGTCGCAGGGTTTACCGAAAGACAAAGTGAACTGTCGTATAAATTAGAAGCCACTACGTTCAATAAGGAAATGTCGGTATTTGAATCAACTTTCAGTTTGCTACCGGCGACATCTAAAAAGATTGTCGAACGTCTGACTAACTATGTTAAGAGCTCAGTAAACCAATTTCCTTTACAAAGAGAATTAGAAATTGAACGTGTATTACAAAACTTAGAGCGTGACAGAATATTAGCGAATAGCCCTTGGATCCCTTTGTTTCTTGGTTATAAAGACGATCAGCTAAGGCCTTTATTTGAACTAATGACGCCGACGAATATTGAATATAACGAGCGATATTCAAATTTAACTGATTTACCTGCTCAGAAGATTTATGACAATTTAATTAAAGAACTAGAAATTCAAAAAGAAAGTTTCCTCCTCAAAGGCGTTATTCAACATAAAAACCAAGAAATACATGTCGCCGCTACGCATCGGCAGTTAGCCACCAATGGATTGGTAAAACAGTTCATTGAACAGGCGACTCAGTCTGACAAGTTTAGCGTTATCCAGTACCGCTTAGAGTCTGTTAGTAATAGTCATAAATCCGTCGCTTTTGATATTCACGATATCATAGCCAGCGAGTACAGTGAATTATCAGACATTACCCACATACTGTTTTGTAAAGATGTCAGCAATTGGATAGGTGATTTAAAAATAGCCGATCCAGAGCCGTTTAAGCCATTTCCCAAAGCGATTATTGATGACTTAACTCGTTGGCCTATCACTGCTGTGATGGAAGATCAGAGTGACCGACGCGCTGAGGCTCGGTATTTAATGAATGCTCCAGCGTTTATTAAAACAGGGCTCTTTACTCAGCATGAGGCGACCTTAAATGATTTGTCGGCTAGCGGTTTAAAATTGACATTACAAACACCCACAGAGATAGAATTTGACGAGATCATTAAGGTATCAATTAAGTCTCTTAAGTTAAGTGGGCAGAAGTATCAGATCGTTAAATACAATAAAACGTCCGGTGTATTGCATCTGAAGTTACCGCCGCAATTGGTAAAGTCTGAAGGACAAAAATTACGCGGTTTATTTAATAACAATAGTGAATATTTCACTCAGCGAGATATGAGCATTCGCCAAAGAAATATTTTTCGCTTTTTGTGGGAACTCAGTATCCGTAATTTACCCTGTGCTTCAGTCCTCATTACCAATAACCGATTCACCATCGATCGCTTGAAAACGATTTATCACAAAGAAGATAGTTTTGATCTTAAACCCTTTGCTGTATTAGCAAACGAGGTGCCACTGCATGGATTTTTAGCCGATAAAGACGCCATTGGACCCAAGTCACAACTGCTTGAAGATATGCTCCGTAAAAACGTGAGAGATGCCCATGTAGTGCATGTTGAGCGCAGTAAAAATAAACAAATTATATTCGTCAATGAACAAGAATTTTTGTTTGGTAAAGTGCGAGGGCAAATTAGCGAACATGTCGCTAAAAATGCCGTTGAGCCTTTTATTACCCACTTAAGTGCGATGCGCTGTAAAGATCCCAACACCCCTTTAACGAGTAAACGGTTGGCGCAAATATCCAAGATAGACCTTAATATTTACACCAAGTTAAACACCATGCAAAAAGGTTATACCCACGTTTTATATATAACTAACGTGTCTTTATTTCACAGTGTGTTATTAAAATTTGGTATCTACCCTGATAAAACTAGCTAAAGGGCCAAGGTTGACTGCCTCCTTCAGTCTAAGACCATATAGAGACAATCTTGCATATTGGGGGGCAAATCTGCAGGATAAATTCTCGTCTTAAACCCTATCGCCGAGTAGGCACGCAAAGCAGGAGAATTGTCTTTATAAACAAACAATGAGGCTTCACGCTGTCCGTTAATTTGCACTGCCATTTCGAGTAAACCAAAAATAAGCTTTTTTACTAAACCTTGGTTTCTATGCTTTGGACTTACGACTAAACGTCCAAGGTGATGCCTGTCTAGCCGTAAATAGAATTGCCCAAACGCAACAACGCTATTGTCAGGGTCTAACAAACAATAAGAGCTAAGATGAGACTCTTGCAATAGGCTCATAAATGTTTCATCACTGATAGGATAATACATATTTGGCCCACCCCAAGTGAGCATTTGCTGCTGGTCACTAAACCAGCTTTTGACCGTCAATAAGTTTGAATCGGTAGCGAGTACCAATTGGTACGAGCTACCAAGACAATCCATCTTATTGACCGTTATACAGGGTGCTGATCCACTTTTCTTCATTAATAAACTGCCAAGACCACGCTTTCCATTTATCGTCTAAGCCCGATGAAATTAAATCCCCTAAGCTGACGCCTTGGTCTTTTTTGGTTTTTATATAGGCCGCTGTCTCTACGATCATATCTAAGGCGCTTTGATAATCTGCTTTAGTAGCTAGTTTGCCGTGGCCAGGTATAATTTGAGTGTCTTCGTTCAACATCGCAATAAGACTGCGCACATTCTTAATATATCCGTCTACTGTGCCGCCACCATCTAAATCGATATAAGGGAAACGTCCTTGGAAAAATAAGTCCCCAGCGTGCAGTACATTGGCTTTTTCAAACCAAATGACGCTATCGCTATCAGTATGCCCCGCTGGTAAATGCGTGACCTTAATGGTTTCACCATTAAAATGTAAAGTAATACCTTCTGCAAAAGTCACCACAGGTAATGCCGCAGGTTTTACCTCCTTATCAGCTTGGAGGCGAGTACGAACATTATGGTGAGCAAAAATAGTTGTATCTTGAATCTCGCTGAAGTAGGCATTTGAACCAGTATGATCACCATGATAGTGAGTATTCACTACGTACTTCATTTTATTGCTTGAAATGTTGCCAATGGCCTTAGCAATTTTATCTGCTAATGGAGCAAATTGGTCATCAATAATCAAGATCCCATCATCGCCAGCAGAAACGCCAATGTTACCGCCCATGCCGGTGAGCATATAGACCGAATCATTTAAACGCTGGCTCTCTATTTTAGTTTCAGCAAAAGCATCCCGTGCTTCAGCGTTTACCATGCCTAATGAAGCCACTAGGCCAATAACAAGCATTAATTTTGTGCGCATTGTATATCCCTTTGTTTTTAAATAGTAAAAGTAAGTGATAGATTGTAGACCAAGCAAGTCATTAAAAAGAACTCAGCATGCCAAGCGTCAGCAAACAGTTTACCTTAGTTTTATGTGTAATCAGTATCGTAGCTGCGTTTTATGTTTATATTAACGTGCCACCCTCTTGGGTAGAGTCACAACTACGCTTCGAGACTTATACAGATAACAAGGGTAATTGGATGTATCAGGCGGGCGGAAAAACATTAAAGATAGACCAGATTGTTGATTATGAAAATTCGCCACTTCGCCAAAGTGCACTAACGCTAACCACCCATCCCCCCGCCTTAAAGCAGCAGTGGGTGTGGTTATCAGATAGCTCAGAGTCAGCAGATGCGCAAGCTTCCAGCTTAGTACTGTTAAAAGCTGATTTTCACTATGGTTTATGGTCTTTGTTGCCTGCATTTATTGCTATTTTGCTGTGCCTAATAACCAAGGAACCGTTTGTAGCCTTATTAAGTGGCATCGTGGTGGGGGCAATCATAATGGGACAGTTTGATATTTTTAGTCAAGTGCTGATCCCCGCTGTCGGTACCACCAGCGCCGCTTCTATTTTAATTCTGTACTTGTGGTTATTAGGAGGGCTAATGGGTGTTTGGGGCAAAACAGGGGCTGCGCAGGCCTTTGCGGAATATATGAGTAAGCACTATGTAAAAGGCCCCCGCTCAGCTAAGTTAGTGGCTTGGTTTCTAGGTATTATTTTTTTTCAAGGCGGTACGATGAGTACTGTATTAGTGGGCACAACAGTGAAACCTATCGCTGACAAAGCTAAGGTTAGCCACGAAGAACTCAGTTACGTCGTTGATTCGACGGCATCACCCGTAGCAGCATTAATTGCATTTAACGCTTGGCCTGCATATATACAAGGTTTTTTATTCATTCCAGGTGTAGCCTTTCTTGCCACTGAAAGTCAGCGCGTTGCATTCTTTTTTGCTAGTGTGCCGTTTAGTTTTTATGCCATATTTGCCGTAATAGGCACGCTATTGTTAAGTTTAAACATCACTATCTTCAGTGGCCCCTTGTTAAAAAAGGCCTTAACTAGAGCCAGCACTACTGGTGAGTTAGATAGTAAAACCACCCGTCCAATTAGTGCCAAAGAGTTACATAACACCAATGTACCAAAAGGATATAAAGCCAATCTGGTCGAGTTCTTATTACCTCTGGTAAGTTTGATTTGCGTGGCGGTAATCACCCATTTCAATATGGGCTCTCCTCAAATACATTGGGCATTTGCCACTGCCTTGTTTATTGCGGCCTCTATTGCATTGATTAAAGGCATGAGTTTGCATCAGCTTTTAGAGGGCTTAGGAGACGGCTTAAAAGGAGTCGTGTTTGCCTCGGTTATTCTCATGCTGGCCTTAACTATTGGCTTAATCAGCAGGCAGCTCGGTGGTGGAATTTTTTTAGTTGAATCACTAGGCGATCAAATACCGTTTTGGGCTTTGCCTCTTATATTGCAAGGCATGACCATGTTAATTGCATTTTCTACAGGAACAAGCTGGGGCACCTATGCCATTGCATTTCCCTTAGCCATGCCACTGGCTTGGTCCTTAGCGCAATCTCAAAACCTAGCTCATCCTGAGCTGTATTTAATGATTTGTTTTGCTACGGTACTTAATGGCAGTGTATACGGCGACCAGTGTTCGCCCATTTCTGATACCACTATATTAAGTGCCATGACCACGGGTTGCGATTTAATGGATCACGTTAAGAGTCAAATCCTACCTGCTAGTTATGCAGCAATGTTAGCAGGACTCTGTTGGACACTTAGTGCACTAATATTGACCTAAATTTACCACGCTTAGTTTTCGATATAGCTAAATCGAGGGGTTGGTACACCATCAAGCAATACCGACTCGGTAAACATCGATAAAGGTCTTACCCACAAACCTTGATCGCCATAAAGAGGCCGATACACCACTAACTCAGATTTATCCTCTGAATGTTGTGCTACCCCCAGTACTTCATAATCATTACCCTTGTAATGACGGTACTTACCCTTTGGTATGTCCACTTGGATTCCTTTTAGTTTTTCACATAAAACACTGACTAATGTGATGTAAATCTTAAAATGATGCTTACTCTAGGCTAATTCAACGTATGATGATGACTAACAACACAAACCTTGCTAAAACCCTAGATTGAACCAGTTAAATTAAAATCAAAAGTGAGCTGCTGAACCTGACTGTCTGCTAATAAGCTAACGTGCAATCCCACTAAACGAATTCCTCTGCCGGCGCTTCTTGCTAAGGCCTCTGCAAGTAGTTCATCGAAATATTGCTCATTCAATATATGACAACGATGCTCCACTGTAGTTTGCTGAAAGTCACTGAATTTAATTTTTATACCTTGGCTTTGTATGCGAAGATCTGGGCTCGATTTTATTAAGCGCTTTTTAAGCATGGGGAATAAGGTATGAGTGACGGTTCTGCAATCATCCATACTTGTAATATCTTGAGATAAGGTGCGTTCGACCCCAACCGACTTTCGTTGTCGATCAACCTGTAATTCACGTTCATCTTCGCCATGACTTCTTGACCATATCACTAAACCAAATTTACCAAATCGTTTAATCAAATCGTCAAACGGAAATGTTCTGATGTCTTCACAGCTATAAAGGCCCATCTTATTTAGTTTCTCTAGTGTCACCTTCCCTACCCCAGGAATTTTACCTAAGGGCAGCTTTCTGACAAAGTCGTCTAATTTTGTTGGCGGGATGACACATATACCGTTAGGTTTGTTTTCATCGCTGGCTATTTTGGCGACAAATTTACAAGGAGCGACACCAGCAGAAGCAGTTAATTGGGTTTCATTGTAAATAGCTTGGCGAATATCTTGCGCGATTAAAGTAGCACTTCCGCCATGTAAGGTAGACTCACTGACATCGAGATAAGCTTCGTCCAACGATAATGGTTCTATTTTATCCGTGTAGCGGCTAAATATTGCGCGAATTTGTTGAGATATTTGGGCATAAACATCCATCCGTCCTGGCGCTAACACTAAGTTTGGACAAAGTTTAAAGGCATGTGCTGTTGCCATTGCAGAACGCACCCCAAATTGACGGGCGATATAATTACAAGTTGAGATTACGCCACGCCTGTCCTGGCTTCCACCAATGGCTAAGGGAACATTTTGTAGATCAGGATTGTCACGCATCTCTACGGCTGCATAGAAACAATCCATATCGATGTGTATGATTTTCTTCATAAGCACAAACACTGTTTATTATTACAGTATTTTGCAACACTGATATTACAAGTCAATACAAATTCTTGTGAATTCATCCATGTTTATTCATATCAAGCAGTATTGTGCGCTTAAATCAAATGCCATAAAAAAGCCGATAACAACGTACCGGCTTAGGTGCTAACTAAAAAAGTATTAGGCCTTATAGTATTTGATTTTTCTTCCACTCGTTAAGTTTTTCTTGGCGCTGCTCTTCTTTTTCCATGCGGGCTTTCTTTCGATCACAAGGTTCCGGACAATCACAGGCTTTTGCAATACCCAATGCGCCAAGACCACCACAACTGCCACTAATTGTTTTTTTCTGCACCCAATAGCCCACTGACATAGCGGCAACCACTATGACAAAAAACACGAATGCTAAAATAAAAGTACTCATAATAAATCCTGTTTAATATTCAGTGACGATTTTGTCGAACATAGGACTAGTATACTCTTTAAATTCATCCCCTTCTTTAGTTATCAATAATACTGCGATCTGATTTTCAGCAGCCAATGCTAACGCCTTGTCTTTACCCATTATACTTAGCGCTGTTGCTAAACCATCTGCCGTCATACAAGAAGGATCGACAACCGTTACCGATACCAAATTATGGGTAATGGGTTTGCCGGTGGAGGGGTCAATTAAATGAGAGTACCTGACTCCATCAACCTCAAAGTAATTTCGATAATCGCCTGAGGTCGCTATGCCATTATTGCCGACACTGATAATCCGCTCAACAGCCCTTTCTTGTGTAATCGGCTTTTCTATGGCCACCCGCCAATCAGCCCCATTAATTTTTTTTCCTGAGAGGCGCATCTCACCACCAATCTCAACTAAGTAATTTACTATGTGATGCTCATCTAGTAGCTCTGCGACAAGATCTACGCCGTAACCTTTAGCTATAGTAGATAAATCAACATATAAAGTAGGCTCAGTTTTGCTTGCACTCGTTGTAGTCAGTAGCAACTTGTCTAAGCCAGTTCGCGCTTTTACATTGGCGACAAGTTCCTCGCTAGGCGCCCTTTCAGGTCTAGCTTCTGGTCCAAACCCCCACAAGTTGACTAAAGGTCCAACGGTGACATCTAGGACGCCTTTACTCAGGGCGCCGAGACGCTTAGCTTCTTCCATCACTTTTAATGTTTGAGGTGACAATGGAAATGGTTCGGTACTTTGCCACTGATTAAAGCGAGATAGCTCTGAATCAGCCATGTAGGTCGACATAAGTTTATTCACCTGTAGTAGCGCTGAATCTATTTCTTGTTGCAACTTTGCCGACTCAATATTGCCGTTTGGTACATATTTAATATTGTAAACGGTCCCCATAGTAGGACCGCTGAGATATATTTCAGCTTGGTTGGTGGGAGAACACTGACTGAGTAAAACCACCAACAAAATACTGACCAATGACCTAATGCCGAGATACATAGTAGATTTCCACTTACAATTTTAAACTAAAGAAAAAGGGGCTCTCGCCCCTTTTAACTATTTTTACTTATAGTGACTTTGCATTAAGCGAAGATCTTAGCCACCAAAGTCATCTAACATGATGTTTTCGTCTTCAACACCCAACTCTTTCAGCATGTTAATCACTGCTGCATTCATCATGGGTGGTCCACACATATAGAATTCACAATCTTCAGGTGCGGGATGCTCCTGCAAGTAATTTTTTAATAATACTTGGTGAATAAAACCAGTGTAACCTTCCCAGTTATCTTCAGGTTGAGGATCTGACAATGCAACGTGCCATTCAAAGTTTTCGTTTTCTTTGGCTAGCATGTCAAAGTCTTCTACATAAAACATTTCGCGCAATGAACGAGCGCCATACCAAAAGGTAATTTTACGATCAGTTTTTAAGCGACGTAGTTGGTCGAAAATGTGTGAGCGCATCGGCGCCATACCAGCACCACCACCAACGAATACCATTTCTGCTTTTGTTTCTTTTGCAAAGAATTCACCAAAAGGACCAGAAATTGTCGCTTTGTCTCCTTCTTTTAAGCTCCAGATATAAGACGACATTTTACCAGCTGGAAGCGTAAGATTATTAGGTGGCGGCGTAGCGATACGCACGTTCAACATAATAATACCCTCTTCTTCGGGGTAGTTGGCCATTGAATAAGCGCGGATTGTCTCTTCATCAACTTTTGATTCTATGTTAAAGAAGCCAAAACGTTCCCAGTCTCCACGGTATTTTTCAGGTACGTCAAACTCACTATACTTAACGTGGTGCGCTGGTGCCTCAATTTGAATATAGCCACCTGCTTTGAACGGAACACTTTCGCCATTTGGAATCTTAAGTTTAAGTTCTTTGATAAAGGTGGCTTTGTTGTCATTAGAAATAACTTCACAATCCCATTTTTTGATACCAAAAATCTCTTCTTCTAACTCAATTTCCATATCTTGTTTAATAGACAACTGACAAGACAAACGGCAACCATGTTTCGCTTCTTTTTTACTTATGTGGTCAAGCTCGGTAGGCAGAATCTCACCGCCACCAGACGTAACATCAACTCTGCACTGACCACATGAGCCACCACCACCACAAGCTGAAGATACAAAGATGCCATTATTCGCTAATACGCCTAATAACTTGTCGCCAGATTGTGCCGTGATACGTTTATTTGGGTCACCATTGATGGTGATAGTGATATCGCCTTCTGGTACTAGTTTCGATTTTGCAAACATAATGATTGCAACCAAAGCCAATACGATGACGATGAACATGCCAACACCAAGGTATATTTCATTTGGATTCATTTAATAATTACTCCTACTCGATGTGGTTTACAGTGAAATACCAGTGAAAGACTGGAAGCCTAAGGCCATTAAACCCGCGATCATAAACACTGAACCTAATCCTCTGATGCCTTCTGGCATGTCAGCGTATTTCAGTTTTTCACGCACCGCTGCCAATAAGGTGATTGCAATCGCCCAACCTAAACCACTACCGATACCATAAACAATACTTTCACTGAAGTTGTATTCACGTTGTACCGCGAACGCTACACCACCGAAGATAGCGCAGTTAACGGTAATTAAAGGTAAGAAAATACCTAACGCGTTGTACAAAGCAGGGAAAAACTTATCTAGAGTCATTTCCAAAATTTGTACTAACGCAGCTATTACGCCGATGAAAGTCAAAAAGCTCAAAAAGCTAAGGTCAGCATCAGGAAACCCTGCCCATGCTAAGGCACCAGGAGCAAGAATATTTACATAGATAACTTGGTTGACAGGTACAGAGATACCTAAAACCACGATAACCGCTACGCCTAAACCCATGGCAGTTTTAACTTTTTTCGATACCGCCAAAAAAGTACACATACCTAAAAACAAAGACAAGGCCATGTTCTCGATGAACACGGATTTGACGAAAATACTAATGTAATGTTCCATGAATTACTCCTTCGGCTCGACTTGTTCAGGACGAATAGTACGAATCACCCAAATTAAACCAGCAATCAAGAAGAATGAGCTAAAAGGTAAAATTAACAAACCGTTTCCTTGATACCAACCGCCATTTTGAACTAGTGATAACACTTCAAAGTTCAAAATAGTACCGAAGCCAAATAGTTCTTTAATTGTGCCGATAATAATAAGAACTAACGAATAGCCCAGACCGTTACCGATACCGTCTAAAAACGACATAAAGGGTGGACTCTTCATGGCATAAGCTTCAGCTCGGCCCATAACGATACAGTTAGTAATGATTAATCCAACAAACACCGAAAGCTGCTTTGATATTTCATAACTGTAGGCCTTCAGAATTTGGTCAACCACGATTACCAGTGAAGCAATGATAGTCATCTGAATGATGATTCGTACACTCGAAGGAATCTGATTCCGAATTAACGAGATAAAAAGATTAGAAAACGCAGTTACCGTAGTAAGAGCCAAACCCATTACCAAAGCAGTTTCTAATTTTGTAGTAATTGCTAGTGCAGAACAAACGCCCAGAACTTGCAATGCGATAGGGTTATTGTCCAGGATTGGCCCGAACAGTACCTTTTTCATTTCTTTAGTTTCAGCCATTGTACAAAGCCCTTATGATTTCCAAGTCTGATTTTTGAGGAACGGTCCGTAACCATTATCGCCTGCCCAATAATCAAGTGTATTTTGTACACCGTTACTGGTTAAAGTAGCTCCCGATAAGGCATCAACCACATAGTCGCTGGACGAGTCAGCATTCTTCTTTACTTGAATGGCCACTTCGCCATCCTTATAAAGTTTTTTGCCGTCCCATTGTGCTTTCCAGCTGGGGTTTTGTACTTCGCCGCCTAATCCAGGCGTTTCTTTTTGCTTGTAATAGACCAACTGACGAATGGTATTACCATCAACGTCTAATGCTAGGTAGCCATACATCATATCCCACAAGCCACTCCCATTCACAGGCAATATAATGCGATTTACCGCACCAGCTTCATCTTTAACCAAAAAGACATTTGCTACACTTGAGCGATATTGGAAGCCAACATTGCTGTTTTCAACTTTAACGCTGTAGTCTTCTTTCTTAGCTGCCTTATACATATCAAAGTCATCACTTACTTCGACATATTTGCCTGTGCTCAAGTCAACAAAGCGCTCTTCAACGTATTTGTCAAAAGCACAAGCAACATTACAATCGCTTGTGACAGGTAAACCAGCAGCTTCAATAATATTTGATTTTTGGTCTAGGTCAGCGTTCGTTTCTTGCAAGCTACGTAAACCAACAGCCGCCCCCGAAACAATAATTGAACATACCAAACAGACGGCTAGTACAACGCCTATCGTTTTACCTAAAGTTTCTTTTTTAGCCGACACGTGCCATCCTCCGTTTTATATTGCTTTGGGCAACAAAGTAATCAAATAAGGGTGCCCATAAATTTGCAAACAATATCGCTAACATCATACCTTCAGGGAAGGCGGGGTTGATTACGCGGATCATAATACACATCGCACCAATCATAATTCCGTATGCCCATTTACCAGTGTTAGTAAACGACGCGGAAACCGGATCTGTAGCCATAAAGAACATACCGAAAGCAAAGCCACCAGTAACTAAATGCCAGTACCAAGGCATTGCAAACATGGCGTTGGTATCACTTCCAATAAGGTTGAGCAATAAACTGAAGGCTGCCCCACCGAGTAACACTCCGAGTACTATCCGCCAAGACGCAATCCGTAGATAGATAATAAACAAACCGCCTAACATTATGGCCAAGGTTGATACTTCACCCATTGAACCTTGAATATTACCCAAAAATGCATCCCACCAGTCTGCATTAATGCTCCAATCACTTACTGAGCCAGATGCAGCTTTACTCAACCAAGTTGCACCAGAGAAGCCGTCAGCGGCAGTCCAAATGGCATCACCTGAAATTTGTGCAGGGTAAGCGAAATACAAAAACGCACGACCAGACAAAGCTGGGTTCAAGAAGTTACGACCCGTACCACCGAATACTTCTTTGGCAATAACCACACCAAAGGTGATACCCAAGGCAACTTGCCATAGCGGAATCGTGGCAGGTAGAGTTAAGGCAAATAATACCGAGGTAACAAAGAAACCCTCGTTGATCTCGTGCTTACGTACTGATGCAAACAGCACTTCCCAAAAACCACCAACAATGAAAGTAACGGCATAAACAGGAATGAAGAAACAAGCTCCGTATAAGAACATGGCTAAACCGCCAGTACTTTCCAAGCCTATCTGACCACCTAAAGAGGCAAACAAAGCCGCCTGCCACATATCAGGCATCGCACCCGCTCCTGCTAAAATAGCGTTATGTGCTTGGTGTCCGATATTATACATACCGTAAAACATGGCTGGAAACGTTGCCATCCATACCATAATCATAATACGTTTTAGATCGATGCTATCACGTACGTGAGTATTGGCTTTGTTTACCTTACCTGGGGTATAAAAAATAGTTGCTGCCGCTTCGTACAAAGCATAAAACTTTTCGTACTTACCGCCCGCTTCAAAATCAGGTTCAATCTTTTCTAAATACGCTTTTAAACCCATGACTTAACCCTCTTTCTCAATCTTATCAAGACAATCACGCAAGATAGGCCCGTAGTTATATTTGCCTGGGCAAACATAGGTACACAATGCCAAATCTTCTTCGTCTAGTTCTAAGCACCCTAGTGTCTGCGCACCATCAGTATCGCCAGCGATCATATCTCTGAGCAATAAAGTAGGCAGAATATCAAGGGGCATAACCCGCTCGTAGTTTCCAATAGGTACCATTGAACGGTCAGAACCATTAGTTGTTGTGGTCATTTTAAACAGACGTTTAGGATTCAAGTGAGCAAGATAGGCTCTTGTCACTGAGTGTTGATTTGCACCAGGCTTTATCCAGCCAAACAATTCTTTTTCACGACCTTCACGCAATACTGAAACTTGTACGTGGAAACGACCTAAGTATCCGTGAACGCCGGTGGCTTTGTTACCCATCAACACTGATCCAGAAAGGACTCTTAAATCCCCTTCATTGATCTCGTTTGCAGTTAATTGAGCAAGATCAGCACCTAATAGAGTTTTCACTAAGCGAGGCACTTTCACTTCCGGACCTGCAAGCGATACAACACGGGTTGAATCAAGCTCACCAGTTGTGAACAAGTGACCGATAGCAATTACGTCTTGGTAACCGACATGCCACACTTTTTTATTGGCACCAACACCGTCCAAATAATGGATATGTGTACCCACCAAACCAGCAGGGTGAGGACCAGCAAACTGATTAACCGAAACTTTACTCACTGAGCCAGTTGGAATAGTTGCATCAGGCGCTTTGCCTACAAAAACTTTACCTTCTGTTAGCTGACTTATCACCTGCAAACCATTAACAAAATCTTCACTGCGCTGAGCAATAATGACTTGTGGGTCAGCGGCAAGTGGATTGGTATCCATTGCGCTAACAAATATTGATTTAGGTTTGCTATCTAAGGCGGGAGACTTGCTAAATGGACGAGTGCGTATTGCTGTCCACAAACCAGACTTCACTAACTGCTCTTGCACCTTACTGGCGTCAAGAGAAGCAAGCTCAGACTGACTATACTTAGAAAATACTTCGCTTTCGTTACCGTCGATTTCGATAACCACAGATTGCAAAACTCGTTTTGCACCGCGATTAACCTCAACCACTTTTCCGGCAGCAGGAGCAGTGAATAATACGCCGGGGTTCTTTTTATCTTCAAAAAGAACTTGACCTTTTTTCACTACATCGCCTTCTTGGACATGCATCGTAGGACGCATGCCAATATATTCTTCCCCCAAAATAGCAACCCGGCTTACCTGATTGCCCTCATGGATAGTTTGTTGTGGCACTCCCTCGATGGGGAGGTCTAGCCCTTTCGTGATTTTTATCATAAGCAATTGCACTACTCTATTTAATACACAGCACGATTAGACTCTTGTTGTTACACCCTATGAGCCCAACTAAAAATCTAATCGTGATGTGTCTTGTATTAACTCCGCTGAAATAGCCCGCGGCTCTATGATTTGCTACCTTGCTCTTGCTTTATTTATTCTTAAAGCCCTAAATAAAGATCAACCCCTAAAGATTAGCAAAGGAATTTTAGCACCAACCCAAGCCTATCTGCCATGCAAATTATTGTTTAAACACTTTTTTTATGTACTTTTTATGTATTTATATCAAATTTTCAATTTATTTGGCGGCGCAATCTAACACAAAAGACGCAAGAATAAAAAACCGCTAGAAAGCGGTTTTCTATTTTTATCTATCAAAAGTTACATTTTACCATTCAACTAAGGGTTCAACATCGGCATCATAATCAACGCCTTCAATGTCAAAACCAAAAAGGCGTAAAAATTCATGATGATAACCAGCATAATCACTTAATTGGTGAAAATTATCCTGAGTCACCTGATCCCACAATGATTTGATTTTAGCTTGGGTACTGTCATTGGTTTCTTTTGCGTTCATGTACAAACGTCCCAGATCATCAGTATCCGGCTGTTCTTTAACGAGTTTCTCAGCAAATAAATCGTAGATTTGTTCTATACAGCCTTGATGTGTGCCTTCTTCTTTCATCACTTTATAGATGAGAGAAATATACAGAGGCATAACCGGTATAGCCGAACTAGCTTGAGTTACTAAGGCTTTTAAAGACGACACATAAGCCTGAACCTTTTTATCTGCTTTGGTCTTAGTAATAGCCGCCGCAGCACGGTCTAGGTCTTCTTTAGCGCGACCAATAGTAGCTTGACCATAAATCGGCCACGTTAATTCTTTACCCACGTAGGTATAAGCTGTGGTTTTGCAACCCTCAGCAAGCAAATCAGCTTCAGCTAGTGCGTTTAACCATAGCTCCCAATCTTCGCCACCCATGACTTTAATCGTTTGTTCTATCTCTTCATCATTAGCAGGTTCTAGTTCAATTTCATGCACTAGATTTTTATCAGTATCATAGGTTTTGGTTTTATAGCTTTGCCCCACTGGCTTTAGTGTTGATTTATACACTTCACCTGTCTCTGGATCCGTTCTACGGGGAGAAGCCAAGCTATAAATAACCAAGTCAACTTTGCCCATATCAGCTTTTAATGTATCGATAACCTGCTGTTTCATTTCCTTGCCAAAGGCGTCACCGTTCAGCGTATTGGCATACAAACCAGCAACTTGAGCTTCTTGATGAAAAGCGGCCGTGTTGTACCAACCAGCAGTGGCCGTTTTTCTATCACTGGGCGGTTTTTCAAAGCACACACCTAAAGTATTCGCACCACCAGCAAACGCGGCAGTAATTCTTGAAGCAAGTCCGTAACCAGTCGAACATCCGATAACCAATACGTTTTTTGGTGGATTATTTAACTCACCTTGTGCTTGAACATAAGCTATTTGCTGTTTTACGCTCGCTGCACAGCCAATAGGATGCGCATTCGTACAAATAAAGCCTCGAATTTTGGGCTTAATAATCATGTTTTTTCCCTACTATTTTTAACTGGCGTTAGTCTACTCGTTCAAAACAAAATAACAGATCTGAACAGCTACAGTGATGCCTACTATCTCAGCAATTAGCTGCAATTTGTCTTTATTATCTACTATATTGGCTGAAAATACACAGTCAAAACGAGCTGAAATTCTACCAACACGGCACAACAAGCTGTTTTAGAAAAAATGAAATAAAAGAAGCGAAGCGTCGGCGCTAACTGCCAATAGACAACAGATAGCGCACTTTAGCTTCGGTTAGGCTTGATTTCGCATGCCACCCAGGCATTTGGGGGAGTCAGGTGCGGCGCCATATAGATGATGCCATTCATCATGAGTGTAGGTATGCAGAGCTAGAGCATGAATATGGTGAGCTAACTCTTCTTTTAGAACGGCATTGACCGCTCGATGACGATTTATGAGCCGCTCTCCGGCAAATTTTGGGGTGACTAACACGACTTTAAAATGGCTCTCTGAACCACTTGGTACATTATGCATATAGCTTTCATTAATCACCTCTAAATGCGCGGGTTCGAAGTGTTCAAGTAGCTTTTTTTCGATGTTGTTTTGAATATTCATTTATTCTCCCTGAGACCAAAGTTATCTAAACACGTTAACCAACTAGTGGTTTTGGCTATGAGTGGCCTACTTCTTAAATTTAGTCCTAATTACCCACTAAAAAAATCAGTTTTTGACTATTTTTCGATATTTGATGCTAAGCCATTGAGCCATAGTGAGTTATTTTTTTGCTTGTCAAAAAAGCCCAATACCACCTTAATTAATAATACTGCGGAACGTCAGATTAATCCTTCCCAATAGCGGCCTTTTTGTTTTAGCAATGCCATGCAGCCAATATTCTTGAGTTTTTCCCCTCATAATCAATAAGCTACCCGATGCCAATGATAAGCGCAGTTTTTCTTTACTGTGTTTATGAGCAAAAACTAAGGTGCGCTCCTGCCCCAAACTCAGGGAAGCAATACAAGGCCTGTGTCCAAGTTCAGGTTCATTATCTGCATGCATACCCATGCTATCTTGTCCGTCTCGATACCAATTAGCTAACACTGAATTAAACGAATGTTGTGTTTTATGCTCACATAATGCTTTTAGTTCAAGCAGTGAACCAGTCCAGTTATTGGGTTGCATACTTAAATTTGAGTATCGATAGCTGGCATCATCATCCCCATACCACGCTTGTAAACGGGGCACTTTAAACAACTTTCCGTATAATTGAATGTGTTCTTCGCGCCAAGTCAATTGTTGGCTAAGCACATTAAAGTAATGTAGCGCTTGGTCAGCAAGCAAAAAACTAGGATAATAGCTGACATCTGCATCCTTCATATTGAGTTGAATGCCTTCGTCTACTCCTTGCGTATCAAAGAGTTCTTGTTGCATACCTTAGCCCCTCACAGAGGTAATATAATTAATGAAAGCCAGTTTAACTCTGTTAGATAAGAGCCTGACACTTCTTAGATACCCACCACAACTACAGCATCCTAGTTGGCAGGCTTGGGATGCCGCAGACGAATACCTGATAGAGTATGTTCAGTCTTTACCCTCATATTCAACGCAAAGCACCATCAGTATTTACAATGATGATTTTGGCGCCCTAGCCTGCTGGTTTGCCGCTCACCATATAAGTTGGATCAGCGATTCATTTGTTGCTCGTCAGTCCTGTCTGATGAATCTGACTAAAAATGGACTACAAACAGACACTATACGCTTCAATCACTGCTTGGATCTTATTGAAACACCTAGTGATATAGTGCTGATTAAAGTTCCTAAAACTACCGCTTTGCTTGAGCAACAACTTATCGCCCTACAAAATATTGTCACACCGACAACCCAAATAATTGCGGCAGGTAAGATCTTGGCTATTCAAAAATCTACCTTAGCGTTATTTGAAAAATACCTTGGCCCCACCACTACCTCATTAGCCAAGAAGAAGGCTAGACTCATCTTTTGTCAGCCCTCCACAACGTTAAAGCATAACTCTCCATATCCCACCGTTTGGTCGACTGAAAAACCCGCATTTCGCTTAATCAATCACGCTAATGTGTTTTCACGCCAGCAATTAGACATTGGAGCTCGCTTTATGCTTGAGCATCTTCCGAAGGTAGGCAATAAAACACTCATCGATTTAGGTTGCGGAAATGGTGTACTCGGTTTGCATGTTTTGCATAACAATCAGCAGGCTCGCGTTATCTTTGTTGATGAGTCTTACATGGCCATTGACTCTGCAAGAGAAAACATAAAAAACAATTTACCTGATGCGTTGACACGCTGTGACTTTATTGTCAGTAACTGTCTTGATGAATATTTACAAAACTCACGCTATGAACCTGTAGACTTCGTATTGTGTAACCCACCTTTTCATCAACAAAATACCATTACCGACCATATCGCTCTGCAAATGTTCAGTGACGCTAAAAAGGCGCTCACATCTGGCGGCGAACTTATCATTGTTGGCAATAGACATTTAGACTATCCGGCAAAATTAAAACGCATGTTTGGTGGAGTCAAGCATACCGCAAGTAACCAAAAGTTTAGTATTTACACGGCGACTAAGTAGCCGCATTTGCTGCTTACTGTGGTTGATTATTTAAAATACAGTAAGCCCGCATTTACATTCTACTATTGCAGTCATTAAAATGAGTAAATCCTACATTTATCCTTAAGTTCTGCACATTTCCTGCATATTAAGATGCCATGATAGGCCTCGATTCATTCAACCTTAGGAATATTATGAAAGGACTTTATCCCTTAATCTTATGCTGTCTTCTCACCACCGTTTCATGCTCGACAATGGCGGAAAAAGATAAACAAAAACGAGGGCATAAGCCACCTCCAGAAGCCTTCACTGCCTGTGAAGGTAGGGTTGAAGGTGACTCAGACAGCATAGAAACACCCCGCGGCGATACACTTGAAGCCACTTGCAAAATAATTGATGAACAATTGGTGGCGGTTCCGGCGAAAGATCGACACCAAAGCCCACCCAAAGAATAGGACGTAATGAGAGGAGCAAGGTATTCATAAACAATCAACGTCATTTTAATGATAATAGGAGTATGCTAAATGCATATAGATGCCCCATGCTTGAAACGCTCAAAGTTGTGTCAGCAATCAACTACCTCCTCCTGGCAGCACACCGCCGGGTTTAGAAAGTGCAATGTCGATCTTAACAGCAGATGAACAAGACACAGTCTCCTCCACGTTAAAGCCTCTTAGTGAAGAACAGCACGAAGAGCTGAAAACGAGCGCTTCAAGTATGTCTAATGAAGAGGTCGGGCACTCTTTTTGGCTGCATTAAATAGCGTATTGGGCACTACTTACCAAACTATCAATAATAATATTATTGATACCCTTGCATAGTCTCAACTATTTGACAAAGCCACGCTCTGCGGCTTTGCTTTTTTGCGCAGCCCAATTTCTCTTTAATTCATAACAAATCACGTTCACTTTGTGAAAACCATCGAATTTTGATAGCTTGCATCCTTTCCGGTGTTAAATATCGCTTAATTCAAAGGTCTTGTATGTTTCGTAGTGCGCTTTTTATGGTTTTCACTCTTCTTTCCACTTTTTGCCTGGCCGCAGTTAAAGATGATGGCTCGCAAATCCAAGCTGGTAATTATTACCCAAGGGTAAAATTTGAAACTTCAATGGGCGATATCATCGTTGAACTTAATCGTAAAAAAGCACCTATTACGGTAAACAATTTTTTGCGGTATGTGCAAAAACGTAGTTATGAGGGCACGATATTCCACCGCGTGGTAATCGACTTTGTCGTGCAAGGCGGCGGTTATGATGAAAACTTTGCTGAACTGTTTTCCTATGGCAATATTTTTAATGAGTCAGGTAACGGCCTGAAAAATGAAAAATACACTATCGCCATGGCTCGGCAGGACGACCCGCATACCGCCAACCGTCAGTTCTTTTTTAATATGGAAGATAACGTCACATTAGATCCAGGACGCTATTGGGGATATGCCGTATTTGGTTCAGTTGTCGAAGGCTACGAGGTAGTAGACGCAATGTCATTGGTGCCCACACACGTTGATCCAACGTGGGGCTGGTCAGACGTACCAGTAGAAAAAGTCATCTTGCAGCGCGCGACTATTTTACCTATGGAGTTTTAAGCCAATCGGCTTTACTGAGTTCGAACAAATTACTGCCGGCATCCTTCTCATCCATATGGTGCAAACTTTTGAACACAAAACCGAGTTTTGCTAATAAGGCCATAGAAGGTTGATTATTTTTTGCTGTAATAGCCGCTAATAAAAGCACACTTGTTTTTTCAAACATATTATCAATGATTGCCTTTGCTGCTTCCAACGCATAGCCCTGCCCTCGGGCTTGTGCTAAAAAAGCAAAACCAATATCCGGCATACTCAGATTGTCCCGCTGCAATAGGCCGCACAAACCAATTGGCCTCTGCTCGCTGAGCGTTTCAACCACCATCAAACCGAAACCATGTTGCCTATACATAGCATGAGGTCCTGTTTGGATATAACGTGTGGCGTCCTCGAGATTATGCACGCCTTTGTCGCCAATATAGGTGAGCCAATCAGGCTCATTCACTAGCGCATAAATAAAATCCGCATCCGTTAAGCCTAATGAACGCAATGATAGTCGTGCGGTAACGAGGGTTTCAATACTGGGCATTTGACTTAATTGCCCCCCACCATACAAAGCGCGATACACATAAATATCAGCATAATATGGGGATAGGCCACGGTAGGCCTTAAACCTTGGTGTATATATTCACCGACCAGTGCTTTGCCGCTTGGGCGAGACGCAAGCCAACTTTGATTGAATTGAAAAGGCAATAAATTGGCCTGGTAATCGCCACATATATTTTGATGAATCGCTTCTTCGACCACCAGTAAACGTTGGGCAATTCGATTTTGAAAGGTACACCAGATGGCATCTTGCAACCACAGTATCGCAATGATAACTAATGCCCACAAACCCGCGTGTAAGCTAAACCACAATAAGCAGCTCAAGGTTATGCTCACTAACTTAATCAATAAAGAGAGTTTTTCATAGCTGTCAGACTGATTTTGTAAAGTCTGCCACTCGTTTTGGAAAAGTAGTACCTTATCCGTTTGCATCGTTACCCCTAAGAAATAAAAAATTACGCATTTGCATAACCAAAGGCTAGTACCTCTGAAATCTGCTGGCAATCTAAAGCCAACATAACAAGTCGGTCTATGCCCATTGCCACGCCTGAACAAGCAGGCAAACCGTGTTGTAATGCGCTCAGAAAAAATTCGTCTACTGCAATAGTCGGCAAGCCTGCTTGTTGCCTTTTATGATTATCTACTTCAAAGCGTCTGCGCTGCTCTTTAACATCACTTAACTCGTTAAAGCCATTAGCCAACTCTACCCCCTTATAATAAAGTTCAAAGCGCTCTGCGACTAAAGGGTTTGTTGAATTAAGCTTAGCTAAAGCCGCTTGACTGGCTGGAAAATCATAAACAAAACACAGCGTATCTTGACTAATAGCCGGCTCAATATGCTGACTAAACAACAGGTTCAGTAATACATCAACGTCATTTTCATTTGCCGCCAGTTCAGCATAACCGAGTGAATCACATAAGGCTTTTAAGTTGTGCATATCATCCAGCAACGGATCAAAGTGCAAGATTTGCTTAAAGGCTTGTTGATACGTAAGGCGCTGTGCTTTGTCAGTGCCTAAAATGCTGCAAGCCAAGATCTCCACTTCATCCATCAGCATGTAATGATCGTAGTCAGGGCGATACCATTCAAGCATGGTAAATTCTGGGTTATGTAAACGTCCAGCCTCTTCATTTCTAAAAGCTTTGCTTAGCTGGTAGATCGCGCCACTGCCTGCACACAATAAACGTTTCATGGCAAACTCGGGAGAGGTTTGTAAATATAATTGGGTGACATTAGGGGAAAGAGGATCGTCAAACTGGCAACTAAAAGCGCGCAAATTGAGATCGGTAACACTCCCGTGGCATAAAGCCGGTGTGTCTACTTCTAGTACGTCTCGCTCATCAAAAAACTGCCTTATTTTTTTTAAGATGTCGGCCCGCTGGCGCAACACATCAATATTTGCAGACGGTTGCCAATGATTTGTTGGGTTCATGCTCATGACTCAAATATCTGACTATGGTGTTTTACTCATAAAAAAGCTCACCTAAGTGAGCTTTTTACCGACATAAAGCGGTGACTACTTTTGTACTCGCGACACATATTCTCCGCTACGCGTATCCACTTTAACAATTTCACCCTGTTGAACAAACAAAGGTACTCGAACAACAGCCCCCGTTGATAAGGTTGCGGGTTTTCCACCAGTACCAGCGGTATCCCCTTTAAGGCCGGGATCGGTCTGAACAATTTCTAGTTCAACAAAATTAGGTGGGCTAACCGCAATGGGTGTGCCATTCCACAAGGTAATCGTACAAAGATCATTTTCAACTAACCATTTAAGATTATCGCCTAATGCCTTAGAATCAGCAGCGATTTGCTCAAAGGTTTCATTGTTCATAAAGTGCCAAAATTCACCATCGGTGTACAGATAGGCTAGGTCAGTATCCATGACGTCTGCGCTTTCTACGGTATCACCAGATTTGAAGGTTTTTTCGAGTACTTTATTTGAAATCAATTTGCGAATTCTTACACGGCTAAAGGCTTGGCCTTTACCAGGTTTAACAAATTCATTTTCTAGAATGTTGCAAGGTTCGCCGTCGAGCATGATTTTAAGGCCCGCTTTGAACTCGTTTGTGCTGATATTAGCCATGTGTCCTCGTGAAGATAAAATACTGAGTCAATAATTGTTGCAAATAATACCTAAAAAAATCATCGCTGTAGAGCATAACTGGCAAAAAGAACTCGCAATGGCGTTTTCAGACCCTATTACTCTACTTAATTACCTACAACTGCCCGCTGATGACTTTGCCGACGACATTAAAGCAAGGTCGCTATTTCCCTTGCGTGTGCCTCGTCCCTTTGCCGATAAAATGGTCAAAGGAGATGCCAATGACCCCTTATTTAAACAGGTTTTTACCAGCCAATTAGAATTCCAAAAAGCCGCAAATTTTGTGGCCGATCCGCTGGATGAACATGAAAACGTACAACCGGGCATTCTACATAAATACAAAAGTCGTTTGCTAATGTTGATACGCGGTGGTTGTGCGGTTAATTGCCGCTACTGTTTTCGTCGTCATTTTCCCTATGGCGATAACCATTTAAATCGCAAAGAATGGCGCACTGCCCTGGATTACATCAAAGCTGATACTCAGTTAAACGAGGTTATTTATTCAGGGGGCGATCCCCTAATGGCGAAAGATGATTTTTTGCAATGGCTAACCGAAGAAATTGCTGCCATTGGACACATTAAACGCTTGCGTGTCCATACTCGTTTACCGGTGGTGATACCCTCACGTGTCACCGATGAATTAATTTCATGGCTCACAGCAAGTCGCTTGCAGCCCATCCTGGTACTACACATTAATCATGCCAACGAAATTGATGATAAGCTCAAGCAAGCGCTCACAAAATTAAAACAGGCCGGCGTCACTTTATTAAATCAAGCCGTATTACTGAAAGGCATAAACGATCAAGTCGAGCAGCAAATCGCCCTCAGTGAAGCATTATTTGCCAGTGGCGTATTACCCTACTACTTACACCTATTAGATAAAGTAGCAGGCGCCAGTCATTTTGATTGCCCCGAAACGCATGCTCAAACATTAATGGCTGAGCTCATTAAAGCTTTACCCGGTTATTTGGTCCCCAAGTTAGTGCGGGAGGTAGGTGGTCAGCCAGGCAAAACGCCCATCGACCTCCACTTAACTTAGCCAGTAATACAAGCTACATAAAAAGCGATTGTAGAGGCAGTTGCGTGTTTATTACTGCTTTTTTATGTCATTAAGCGCGTCGCCACTCTGTCATGCTGCAGCCTTTAATGCCATAAAACAAAATGAACAAATAACAGGGCACCATCATCCAATAAGCATCAATGGGGCTGTAGTGAGAAGAAAGCACGCCAAACACCATGGGGAGAATCGCACCACCCGCAATTCCCATGATCAGTAAGGCTGAACCTTTGGCGGTAAAGTAACCTAAATTTTGTAAGGCCAAAGGCCACACCGCAGGCCATACAATGGCGTTCGATAAGCCCAATAATGCGACAAAGGCAACGGTATTAGGAATGGTTTGGATACCCAACCAGCCCCACAACATTTCAGACACACCGAAGTGGGCTGGATTTGAATAAATCACACAGATTGAAAATGCGATTCCTGAAACTGCTGAAGCAATCAGTAAGGTTTTTTGCGAAATAAACCGCGGCGTTAAAAACAAGCCCAGCAGGTAACCCATTACCATAAAAAACATGGTAAATGAGGTCAATGAAGTGGCATTTTCAACGCCCAAGCCCGAGCCCAATAAACCAATGGTGTCACCGGCAATAACCTCAACACCTACGTAGAAAAACAAGGTAACGACCCCAAGAATCAAATGTGGGAAATGCAACACAGACGTTTTGTCTGAGTGACTTACTTGCAGACTCTGCGCTTCATGTTCTAAATCGAGCTCAGGTAAATCTGAAAAACGCAAGGCAACGGCAAGTAAGCTTAGCGCGATAGCCATACCCAAATAAGGCAAAATTAGGTTGTCTGACATGATGGTTATTTGACTTGCTTGTTCAGCAGGGCTAAGCAATTCAAATGTTTTAGCGCTAATGCCTTCAAATTCACCCAAAATCAGAAAGGTAAAGATAATCGGAGCAAGCACACCTGCACCTTTATTGAGAAGCCCCATGATAGAAATTCGCGCTGCAGCAGACTCTTGCGGACCCACTTTCACTAAATAAGGGTTTGACGCTGTTTGTAAAATGGTAAGCCCTGAACCAACAACAAATTGCGCAAACAAAAAGATGCTAAAAGCTTGAGACTTGGCTGCTGGAATAAATAACAAACAACCCGCAGCGATAAGACCTAAGCCAATTGACATGGCATTTTTATATCCGCTTTTTTCCAGAATATACGACATAGGCAGCGCCATCACTACATAAGCAATATAAAAACTGAAGGCGATCAACATAGCTTGAATTTCACCAAGCTGGCAAACAATTTGTAAAAACGGTATCAACGCACCGTTTAACCACGTTATAAATCCAAAAACAAAAAACAGTGATCCTATGATGACTAATGGCATCCAATTGCCATAGGTTAATCGTGCTTGCATCGGCTCTTCCTTTTACATGTTATAATTATGTTGTTTTATGCCGTTCACCCAGCAGTGGGTAATCGATAACGCATCGTCGAGCAGCAACATATTAGCTTGCTGTCCCACGCGTAAATATCCCAAACGGTGCTGGGCATTAAGTAAATGAGCAGGCGTGGAGGTGGCCATTGTTAAACTGTCTACTAAAGGAATCTGTAAATCAAAATGACAGTTTTTCACCGCGCCAATCATATCAAGTGCAGAGCCAGCCAGTGTGCCATCTGGTAAGGTCAACTTTGACCCTTCCCGCTGAATAACCGTGCCCATATAAGGCAGTTGTTGCATATCACTGCCCACGTGCGCCATTGCATCGGTGACCAAAATCATACGTTGTGCGCCCTTACACTGATACGCCAGTTTAACGCTCAGTGGGTGGACGTGATGGTGATCAACAATAATACCGCAATAGGCTTGCTGCGCAGACAAAGCCGCTCCTACCATGCCCGGTTCACGGCTGGTTAATGGCGACATCGCATTATATAAATGGGTAAAACCAACTGCGCCGGCTTCTATCGCTTTGAGGGCGGTTTCGGCATCAGTATTTGAGTGGCCTAAAAAGACTAAAACACCACGTGCGCTTAACTCTTTAATCACATCCGGCGCAACGGTTTCAGGTGCAACAGTTACCACCACCTTACCCAAATCAGTACGGCTAAAAACCTGTAACTCTTTGTCTGTGAGTGCGCGCACATACTCTGCACTGTGAATGCCGCGTTTAGGCAGAGATAAATGCGGCCCTTCAAAATGCACACCAACAATAATTGAATGTTGTGCAGCCATCACGCTAGCGATGGATTCTGCTGCCTCTTCCATCACGCTCAGTCTATCTGTGATCACCGTTGGTAGCATGGAAGTAGTGCCAAATTGCAGATGGGCCGTTGCCATGGTATTTAAGGTGTTTACGTTTGGTGTACTATTAAATAAATCACCGCCACCGCCATTAACTTGAATGTCAATAAATCCGGGACTCACCAAACCATCGAGTACTTCGGCCGTGTCACTAGCCAGACTATTGGCACGTAAGCTATTAATGATGCCGTTTTTGATGGTGAAACTAACATTTAAAAGTAGTTTTTCACCATCGAAAAAGCGCGCTGCAAAGTAATTGTGGGTCACATCGTTCATCGAGTTTGGGTCACTTTATTTAAACCAACGGGATTATCGGGATCGCAGCCCATTTGCTGAGCAATATGCTCAATATCCAAATAGAAACGCTGCATGATCAACAAAGGCAAAAAACGCGGTGAGGTATCGGCATCAAAAAAAGACAAGGTGCATACCTTGCCACCACGGGCTTTAATTTCGTCTATCTGCTCACTATGCGCAACAATACTTTCGTCAACGACACTGATATCGATAATTGTCATCTGTTTGTTTAACAAAGAAATAGGCCCGTGTAAAAATTCTGCACTACTGAAAGCTTCGGCTTGAATGGCGCAAATCTCTTTAATTTTGAGTGAAATCTCGCGGGCGATGGCATAACCAAATCCTCGACCTAACACCACGCAATGGCGTAAATTTTGTAATACATCTAAGTGTAATTGCGGCTTCGAGGCCTGTGCTTGTGCCATTAAGGTCGGCAAAGTAGTCATGAGGCTCAAGAGTTTTTCGTCATTTTTCCAATGAGCCACAATATTTAAAATACTAAATAAGGTGCATAAATAGGTTTTTGTTGCTGCAACGGCTTTTTCAGGGCCCGCTAATAAAGGAATAAATACATCAGCAATGTCAGCGAGTGGCGACGCCTCATCGTTAACTAAAGCAACACATAAGGCGCCTGATGCTTTTGCCGCTTTTGCTTGCGCAAGCACGTCTGGGCTGCGACCCGATTGCGAAATAATAATCACCAAGGCTCGTTTTAGATCCAAAGACTTTCCAAAAATACTCGCGACCGATGGCGCTGCAGATGACACGGGAATACCTAATTCAACTTCAATCAAATACTTAGCATACACACCCGCATGGTCTGAGGTACCACGCCCCACAATATAGACATATTCTGGAGAAAAGGCGCGTATCTGCTTGGCCAAATTAAAATAGAGATTTACGTGCGCCGCGGCATGTACGCGAAATCGCTCTGGCGTTTCACTGACTTCTTGAAGCATTAAACTTTTTTTTGTGGTCATGATGACTTCTTCTTAAATAAGGTTCTGGCTAATTGCACCGCACCTGTTTCTGGTGAGCATAGCGGTGTACTGAGTAAGGTTTGCGTCTGTGCATTAAAATACCCACAAAGGCGTTTGGCGATTGTGCCGATCATTGCGATGCGAGGGGGCTGGGTATGGTTAACCCGCTGGATAAGATGTTCTAAATAGCCCACCGCCTCACCAACAATTAGCACTGCATTGGCATCAGCCTGCTCATAAAACTTCAATACAAGCGGTGCAAATTGGGCGTATTCAGCAGGCGCAAATTTTAGTGCATACCCTACAATATCGGTGGCGCTATGCGCATTGAAATGCTGAGCTATGTGCTCGGTTAGGCCTGACGGTATGCGCATCTTGTCTAAACTTTCAAGGGTATAAACCAAAGCCTGCCAGCCCAACCACGCGCCACTGCCTTTATCCCCCAAGGGAAAACCATGGCCGCCCACAATAGTATGTTTTCCCCTTACCACCGAAAACGCCGATGAACCTGTACCGCTTATAATAATTCCACCGTCGTTGCCGCCATGGGCCCCTAAACAGGCAATGTGTAAGTCAGTGGTCAAATACATGTTGGCAAAAGGGTGTTGCCACTCTTCTATCAATGATCGGTATTTTGGAATATTAACCCCGGCTAAACCCAGCACAACAGAGGAGCGACTGAAGTCATCTTCACCCAATCCAGCTTGTTGTAAAGCGAGCAAACTCGACGTAAGAATTGATTGCTTGGCTACTTGGCTATCTCGCGCAGGATTGGCAGATCCCGATAATCCTTCGCCCAACAACTCACCTTGTGCGTTTTCTAAACGCGCTTGGCACTTGGTGCCACCGCCGTCTATACCAATAAAAAGTTGTTTACCTTTGTCCACGTTACCTACTCTTAACTGAAATTTTCAAAATACGGATGACTCAATCACATTAAATTTTTATGAAGATCTGCTTTTTATACAGCACCCAAACCGGCACAAAACACAGACATAAAAACATCGCAATCCACATCGCAGAGCTGAAAAAGGGGCTAATGCCAAGACTATGTGTCAACGTTTCATAGGCCCCCAGAACAGATATGCCATGTATTTTTAGGTCGAGTAACTTTTCAAAAATAATGTGCAGAACGTAGGCAGTAATAGCATTGGCGCCAAAAACTTGAGCAACATAGGTAAAGCGGCGGTATTGCTTGATATCGGTACACCACATTAAAAACGCCAAGGACATACTCGCAATACCACCAGTAATGAGCACGAATGAGCTAGACCAGATTTGCTTAATGGGTAAAAACCATAAACTCCACATTCCACCTAGCAAAGCGCAAGCAAAACCAAATACAAATAAACTCATAACCAGATACGGTAAATCTTGCTGTTTACGAAGAATGATTTTACCCATCAGTACGCCAATGACGCCGGTGACAATAGCGGGATAGGTACTCAGCACACCTTCAGGATCCCAATCGCCGCGCCACAACATGCCTGGCAGATAAGCCATATCAAACCAATTGACGATGTTTTTTCCACGGAGCAACTGGCCAGCCTCCATACCAGGAGCGGGGACAAATAAAATAAATAACCAGTAGCTGACCAAGATGAAAATACTGAGTTTAACCAACTGCGAGGTAGAGCAATACAAACATAAAAAGGAGCAAACTAAGTACACAATGGCAATACGCTGCAGCACGCCAAGCACCCTAATATCGCTAAAATGCAAATAAATCAGGTTAACTGCCATACCCAGTAAAAACATGATAATGCTTCGTTTAAGTACCTTCTTCATGATGGTGGCAGGGTCATCAATACCCGGCTTAAAATTCTTTAAACCTAGGCTGATAGCAACACCTACGATGATGATAAAAAAAGGAAATACCACATCGGCAAACAGAACCCCGTCCCAATAGGCATGAGAAAATTGCCCATAAGTGTTGGGACTGTTGACCATAATCATAAATATAATGGTCAAACCTCGAAATATATCTAAGGCAAAGAGTCGAGAGCTACTAGGTTTCATCGCTGTCCTTCTTAATATTTAACTCGCATATCATCGGCTACGCCTATTACCTGCCAGTGTTGCTTATGCTTGCTACCTTACCCATTCAATGTCAACGTTGTCAAGGTTATTTATTCAGCGTTTAAGAGAATGATGCCACGTTATAACGTTGCAGCCATTGCGGCACAATGAATAAGAGTATTTGCGACAAACCGGTAAAATCTCTATGCTGCTAACACTTTGGGTGGCCAAGAATGTGAGAATGAATGAAAAAACCAACTATCAAGGATGTGGCAAAACTAGCCGGTGTTTCTTTTAAAACAGTATCCCGTGTGGTGAACGGAGAATCGTGTGTGAGTGAACAAGTCAAAAACAAAGTTCAACTTTGCATCGAGCAATTAAACTACCAACCTAACCGTACGGCCCAAGTCATGCGGCGCGCTCCTAAATCTATCGCGTTTGTGTATGACAATCCAAATAGCCATTACGTAATAGAAATGCAAAACGGCATCTTGAGTGAGTGCCGAAAAAAAGGTTTTGAGTTAGTAATCCACCCTACCGACTCTCATTCAGAACAAGTAAAAAAAGACTTAGCGTCAATGATAGGAACCAACTTAATTGGTGGGGTTATTCTCACCCCACCTCTGTCTGAAAATAATCAACTGATTACCTACTTGCTGAACCTCGACGCTAAGGTTGTGAGAATTCTATCTGGCTCACAAGCGCCGGATAGCTTATCGCCAACCATCTATGTGGATGACATCAATGCCGGACAAAAAATTACCAACCACCTGCTCACTTGCGGGCATAAACGCATTGCTTTTATAGGCCATCAGCTCTCACATATGTCGAGTGAAGGAAGGCTAACTGGCTATCGGAAGGCGCTAGCAACATCATCGATACAAATAGATGAAAACATTATCTTACCCGGTGAATTCACCTTTGAATCCGGCGTAGAAATGACGAATAAGCTGATGGAGAAGAAACCGCGACCTACAGCTATTTTTGCTTGTAATGACGAAATTGCAGCTGGTGCTATTTTTGCTGCACGCTTAAGAAATTTACGTGTTCCTGAAGACATTTCCATCGTAGGTTTTGAAGACAGTCCCTTTTCCCGTCAGACTTGGCCTAAATTAACCACGGTGCATCAACCCAACGCCGATATCGCGGCAAAAGCCGCGGCGTTTCTGATTGATTTGATGTTGGATGCTCCCTGCGCTAAACCAAAGTCTTATGGCTTTCAATTAGACCTTGTTGAGCGAGATTCCGTGTTTCAACTTGCCGACTAAGCCAAACTTGGTTGCGACTTAGCCCTTTCTGACATCAAAAATGTCAACGTTGACAAATTAACATGACAACGTTGACAAACGATTTTCTCAATGATAGCGTAAAACCAGAGTGATTAAAAAATCACCGCCCCGTTGGTTACACCATGGGTTATTGACTTCATTTGAATGGTTTATTTGCAACAACAAAAAGAGAGAACATGATGAAAACACAAGGGTTATACAGGTTGCGAAACAAAACTATTCTCGCTGCAGTCATTTCTGGCTTACTAGCACCGCAAATTGCTTTCGGGCAAGAACCGCTGACAGCCGAAGAAGACGTTGAGAAAATTTCTATTACCTATCGAGCAAGCTTAGCTGCCGCAGCAGATATGAAGCGTGAAGAAAACAAAGTGGCGGATATCATCACCTCTGAAGATATTGGTAAATTTCCCACTGAAAACATCGCTGAAGCTATTCAGCGTATTCCAGGTGTGCAAATATCAAACCTCAATGGTCGAGGATCAACCATCAGTGTTCGGGGCTTAGGCTCACAATTTGCCAGAACCACACTCAACGGCCAAACGTTTAAAAGTGCCGATTTCACCAGTGGCTTTCGCTTTGACATTATTCAATCAGAGTTAGCGTCCAATATTTCAGTGATTAAATCGCCTACCGCAGATATGGATAGCGGCGGTTTATCCGGTACCATCAATATCGATACCACCGATCCTTTGTTTTATTCTGAGCGAAAATTACTGGTATCAGGCAAGGCCCAATATTCTGAATTATCGCCTACGGGCGATGTGACCCCCAAGGGCACCGTGACGTATATTGATCAGTTTTTAGATAATACCTTAGGTGTATTTTTAAATGCCGGGTACCAAGAACTCGACGATCGCGTCGACAACATGTGGATGGGGCGTTGGTTTGAAAATGATGATGGTACTGTCACGCCACGACGCCCTCGATTCCGCCGCATTGATCGTGAGACTGAACGTAGCTTATTAAACGGTGCAATTCAGTGGCGCCCCAACAGTCAATTTGAAGCCAAATTAACCGGCGTTTATGCCAAAGACGACACCGCTCAAGACCTAAACCAACAGGTATTTTTGTTTAACCGCGATCAAATAACTACCGTGGGCGAAGCAAGCAATGGTGTGTATTCGCATATTAACATCAATGGTTTTACCCTTGAAAATAACCGGCAATTAGAAGACAAAGACGCTACCAGCAAGGCTTTGACTCTTGAGAGTAAATATACCCTCGAAGATTGGACCCTATCGAGCGTGCTCAACTATACGTCGGGCAAAGCAAAACACGGTGAAGAAGCGGCAATCTTAGCTACCGTAATTGATGCAGAATTAGATATTTCAGACAAAGACAATATTATCTTTACGCCCTCTAGCAATTTAGCTGATGCGGCATTATACCCAGCGATTATGCCCCGAAATGAATACCCTAACGGTGCAGATCGCTTTATGGAATCTGATGAAACCTCAATACAGTTCGATGCCAAAAAACTATTAGACGAGGGTTTCTTCAGTGCCCTAGCGATAGGGGTAAAATACAGTAATGAAACCTTTGACCGAGAAGTATATCGGACTGACCGAGCAGCCATTGGCGACGCAGATCCAGATGATCTCCCCTTAATGGCAGAATACGGTGAGCTGGTAAGTGACTTTTTAGACAACGAAATGTCGGTTCCCCACAGCTGGATTGCGCCTAATATACAAGCTTACCGTGATGCATTAAAAGCTGAAGGTGCGGTTGTTCCAACCTTTTTTGCTGCTCAATCAAGTTACTCCATCGAGCGCGATGTATTCTCTGCATATTTAATGGCTGATTTTGAAACCGAAATCGCTGGGTTTCCTGTACGGGGTAATATTGGTGGCCGTTACGAAACCACCAACCGTGACATCAATACTTATCTGACCGGTGATACCAACCCATTAAACGGAGAAATTAAAGAAATCATTGGTGAATATACCAGTTCATTTGATTACAGCAATTTCTTACCCAGTGCCAATATCGTCTTTGAGTTAAATGACGAAATGCAAGTGCGTTTTGCCGCGGCTAAAGTACTCGTTAGGCCTATTATTACTTCTGATACTCAGCTTGCCCCATCAGAAACGGCATCAAATAACTCATTCGGCACCTCCACCTACGATATCAATTTAGGCCAAACCGAAATGGAAGCCATGACGGCAGACCAAGTCGATTTAGGCTGGGAATGGTATTACGGCGAAGGTGATTCAGTCACTGTTAGTCTATTCGCCAAAGGCATTAAAAACGGTACCGTAACAGAATTTGTTTGCCCCAGTGATTACAACGGCACTGCGTTAAGCGCTAGCGGCAGTGACTGCATTGATGGTAGCGGCAATATTTACGATATCAGTAGCACGTACAACGACTCATCAACCCTCAATATCAAAGGGTATGAGTTAGCGTGGAATCAAGGCTTTGACCCGTTTTTACCCGTTGCGGGTTTTGGTATGTCGAGTAACTATACCCGTATTTTAGTGGGAGATAGCGAAGGATACACCCTAACTAATTCATCAGAGCAGACGTGGAACCTCACTGGTTATTGGGAAGATGAACAGTTCAGTGCACGTATTTCACTGAATCATCGCAGTCCTTATATTCAAGACAGTACCGATGCATTTTTTGCTCGTGAAGGTCGTGTAGTTGATGGGCGCAATCAAATTGATGTGTTATTAGGTTGGGAGGTTACCGAACAGCTTAACCTGCGCTTCGGTGCGCTTAACCTTAACGGTCAAGATGAAGAAGCTTATCGCGATGAAGAGACTCAAGCTTGGCAAACACTTAGCGTGATTGGTCGCAGTTACTATTTAAATGCGACCTACAGCTTTTAACTCGTTCATGTGTGTGGGGCACACAAACAGCATCGCTGATTGCTGTGCCCTTTTTATGTCTTCACATCGTATTTACTCAATGTGTAAGATGACTTTAGTACATTAAAAAGGATAAATTCAATGGGTAAAACTCGCCTACGCATCAGCACTTTTCTGACAATTGCTTTTGCTGTTTTATTTCTAACGTCTTGCAATAACGCCAAGCAGGCACCGCTTGAACAGGAAAGTGACACAGAAAAAAGCGTACGCGACGTCTTTCAACGAGTGAGTCAACGCACTCTTTCAAATGTACATTTTTCACTGGTAGTTGATAACGAAGACGACTGGTATCAAGTGTCAGCGCAAAATGGTCAGCTTACAATTACTGCAAACGTGCCTACCGCACTTAGCTATGGTACCTACCAGTATTTACGCAGTATCGGCGCCATGGCGGTTAGCTGGGAAGGTAGTCGTATTGCATTTCCGCAATCATTTGACGATTATCAAGGCAAAAAAGTCACGTCTTTATTTCAGCAGCGTGCCTATTTGAATGTGTGCGCCTACGGTTACACCATGCCGTGGTGGGATTGGCCAGAGTGGCAAAAGGAACTGGATTGGATGGCACTGCACGGTGTCAATAATCCTGTGGCGATGGAAGGACAAGAATACATCTGGCAAAAGTTATGGAATGAGTTTGGCGTTGATAACGACGAGCTCAAGCAGTATTTTTCTGGCCCTGCTTTTACTCCTTGGCAGCGCATGGGCAACATTGAAGGGCACGAAGGTCCTCTGCCTCAAACTTGGATAAATAAAAAGCACCAACTGCAAAAGCAAATTATTACTCGTATGCACGCCCTAGGTATGCAACCCGTGGTGCCTGCGTTTGGGGGGTATGTACCCAAGAAATTTATTAGTTTGTTTCCTGAGGCCAAAATTTCTCCCATGCCTAAATGGACCGGGTTTGCGCAAGAAACCTATTGGTTAGACCCCGCCGACCCCCTATTTGCCAAGGTCGCTAAGCGCTTCATCGAGTTATACAACCAAGAATACGGCCAACAGCAATACTATTTGTCTGATTCATTTAACGAAATGCTCCCCCCTGTTTCAGATGAAAACCGTTACGCTGAATTAGCCCAATATGGCGAAAAGATCTATCAATCAATTCAACAATCTGCGCCTGGCGCAACGTGGGTCATGCAAGGTTGGATGTTTGGTGCTGACGAAGAATTTTGGGACTTAGCCTCTATAGAAGCTTTTTTGAATAAAGTGCCCGATGACAAAGTGATGATCCACGACATTGGTAACGACCGCTACCATGTGTGGCAACGAGCGAAGGGATTTTTTAATAAACAGTGGATTTATGGCTTTATCCACAATTACGGTGGTAGCAACCCTGTTTATGGCGATTTTGATTACTACCAACAACAGGTCAGTGAGCTACTCATTTCGCCCGAAGCAGGCAATGTAACAGGCTTTGGTGTTTTTCCTGAAGGTATTAACAACAACTCTGTCGTTTATGACTATATGTTTGATTTGCCATGGAATAATCAAGGCGCTAGCCGCGATGCATGGCTACAGTCATACCTTAGCGCTCGCTATGGTCAGCTTTCTGATAGCCAACTTGACGCATGGAGCACCATTAGCGACGCAGTATTCACTACTAAATATTGGTCACCCCGTTGGTGGGAAGGCTCGGCGGGTGCTTATGTATTTACTAAACGCCCCTCAAGTAAACTTATGGACTTTGATGACCATCCCACTGATTTGGCTAAGCTTGACGAGGGGATCAAGCAGCTACTTGATAGCGCCGAAGCGCTGCAAGAATCTTCATTGTTTATTTATGATCTCGTTGATTTCGTCAAGCAGTCAATATCCCTGCACATCGATAACCTATTGCAGCAAAGTATTGTGTTGTATCAGCAAGGTAAATCTGAAGAAGGTGATGACTTAGTGGCGACAATCGCCAAACTAACAAGCCGTTTAGATTCTCTACTTGGCCTGCATGATGAAACCCTCGGCACCTGGATAGATGATGCAAAGGCTTACGGTGATACAGCAACCGAGTCTGCTTATTATGCCTTAAATGCAAAACAACAAATTACCCTGTGGGGTGGACCAAACTTAAAAGATTACGCTTCTAAGGTATGGCAAGGCATGTACAAAGACTTTTATTTACCTCGCTGGACCTTGTATTTAAACAAAATTAAAGCCGCTGGCAAACCGCTAACAGACAGTGAAGAAGCACAGGCCCAACAAGATTTAATCACATGGGAGAAAGACTGGGTTGCGACTCACACGCCAAGCCCACAGGCCAAACCAGCACAGCCATTGACAGACCTTAGACAATTGATGCAAGTGCTCGAATTAACGCAAAAAGTAAACCCTTAGGCGATAGGTTATTCATTAGTGATCAACCAAGGTAAAACTAGCTTAGTTGTTTATGCTTGAGTAAAAAACCTACTCAGTTTGATGATGAGAAAATTACTCTTCATACCATCACAAATACTGATGGCATGAAGAGTCTACGCAATTACATTAGGCAAATGTATCGATAGTCGATCCTAAACTGCCTGTATTTGCTGCTTTTGGCACGTCAGCTGCTGATTCCAGCAGTTGAAGCGTCGCTTGACCATCACGCTCTTGCTGAGATTTAGCAAGCTGTAATGCTTTAATTTCAAGCGCCGACCCGGATGCACCAGAGGAACCAGCCCCTTGAATATCCATACCAACTCCCCTATTGCTTGTAGCAAGGTTTAAAAACGGGCAGAATTGCCCGCCTCGTCACCTTATCGACCAACTGTAGAAAAACTTTAGCCATGCAATCAATTATTCAAAAACTAGCTGAAAACTTACAACTGATTTATCGAAAAGCCATAGATGCAGACCACATCATTGGTCAATTGCGTAACGACGGAAAAGGCAAGTTCACTGCCATTTTTCCAGATAGCGCCGGCTTTGAGCACCAAGGAAAGTTTTTTAAACCTTATGTAGAAGAAGTCGCAAAAGCAATTTTAGAACTTAGCGAACAAGATGAAGAGACCCAGAAAAAAAACATCGCTACCATCGCCAAACAGATGGAGTTACTGTTATCCACTTTAGGGCAATTTCAAAGCAGTGTGCGGTAAAAACACCCTATCGTGATTTAAAGGGCGCTTTTCTTTCATTTTTAATAGTTAACGTCCATACTTTTGGGTGAACAAAAATCGACCTAAACAGGAGGGAACATGGATTTATCATCAATTGGCAACGTGCCGCAATTGGCGATTGCGAGTGCCCCTCTAAAACCCACACCCAATGAAAAGCCAGTGGCTTTTGGAATTGGCCAAGACAAAACGGTGGAGTTGTCTGCGCAAGGTAAAATCTTGCAACAAGCTGAGCAAGCACAAAATCAACGCACTCAAGCGCTTCAAACAAATACCGAACAAAATACGCCAGCAAATACTGAACAAACAAACGACTTTGTGCGTGTATCAAGTAGTGTGGGTAGCGCTCAAAAAAATAACCTCAGTAGCGAACAAGCCACTGAGGTATATCGTTCTATCGAAAAGTTACTCTAAGCAAGTAAAGAACGACTTCTATAGATTATTGATGTAACGCTAAAGCATCAATTCTGTGATGGATCTCGTTAACGAGTTTTAAATATTCAGGGCTGTCAACTTTGTCGAACCGCTGGGTAAACTCTGTTTTACTAAAGCCTTCGGGTAAGTCTTTGATACTGGGAAAAAACACACCTTCGCTCGAGTTACTTGCCAGTGCCCTTTGTAAGCCTAAGGCTTTTTCAGGTTCAGTGGCGGTTTGAGCAAACTTAACCCCGGCATAGTCGGCGCTTAGGTCAACAAAGCTATAACCACTGCCACCTTGACCTCTATCCATCAGTTCTTTAAATTCACCGATAGCAATACTAAGCCCTTGTTCAGATAAAATTTTGATCGCCGCAGAAAAAATAAAATGCTGACTTAAATCAACTCGCTTCGCTAAAACGGTTGGCGCGCGGGGTTTAACAACGCTGCCAGAGCTAGGCTGCACCTCACCCACAAAATTGGCAAAACGATGATGGCCCGCAAAAATAGCTAAGGCCAAAATGGCCGCTTCATTTTCTTTTACTGCCGTGTCGTAGCTTGAGCGACTTTGTGCTTTAGCAAATAAAGGGCTAATGAAAGTGGCTAACGATTGAGAGCGTGATGACTTAGCCTCAGGTTGCTGACTTAAAAACGTTAAATAGTAGGCTGTACGTAAACGAAGTTCTTCATCACCTGTGCGGTCCATGCCTTGTTTAACGGTATTAAGTTCATTTAGAAAGTCATTCAATGGTCTGATATTGAGCATCATTTCATCGTCATTCATGGCGACGCTCTCAACTTGCGCGATGAATTGGTCGCCCAAATCACTCTTGGTATACCAGTTTACCATGGTAGTAACCATTGAAACGGCTACGTTACCGGGGATAGATAATGCGCCGACTCGCACATGTTCAACGTCTATGCCTTGGGACGGTAATATCTTAATATCAATATTTAAGTATTGTCCTAGAGGGTTGTCAGGCAATTGATAAGAAGCAAGTGTCGTCATGCCATTGGTAGAAATAGACACCTTGCCGCTAAATTGTTTATGAGCCCGCTGTACAAAACCAACTAAACTATTAAGTTGATCGTTACTTAAGGTGATTGTTTGATGCTTGGAACGGTTCTTTAAACTCTCGCTAATTTGGCGCATTAACTCTTTGACAGAATCAGCCTCGCCAACTTGTTGACTGCTGTTGGCCACAACCAAAGGTTGTGATTCAAGCGCAAAAAACACCAAGCCAGCTAAGGTCATCACCAGCAAAAAAAACAAAACCAAGAAAAATTTAAGGACCTTTAGCACCTTACACTCCACCAAAATCGAAGACTTTCACACACCGAAGTACTTAGCGCTTCTCTAATTTTATAAAACGACTTCTGCCATATTACCCTTGGATTCTAACCATTCTTTACGATCGGGCGCTCGTTTTTTAGCCAGCAACATGTCCATCATTTCTAACATCGCTTCCGCATCGTCAGTAGTCAGTTGTACTAACCGTCGGGTATTAGGATCCATGGTGGTTTCACGTAATTGCAAAGGGTTCATCTCCCCCAAACCTTTGAAACGTTGCACGTTGATTTTTCCGCGTTTTTTCTCGGCTTCTATGCGATCTAGAATACCCTGTTTTTCACCATCATCTAGGGCGTAATAGACTTCTTTACCCACATCTATTCGATACAGAGGTGGCATCGCCACATACACATGGCCTAAATTAACTAAGGTTCGAAAGTGCTTAACAAACAAGGCACAAAGCAAGGTGGCAATGTGCAAACCGTCTGAGTCAGCATCGGCTAAAATACAAATTTTGTTGTAACGCAAACCGCTTAAATCTTGTGAGTCAGGGTCGATACCCAGAGCCACTGAAATATCATGAATTTCTTGAGAAGCCAGTACTTGTGATGAGTCAACCTCCCAACTATTTAAGATCTTACCACGCAAGGGCATAATGGCCTGAAATTCACGATCTCTGGCTTGTTTGGCTGAGCCACCCGCTGAATCACCTTCCACTAAAAATAGTTCAGAACGACTGGTATCTTGAGTAGAACAATCGGTTAATTTGCCCGGTAAAGCAGGCCCTTGTGTAACCTTTTTACGGGCGACTTTTTTACTTTGGCGCAAACGGCTTTGTGCGTTGTTAATACACATATCGGCCAAAGCTTCAGCGATATCGGTGTGGCGGTTGAGCCATAAGCTAAAGGCATCTTTTACCACACCTGAAACAAACGCAGCCGCTTGACGCGAAGATAAACGCTCTTTTATTTGCCCAGCAAATTGCGGGTCTTGCATCTTAGTTGAGAGGATATAACTGCACCTGTCCCAAATATCTTCTGGGGTAAGTTTGACGCCACGCGGCATCAAGTTACGAAACTCACAAAACTCACGCATTGATTCTAACAAACCTTGGCGTAAACCATTTACGTGAGTACCGCCTTGCGCCGTCGGAATTAAGTTTACATAGCTTTCAGTAACTAATTCGCCCCCCTCAGGCAGCCACACCACCGCCCAATCTGCGGCTTCATTATTGGCAGAAAATGAGCCCACAAAAGGCGAATCTTCCGGTAAGGTGATATGGTCTTTAACTGCTTGTTCAAGATAATCTCGTAAGCCATCTTCAAAATACCACTCTTGGCTTTCATTGCTAATCTTGTTGTCAAAACGAATCCGTAAACCGGGGCACAATACCGCTTTAGCGCGCAGAATATGCAACAACTTACTGACTGAAAATTTTGCTGAATCAAAGTATTGTGGGTCTGGCCAAAAATGTACCTTGGTGCCGGTATTGCGCTTCCCACAGGTATCTACCACATGTAATTCTTCGACTTTGTCGCCATTTTCAAATGCAATTTGATACACGTTACCATCACGGCGAATATTCACCTCTACCCGTTTTGACAGGGCATTGACCACCGAAATACCGACGCCGTGTAAACCACCAGAAAACTGATAATTTTTATTAGAAAATTTACCACCAGCATGCAGCTTCGTCATGATGAGCTCTACCCCAGAAATTTTTTCTTCAGGGTGGATATCGACCGGCATACCACGGCCATCATCAGTAACCGATAAAGACTGGTCTTCATGCAATACAACGCGAATAGAGGTGGCATACCCCCCCAACGCTTCATCAACACTGTTATCGATGACTTCCTGACTCAAGTGGTTTGGACGGGTCGTGTCCGTATACATACCCGGACGGCGTTTTACCGGCTCTAGGCCGTTAAGGACTTCAATGGCATCAGCGTTATATTGATTGTTCATAGTTTTTATTATTTATCAGTTGAGTAAGTGCATGGCTTGTTAACCCGCTATAGTGTCATGTTATACCAAGCTTCATTTAGTCTTGCAGTAGAAACCTAAAAATATCTGGTAAGAATCGTTCAAAATGTTGAAAACTGTGATCGCCTCCTTCTTCCACTGTCATTTTTGCGCCTTGGTATTTATCCACGGCTTGGCGATAATCAAGGATTTCATCACCTGTTTGCAACAACACCCAAATATTTTGCGGATGACTGACCTGCTGAACATCTAGCTGAATAAGCTGGTGTATATGGGCCGCTTGGAGGGTAAAACTTTCCCGGGTATAAGGGTTTATATGGGCACCTAAGTAGTCAGCCAATAGTTCAAAAGGCCGAACGGCCGGGTTGACTATTACCGCTTTACCACCGTATTTTTGCAGCATATAAGTCGCCAAAAAACCGCCCAAAGAGCTACCGATAAAAAGACATGTTTTTCCGGGATGGCTTTGTACTAAGCGCTCAATACCCTCTATGGCTGCTTGCGGATAGTTAGCCAGCTTTGGAATTTCAATCGGTAACTGCGGGTAATGCGCTTTTACAAACGCGAGGGTTTGTTGCGCCTTTTGCGATTGGGGTGAACTTAAAAAGCCGTGCAAATAAATAACCACCTTTTCCATTTACGAATATTCCACTCTCTTAATGTCAGTCGTAAACTGACCAGTTAGGTCTAAATTGAGTACCCGATAGGCAGGCGCTTGTTGACTGATACCGAACTCTGCTTGCAGCGCCCATTGCCAACATGTGCTAGGGCAAGCTAAATAATGACACTGGCCAATTTGTTGCTGCAGCTCTGCATGAATATGCCCATAAATCATGGCTTTCACTGAATCATATTGGCCAATGACCTCAAGCAGTTTATGGCTATTTTGCCAACCATGATTATCCATCCAAGAATGACACACTAAAGGATGATGATGAGCAGCTATCAGTTGAGAGTAATCACGAGATTGCTTCAGTGATTGGGCTAAATCGACGAGGTCTGACTCAGCTAAAAAGCCGCCCGTGCCGCTGGTTTTTGTATTAAGTAAATGAAGTTGCCAATTTTGAATGGTCAAAGGGGCAGCAATCGAATAATGCGACCATAAATTAACCGAGCTAAATTGCTGCTGTAACACGCTAAGATCATCGTGGTTTCCTGGCAAAATCAGCCATTGACTTTGGATCCCACGTTGTTTTATCAGCTGCTCAAAGTGGCGATAGCTTTCTAAGCTACCATCACCACTCAAATCGCCTGTAACAAGTAGCAAGTCAATAGATTGTAGGGCAATATCATCTAAGACTTTAGCTAAACTATGGTAAGGAGCGATCTGTCCGTAACTTGTCTTGCTAGCGTCAGCAAACAGATGACAATCAGAAATTTGCGCTATACGGATCACGACTTTATTCTTTGCTGCACAATAAAACTAGACGCTAGTGGAGTGCAGCTGGTCGCTGTGTTTCAAACAAAACACTAACCACTCACCCAAAAACAAATTCACCATTTCTTTTTCATTTCGTTGATACATTTTGTTATTCGGGTATTCGTAACTCGGTTGCAAAGCACCGATATGTTGCGAACTCAATACTTCGGCCATTTGAGCGTCATGATAAAGCCTAACGACGACAATTGGCTTAAGAAAATCTGGGCCATCCATGCTTTTTTGTGACATCTCGATCGTACTGGTGTAGCGGCTACTATCGATTATTTTAAGTTGATAACTCAGGCTACCATTGACCTTGAAGTGATATTCCAAAGACTCAGTATCACAATCGGGCAGTAAAGATAGTAAACGCGCATAGTTGTTGTCACACACTTTGTGCATGTCAGCTAGCTTAGGTACATAACGCGTTTTATTCGGACTATTCATTTAAAACTTGTTCCACTCCTCTAATAGCTTAACTTTGTTTAGACAAAACCATTGTAGAGCAATTAAGGTAGCGGCGTTTTCAACCACACCTTGCTCTATCCAATCAATAGCTTGTTGTTCAGCAACGCGGTGCACCAAAATATCTTCGCTCTCATATTCTAGACCGTGCACCCCATGTGCTTTGCTGGCATCAACTTTGGCAATAAAGACATCTAGTCGTTCAGTCGTGCCGCCAGGGCTGGCTAAGTAACTAAGGGCTTTTCGTAAATGTGAAATCTCAACCCCGGCTTCTTCGAATGCTTCTCTTTTACAAACATTTTCCGGTGTTTCGCCTTCATCAATAATGCCTGCAACAATTTCAATTAACCAAGGGGTTTTAGAGGTTGCCATCGCGCCAATGCGAATTTGCTCTATCATAACGAATTCGGCTAAATCTGGATCATATAATAGTACGGCAACTGCATGGCCGCGCTCGAAAATTTCCCTTTCAACAACCTTGCTCCATCCCCCTTGGAAAAGCCGATACTTAAAAGCATATTTTACCATCTTGAAAAAGCCGCTATACAAAGGCTTTGACTCAATCAGTTGGACATCTTTCGTTGAAAATTGCTGTATTTTGGACAAAACACCTTTCCTTTGCAGCGCTGGTCGTTAAATACACGTATGCTATCACACATTCGTATTGATGCATTTAGACTGCTACTGGTCTTGAAGCAAAATATTCTGTTACACTTGAGGGCTAAGTGTTACCACTAAGCGTTTTGGCTTGCCGCTTGATTTGCTTAGACTTTGTACAACATTAAACGCATATAGATCAGTCATCTGTTCGGCTAACATCGGTTCAGGAACTACCAAAGGAAAAATAATGAAGAAAACACTTTTGTCGCTACTGATAGGTATAGGCATGGCGTCCTCTGCTTATGCAGACTCACTGAGCGAAGTCTATCAGCAAGCATTGCAAAACGACCCGGCAACCTTGCAATCAAAAGCGCAAAAAGAAGCAGCCTTTATAGACATAGATAAAAGTCGTGCGGGTTTGTTACCCCAAATTTCTCTTTCATTGTCTGCCAACGAAACCTTTGGCGATACTGAACGCTCAACTAACTCTGCGACGGTCAATTTAAGCCAAAGCATATATGACCGTTCTGTTTGGGTTGCCTTTGACCGAGCTGAATTAGTTGCTAGTCGTGCCGACACCATCTATGCCAATGCGATGCAAGATTTAATAGTCAGAACCGTCACGGGCTATTTCAATACATTACAAGCGCAAGACGATTTAGAATTTGCCCAAGCTGAAAAACGTGCCATCGAACGCCAACTTGAGCAAACTAAACAACGATTCGAAGTGGGCTTAACCGCTATTACTGATGTGCATGAAGCGCAAGCTCAATATGATACCTCGGTCGCTGCTGAAATCAGTGCACAAAACAACGTTGAAATCAGCCTTGAGGCTTTACGTGAAATTACCGGTAATTATTACAACAGCCTAAATGTACTAAATACCACCAGTTTTTCTGCCACCATGCCTAATCCGTCTGACATTAACAATTGGTTGAAATTAGCAGAAGAACGTAATCTACAACTGTTAGCCGCCAATACTGCGGTTGATATCGCTAAATTCGATATCAAAAGCGCGCGTTCAGGTCACTATCCGACTGTCAGTTTAAACGCCAGTGCATCTTCATCTGATAACGGTAATACCGCCATCGTAACAGATAACGGTATATCAACATCTGATGACCGAGTGAACAATTATGGAATTGGTTTAAGTGTGTCAGTACCACTTTATACTGGCGGTCGCGTAACAGCCAACGTTGACTCTGCTAAATACAGCTTTATCGCTAATAGCGAAGAGCGCGAGCGCATACACCGCAGCGTGATCCGTAACGTACGTTCAAACTACAATGACGTAAAAGCGGCTATTTCACGGATCAAAGCCTTTGAACAAGCAGTAATCTCAGCTGAAAGCGCCTTAAAAGCCACTGAAGCCGGTTTTGACGTGGGCACGCGTACTATTGTTGATGTGCTTAACAGTACCCGTAACCTGTTTGATGCCCGTCGTAATTTATCTCGAGTGAGATACGGTTATGTCACCAGTATGATGAATTTGAAACTGGCTGCAGGCACATTGAGTGCAGAAGATGTGAATGACATCGACCAAGGATTGATTACCGCAAAACAATAAGATTTACTTTGTTTGATAGGCAGCTTAGGCTGCCTTTTTACATTTAAGGTCAGAGTATGAACAATAATAATCAAGCCACTAAGAGCCCTTCAGTACCTCGCGACAAACAAAATGACTATTCAGAAAACATGGCCGCAACTCGCCGTGAATTTATTAAAAAGCAAACAGGTGTTGAACTACAGCATCTCGCCCACTATTCAGTAGCACCAACGGCAACCGCTGGCAATATTGAAAACTTTATCGGTGTCGCCCAAGTACCTATTGGCCTAGCAGGTCCAGTGCGCATTAATGGTGAACATGCCCAAGGTGACTTTTACGTACCTATGGCCACCACGGAAGGAACACTGATCGCCAGCTATAATCGTGGCATGCGCTTACTTACTGCAGCCGGTGGCGTTAAAGTCACTGTGGTTGATGACGCAATGCAACGCGCACCGGTGTTTATTTTTACTGATGCTCGCCAAGCGCTGCAATTTGGCGAATGGGTGCGCGAGCATTTCACTGAAATAAAACAACAAGCTGAAACTACAACGAGCGTCGGGAAATTACGTGACATTGAACAATATGCAGCAGCTCGTATGCGTTACTTACGCTTTAACTTTACCACAGGTGATGCAGCTGGGCAGAATATGGTGGGTAAAGCCTGTTTTGCCGCCTGTGAGTGGATCCAGGCTCATTACCCTCACCCCGGTTTAGTCCGATACAACTTATCAGGAGCAATGGACACCGACAAAAAACATTCACAGCTCAACACCTTACACACACGTGGTAAGCGCGTTATTGCTGAAGTGTGTATTAACGGTGAACTGCTCAAACAATCACTCGGTGTGAGTGCTGAATTGATGTTTAAAATGCGCCAAGTCTCTCAGGTGGGTAGCGTAATGGCGGGCGCGATCAACACCGGAGCCCACTCCCCTAACGCCATAGCCGCTATTTTTATCGCTTGCGGGCAAGATGCAGCAAATGTTGCCGAATCATCATCAGCCTTGTTATTTGCTGATGTTGATGAACAAGGTAATTACTACCTATCCGTGACCATACCGTCGCTTATTGTTGCCACATATGGCGGTGGCACAGGCCTAGCGACTCAGAAAGAATGTTTAGAAATGATGGATTGTTACGGTTCTGGAAAGGTCTACAAACTTGCAGAAATCATTGGTGCTACCGTGCTAGCCGGTGAGCTATCACTTAGCGCCGCCGTATTAGCTGGAGATTGGGTTACCAGTCATGATGCACTAGGGCGCAACCGTTAGTTCGGTCAGGCCCTGTTTTACGTGGGTGGGTATAGATACTGGCAAACGAGTATGATTGTCGACGTAAACATGCACAAATTTACCCAATGCCGCTAAGGTATGTGAACCTTGCACAAACACGCCAAGTTGATACGTTACTGAACGATTACCGAGGCGCTCGACCGCTACACCAATATCTAAAATTTGTGGAAAAGCCACTGAGCTAAAAAAACGACATTGCGTTTCTGCAACAACAGCGATTACATCGTCTTTTAAGGGATCTAACCAAGCACGGTCAATTAATAAGCGATTAACCACTGTGTCAAAATAAGCGTAATACACCACATTATTCACATGGCCATACATGTCGTTGTCGCCCCAGCGGGTTGATAGACGTTCAAAGTGGCGAAAATCATCTCTGGTCTTACTCATAATTCGTTCTTCCTATGTAGCCTTAGGAACTTACCAAGCCGCTTGGTATAGGGCTAATGCATCGTCGTAATAGATTGGTTTGGGGTTATTTTGTAACAAACGGGTTTGTTTCATTGCTTCACTGGCTAATAACTCAAGATCATCTTGCTTAATACCATAATCGCGCAAACGTTTATTCAAGCCTAGGTCGTAACTAAGTTTTTGCATAAAAACTATAAACGCCTCGGCTTGTTGACGAGAATCAGTGGGTAAATCGCTGATTAATAAACGCCCAAGTTGTGCATACTCTGCCTCCGCCACCTCTATATTAAAAACCAATACGTGAGGTAACATTAAAGCATTGGTTAAGCCATGGGCTAGATGAAATATACCGCCCAATGGATATGCTAATGCATGCACACCCGCTACAGGTGCGTTCGCAAAAGCTTGGCCCGCTAACATGGCGCCCAACAGGGTATTTTGACGATGTTCAAGATTATGAATATCGGTATAGGCCAAAGGTAAGGAATGGCTCAATAACCGAAGGGCTTGTTGTGCCAAATTATCAGACAAGGGATTTTTCTTGATTTTACTGGTGAAGGCTTCTATGGCATGCACCATGGCATCAACCCCCGTTTCAGCAGTAATGTGGGCTGGCATACCAGCCAAAAGCGAGGCATCTAACAATACCAAGTCAGCGTAAAGTACAGATGACACTACACCGGATTTAGTAGTCTCGCCGGTTGTAACCACTGAAATAGGCGTAACCTCAGAGCCAGTGCCTGCGGTAGTCGGTATTTGCACTAAAGGTTTTCGTGTTGATTTTACTTGCTCAACACCGTACATCTCAGCCAAGGGCTGTTCGTTTTGCGCCAATACTGCCGCCAACTTAGCGGTATCCATCGAACTGCCGCCGCCAAAACCGATAATTACATCCGCATTTTGAGCGTGTTCAGCCGCGCGCAAAATCAGTGAGTCAGAAGGATCTGGCACGACCCCATCAAACACCTTAGCCTGAATAGCATTGGCTGACAAAGAGGCCAATAAAGGAGTAAGTTTACCCAATTTGACTAAGCCACTATCAGTAATAATTAGGACTTTTTTAGCCGCAAATTTTTGTTGCAACATCGCACCTAACTCATGAGAGCATGCTGCCCCACAACGGATATCGTTAACGGTTTGAAAAACAAAAGACACTGACATACAAAACACCTAGCCTAAGGTTAAAGCGACGCTCTTCACTATAACTTAGGCCCTAACATTGCCAAATATATCAGCCATCATAATTAATGATGGATAGTCATATAGAATCATTGACAGTCCTTGGCAAATCTCTACTCTATCGTCGACTCTTCCCTGAATCAGTTATTATTTAGAGCGTAAACCATCATGAAAGCCAGTAAGTTACAAAACCAATTTATCGCTATTCGCAGCAACAAGCTGTTTGAGATATTTGTGGTTTCTGTCATTATTTTTTCAGCCCTGTTAGTGGGTGCAAAAACCTACGAAATGTCATCGACCATGATGCACATCACCCAATTTTTGGATTGGTTTATCAGTGCTTTTTTTCTCACTGAGATCACCATTCGCTTTTTAGCTGAGCATCGTAAACGAGACTTTTTTAAGAGCTTTTGGAATATTTTCGATACCTTGATTGTGCTGATCAGCATGATACCCGCCGAAGATACAGACCTTGCGCTAGTGGCCCGTTTGGTCAGAGTTTTTAGGGTGCTGCGGATGATTTCTATCATTCCCGAATTGCGTATCTTGCTGGTATCGCTGATTAAAGCAATGCCGCAGTTGGGTTATGTGATGTTGTTGATGTTTATCATTTTTTACATCTACGCCGCGGTTGGCAGCACCTTGTTTGAAAATATCAATCCTACCTTGTGGGGCGACATTACGATTTCCTTGCTGACCTTGTTTCGGGTAATGACCTTTGAAGATTGGACAGATGTTATGTACGAGACCATGGAAGTCTATCCGCTGAGTTGGCTCTTTTATCTAACCTTTATATTCTTCACCGCTTTTGCATTTTTGAATATGGTTATCGGTATCGTAGTGAATGTTATGGAGCAGGAAAACGCAAAGGCGAGAGCCGAAGCCAGCCAAGAAGAAGGTGAGCCAAGTTTGAAACAAATATCGCAACAGATTGCTGATTTGCAAAAGCAACTCGAACGAGTTAGTCCGAGTAAATAAAGAAAAGCCCTGCCATCATCGTTGTAATGACGCCAGGGCTGGCTACTTTACTAATTTAATATTTCGCTTTTAACTCACTTACTCGTTTCAACGATATTTCTTCCTTAAATTCTCTTTGGCCTAACTTACGTTTGGCTAGCACGTCTTGCTTGGCTAAAAACAGTGCATCAACGTAGTTGAGGTAAATCTCTTCACTCACGTTTTTATCACTTACCGCTCGCTCGTAATATTTCAGGGCTTCCTCATAATTTTTTTCAGCGACCAATACTTGCGCAAGAGTATCAAGGGTGGCAGGGTTAGCAGGCATAAGTTCAACCGCTTTTACGGCGTATTCTTTTGCTTTTTGTAGCTTGCCTTGCTGAAGATTTAAATACGCTAAATTATTAAACGCGACATAGTTTTTTGGATTAGCTTGGATGGCCAATTCATAAGAACGCATCGCACTTTCGGTATCGTCACCTATTTGACGTTCTGCCAGTAGCATTCTAGATGCCATATCACTTGGACGATTATCAATGTGCTGTTGTAAAAACTGTAATCCCTTATCAGCTTGTTTTAATTGTTCATAAATAAACGTCACCATCACCACATTACGATAACTAGGATTCGCTTGGTAGGCCGCTAGTGCGTTAGGCAAGGCATCTTCAGGTTTTTTGTCTTCCAGTTGCAAACGAGCTAAAAACCCTTTTGCAATAGGCATTGCTAAGGTGGCCGCCGGTAATTTTTCGTAGGCATCTTTACCCGCTTTGATATCGGAACTCATTAATAAAAAGTGAGTAAGCAAGATCTGCATTTGCACATCATCACGTTTTTGCAAAAAGCTCCGTGCCATTTCGGCGCCTTCAGTAAACTTATTCTCACTGTCAAGCAACAACAGGCGCCCGATAGTTGCCTCTTTGTCATTAGGGTATATTTTAAGCCAAGCGTCATAGTGTTTTTCTGCTTCGCTGCGCATATTGTTGGCGATTAAACTTTGCCCTTTCAACGTCCAGTACGTTTTAGGCAGCTTACTAGTATCAGTGAACCCATTAAGCACTTTTAGGCTGTCATCGTACTTTTGCTCTGCAACATAGACACGAGCAAGCAATAGTCGTGCATCAATGTCTTGCGGTTTTTTGGCTACTAGCTCTTTAATTTTTTGTAAGCCTTGCTCACTTTGGCCGTTTTTGCTTAAAAACAAATAATTGGCTGCTAAAGCAGGTAAGTAATCTGGTGCACGTTTCAACAATGCGTCTAATTTTTCCGTTGCGGCTTCTAACCTATTTTGCACAAGATCAAGGTTAATCAGCGCCATCGGTGCTTCAAACGCTTTACTATCAATAGCTGCGGCTTCTTCATACTCTTTTTGTGCAAGCGTATATTCTTGCCGTTTAATATGAATTTGCCCTTTGATGAGATAAGGTTTGATTTCTTTTGGTGAACTGGCTTTCCACTTTGCAGCAAGCTCTAGCGCTTTATCGTACTGGCCGGTGGCAACATAGGCAGTGGCTAAGGTTGTTTGTGCACTGACCAATTCAGGTGATTTTTCTACGGCTTCTTCGAGATTAACAATGCCATCAAGGTTATTGAGTGATAACTGCAATAAACCCAAACGGGTGAAATCTTCCGCGGTGTCGCTCAGTTCAATGGATTTTTCAACTAGGCCGCGCGCATCTTTTTCATAGCCTTCTCTGATCAGTTGATAACTGGCTTTAGACAGCAAGGGCGCATCTTCCTTGCTTAAATCATCAATACGCTCTAATACTTCCCCTGCTTCATTGGTTAAACCAATTTGCAGTTGACTCGCAGCCAGCATTCTTAAGGCTGGGTGATTATCAGGTAAGCTACTTACAATGAAAGATAGATGGCGATTTGCACTGGCATAATCAGCGATCTTATATGCAGAGTAACCTGCAATAAGGCGTAAACTGGGGTCAACTGAGCCGTTTAAAATGCCAGTCTCGGCAAATTTTAGCGCGGTTGCAAAGTCTTGTTGTGAGGCTTTAATGGCTGACTTAAGTTGATTTAACAAGGCGTTTTGGTCGTTAACAGCAAGCAGGCTGTCAACATACGATTCGGCTTCATCCATACGCCCTAAATCAACCAACAACTTAGCCAATACAAACTTTATTTGTAAATCGTCTGGATATAAACCCACATACTCTTTGAACACATCCGCCGCTTCTTGGGGTTTATTCAAAGCTAATTCAACTTGCGCGAGTAACTTTAGGATTTCAGGATCTAAGGGTGACTGTGTTTTGAGCGCCTGCAATGCTTCTAAAGCAGTATCAAAGTCTTTATCCATAATATGAACATAGGCCGCGGTTAGCCCTTTATACACCGAGCTAGTATCAAGGCTGGCAAGATCTTCGATGAGTAAACGAGCGTCATCTTCTTTACCCAATTTAACTAATGACAGCACTTTAAAATAACCGATCTCAGCACGCTCTACGGAGGTAAGGCCGGCTTGCTGCTCGTCCACTTTGCTCAGCGCAGCATAGGCTCCGGTTTTTTCATAAGCCTTGGTCAATAGAGGTAAAACTTTAGAGGGTTCATAGCCATATTCAAAGGCGCGATTGAGCTCTTTTTCTGCACTCTCGTATTGTTTGCTGTCTAAGTACACTTTACCGAGTGCAAAGCGCGCTTCACTTGACTTAGGGTCGGCTTGAACCGCATTTTTAAGCGCTACAATGGCCGCAGTATTATTGTTTTCGCTGATAAATTGTTGGGCTTCCGCGATATGTTCTTCCGCGGTTTTTGGGCCACAGCCAAGTAACAACGATACACTCAAGCTAATTAAGCTAAATTTTAGCATCTTAGGTAAGGATAAATGGGTATTCATATTCTCAATCCATAAGCTTCAAAAGTTAGTGACAAAGATACTAGAGTTAGCCGGCAATTAAAGCCTTTTCTCGTAAAATGAGTGGGAATTTAGAGCCGCAGTACAACACGTCGAAAAAGCCCAAGTAAAGTTGATTGATTTTTGACCTAGCCACTAAAACCAGCTGTATGTTAAATAAGCACTTAGATTGCATGACAATTTTGCAACATAATTGACATTAAAATGTAATTTACCGTTTAAACACACACTTTTTTTCAAAAAAACAGCAATTAAACAACGCATTACATGGAGTAAATTTTGGTTATCGAATATAATCCAGCCTTTGAAACCGAGCCGGCTTCGCCTAAAAAAATTGTTATACCGATTCAAATTATGCTGTGCCTGCTAGTACCCTGGGACTCTCGATGACCACCACATCTGAACTAACGTTTAAAGATTTAAATTTACCTGAAGAAATACTCAAAGCCTTAGAAAAAGTAGGCTATGAAAAACCTTCGCCCATTCAAGCTGAGGCAATTCCATTAATCCTACAAGGCCATGACTTACTAGGCACAGCACAAACTGGAACCGGAAAAACTGCAGCATTCGCTCTACCTATGTTGGCTAACATTGATCCTGATGCTGACTTCACGCAATTATTAGTGTTAGCTCCAACCCGTGAGTTAGCTATCCAAGTTGCTGAAGCATTTCAGGTTTATGCCAGCTTCAGTCGTAAAATCCGTGTATTACCGGTTTACGGCGGTTCGTCTTATGAAAACCAAATTCGCCAGTTAAAACGTGGCGTACAAGTTGTTGTTGGTACACCTGGTCGCGTTATTGACCACATCAACAAAGGCACGCTAAAACTCGATCAACTTAAGTTTTTAGTCTTAGACGAAGCCGATGAAATGTTACGTATGGGCTTTATTGATGACGTCGAATGGATTTTGAGTCATGCTCCTAAAGAACGCCAAACAGCGTTGTTTTCCGCCACCATGCCTGATGCAATCCGTAAGATCACTCAACGTTATTTGAAAGATCCTAAGCACGTTAAAATTGCCTCTAACGTAACCACTGCTGCGCAAATTACGCAACGTTATTGCCAAGTAGCAGGGCATCACAAATTAGAAGCCTTAACTCGCATCCTAGAAGTTGAAGATTTCGACGGCGTCATCATCTTTGTACGCACGAAAACGGCCACGTTGGAATTATCTGAAAAACTTTCGGCACGTGGTTACGATGTTGAACCACTTAACGGTGATATTCCGCAGAACGCCCGTGAACGTACTGTAGAGCGCTTGAAAAAAGGCAACATCGACATACTAGTTGCTACCGACGTTGTTGCGCGAGGTCTTGATGTTGAGCGTGTAAGTCACGTTATCAACTACGATATTCCTTATGACACAGAGTCTTATGTACACCGTATCGGCCGTACCGGCCGTGCTGGTCGCCAAGGTGATGCAATATTATTCATTTCTCATCGTGAAAAACGCATGTTGTTCTCGATTGAAAAGGCCACTAATCAGTCAATCGAACCTATGGCCATTCCCTCTATTTCACAGTTAAATGAAACTCGCCTTACTCGTTTCAAAACCAGTGTTATGGAAGCCATGAATGATGCCAGCATCGAAACCATGATCCCTATTGTTGAATCGATCATGAAAGAAGCGGATGCTTCACCTGAAGTGGTGATGGCTGCTTTAGCTAAGATTGCGCAAGGCGACGAGCCATTGATTCTGAAAGAATCTGACCGTCCTAACCTTGAAGAGCGCGCTCCTCGTGGTGAACGTGGTTCCCGTGACGGTGGTCGTGATTTTGGCGACAGACCTTCTCGCGGTGACCGCCCTGCACGTGGTGATCGTGGTGACAGACCTGATCGTCCTAAGCGTGAACGTAAATCTAGCCCTCCTAGCGAAGGCATGAAACGCTACCGCATTGAAGTGGGTCATACCCATGGTGCTAAGCCTGGTAATATCGTTGGCGCGATTGCGAACGAAGCAAATATCAGCAGCAAAAATATTGGCGCTATCGAAATTTATGATAATTTCAGCACCGTTGACTTACCTAATAATATGCCTAAAGCCACCCAAGACGTGTTGCAAAAAACCCGTGTTGCAGGCCGTGCTTTAGGTATGCGTGAATGGTCGGATACACCGCCCAAGGCACGTGCAAAACCGAGCTTTAACAAAGAGTAACTTACTCTGAGTCGTAAAAAAGGAGCCTAATGGCTCCTTTTTTTGATCTTAACAAGCCAGGGAATAGTCAATGCACAATTTAAAAAGGTCAGTAGACAATGCCCTGAGAGGCCTTTATTTTTACCCTATGGCTTTCAATTTCGTGCCTAAAGTCGCTCCTACACTACTGCGGCAATGAAGGCGATTTCGACCAAGTAGTTGGGATCCGCTAATTCTGCTTTGACACAAGCACGACTCGGAGCACAGCCCTGTGGTAACCACGCCTCCCACTCTTCATTTAATATAGCGAAGTTAGCAAAATCAGTAACATAAATAGTCACCGCTACAATTCTCGATTTATCACTATTAACGGTCGCTAAACTATCATCAGCCTGAGCTAATACTTGCCTGATCTGCGAGCGCATATCGGCAGTTTCATCTTCGGCCACTTCAACAAAGTAGGCAGTGCCGTTAATTACCGTGGCATCTGACCAGCGAGGGCCAGAGTTTATACGTTTAATTTCCATGTTTAATTTCCAATTAGTCAGCGTCAATCTCAATAACGTAAGTCTAGGTTTATTCACCGCTAATGGCTCGTTTTTTCTTAGTTTTATGCACATACAAATACTTAGCAGCCAAGTATAAAGTATTGTTTAGACACAATAATTTAAGCTACAGATTGCTTGCTATTTAAGCAACTTAAGTCTAATAAATACTAATGATAAAGCGCTAAGTACTCGTATTTTAACCTTAACTCAAGACCACTTAGTCTTACAAAACAGGAAACGTGTTATGACCGGAGATAGAAAAAAGGACGCGCACTCTATTGAAAGCCTCTCAACCATAGAGTCAGCAATGAGTAAAATGGATAATCCGATCCCCAATACTGTACCCGAAGAACGCTACCTGTATTTTACCGAGCGCGACTTAACAAAAATTTTAGAAAATGTTGATGCGCTTCGTAGTAGCGTCTTTCCCATCGTCCATGCTGAAAACGAAATTGCCGCTCGTAGACAACAAAATTTCCCTTCAGTATGCCTTATCGGTCTGGGCAGGTGTGGTTCAAACATTGCCCTAGATGTTGCCTCCCTAGTTTACAATGCACGCAATTTTTACCTCAACGAATTTGAGAATGAAGAACGAGAGAACCGCGAACAGGAGCATCGCCCCTTACGTTGGATAAAACGCAGTCTACATTTATCAAATAACGAGAACGTAAAACCCGTGTTTTTGATTGAGCCCTTGGTGATGTTAGGAGACTTAGACAAAGATATCGAAGGACGGGTGCGGTTTTCTAATAAAGGAGAAAAAAACAGCTTTTTAAAAGAATATACTAAGATGAAAATCATGGACTTATCTGAAGTTCATGCCGGCGGTGCAGGCAATGCCCCCATTCTTGGACAATATCTAGCCAGAATCATCCTCAACAAAGATACCCAACGTTTTGCCAACAAAGAATGGAAAAACATTCATTCCTACCTCATTGATTCTTGCGGCATTAAAGCCAATCAATCCCGATTATATTTTTACATCTTCAGCGCAGGCGGTGGCACGGGTTCTGGCATGGCATCTGAATTTGGTTTAGCGCAACAATATGCCTACATGAGTAAAACATTCGAAACCAGGCCGCTGAGTGAAAGCGACGATAACCGTGGTCACTCTTTTGTATTTGAACCTATATTTACCAGTGGCATTTGCATACTGCCAAATATTTCTGACCACGGCGTAGAAATGTCTGAAGCTTTGCATATCAATGCTGGCCGTTTATTATGCAAATATATGGCTGAAGAATGGGACTTTTCTTATAACTTTGACAAAGAAGACAGCAATAACACCAGTGCAATGCATCGCATTAGGCCATGGAATGCCATGATGTTGATATCGAATGACATCATGCGCTATGCCGAAGAAACAGACGATGATGGCATTCAATCTATTGATGTCAACGCCATGGAGAAACACGCCAACCAATATATCTCGCAGCAAATATTCAATATTTTAACCGCACAGGCCGTTACAACTGATTACGACGAAAACTACTTTAGGCGAGCAGGCATTGATATTGGTGAAACCATACGGCTCGATGCTAACGACTTATTTATGAGCTTAGCGGGGCCCGTCGCATTAGCCTATGCTGAGTCAGTTGTTAACACTGAAAATCTTTCTGGGGTGGATAAAATCAAATTGTTCGACAAAGGCGCTAACGAATTAGATATCAATGATTTGTTCTTCCGCTCAATCGACTTACCCCACTTTAATAAAGTCACACAGGCGATTGAAGGCATCAGCCTCTTACCCATTGAATCAAGCCGCTACAGAAAAAGACTAAAAGAATATTTAAAAAGTGGCTACGACGCCAAGCATCTCAAAGACCTACATTTTTTCAAAAATTGCTCGTCGATTGTCTCTATTATCTCTTTGCCCAAAGATTACAAATTGTCTTACATGGATTTAAATCGTTTAAAGTCAAACCTTAATACCTTGTTCCCCAATACCACGTTAAAGCGTTATGCCTTAGTCATTGGCGCTTCGGCTAATGTGTCGTTAACCACCCTAATTGTAAAAAGTCCTTGTTTGAGTGATGATTTTCTTACTTTGATTGTGGCGTACATCAAGCGATGTTTTGCCAAAAATAACTACCGTTTCGACGAGAAACTAGACCAAGCAATGGTAGATTTTATCCGGGCTGAAGAGTTTGATGAAAACGCCTTAGATTCAATGCTCGAAGAGTATGAGAATCCGGCTAAGATTCTGGACACCAATTGGTATGCCATTAAACCCATGTATGAGAAAAAATATCGCGAGCTGATACGTGAAAAGGAAAAGTTTGTCTCTATCAACGATATTAGATTAAGTCGAAATAACGTTAAAAAAGCGATTAAATATTTACGCGAGATTTATCGTCATAAAATTAGCAAAACCCAAGTCATATCGTTAAATAACGACGCGGACGACTTTTAGCCTGTTTTACTCACTAACACGGTAACAGGCTGACAAGTGCGCATTAGGCTTTTTAAGCAATAATGCGCACTGTCTTACTGCCCTAAACCCAATCCAGTCTGTCGCATATATGCCAACAAGGCTTTTGCGTCTATATGTTGGCTGCGTGCTAAACCGGCGGCCGTACCTTGTTGATCAGCAGTGCTTTTATGCTGACCTAACTTGTGTTTGCCCTCGATATGGTCAATTTCTATTTTAAAACCCACAATGGCGTTTGCTAGTTTATGCTGATAATCCAGCGGCATTAGTTCTTGGTTGGCAAGCAAAGCGGGTTCGTATTGCCTTACCAGTAAGTGAATACTGTGAATAAGCCCTGCTTCATCTAGCAAACTCGCCCTACCTTTGCTATGTACCGCCGCATAATTCCAGGTAGGCACCGCGGGGCCATTCGCATACCACGAAGGTGATATATAGCTATGAGGACCATTAAAAACAGCCTTGACCACGGCATTATCGAGCACTTTCCAGTGAGGGTTTGCTTTTGCTACGTGTCCATAAAGAGTGCCGTACCGCCCCTCGTCCGCAACCAAACATAGTGGTAAGTGCGTTATTTGCAAATCTTCGCTTATCAGTAGCGCAAAGCCAAACTGAGCAATAAATTGTTGTTGCTGAATAAGCTCGTTCATCATCATATTTCGTGGAATATACAAAACATCACCTTTGGCCAACTAATTGCAGTAAGATCTATTAATAGCGCTTTTGGCTTCCTAAAAACATCCTTTGTTTAATAACCAAATAGCATAACAACAGCCTTATCAATTGTTCCTTGGTGATAAAAGAAAAGGCAAAATATGCGCTCTTTTAAATTAGGTGGATTCAAAACATGCAATATTTCCCAATTTTCTTGGATACCACTGATTTAAATTGCTTAGTGGTAGGTGCCGGTGAAGTTGCCGCACGTAAAATCGAATTACTGCTTAAAACCCACGCCACCATCAATGTAGTCGCCCCTTGGGCCTGCGACACTGTGCTTCGTTTCGTCGAAGAGGGCAAAGTGAAATTTGAGAAACGCCTGTATGAAACCCAAGACCTAAGTCAAAAACAGTTAGTCTTTGTGGCCACTGATGACAGCCTCGTCAATGCCCAAGTGCATGCTCAAGCAAAAGCACAGAATATTTTGGTTAACGTGGTCGATAATATTCCCTTATGCCAATTTATTACGCCTTCAATTGTCGACCGTTCACCTATCGTTATTGCAATAAGTAGTGGCGGCGTTGCACCAGTATTGCTCAGATACTTGCGCCAAAAACTAGAATCGCTCATTCCACAGAAAGTCAGTTTATTAGGCCAGTTTTCTGAAAAATTTCGTGAGCTAGTTAAACAGAAATTATCCTCGGTGACCGCACGACGCTTCTTTTGGGAAGATGTATTAGATGGGGATATCGCCGAAGATGTGTTGGTGGGCAATAACGAGCAAGCTGAGCGCAAGTTGCTTAGCAAACTAGATTCAGATGATTCGAAAATCAAAGGCGAAGTGTATCTAGTGGGTGCAGGACCGGGTGACCCCGATCTACTCACATTTCGCGCCCTGCGATTAATGCAAAAAGCCGATGTGGTGGTTTATGACCGTTTAGTCTCGTCTGAAATACTCGAGTTGGTGCGCCGTGACGCAGAAAAAATCTATGTGGGAAAAGCTAAAAGCAAACATACTGTGCCGCAAGAAGAAATCAATGAGTTACTTGCCAGCGAAGCCTTAGCGGGTAAGCGAGTCGTGCGTTTGAAAGGCGGCGATCCTTTTATCTTTGGTCGCGGCGGCGAAGAAATCGAAACCCTTGTTGAAAAAGGGATCAGCTTTCAAGTTGTGCCCGGCATCACGGCCGCAAGCGGGGCGGCTAGCTACGCAGGCATACCACTGACTCATCGCGACCATGCTAAATCAGTGGTATTTGCGACAGGTCATTTGCGCGACAACACCATTAACTTAAATTGGAAAGGATTAGCCCAAGCTGATCAAACCATTGTGTTTTATATGGGCTTAACAGGATTAGCGATTATTTGTGAGGAGCTGGTCAAACATGGCTTGCCAACAACAACCCCTATCGCCATGGTGCAGTCAGCCACCACTCCTCAGCAAAAGGTTATCACGGGTACCTTTATGGATATTCAAGCTAAAGCAGAAGCAGCAGGTATACAGCCCCCAGCTTTAATCATAGTAGGGTCGGTGGTAAGCCTGCATGAAAAATTAAATTGGTTTAATCCGCGCTAACCGCTAATTGGAATTACTGTGTACTAAGGTGTGCAGTTTTGCTTCATACAAACTCTTATCTACCGTGTTATAAGTCAGCTCTATCGCTCGTGTTAGGGCTTTTTCCGATAAGTTTTGACGGCCAAGTTGATAATAACTTTTGGCTAAACCAAAGTATGCCTCATGCAGGTAAGGCGCGATATTCTCGGCTTTTTTGTAATATTTATTAGCTAACGTAAAACTATTTTCTGCAAAAGCTTGCTCACCTAAATCAATCCAACGATAGGGATTATCATCGTCAATGGCATCGACTTTTTGTTCGAGTGCCGTCACCTCAATCTCTCGCCCTTGAGACTGCAGCAAAGCAACATAATTACTGATAACGTTACCTGAGGCCAAACCGTTGTCCAACATAAATTGGTATAAGACTTCTGCCTGATTAGGATCGCCGGCACGATTAAACGTTACGGCCAAAGTATTCAAGGTCTCAGTATTAAGAGGATTAAACGATAAGCCCTTTTGCAATAGCGAATAAGCATGGTCCAACTGTTTGTTTAATAAGGCCTCGGCAGCAACGTTTTGATAGTACATAGCCATAAAATCCGCTTGCGATACCCTAACACCAGTGACATCTGATCTACTCGGGAAATAATCAATGATGATGCTTGGTCGTCTCACCACTATTACGGATGCAGGGGGTGCAAAGTTCGGGTCATAAATAAAGGTGCGAACATGAGATGACAATGTCATTAACCTTGAATTACGGGCATACACGGGGGCACTGTGCACCCTTTGAAATGCCGTTTCTAAATTCACAACATCAGCTAAGGCTTTTGTGACAATTGCCAAAGACAGACAATTACCCGTTTTTAAAAACAGGGCTTCAGATGCTCTTAATGTTGCGCCGCGAAAACCGAAATCGTTCACAAAGGTATCGAGATAGTCAAATAAACGAATATGTCCTTGTGTTTGCTGATTTTTGGGGTCGTGATAGTAACGAAGAAAATCTGTTTTCTGTTTTTCAGTTAGAGCAAAAATATCCTTTTTGGTCGGCACTGAGATGGGATCAAATATCTCGGTATTTAAGCTTGGCAGAGTCAATGGCGCTGGTACTGGCAATATTGACACTTGCTGTTTAGTCACTGATGAGCATCCGACGAGTAAAAGAAAACTCCAGGTTGTCAGTAAAATTAACCCTTTTGGCATTAACAATTTCCCCTAAAACTTTGATAACTTACCAATAACGCTCCATAGAAATTTGCCCAGGCGAACGGCGCAGGTGTTTAGTTAAGCCCATCTCAGTCAACAAGTTTACGGTTTCTTCGATCATTTGTGGGTTGCCGCATAACATCACTTGACTGTCTTGGGCTGTGAGCGCTAAGCCCACTTGGGATTGAATAGTCCCACTTTTTAACAAGGCGGGAATGCGCCCTCGTAAACTGTCTTCACCTTGTTCTCGGCTGACCACAGGAACAAAATGAAATCGCCCTGCGTACTGCTCTTCCCACCCTTTAATGAGAGGTAAATAGGCTAAGTCTTGTTGCAAGCGGGCGCCATAAACTAGAACAATATTATGATATGTCGCCCATACTTGTTGAGTGGCTAATATTGACAAAAAAGGTCCCACACCCGTACCGGTTGCTATCAACCATAAATCTCGACTTTGCGGCACTTCATCTAGTATCAAAAAGCCCGTAGGGGGCGCCATGACTTTTAAAACATCACCTACTTGTAATTCGTGTAACTTAGGCGACAGCAATCCCCCCTCAACGGGTACCGCGATAATCTCTAGTTCACTGTCTTGCGGGGCATTTACCAGTGAATAGGGACGCGAAATAATTTTGCCATCATCTTGTAACAAACCAACTTTAGTAAATTGTCCGGCTTTGAAATTAGGAAAGTCGTCACATGAAAATCGCAAACTAAACAAATGGTCATTCCAGTCTATGCGTTTTACTACTGTTGCATCTAACCACTGCGCCATTGTGTTTCTCCTTACGATCCGAGTTGATTTTCAGCTGCTTTATTAACCATGTTGCACTGATAGGTTACAACAAGCAACCAGCGAAAGTAGGTATGTAACTTTCTTGATGTTTGACAGAGCGCTTTTGCTATTCACAAAAAGTGCTAGGATGTTGACGGTCACTTCACTGCATCAATATCAAGTATCAAGAGGTTAATTAGATGAAAACGCTCAGCTCTTTTATTTTACTCAGTTCGGTTTTATTCAGCCCCGTCACGGTCATGGCATCAAGCTTATCAGAAGCCATTAATGCCGATTACCAGCAACATTTAGCCCCCTTGTGGGATCATTTTCACCGAAATCCTGAACTTTCCTTAATGGAAACCAAAACCGCCAAACGTCTAGCCAGTGAATTACGTGCCATAGGTTACGAAGTAACTGAAGGTATTGGTGGCACAGGTATCGTGGCAATGTTAAAAAATGGCGCTGGCCCCATGGTTATGGTTCGCGCAGATATGGATGGCCTGCCCGTCAAAGAATTATCAGGTTTGCCAAACGCCTCTAAAGTGATGATGACCGATTGGAATGGTGAAAACGTCAGTGTGATGCATGCCTGTGGCCATGATGTGCACATTACCGCGTTAGTCGGTACCGCGCGTTACATGGCTGAAAACAAAAACCAGTGGTCTGGCACCTTAATGTTGATTGGTCAGCCTGCTGAGGAAAAAGGCCCAGGCGCTTCTGCGATGATGCAAGACAATATATGGCAACGTTTCGGCCAGCCTGACTATGCGTATGCCTTTCATGTCGACGCTAATTCACTCGCGGGTAAAGTCACGGTAGATGAAAACTCGCCCTATGCAGGTGCAGATACGGTGGATATCATCGTGCATGGCATTGGCGCTCACGGTGCTTCACCCCATCAAGGTAAAGATCCCATCATGATTGGCGCACAAATCGTGACTAACCTTCAAACGATTGTCAGCCGAGAGTTGGCCCCAAGAGATGCTGGCGTCATTACCGTAGGCGCTTTTCATTCTGGCACCAAACATAATATTATTTCTGCCCAAGCGCATTTGCAGCTCACCGTTAGGAGTCTCAACCCGCGGGTACGCGAGCAGCTGCTAACAGCCATCAAGCGAGTGGCTATTGGTACAGCTCGCACCGCAGGTGTACCTGAAGATAAATTACCTGAAGTCATTATCAGTGAAGATGCTTACCCACCCACTTATAACGATAAAAAGCTCGCTCAACGTTTAAAAGTATTGATCAACGACAAAATGGGTGAAGACATGTTGTTGGCACCTAAAGAAGGTGGCGGTATGGGTGCAGAAGATTTTGGCTTTTTTACCACCGACCCTTATATTCCTAGCGTTTATTTTAATGTAGGCGGAACGCCCCAAGCTGACTTTGATCGCGCCGCAGCTGGTGGCGCTCCAGTAGGTAGCCACCATAGCCCGCAATTTAAAATTTCGCCAGAACCGGCAGTCAAATCAGGTGTAGAAGCAACGGTCATCGCCTTGCTTGATTTAATGCCTAAGTAGCGCATTAAACCCAAAACGAGCCGCAAACAGAGTCATTGTTGTATATTAACTATAGCATTCAGTGATTCTGTTTAGGCTCTCATATGAGTCGATTTACATTCGCAGTTTTTTCAAAGTCTCTATCAACTCGGTTGCTTGTAGCGCGGTATTGTAAATATGAAAAGACAATCTTAAAACGCCAGCGCGTTGGTCGTAATGGGCATTCAAGGCGGTTAAATCTTCAATCACCGCCAAAAGAGCCGCTGGTTTAAAGTCTAAACACAGCGTTCCGCCCTCTTCTTTTAGCTTATGCTGACTAAGCAATAAAGGCTGTGCGGCTTGATACACTTTTTCACGCAGTTGAAAATTATGCTTGGCTATTTGCTCGATGCCTATCTTTTTCAGTCGCTGCAAACTGCCCAGAGCCGTCGCATATGAGGCGACATTGGGTGTACCGCCCCAAAAACGCTTTGCGTCATCGGCATAAACAAAATGTTCGATATCAAATTCAAAGGGATTGGCATGAGAAAACCAGCCAACATCAATGGGTCGAAGTTCGCTTAGTTGCGCAGATTCAAGCCAGATGAAACCAGCACCAGGCCCACCACATAACCATTTAACACAAGAGCCCAGGACACAATCCACTTGCCACTGGGTGATATCAATCGGCACCACGCCCACGGATTGCGCGATATCCACAACAACCTTGGCATTTTGAGCTTTGGCCAGTTTGGCAATATCAGCAACAGGGGATTTAATCCCAGAGTTGCTGTGCACATGCGTTATTAACACAATGGCAGTGTGGTGATTAATCTTATCAGCCCACACATCACAGTCTCGCGGATGCTGGTTTTCTGGAATAAGTTCGAAACGGTATCCTTGCTGCTCCAAACGTTTGGCCACAAACCCTAAAGACGGAAAAGCACTGGCATGCATCAATATTACGTTTTTATGCGCCTTTACTGGCATCGACATTAAGTACTTAGTTAATGCACTGGAGACATTTTGCTGCGGGCAAATATCCTTAGCATCAACTCCCAACACCCCCCCAAGTTCATGGCAAAAGTCGTCAATAATACCAAGCCACAGAGGCCAGGCTTCACCGCCATGTTGTTGCCATGGATTCAGATATCGTTCGTTTAGCACATGCCGGGCTTGATGGCTTAAACAGCCAACTGAGTGACTCAGTAAATACATACCTTGAGGCACAGCAAATTGTGTCGCTATATCTAGGTTCATGAGTGAAAAGGACATTGGCTGATAGATTCACGAACTTGACCATATTCACCGCCCCACGTATCGGTCATACGGCTACGAATATTCCATAGTTCAGGAAAAAAGCGATGTTTTGCACCATTTTCTAAGAGCTCAACTGGGCGGCCTTTTAGCGATTTAGACGCCAAACCAATAGAACGCTGGATCAAAAAAATATGATTGGTGCGAAATTTTTGTAAGAGCTCGTCAAACTCTAATAAAGCTTCTGCTACGGCATAGCTATCGTCATGGGCAAATTGGCTGTTATAGATCTGCTCTACGGTCTTAGCCCGACCATCTAGGTAATGCTGTTTATACACATCCCATAAATCAGCAGGCACCTTGAGTAACGTGCGAAAACCTGGCGATTCTTGGCCACTGCCATTGCCTAACTGCAAACGAATTTCTTGGTATTCTTTTGGGGACATGGTTTCGAGTACATCGAGTTGTTGAATCATCATCCGCTGTAAAAAGTGCACTCGCTGCATCAAGTTCAATACCTTTAAAGTACGTTCTTGCTGAATGTTTTCTAACACCTCAATCAAGGTATAAATCATCAGTTTCATCCACAACTCCTCAACTTGGTGCACAATTTGAAATTGTAATTCGTCACCATTACACAAGCTATCTAATGGCTTTTGACAGGTAAGTAAACGTTCACACTCTAAGTAAGTACCGTAATCGAGCATGGTGGGATTATTTAATAAGGTGGAATATTTAGTGCGATACATAAATGTCTCAATCGATAGAACATGGCTAAATATTAAGTGATTAGCCTTTGAACATTGTTCCGATTACACTGATTAATGCAAAAATTAAAAAACGTTGACCTAAAATATGACTAATTTAGAAAACAAAAGGACTCTTAAAGCCTTAGATGCCACTGACAAAAAAATACTGCAGTGCTTAGAGCAAGATGGCCGCATGTCTTTTGCCACACTGGGCGAGCACATAGGTCTAAGTAAAACGCCCTGTTGGAATCGTGTGAACGAGTTAGCCAAGCAAGGCGTAATAGCCGGCTACAATACTCGTATCGACCCAACTAAATTAGGCCTGACCATAAAAGCCCTTGTACATGTAGTAGTTGATTTTAGTTATTACCAAGCGTTTGAAGCGGCGATTATTGCTCACCCAAATGTACGATCATGCCAGGCAGTCACCGGTGAATACGATTATGTCTTAGAAATATTAGCGACAGACATTCAAGCCTTCGACCACCTTCTGCGTGAGAATTTGAGTCAGTTACCGGGCGTTGAACGATTTAATACTGCGATCTCTACTCGCATGGTAAAAAGTGATGGCCCCTTTACGTTAATGCGTTAGCCCACGCCGTAGCATTCAATAAAAGCATTAACAAAACGTTGAGGTGAGGCAGGATCCATATTGAAATACAGTGAAGGCTCAATTAGCTCCACTTCCATCAAGGCAAATTCACCTTGATATCGAACTAAATCAACACGGGCATATAAAGCGTCGCCGGGTAGTGATGCCAAGGCATGCCTTGCGCTGGTTAACATCGCCTCATCAGGCTCAATGGTTTTTAATTGACCTCCGTGCTCTTCTTGTACCCGAAAATCACCGTGTTTAGGTTGTTTTAGAATGGCGTGACTATAGTGTCCGGCAAAATAAAACAAAGAGAATTCACCCTCTTCTACAATGGCGGATAAAAATGGTTGTAGCATGAACGGGCGTTGATTGAATAAGTGGTGCAAGGTAGATTCAGCAGCCAGCAGTTGCTCAACGCTTAAACGAAAGGTATCGTCAGCATTGGCACTCACTAAAGGTTTTATGACTATTTGCTCTGTGTCAAAGTACATAAAACCTTGTTGAATTTTTGCTAAATCAAATGCCTCGAACCATAGAGTAGGCACAATATTGATGCCCTGATTTTGCATGTCTTTTAGGTAGGTTTTGCTGATGTTCCACTTGACCAATTTGAGGCTGTTTTCAAGACGTGCGCCTGACGCTTCAATTTTTACTAAACACTGCAAAAACGCCTGAACATCACTTTGATAATCCCAAGTACTTCGAATAATCACCACGTCATAATCTGCCCATTGCACCGAGGTACTGCGCCACGACACAAGATCTGCAATCCAGCCTTGTTGCGCCAACGGCTCTATCAGCAGTTGGTCATAGGCAAAAAAGTTCGCTAGAGAATCCATCGTCAACAGCGCACATTTTTTCATAGTACTAATTTTCCGATAAGTGAAGGGGCAATTAAAAACTCAACTTAAGCTTCAATATGCCTTAATTTAACCCGCCATTTATTATATTAAAAAATACGCAAAACATAGTAATTGGCGATTAAACCACCAATTATTGGTCTTTCAATAAGAAAGTTGTGTATTAACTAACAATTTCTAACAATTGCAAATACTAAGTTGTTAATACCTAAGGTAATATAACCTTATTGTAATTAGGGATATATGGACACCAAATAATAATGAAAACAAATTGGAAAAAATTCGCTTTACCTTTCGTCGTGTTGCTGGTGGGTGTTGGGGCTGTCAAAGCCATTAATGCATCAGCAGAAAAAGAAGAAGATAAACAAGCGGTAGATACTCGCCCTACGGTTAAAGTCGAAAGTATAGAATCTGCGGATTATCAAGTACTTATCACCAGTTTTGGTGAGGTTACCCCCCTTGAAAGCACCGCCATTTCGTCACAAGTTGCGGGCGAAGTAACCGCTTGGAATGAAAACTTTGTTGCTGGTGGTTTGGTCCTGCGCGGTGAAACCTTGTTTAGTATTGAAAAAGACACGTATGAAGCCGCTTTGCTGCAAGCTGAAGCCAATCTGAGCTCGGCTCAAAGTTTATTGATTGAAGAACAAGCGCGCGCCAATGTTGCCAAACAAGAAGCGAAGAATTTACCCAACAATAAAGTCAGCGATTTATACTTACGTAAACCCCAAGTATTAAGTGCTGAAGCCGCGGTTAAGTCGGCTCAAGCTCGATTAAAAATAGCTCAACGAGACCTCGACAATTGTGAAATTAAAGCCCCCTATGATGCGCTAGTTATCAGTCGCAACGTAGGTGTTGGCCAATATGTTAATCAAGGCGCTCAAGTTGCGGTGTTAAATAATGTTGAAAAAGCCGAGATTGTGTTCCCTATTGCGGGTTTTGATAATGCCTTTTTACCTAATGACGTAGCCGGTACCCCTGCGATAATTACCACTAAGGGGTTTGACGCCATCACTCGAAAAGGCTCTATTGCTCGGGATTTGGGTGTCGTTGACCAGGCGACTCGTATGAGCCAATTGGTGATCAGAATTGATGACCCCTATGGCATTAAAAGCAATGTTCAGCCGCTTAAATATGGTTCTTATGTCGAAGTACAATTTGTAGGTAAAACCCTGCCACAAGTGTACCGTTTACCCCAAGAACTGGTGACTAATCGCACTGTATGGATAGTGAATCAAGACAACAAATTAGAGCCCCGCAAGGTCGATATTATTCGTGAAGAAGGCGCTTACTTTTTAATTAGCGAAGGCTTAAGCAACACAGACAAAATTGTGGTAACCCTACCCGAATACCCGCAAAAAGGTATGGAAGTCAAAACTGCCAAGCCTAAGCCTGCGTCTGACGACAGCAGCCTTAGCGTTAAAAAATCGTAAGAGGCGCGTATGGACATCAATGAACCTAAAGAAAAAGGCTTAATAGCGTTTTTCGCGAATAACCCTGTGGCTGCCAATTTAATGATGTTTTTTATCATTGTCATGGGCCTAGTGAGTTACTTCACGATACAGCGCCAGATGTTTCCCAATATTGAAATTAATTACATCAATATCAGTGCTACCTACCGCGGCGCCTCTCCCCAAGAAATTGAAGAAAGCATATTAGTTAAAATCGAAGAATCGTTAAAAGATATCACTGAGATTAAAAAACTCGTTGGCCGTGCCTTTCGTGATAGCGGCAGTATTAGTCTAGAAATTTATCCTGATGAAAAACTAACGGACGTACTCGACAAGGTTAAAGCTCGAGTCGACAGTATCGCCACCTTTCCTGCCGACATGGAGCCCGTGCAAGTATCGCAAGCCGAGTTTAAACAAGATGTGATTGAGATGTCATTGGTGGGCGATGTCCCGCTGACCGAACTCAAACCCTTAGCCAAGCAAATTGAAAACGAATTATTAGAGCTCGATAATATCTCTCTGACATCCGTTAGTGCGCCAGATGACGAGATTGCCATAGAAATTTTGCCTGATGTGCTGCGTAAATATAATTTATCCCTGAGTGATGTCAGTGCTGCGATACGCCGCCATTCTGCCAATTTTTCAGCCGGCCAAATTCGCACTGAAGCGGGCCTTATCTCTGTGAGGGTTGAAAACCAATATTACGACGGCGAAGAATTTGGCCAAATTCCCATTAAAATAGGCGCAAATGGTGCAAAAGTGCTGTTGCAAGACATTGCCACCATTTCAGATGGTTTTACCGAAGGTGAGCGCTATTTTAAATACAGCGGCCAAAATGCTATTTTTATGGACGTCAAAGCCACTAAAGCGCAAAACATCATTCCTGTTGCGCAGTCTGTGCACAGTTACATCGAGCAGAAAAATAAAAGTTTACCCGCCGGATTAGAATTGAAAGTGTTGGTCGATATGACGTACTACCTCAATGGTCGTCTTGACATGATGCTTAAAAACCTTGTTCAAGGGGCTATTTTGGTTGCCATCTTGCTCTCCATTTTTTTACGCTTTCGTTTAGCATTTTGGGTAATGATGGGTTTGCCCGTGTGTTTTCTTGGCGCAGTGATGATGATGCCGATATTGGGTGTCAGTATTAACGTACTGTCACTGTTCGCCTTTATCATGGTGCTGGGGATTGTGGTAGACGACGCGATCGTCATAGGAGAAAGTGCCTACAGTGAAATAGAAGAAAAAGGCGGCGGTGTTGATAACGTCGTGCGCGGCGCTAAAAAAGTCGCGACGCCGGCAACCTTTGGGGTACTCACTACCATCGCAGTATTTGCCCCTACGGTATTTTCATCAGGTCCAGAAGGTCAGTTTTTTTATAATATCGCCTCTGTGGTTATCTTATGTCTGATATTTAGCTTAATTGAATCAAAATGGATCCTGCCTGCCCATATTGCTCACATTAACTTTAAACCCATCAAACCCGGTAGCTGGCGCGAACGTTTCAACAAAAAGTTCTTTGGCTTTGTCAACGGCCCCTACAAAAATTTTGTGAGCAAGTGTATTGATTGGCGCTACCTCACTTTTGCCGTTTTTATTGCGCTTTTAATGTTGAGTAAAGCCTTGTACGACGCTAATTATGTACGCTTTATCCCCACTCCCAAAGTTCCCAGTGACTTTCCTTCTGTTATGATCGAAATGAACGAAAACGTGTCTGACTCGGCTACTATTGATGCCTTAAAAACCATTGAAAAAGTCATCATGGATATCGAACAACAAACCAAGGACGAATACGGAAAAGGCATGATTCGAGATATTCTCGCCTTTAACCAAAGTCGCACCGAGGCCCGCATCGTTGCCCCCTTAGTTGGTGAAGACGAACGTGTGTTTGATACCTTCGAATTAGCCAGAAAGTGGCGGGAAGCCATCCCCGTTATCCCGGGTTTAAAATCAATGACGGTATATGACGATCTAAACGGAGGCGGTAGTAATGGTGAGTTCGGCTATCTGTTGTATGGTCCCGACGTGGATACCCTTAATGCGGCAGGTTTGCAATTTATCGCCATGTTGCAACAGCAAGAAGGTCTCTACGACATCAGTTCGACTATTGACCCTGCCAGCAAAGAGATCCAACTTGAACTACTACCCGTGGCGTATGACTTAGGTTTGAATTTATCCAGCATCGCGAGTCAAGTGGGGGCCAGTTTTTACGGTGACCAATCGCAACGCGTAATACGTGGTGGTGAAGAAGTACGAGTCATGGTGCGTTATCCCAAGCTTACTCGGGAGCGCTTTGCTGCCTTAAAGTACACCGTTATCACCACACCTAGCGGCCAAGAAGTATTGCTAGGTGATGTTGTTACCTTGAGTGAAAAACCGGGGATCAGTTACATACGCCGCGAAAGTGGTTACCGAAGTGTGTATGTGTTTGGTTCTATTGATGAAGAAACCATCGAACCCAACGAAGTGGTTGAAGCCATTGAAGAAAAATTATTGCCACAGTTAAAAGAAGACTATCCTTCGGTTAAAACCGAATTAGGGGGCTCGGTAGAAGAACAACAAGCGCAACAAAACGAGCAAATGTTATTCTTTATTGCCGGCATGATCATGGTTTACATCTTGTTAGCCGTGCCACTAAAAAGCTATGGCCAACCATTGATTATTATGTCGGTTATTCCTTTCAGTTTGACGGGCGCAATATGGGGTCATTTTGCCTTTGGCATGGACTTGAGCATGATGTCGATATTCGGCCTTATCGCTGCAGCAGGGGTGGTGATTAACGACAGTCTGGTCATGACTGACTTTGTTAATCAGCGCCGCGCTCAAGGTTTTTCAATTCGTGACGCGGTATCAGAAGCTGGAACGGCACGCTTTAGAGCAATCACGCTTACCTCGATCACGACCTTCTTTGGTGTCGTGCCGATAATGTTTGAGCCTAGCATGCAAGCTAAATTTGTTGCGCCGATGGCAAACGCACTCGGCTTTGCGGTACTTTACGCAACCTTAGTCACCTTGGTTTTGGTGCCTTGTTTGTACATGGTACTGGAAGATATAAAAGCGGGCTTTGTCAAAATTGGGGGCTTTATTTCACGTCTGTTTCGACGTAAAAAAGCCTCAGTTGAAATCAGCCACTCACAGATATAAATCTATCCCCTAAAGCGCCGCAAGGCGCTTTTTATCGCTTTGCAAATTAATGATGTCGCTGTTGTTGCTGGGCGTAATGAGGAGAGGCCTAGCAAAGCTAGCCTGAAAATGATTGAAATGACTCAAGCTAGCGCAACCCTATTAAAAACACACTTGGCTCACAGACTCTCCTTGTTTCAAGCGAAGGGCAGCCTTTTTTAATCTCAGCTGTTGTTATAACTCAACAGGTGTCCACTCCTGCTTTTGTTTAAATGTCTGACGTCGAGCACGCTATTTGAACGCGTAGTGATGCAATGCATACTGCTAGGTAAATCGCTTATATCTGAACACACTAGGGCCCTGAGATTATCTCCTCCATTATTACAAGAGTAAACATGTTGTTTTGACTATGAGCTTTGCTTTCTTCTCGGTTTCATTCTGCATTCCATATCTAAAACTGAGTGAATACAATGACCTGTGAAAGATGCTTAGTATAAAAAGATCAAGTATATTGGTGCTAATTGCACAAAAATCATCCTTACAATAAGAACAAGTCAAAATGAACACAGTCACATCGCATCTAAAGTATGACCGGGTCACGCTAAACTCGCGCTTTATGACCGTAAGGTATTAAGTCGTTTATGTCTGAAAAGCTCGCTCTTTTTTACATCGGTGACTGGCAAGTTACGCCCAATACCAACACCTTGCGTAAAGGCGATATGCTCAAGCAACTTGAGCCCAAAGCCATGGACGTGCTCATTGCCCTTTGCCAGCAGCAAGGGGAAGTCCTAAGCGCTGATGAAATTGTCGAACATTGTTGGGGCAACGCTGAACTCGGCGACAACCCTGTGCACAAAGCCATCAACCAACTGCGTAAAGCCTTTGACGATAAACCCAGCCAGCCCACTTATATTGAAACCATTCGTAAACGTGGTTATCGCATTGTTGCCAAGCTTAACTTCCCGTTAAATGATGAATTAAAAGCCCAACAAAGTAGTTGGCAAGGCGAGTCACCGTTTCCTGGCTTAAGTGCCTTTGAACCCAACGAGGCCGACGTATTTTTTGGTCGTAACGAGCAAATCAGCACACTGCTAGAGCGGGTATCCAAACAAGTGAGTTTTGGCCGCGCTTTTTGTTTGATGCTCGGCCCCAGTGGCACCGGTAAATCGTCGTTAATTAACGCCGGTGTGCTACCCAAATTACTGCATCACAACGGGTATGATGGTATTGGTGTGGTGTCGTATACCAGTTTAGATTTTGCTGATATTAACCAAAACCGCTTGTTTATTGATTTGGCCTCTGCCCTACTCGATTGGGATATTGCTGATCAACCAGTGTTCTCCGGACTCAGTGCTGATAGCCTTGCAGAGCAATTACAACACGACAGCCAAGCCGTGCTCAGCCAATGTAAACAGGCATTAAGCAATGGGCCAGCACTGTTTGCCAAACCATTGTTGTTTTTGTTTATTGACCGTCTTGAAGTTTTGCTGTCGTCGCCCTTGTTTAGTGATGCAGAACGTAGCCTGTTTTTAACAGTTATTGAAACATTGGCTACCTCAGGTTGCATTTTGGTGTTTAGCGCCTGTCGTAATGACTTTTACCCTTTAGTGGTTAGCCACCCAAGCTTAATGGCCGGTAAAGACAATGGTGCGCATTTTGATTTGTTGCCGCCCAGCCGCGGTGACCTAATGCAAATGATCCGCTTGCCGGCCATTGCCGCCAACTTAAGCTGGTCGCACGATCCGAGTAGCGCCATGGCGCTGGATGAAATTTTATGTGCTGAAGCGGCGCAACATCCTGACTCACTGCCTATGTTGCAATACACCCTACAAGAGCTGTATTTACAACGCAGTAGTGCTAACGAATTACAGTTTTCTGTGTATCAAACCTTAGGCGGTATTGAAGGGGCCATCGGTAAAAAAGCCGAAGAGATTTACCAGCAACTGCCCCCAGAGCAACAAAGCCAACTTGCTTATGTCTTGTCGCTGTTAGTTACCTTAAACCCCGATGGCGAAACCACTACCAGTCGCGCCGCTCGTTGGGCGCAGCTTAGCCAAGCCAGCCAAAACGCGTTTGTGCAAGCCATGGTCGACAGTCGTTTATTTGTTTCTCACCTGCAAAACAACGAAGCCTGTTTTAGTTTGGCTCACGAAGCACTATTACGCCGCTGGTCTAGAGCCAGTGAGTGGATTGCAGACCATCAAGACAGCCTCGCGATTAAAAGCCGTTTACAACAACTCTGCCAGCGCTGGTTAAATGAAGGCAAAAGCACCGCCTATTTATTGGCCGAAGGCAAACCCTTACAAGAAGCCTTAAGCCTGCAACACAGCAGCACATTTACCCTAGATAACAACGAGCAGGCGCTGATCCAAAGCTCTGTTAAACGAGCCAAAACCAAACGCTGGTCAACGGGTGCAGCCATCTTACTGCTGTGCATTTTGACTTTTACCTCGGTATTAATGAGCATTAAAAGCCAAGAATCACAAAACGTCGCCCAACAAAAAAGGTTAGAGGCAGAAAGTTTATTGGGTTTTATGGTGGGCGAATTTGCCGACAAGCTGCGTAGTGTAAAACGCATGGACTTGCTCGATGGCATTAGCAATAAAGCCTTGGAGTATTTTAGCCAGCAAGATACCCAAGCAGACGACTCTTCACTGCTGTCATTTGCCAATAAAGAACAAAATTTTAAAGCGCGTTTTCAACATGCTCAGACCTTAGGGGCCATGGGCGAAGTGGCCTATAGTCGTGGTAAAAATGACGAAGCGAGTCAAGCTTTTAGCTCTGCGAAAGTAATATTAGATAAACTTTATCAACAACAACCAGATAATCTGGAACTGTTAAAAACCCTTGGCGCGAATGCTTTTTGGTTAGGTCAGCTGGCCTATGATGAAAGTGATTATGCAACTGCACAGCCTTTATTTGAGTTATATCGGGATTACAGTGAAAAGATGAATCAATTTGAACCAGACAATGTCGATGGGTGGATTGAGCTGTCTTATGCACAAAATACCTTGGGCTCTCTCTATATTGAATTGGAAGAATATAAGCTGGCAAAAACGGCATTTAACACATCGTTAATATTGAAAAAGCAAGCCTTAAAGCACCATCCTGATGGTGAAGATTTGCAAATTGATATTGCTGATACCTTGTCGTGGTTGGGCAGAATTGAACTACATTTTGGCTCGTTAACTTCCTCACTCCAATATACTCAACAAGGGCAGGCTATTTTAGAGCAACAACTTAATGCATCGCCTGACAATGCAAGAATAATAGAGCTACTTGTACTTTCGAACATAGCGCAGGCTAATATATTTAATTTTAAGCACACAAATAAACAAGCCCTCGATAAACTGACAATAGCAGAAAATCTTTTAAATAAAGCTTTAAAACAAGATCAAAATAATCATTATTGGCATTCTGATTTATTACGAATTCGTCTTTTTAAAGCAGCTATCAATGCCAAGCTCAGTAAACAATCTGGAAATTTATTAAGTAATGCTTATGAATTAACTGAAACCATCCTTAATTCTCAGCCTATGTCCTTAGAATTTTTTGTATTGGCAATTGATTACTTTCAAATTAAAGAGCAATGGCAAGAAAGTGAAAAATATATATTGCGAGCGCTTAAAGAGTTATCCCTTGAAAAAAAACAATTAATAACTGGCCCTGACGAAATTAGAGTATTAGCTGATTTCTCATTATTAGAAGCAAAACAGCTTTTTCAGCAAAATAAAAAAGAACAAGCGTATAACTTATGTAAAGAGGTTATCCAACGTTTAAGTCCCTTGCTCAATAGGAGTCAATCACCCTACTTTCTTTCACCCTATGTACAAGCCCATAGCTGTATTGGCCAGCCAAATAACGTAAACAACGAACTGAAAATTTTGCAACGCATGGGCATCACCACATTCGATTTTTTTACCCCCACCAAAGAAGGAAAATAAAAATGAACATAAATGTTAATGTGACAGTCAACATAACCGAAGGTGTAGCGTCGTTTAGTTATTCCCCCGATGGCCCTTATATTGTGTCTGAAAATTGCGATGTGGTTTTTACATTAAGTGACTGTAGTCCAGCGGTGACATTTGAAAAACCATTAATCTCTTATGTACCCGTTGATACACCGAAAGATATAACAGCAACTCTTTCTAACGCAAATCAAACTCTTACTCTTAGTGATACAGATGCAGATGTTGAAACTATTGGGGTGCAGCTTGTTGTAAAAGACAATTACAGTAACGCCTACGCTAGCCCCGACCCACAAATAATAAATAGAAAATAAATATGAAAACTGCGAGGGTCAGAGCCGTTGAAACCGGAACTGCGGAACTGCGGGGTCAGAGCCGTTGAACTGCGCGAACTGCGGGGTCAGAGCCGTTGAAAACGCTTTTGATGGAATATTTCTGACTTTCTGTCGCCACCTTGCGGCAACGGATTAACTCTTCGACCCGTTGCTGTCTCGATTTGCTGTTTAAATCTATCTTCTCCCAACACCCACGCTTTATTGGTCGCGGTTCGAATTTCTTCAAGGCTTAACTCAGGTATTTGTTATGCAAACAAATCTTTGTAGGCCTTCTTTCGTTCCTTAGGCCCTTTACCTAAGGCTTCATAGCAGGAGTGAGGGGTAATAAGCTGAATATGTTTCTCCAGCGCATTGTGATGATAGCTTGTCCAAGGGTAGTCTGCCGGATGCTGAACCATATTGGCTCTCACCGGATTTAACTCGATATATCGACTCACTGTTAAAAAATAGTGCTCACTGTCAACCAAAGTAGATTTGTAGCGGCCCTCCCATAAGGTGCCGCTTCGTTTATGAATTTTGTTGATATACATCACATAACAACGCCCTAAGGATTGCATAAGTTGACTCACTCCCTTTTCTGTTGAAGGCGTCATCAACAGGTGCACATGATTTGTCATTAAGGTAAAAGCATGAACACTGACTTGAAATTTATCAGCATAAAGCCGCAGCTTGTCTAGATATACGTCATAGTCTTTTTCGGTAAAAAAGCAGATATGCCGATTGTTGCCGCGCTGGATAACATGTTGGGGAATATTGGGTAGGTTTAATCTAGGAAGCCTGGCCATCACTTTCATCCTTGAAAATTTTTGCATAAAGCATAGTACTTCGACATAAAACTACCAAACTTGCTTAGCAACATAAGCCCATCCCTATCATCGGCTCTGACCCCACAGGTCCTTGAGGTCCTTGCAGGTCCTTGGGTCCTTGCATAAAGCATAGTACTTCGACATAAAACTACCAAACTTGCTTAGCAACATAAGCCCAACCCTATCATCGGCTCTGAACCCACAGGTCCTTTTGCATAAAGCATAGTACTTCGACATAAAACTACCAAACTTGCTTAGCAACATAAGCCCATCCCTATCATCGGCT